>JAILPW010000005.1:0-173600 GCA_024699245.1 Clostridia bacterium | reverse complement strand
CTCAGACTTAGATATACCTTGTGGCGTATCTGGATACACACCTCTTTTATACATTTTTACGCATTTGACTTTGAACTCATACGAATAACGCATATAAATACCCTCCTTGCTGTTGTCCAGCAAAGAGGGTACATATCACTTCAGGGGTTCACTTCATTCGACGGGTGGTGTTGATTAAGCAAAACAATCTTTTTGCTATTATTTTGTATTAGCGAACTTTATGCCTGCTATATTTCCAGCTAGTTGTGTCAATTCTGTAAAGATAGTCCTCAAATACTAGGAATAATCTATCAAAATATATAGCAAATTTCCTTTGTGAATATATATTTCTGAGAGAAACAATGATTTCGTTTAGTAAAACTTCTGAAACTTCATCTGTCCAAACTCCATATCCAATCTGTTCAGGAATGATAATGCATAAATCGTTATATTTTTGAATTTTGTAGTTCTTATTAAGTTTAACAAGTTTTTTGTGTAAAGATTTAAGAATACTATTCTGGATTGATTGTTCTTCAAAACTTTGACTAATATATCCAATGAGGATAAGTTCTTGTGAATTTATAGGCCTTAAATACAGTAGATCCATTTTTTTAGAATTGCGTTGTATATATAAAGAGCAACGATTGCCCCATGGAGTAGGTTCATCAATATAACCATTTTTGTGTAACCAATTTATAGATAGATCGGTGTACCCTTTACCTAGGTTGTTTTGAACGAATGTATTTGTTTCTCCGGATTTACTGCTTATGGCATGTGTTATCTCTAAACACAGACCTCTCTTGAAATAATCGGGAGATTCAGTATGGTTCATATCTGTATATTCATGGTATATACCAGATATTATGTTTATAGCAGTGTTTTCTGATAATTTTTTGTTTTTCATGATTTACTCCTTCTATTCATTTACTTAGTTCTATTCAACAATCATAAGTATCATCCCCTTCTATGATCTCTTACTATCATAAATACAAGATAGCCAAAAAAATATCAGAGTATTATTTCTTATTTGTATTTGATTGAAAAAAGACTATCAATTAAGTTTTGTGAATTCTTGGTGAAAGCCCGAATAAACGGACATAGGTCTGGTGTATTATCTTGATGAAAGGACAATAACTCGCTTGTCCTGAGTTTATGAATTGCTTCGTTTTTTTCGAAAAGGAGTGATGATCATGGGTAACGGATTTGGTTTTAAGTGTAAGAAGTGCGGATATAACTATGTAGGTATGAATGGCATTGGTTACATGTATCCGGTGGAATATGCTTCAACAGTTAAGGATATTCGAGAGGGAAAGTACGGTGAAGAGTACCGTAAGTTTTTTGAAGAGCATGAAGATGCTGCAGTTAATTGTGAAAACTGTACTGCTGTCTGTACTAAATGTGGACAGATCGAGGATGTAACTGACTTGTCTGTTTATCTTCCTAAGGCTGGACAAAGCAGTGATGGTTGTGTATTGCCAAGTGTGTTGGTTGAGAATTTTGATAAGTACTTGGAGTATGAGCATAAGTGTTCAGATTGTGGAGGCAAGATGAGAATAATCTCCTTAGAGGATGAGATCAAGAATGGTGTTCTTAAGTGTCCATCGTGCGGAGAGGTTCTTGTTGAAGATAAAGAAGTAAAGATTTTGTGGGATTGATGTAGTATAATGATTAGGAAGCAAGGGAGCTTTAGATAGACTTCCTTGCTTTTTATTTGGAGGAAATAATATGAAACCGATAATTGGAGTAGTGCCGCTTGTAGATGAGACAAAAGAAAGCTTATGGATGCTTCCGAAATATATGGACGGAGTTACAGAAGCTGGGGGAATACCAATCATATTGCCTTTAACCAGTGATGCTTCTGTTATTAGTCAACTTCTTGATGAAGTACAAGGAATACTTCTTACCGGAGGACATGATGTGGATCCGAAGATATATGGTGAAGAACCCATTCCTAAGTGCGGAGCAGCGTGTGTTGAACGTGATTCCATGGAGAAGGAATTATTGGATCAGGCATTAGAAAGAGATATGCCTGTCTTGGGAATATGCAGAGGAATCCAGTTCATGAATGCTTATCTGGGTGGAACACTTTATCAGGATCTTCCTACTCAGTTTGATTCAAAAGTTGAACATCATATGAATCCTCCATATGATGTGCCGGTACATTCTGTAAGCGTTCTTGAAGACAGTGCTTTGTATAATCTTCTTAATACAGACAAACTAGATGTTAACAGTTATCACCACCAGGCTATCAAAGATAAGGCTGATCGTCTTAAGGTTATGGCCTTATCTGAAGACGGGTTGATCGAAGCAGTGGAGATGCCTGATAAGAGATTTGTCTGGGCAGTGCAGTGGCATCCCGAATTCAACTATCTCAAGGAGGAGAGCAGCAGGAAGATATTTGAAGAGTTCGTAAGACAGTGTAGTGAATAATACTGTGCTTAAAGATAGATATTTATTTAACCCGACATATGGTATATGCAGATGTCGGGTTTTCTTGTGCCTAAAATTGCCACACTTTTTTGATTGACTTAATTGGTTTACAGTTATAAACTAAAGTCAGTTTATAGTTATAAACCAAAGGAGCAGGAAGATGGAAGAACTGATGCTTAGTGAGAGCGAACACAGACTAATGGATGTTATCTGGAGACATGCGCCGATCGAATCAGGCAAGCTCGTCAAAGTATGCGAGGCAGAGCTTAACTGGAAGAAGTCGACAACGTATACCATGCTCCGTAAGCTTATCGCTAAGCAGATGGTCAAGAATGAGGATAGTCTTGTGTCTGTACTGGTTGAGCGTGACCAGGTGCAGATGTTCGAGAGCAGGAGAGTCGTAAAGAGAACTTTTGGAGGATCGCTGCCTTCGTTCCTTTTGTCTTTCCTTGAGGACAAGTCTTTGTCCGACAGCGAAGCTGATGAACTGATCAAGATTATCGAAGATTACAGAAATGAGAAATGAGGAATCGGGATGATCGAACTTTTCGAAAGTGTACTGAATCTCACACTAACGGGTTCGATAGTTATTCTTTTAATTATCGTTGCACGTTTTCTGTTGAGGAAAATACCTACTAAGTATATCTACGGATTATGGGCTGTGGCGGCTTTTAAGCTCCTTTGTCCAAAGTCGCCTTCTTCAGTGATGTCCGTATTCAATTATCTTCCGAGAAAGAAGATCACCGTAACTCCTGTTAATCTGACTAAAACTCCGGTCCAGACGGTCCACAGGACAGTTGGTACGGTCGTAAGACCTGCCGTTACTTCCGTAACTACCGGTGCTGAAACCACCCGAGTAGCAACCGGAAGTTCTGTTGGGATATGGCATGTTCTGATGATCGTCTGGATAGTTGGAATGCTCCTATTAACGATCGGGGTAATATATAAGACCGTTAAGATCTATATGTCCCTGAGAGGAACCAAAAGGATACAGGGAAATGTTTATACAGGACCAGCTATCTCATCACCGTTTGTTTTCGGAATAATAAGTCCGAGGATATATATGCCTGAAGGACTTTCCGATAAGGAATTCCAGTACCTTCTCTGTCATGAGAAGACCCACATAAGAAGGAAGGATATGATCTTTAAGGCTATCGGTATAAGTACCTTGATAGTGCACTGGTTTAATCCGCTGGTGTGGATCGCGTTCCGACTTTTCGAGAGGGACATGGAAATGAGCTGTGATGAAGAGGTAATAAAGAACATAGATAATTCCCTGAGGGCCGATTATTGCATGTCGCTGGTAACTTATGCCCGCAAGAGCTCTGTTCCAAAGTACCTGGTGGTACCGATAAGCTTCGGCAAAAAAGACGTGAAAGTGAGAATTAAAAACATTATGAAATACAAAAAGATGACTAAACTTCTATCAGCAGCATCCCTTGCTTTGGTTGCTGTGATCGCTACAGGTTGTTTCTTCAGTGCAAAAGACAAGAAGGTTGAGATCGCTAAGGACGACAAAGTTCAATCCGCTGAACTTAAGAACCTCTCATATACTCCTGATGAGAGTGACGAAGACGAAGCTGACGAGACCGAACCGGAAGAAACAGAAGCTTTTACTGAGGAAGATGATTATTACGTTTACGGCGACGATGATTGGACTCCGCCTGAGATCTATTACGAAAACCCTGAAGCGTTACCGATCAACTCCCTCCCGGACGGCGCCTTGTTCGATCTTGATATTCCTTTGCCGGACGGAGCAACGATACTGATCGATAAGGAAATAGCAAATGGAACCGAAATAACGGAAAGTATCATGGATGAAGCCGGCTGTACTGAGTACTACTGGTTTGCAGATGAAGGCGAGAATGCTGTAGCAGATTTTGAGATCATCATAACGGATCCTCTTTCTGATGAGCAGTTTACTGATTATGTTGATGCTTTGAGAGACTTTGGAATTAAGGATGATTGGTATTCGAGCGCGTTCTATTTCGGATATACCGAAGATGGTCTTTACATCATTATAGATCTGACCCCGGAATTTACGGTCATAAGAGTAGCCGGCTCTACAGATATTGAAAGCAACACATTTATGTATTGCGGCTGATAATTCCCTCTGATATGGAGAAACCTCGAAGGACTATTTCTTCGAGGTTTTCTTTTGATCTTATTCTGTTAACTCATAATCTTTATATGCTTTGTTCATCAGAAATATACCGACTACATCGAGAACGAAGATGAAGCATAGAAGGATTCCTGCTACCATGATGGCCTTTGGCTTTTTCTTGTTCTTGATGTGGTAGATGATGGCGAACATGACATCAGGAAGACCTGTCGCGATCATGTAGAAATACGTAAGGCACGCGCCTATGGCTATGGCGAACGGAATTCCCAAGAAAGTAAACGGGTTCATAAGGCCTGCCACAAGACATAGCCACATCACAAGATTTATGATGAAGAACGGTATCATGACGAGCTTCAAGATGAAGGTTATATTCGTCATCGGCTTGGTGTTCTTTACTCCTGCGATTATTCCCAAGATGAATGAGACCAGAGCGCAGACCGCGAAGATGCCGACTTCTATACCGATGAGCTTGAAGTTGAAATTCTTTGGTTTTTGTGCGTAGATCGAATAGAAAACGACCGCCATTGGAATCTGCATGGCGTAGAGGTCGATGACACCGAGTATGAGAAAGATCTTGCACGCGAGCATAATGCCCGACTTTTTAGGCGGGTCGCCGTAAACAATTGTATTATCCATTATCCCTTGTCTCCTGTAGTTCTATTTGCACTTTTTATGGTAATCGTTACGAAACCTTAAGACAATAGGAAATGATGAATTTTCGTTAATTGTTTGTGGCGATAATAACATGCGGGGAAGGGGGCTGCGTGCTATAATGACAAACACAAGAAACGAAAGCAGGATACAAGAATGACACTAAATCAGCTTAAATATGTTGTTGCTCTGTCACAGGAGAATTCCATTAATGATGCGGCTAAGAAGCTTTTTATATCACAGCCGGCTCTGACATCTGCTTTGAAATCTCTCGAAGAAGAGATCGGTTTTGATATCTTTCTTCGTACCAAGAGCGGAATCTCTCTTACGGTCAAGGGAAGCGAGTTTTTGGGCTACGCTAAGTCCGTTATCGAACAGTACGATATCCTTGATGCAAAATACGTATCCGGCACCAATGTAAAGCACACTTTCCATGTGTCGATGCAGCACTATACCTTCGCGGTAAATGCTTTTGTGGAAGTCATCAAAGAGTACGGCATGGATGAGTTTGAGTTCGAGATCCACGAGACTAAGACTCATGAAGTTATCGAAAACGTCAGGGACCAGAAAAGCGAGATTGGTGTGCTTTACATGAATGACTTCAACCGCGATGTCTTAAGTAAGATCATCAATGAGTCGGGACTGGAGTTTACTCCGCTTTTCGATTGTCATATTTATGCATACATGAGTAAGAGCAATCCTCTTTCGAATAAGAAGACAGTGACCATGAAGGACCTCGATGATTATCCGTGCCTTGTTTTCGCGCAGGGAGATCAGAATTCATTCTACTTTGCGGAAGAGGTGCTTAGCACATATGAGTACAAGAGACTTGTGCGCGCCAACGACAGGGCGACGCTACTAAATCTCATGGTGGGCATCAACGGCTATACGCTGTGTTCGGGAATCATCTGTGAGGACTTAAACGGTACGGATTACTGTGCGGTAAAACTTAAGACGAACGAGAAGATGACCATCGGTTATATCTCCAGGAAGTCGTCGGTACTGAGCGAACTTGCAGAGAAGTATGTGACCGAGCTTGCCAAGTACAAGGAGAAAGTCCTTAAGTGATGGGCCTGTTATAAATTTTAGTTATCGATTGCTATACGAAAATGCAATTATCCAAGAACCGAACCTGATGATAACATTCCTAATAACATTCAATTGTTAGGGGAATTATTGATGGACAGAGGAATAAATACCCGATGTCTGCACTTGGAAGAGACCGAGGGCAGGACGGAAAACTACGGAGCACTGAGCTTCCCGATATATCAAACGGCAACATATGCGCATCCGGGCGTAGGGAAGAGCACGGGCTATGACTATAGCAGGCTTCAAAACCCGACAAGAGAGCACCTGGAGAAGGTGGTCGCTTCACTGGAGAAGGGCACGGAAGCGTTCGCGCTTAGCAGCGGAATGGCTGCTATCACGCTGTTGTTTGAGTTATTCAGGCCGGGAGATCACATAATAACCGAATCAGATCTTTACGGCGGCAGCATCCGCCTGTTCGATAATGTGTCGGCGAAGAATTCCTATGAATTTACGAACCTTAACTGTAGTGTGGCTGATATCGAATCAGAGATCAGGCCGAACACAAAGGCGATCTTCATTGAAACTCCAACAAATCCGATGATGAACGTGTCAGATATAGGAAAGATCGCGGATATCGCGCATCGTCACGGACTCTTGCTCATCGTCGACAATACATTCCTGTCACCGTATTTCCAAACCCCGTTGGAACTCGGAGCAGATGTGGTCGTTCACAGCGGCACCAAATTCCTGGGCGGACATAACGATACACTTGCGGGATTTATAGTTACGAGTAACGAAGAAGTGATCGAGAAACTTCGATTCCTCATAAAGACAACGGGTGCGGGACTGTCTCCTTTTGACAGTTGGCTCATCCTTCGAGGAATCAAGACTTTGGGTGTCAGGATGGAGAAGGCGCAGGCTAATGCGACGGCTCTCGCGAAGTGGCTCAAGGGATGTAACATTGTTACAAAAGTCTTTTTTCCGGGGCTTCCGGAGCATCCGGGCTATGAGATCATGAAGAAGCAGGCAAGAGGCTTCGGATCGATGATCACCTTCAATGCGGACACCGAAGAGCATGCTTTGAAGATCCTGGAGAAGGTCAAGATGATCAAATTTGCGGAAAGTCTCGGAGGAACAGAGACGCTCATTACCTATCCGACTACGCAGACACATGCTGATGTCAGCGAAGAAGTTAGGCTTAAGAACGGGATCACTCCCTGTACTCTCAGATTGTCTGTCGGCATAGAGGATGTTGAAGATCTCATAAGTGAACTTAAGAATGTTTTCGAGAATATAGATGATTGAAGGAGATCATATGGCTGAACGCAATCTGAATTTTGACGAATATATCGAGAGGCACGGTACCGACTGTCTGAAGTACGATCTGGCGGTCAGAAGGGGTTATCCTGAGGACGTGCTGTCGCTGTGGGTCGCAGACATGGACTTTAGGACCAGTTCCTACGTGGAAGACGCTTTGATCGAGAGGGTCAAGCACGGCATCTTCGGCTATACGGAGGTCGGCCAAAACTACTTTGATGCGGTCGCGGGCTGGATGAAAAGGCACCACGACTGGGATATCAAGCCCAATTGGCTCATTAAGACTCCGGGAGTGGTCTTCGCGCTCGCGATGGCTGTTAAGGGTTTTACAAAAGAGGGCGATGCGGTCCTTATCCAGCAGCCGGTGTACTATCCGTTCTCGGAAGTCATCGAGGACAACGGAAGAAGGATCGTAAGTAATGATCTGGTCTTAGGCGATGACAACAGATATCACATCGATTTTGAGGATTTCGAGAAGAAGATCGTAGAGAACGATATCAAACTGTTCCTTCTTTGTAGCCCGCAAAACCCGACCGGAAGGGTGTTTACGGTCGAGGAACTTACAAGGCTCGGCAATATCTGCCTTGAGCACGGCGTGCTGGTCGTAAGCGACGAGATACATAACGACTTCGTGTTTGAGGGCGAGCATACCGTTTTCGCGAAGATCAGTGAGGAGTTTGAGCAGAACTGCATCGTGTGTACGGCGGCCAGTAAGACCTTCAATCTCGCGAGCATGCTGATATCGAATATACTTATTCCGAATACCGAGATCAGAAGGCGTTTTCGAAAAGAAGTGGCGGCCTCGGGAATGAGTCAGCTGTCGGCATTGGGTCTTGTCGCTACGCAGACTGCATATGAAAAAGGCGACGAATGGTACGATAATGTCTGTTCTTATATAAAGGATAATATTGCATTTGTTAAGGAATATGTGCGAAAATACCTAGCAGGCGTAAAAGTTATCGACGGCGAAGGTACGTTTCTTTTATGGCTTGATTTCAGAGCCACCGGCATAGATCCTAAGGAACTCGACCGAAGGATCATTCATGAGGCTAAACTGTGGCTCGACAGCGGCGCGATATTCGGAAAGGCCGGCGAAGGCTTTCAAAGGATCAATGTCGCAACAAACAGGAGCACGGTCGAAGAGTGCCTGGAAAGGATAAGGACCCGTGTTCTCTACTAAGCATATAGGAGGGATTCTTATGGGTTGTCAGGTTTCTGATCCTGAGATAAATGATCTGGTAGATCTGATTCTTAAAGACTACGAGGATGACAGGACGGTAAATAAGATCGATATCTGTAATCAGCCTAACAAAGAGGCGATCACGGAAGTCATCGACAAACTTATGAATATTCTCTTTCCGGGATACTACAGCGGCAAGGTTTATAAGATCTATAGTCTTAAGAACAACATGTCAGCTGCTATAGAAGATGCAGTTTTCCACATCAAGAAGCAGGTATCGATAGTCCTTAAATACACGGACAAAAACGACGAACTCACAGAAAATGAGTCCGACGAGAAAGCCAAGGAGATCACGTTAAGCTTCATGCGCAAGATCCCTGAGATCAGGGCTATTCTGGAGACAGATATCGAAGCAGCTTATGAAGGCGACCCGGCAGCGGAAAGCAAGGATGAGATCGTTTTCTCATATCCGGGATTTTACGCGATCTCAGTCTACCGTATCGCTCATGAACTGTCACTTCTTAAGGTGCCGATCATCCCCAGAATGATGACTGAGCATGCTCACAGCATCACGGGTATCGATATCCATCCGGGTGCGACCATCGGCAAGTATTTCTTCATCGATCACGGTACGGGAATCGTTATCGGAGAGACGACTATCATAGGCGAACACGTCAAGATCTATCAGGGCGTTACACTCGGCGGAATCTCGACGAGCGGCGGCCAGAAGCTTCACGGGAAAAAGCGTCATCCGACCATCGGAAATAACGTTACCATCTATTCAGGTGCTTCCATTCTCGGCGGTGAGACGGTTATCGGTGACAATGTTGTTGTCGGCGGTAATACTTTCATCATCAATTCTGTCGAGAAGGGAACAAGAGTAAGCGCCAAGAAGCAGGAACTTAAATTCAAAAGCAACGAGTGAGGTGGCCTATGACCATTTTGCAGCTTAAGTACGTTATAGTCATTGCAGGTTCCAAGTCATTGCGCGAAGCTGCAAGCAGACTTTTCATATCCCAGCCGGCATTATCTTCGGCTATAAGAGAGCTCGAAGAAGAACTGGGGATCAAACTTTTCGAGAGGACAAATAAAGGAATACTCCTTACCGAGCAAGGTAAGGAGTTCTTGTCATATGCCAAGGAAGCCGTGAGCCAGTACGAGCTCATCGAGGATCGTTACCTGGGCCGCGAGCATGAGAAGATGCATTTCAGCGTGTCGATGCAGCACTACGTCTTTGCTCTTCATGCATTCATGAATGCAGTTAAGGAATTCGATACCGGCAAGTACACATATTCAGTTCACGAGACCCGCACTGATGAGGTCTTGAGCAGTGTTCGTGATCTGACAAGTGAAGTCGGCGTGCTTTCGTTTTCGGGCAGTAACGAGAAGGTAATGAAGAAACTGTTCCGCGAGTACGGACTGGAGTTTTATCCTTTGCTGACCCGCGAGACTTTCGCATATGTCTGGAAGGATCACCCGCTTGCCAAGCGTAAGGAACTGTCTCTTGATGATCTTCGTTCATATCCGTGCATTTCTTTTGACCAGAGCTCCGAGAGCGATTTTTATCTGGCGGAAGAAGCACTTGGGAACTACGAATTCGATAAGATCATAAAGTCAAATGACCGTGCGACATCGGCCGAACTCATGGCGACGCTGAACGGTTACTCGATCGGAACAGGCATCATGATCGCGAGCAAGACCTTGAAGGAAGGCTTTGTCACCATAAAGCTCAAAGAGGAAGATCCGCTCACCATAGGCTACATCATCAGAAGCAACCACAAACTCAGCGATATCGGCCGAAAGTACGTGGACGAATTGCTGAAGTTCAAAGAATGATCAACGTCCTATAAGGATAAACAGCATTAGGCCAGTATAAGCAAAAGTTATCGCAGACGATAGAAGTTAAGCATTAGTCAGCGCGAGGATTAAATGATAATATTCTCGCAAGAAACGAAAAATGTATGCTGACTGGAAAGACCGGAGGTAGACAGGAAAGACCACCCCGGTCTTTTAGTTTGCAAAATTTCGGAGGACAGAAAAATGAAGATGTTAAAAAAGATCGCCGCGTTAGTGCTGATAGGAGCCGTTTCTTTAACCGCACTCACAGCCTGTAACAAGGAGGAGTCAAAAGACGACGGCGATGTTGATATAGTTATCGGAACCGCGAACGGTTCTTTGTGTTTGGCTCCGCTTCATATCGCTATCGATAACGGATACTTTGAGGAAGAATTTAAGAAGGCAGGCGTGACCTGGCGAGTTGAGGAGATCGACATGGGTAACATCTCTGACCTGGTAGCATCCGACAAGATCGATGCTTCCACACAGCTCGCAGGAGCGATGATCCCTCAGATCGATAACGGACTTGAGATCACATTCACCGCAGGAATGCATACAGGATGTACGAAGGTCTACACCAAACCCGATTCAGGCATCACCGAGCTTAAGGATCTCAAAGGCAAGAAGATCGGTGTCCCGTCTCTCGGAGACTCATCCGTAGTTGCTCTTAAAAGAGCCCTTTACGATGAAGGCATCGGCGTAACCACAGAGAACCTTGAAGTCGAGTGGGTAGTATATGGTCTTACCGATCTTCCTTTGGCTCTCCAAAACGGTGCCATCGACGCAGCTGCACTTCATGATCCGGTTGCATATAACGCAGAGACTGAGTACGGCTTCACGAAGATCCTGGATCTCAGTACGGACGAGAAGTTCGCCAACGAATACTGTTGTATGTCATTCGTAACGACTAAGCTCGCGAATGAGAATCCTGAAGCAGCTGCAGCTTATACGAGAGCGATACTTAAGGCAAGTGCATTTGTTCAGGCTCAGCCATATGAAGCAGCCAAGATACAGATCGAAAACAATCAGTGTTCAGGTGATCTTGATACCAACGCTTCACTGCTTGAATCTTACAACTATTCGCCGTCGGTAAGCATCGCTTCACAGACGATCACAAACGCCGCAAGTGAGCTTATAAGGATCGGTGAACTCAAATCAAACGACCCGTCCGAATTTGTCGGAAAGGCTTTCACAAAATTCGACGGAGTTCCTGACACTTATGTATACGAGAACGGTACGTTTACAGAAGTGAACTAAAAAAACATCAGAGGTTTTTATGAATAAGAAAATCTATGCTGCTTTGAAATTGCTATTGCCGTTCGTTGCAATAGCATTTTCTATATTGGTATATTACGGGATCAAGGATAACGGCAAGCAAAAGCAGACCGCACATCCTTACTACCTGTGGCTAATTGGTGCCGTGGGAGCTGTGATCCTTATAGAGATAATCATCGGTTTATTCTATGAGCCGATAAGAAGTCGGATACTCGGAAAAGCTCCGTTTCTTACAGGAGTCTTGGTATTCCTGTTGCTTTTAAACCTTGTAACTTCAAAGACGACTTTGCTCCCGACTTTGTACTTTCCGTCTCTTGACAGGATCGTGGCCGTTATCGTCGAGAACAAGATATTCCTTCTTAAGAATATCTTTGATTCCCTTAAGCTTCTCGCAGTGGGCTTTGCCTGGGGTGCGAGCGTGGGATTCCTGACCGGTCTTTGTCTCGGATATTTTAAGATCGTAGGCTACTGGCTTAACCCGGTAACAAAGATCATCGGACCTATTCCGACAACAGCATGGATACCTCTTGCTCTGTCGACATTTCCGACTACACACAGCGCCAACGTGTTCCTTATCGCATTCGCGGTCTGGTTTCCGGTAACTCTAATGACCAGCAGCGGAATCCAGAGCATCAACAACGTAAACTTTGAGGTATCAAGAACACTCGGTGCTTCGACTTTGTACCAGATACTTCATGTGGCGATCCCTGCTGCAATGCCGAGCATATTCCTCGGAGTCTTCTACGGAACAGTATCATCCTTTGCAACATTGATGGCTGTCGAGATGAATGGTAACTCGAGCGGAATCGGCTGGTACATCAACTGGCAGAAATCAGTCATGATGTACGACGGCGTATACGCAGGTCTTATCATAATCGCCGTGATCTGTTCACTGACACTTACATTGTTGTTCAAGGTACGTGACAAGGTACTTATCTGGCAGAAGGGAGTCATCAAATGGTAGGCGAGATACGAATAGAAAATGTATACAAGAAATTTCCGAATACCGACCCGACCAAAGAAGATGTACAGACATTAAACGGTCTGTCTCTCAAGGTTGAAGCAGGATCGTTCGTAAGCCTGATCGGTCCTTCGGGATGCGGCAAGTCAACACTTCTTCGAATCATCGGAGGACTTGATAAGGCCACTGAAGGAAAGCTTTATATAGATGATCAGGAGATCAAGAAACCCGGAAGCGACAGAGGCTTCGCTTTTCAGGGATCCAACCTTTTCCCGTGGCTGACGGTAGAAAAGAACATCGCCTTCGGCCTTAAGGCAAGACATGTCTATAAGGAAAGAAAAGGAGATGTTGAGGACTTCGTTAAACTTGTAGGCCTGGAAGGATTTGAGAAGTCCTATCCGCACCAGCTGTCGGGAGGCATGCAGCAGAGGGCATCACTTGCCAGGGCACTTGTGGGACATCCATCAGTGCTCCTGCTGGATGAGCCTTTGGGAGCTCTCGATGCATTTACCAGAATGAATCTTCAAGATGAGATCTTAAACATCTGGAAGAAACACAATATGACCATGATAATGGTCACCCATGATGTTGATGAAGCTATCTACATGTCGGACAAGGTTGTTGTTATGTCAGCCCGTCCTTCAAAAGTCGAGGCGATAATCGACATCGACCTTCCAAGACCACGCGCCCGTGCTCAGGATACTTTCCAGGAGTACAGGACAAAGATCTTGAATGTATTAAATCTCGGCGGCCAGATCAATGACGTCGAATACTATCTCTAATAATCTTAAGTTGAGGAAAACACTAATGAAAAACAGATTTATCGTAGCAGCACTTTTTTTACTTGCAGGACTTCTTGTCATCCTTATCCCGACCGTTTTATTTCCGGTCTGCGAGAGCGAGATGAAGATGGCTTGTTACTATACAAAGCAGGCTGAGATCGGAGTAGGAGCAGTTATCCTTCTCCTCGGTATCGTATCCGCTCTTTTTTCAGAAAAGAAGACAAGAGCAGGAATAAGCATTGCGCAATTCTTTAACGGAGCATTGGTACTTGCTTTGCCGTTTAAACTCACAGGACTTTGCAAGATGAGCGATATGGCATGTAAGGCAAAGACACAGCCTGCACTCATCGTAATAGGTGTTTTGATACTAGTTATCGCCGGAGTCAATTTCGGATATCTGGCATCTACCGGAAGTAAAGATGATTAAAAGTAAGATCCGTAGTATTTTATCAGGCGTAAAAAGCCGCATATTCTACAGCACCTGCCTTGTCATAACAACGGCGGTGCTGTCGTTTATGCTGTTTTCGGGAAGCATAATAAAATCGAGCCTTAATAAGGGAATGGACAATATGGATCGAAGACTCGGTTCTGATATCATGCTGGTTCCAAAAGGTTCAAGGGAGGAAGCCGAGAATCTTCTTCTTGAAGGTCAGAGGGGCACGTTCTATTTTGACGGTTCCGTTGATGATAAGCTCAAGGATATTGAAGGTATAAGCGAGGTTACTTCCCAGTGCTTTCTTAAGTCGCTGTCGGCCGATTGCTGCAGCAGTGAAGTGGAACTCGTTTTCTATGATCCCGATACTGATTTTGTGGTTGGTCCGTGGATCGAGACAAATTATAAGAACAGCCTGAAAAAAGATGACGTTATCGTCGGAAGCGATATCGTTACCGAAAACGGCACCATTAAACTATTCGGAAAAGATTATGAAGTTGTATCCCAGATGGCTAAGACAGGTACGGCTCTTGATAGTTCCGTGTATTTCTCAAGCGAATCCATGGCTTCTGTTATTGCCGATGCCGAAGAAAAGAATTCATTCCTGACTGAAGAACAGAAAGACGGAGATATCTTATCGTCAGTCTTCATAAATCTTAATGCGGGATATAACGAGGATGATGTGATCAGGGAATGTCACGAAAAAGCAGGCGATGTTTTTGATGTCGTCTATCCGAAGCAACTTAACGAATCCCTGTCGGATAATCTTTTGAGGATAACGGACATCGTCGGCGCAGTCATCCTTATCGGAGGCGTTCTTCTGTTCGGGATCCTGGTACTCATAAACAGCGTGATCATAGAAAGCCGAAAGCAGGAAGTGGCACTTTTAAGGGTCCTCGGAAATTCAAAAGGAAAGATGGCGGCTATGCTTATATCTGAGACAGGGATCGTAAGTCTGTTCGGTTCGCTTGTCGGATGTCTTCTGGGAGCTCTTATCGTTATCCCTTTCGGAAGATATATCGGAATGAGCCTGTCGATGCCGTACTTAGGTCCGGACTTTATCGGTTCGACATTACAGATCATTTTTATAATGGCTATAGTATTTCTTGTCGCATTGGTATCATCGATCGTTTTTGTGTTTCACGTCACAGGGATCGAGCCATATCTGGCTCTTAAAAAGGAGGCAGAATGATGCTTGTTTCAGAAAAGATTACATACAGATACAAAAAAAATAAAAGGACCATTCTGAACTCTGTAGATTATAGTCTTGAAGAAGGTCAGTTCAGCGCGGTAATGGGTGAATCCGGAAGCGGCAAGAGTACGTTTTTGGCGATAATGGCGGGAATCCTTAAGCCTGTTGAAGGAACTGTAAGATATAACGATGTGGATCTATATGAACTGACGGATAAGGAACTTTCCAAGATACACAGAAACAGCATCTGCTACGTTCCTCAAAGTAACATTATGCTTAAAAACATTACTGTTCTGGAAAATATCGTTAATCCGTATATTGAAGCAGATCCTGAAGCAGATCTTAAGAAAAAGGCGATCTCGCTTTTGGAAAAACTCGGCATAGGAAACCTGGCGGGAAATTATCCGTATGAACTTTCCGGAGGAGAACTAAAAAGAGCTTCTATCGTTCGTGCAGCTCTGATGGGTCCTAAAGTAATAATTGCCGATGAACCGACGACGGGTCTTGATAAGGAAACAGGAAACAGGATCTTAAGTTTTCTATCAGAATATGCAAAAGAAGGAAATTCTGTTTTGGTCGCAACTCATGATGAACATATTGAAAAGTATGCCGATAAGATCATAAGATTGGAGAGAAAATGATGGCTTTCGAGATTAGAACTGACATGGACGGTATAGATTTTGATGAAGTGGCCGGTCTTTTAAACGGCTACGGACTAAGTGATCTGGATAGCAAAACGCAAAGAATTGTTTTCGAGAGGAGCTATGCAAAAGTCTTTATAATTGATGACGGGCATGTGGCAGGTGTCGGAAGAGCATTATCTGACGGGATCTGTCAGGCATCGATCTATAATATTGCGGTTCGGGAAGACCTGTGGAGACAAGGCATCGGAAAGATCATCGTGGATGAACTTTTAAGGCAGGTTGAAGGCTGCAATGTGGTCTTATATACACATCCGAAACACATAGGACTATATGAACATTGGGGATTCAAAAAACTCAAGACGTCATACGCGCATTTTCAAAGAGAAGAATATTTTATCTCACAGGGTTTCCTGGAGTGATAATATGTTTTACGGAGGAACTGATCATGATCACAAGAGACGAAGCTTATATATTACTGAAAAAATATAATAAAGATTCATTTCATATCCAGCATGCACTGACTGTTGAGGAAGTCATGAAGTGGTATGCCAGGGAATTGGGATATGGCGATAATGAAGAATACTGGGGGATCGTAGGACTTCTCCACGATATCGATTTTGAAGTTTATCCTGAGGAACACTGCCTTAAAGCTCCTGAACTTCTAAGAGACGGCGGTGTAGGAGAAGATATCATCCATGCCGTATGTTCGCACGGCTACGGTATTACGGTAGGATGCGGAGTGACTATTGAAGTGGAGCCGATCCATGAGATGGAAAAGGTTCTATTCGCGGCAGATGAACTTACGGGACTTATCGGTGCGGCTGCATTGATGAGACCATCGAAGAGTACTAAGGATATGGAACTTAAATCTCTTAAGAAGAAATATAAGAGCAAAGGATTTGCCGCAGGCTGTTCAAGAGAAGTTATCGAGCGCGGAGCAGATCAGCTCGGATGGGAACTTGATAAGCTTCTTACAATGACACTAAAGGCCATGGCAGATACGGAAGATATAATATCTGATAAGATGAAAGAAATATAATTTATTCAAGGAGGATAAAGATATGCCACACATTCAGATCAATTGCTATCCGGGAAGGACAGAGGAGATAAAGCAAAACTGCGCAGAGAAAGTCGCAGCTACAGTTGCTGAGACATTGGGATGTAATATCTCATCCGTGTCAGTAGCTTTTAATGAGATCGAGCAGTCTGATTGGAAAGATTACTACAATAATACGATCATGGCTGATAAGGACGCTTTGTACATAAAGCCCGGCTATGAGGTATAAAAGTGTCGTTTGAAAGAGCAAAAGAGCATTTGCGTAAAGAGGGATTTGAAGATCGTATCATCATTCCCGAGAAGAGCAGCGCAACAGTAGCAGAGGCGGCGGAGGCTCTCGGTTGTGAGCCCGGAATGATCGCCAAGACATTGTCGTTCATTCAGGATGATAAGCCGGTTCTGATCTTAGTCGAAGGTCTTGCCCGTATCGATAATAAGAAATACAAATCTCGTTTCGGTTTTAAGGCCAAGATGATCCCGGGTGACCAGGTCGAGAAATTGATCGGTCATGATATCGGAGGTGTATGTCCGTTCGGTATAAATGACGGTGTTACTGTTTATCTTGATGAGAGCTTAAAACAGCACGAGACAGTATACCCTGCTGCCGGAACAGATCACAGTGCAGTGCGTCTTTCAATTTCCGATCTTGAGAAATGCAGCGGATATAAAGAATGGGTAGATGTTTGTAAGATTCAAGAGGAGGTATAACATGACAAAAGTATTGGTTAGTTATTTTAGCGCAAGCGGTGTTACTGCAAAACTTGCAGAAGATCTTGCTAAGGCTGTCGGAGCGGATGTTTTCGAGATCGAGCCTGAGGAAAAATATACAGACGCGGATCTTGATTGGAGAGACAAGACATCAAGAAGTTCTGTGGAGATGAGTGACCGTTCGTCTCGTCCTGCCATCAAAACGTCGGTTGAGGATATTTCAAAGTACGATACTATCTTTGTGGGTTTCCCGATCTGGTGGTACAGAGAGCCTTCGATCATCGATACATTCCTTGAGGCGTACGATCTTTCCGGGAAGACCCTGATACCGTTCGCGACTTCGGGATCATCCGGATTGGGAGAGTCTTCAGATAACTTCAAGACCCTGGCTCCTTCCGCAGTAATCAAGGACGGCAAGAGATTCCCGTCAAATGCTTCGGAAGCAGATCTGAAAGCATGGGCGGAGCAGTTTGTCTGAACTTCTAAGACATAAAAAACGAATACTGACCAAAACTTCAAAATGAGATTTTGGTTAGTATTTTTTTGTCTCGAAAAAGTTTACTATCTGATTATGTAACCTGACGTAACAAGATGTCGCTATATAGGGTGAAGACCATATGGAGGAGGTATCGTTCATGGATGACGATAAGATCGTAGAACTATACTTATCGCGTGATGAAGAAGCGATAGCACAGACTGCGTCCAAGTATGGCCACGCGCTCAGGAAGATCGCATACGGCATTTTGTACGATCGGGAAAGCGCTGAGGAGTGCGAAAACGACGCTTACCTTAAGACGTGGAATCTTATCCCGCCGCACGAACCGAGGACTTATCTGTTCGCTTTTGTCGGAAGGATCGTAAGGCACGTCGCTTTGGATGTCTGCAAGACGAACAAACGCCAAAAGAGGTATGCCGTTTATAGCGAACTTACTCAAGAGATGCATGAGTGTATCCCGTCCCCGAACAATACTGAAGATGAGGTCGATGCGAAGTGCCTGAGCGATTCCATCAATGAATTTCTGGAAGGTTGCTCAATGCAGCAGCAGAATGTCTTTGTAAGAAGGTACTGGTACTTTGATCCCGTAGAGGATATCGCCGCCAGATACGGCTTCTCGCAAAGCAAGGTCAAGACCATGCTGTTCCGTATGAGAGCAGACCTTAAAAAGCATCTTAAGGACGGAGGATACGGCGTATGAGAGAAACAGATCTTTTAGAAGCGATCGGTGATATCGATAATAAGTTCATTAAAAATGCAGGAAAGACAAAGACCCGTGATCTCAGGTGGGTGCCGATAGCCGTGGCACTTCTTTCGGTAACGGTATTGGGACTGGTCTTTATCCCTATGCTTTTCGAAAAAAATAGCGGAGATCCTGATCTGAAGCCGACTGAAATTAAACAGACACTGTCTGATTCCACGGTTGAGACCGGAGTTACCGCCATGGAAACAGAAACTTCAGGAGTATATGTTCCGACCGTCGAGATCCCTGAATCCACGGAAGAAGGAACGACACTCGATATGATCGGATTTGTGGTCTACAAGGGAAATATCTACACGCAGTCTATGGATTATACCGGTGAAGAAGCATATAAGATCGACGAGATCGTAGGTGAATATCTCGGAACTGCCAAAGGAAATATCGACGAGTGGTCATCACAGGATGAATACGCGGTAGAATTCGCATCATCCGTAGCTGGAGAGATATATGCGGTAGAAGGATACGATACCGGCTTCAGGATCTGTCTTCGCGCAGAATACGAAGACGAGAACGGCCCCGGTCTTTGGATCCAGTTCCTCGACTGTCTTAACGGAATAACGCTTTCCAAGGGAAGCGAATTGTTCGAGGACAGACTTCGTGTCCGTGAACTTACGGGATCGGTCCAGTGGCAAAGTCATGAGGATTGGGATTATAATACGGGTAATATCAAGAATGCCGATATCGATGAAGCAGTGTGGAATGAATTCTGGGATGCGGTCGATAACGGTGACTTCTTTGACACGTGGGATCATGAAAATCAGTGTCCGGTAATCAGTGATATGTCACATCAGGCTCACATGATCATTAACATGAATGACGGCACGAAGGTCAATATCAGGATGATCGAATTTAAAGGCGAAGGCTATGTGGGATATCAGGGTTTCAACTGGTACTACGTGAAGGTCCCGAAGGAGATATTTGATAAAGTTTATGAAGCTTGCGGAGGAACGTATTCGTAACCGATAAGGAGGTGCTTTTATGAAAAAGACAATCGGTACATTTTTGTGCGTAACTATGATACTTAGCTTGTGCAGTTGTTCTTTGCAGGTACAGACAATAGAAACAACGGCGGAATCTGAGCTTGCTCCTACGGGTATTGATATTTCGAGTGGAATGATTGCCCCGCCGCAGGTCATGTATAACGGGGAACTATATCTTTACAAATACACGGCTCCCGGACAGTACGGAGCACCAAACGGATATGAGATAAAAGGCCAGATCAAGGCGGTGGATGATTATAATGCACCGACGAGAGATATGTGTGCAGGAGGAGCCGAGATCGCATTTAAAAATGGACAGGATATCTACGCATCGGATGAGGATGATACAAGGATATGCGTTCATTGTGATGAAGGTTATTATCTGTTCTACAAAGACGAAGGGTAATATTATAGTCATATAAGCAACGATCGGCGGTTTGCGCTCGTCATTAAGACAGTACAAAAATAGGGATGGGTTACATATGAAAAGGAAAGTTGCTTTTTTAAGGGCAGTTTGTGTTGTCCTTATGGTTTTATTTAGTGCAGGAAGCCTTATCTCATGCAAGGGCTCCCGCTCGAAAAAGGATTCTTCAACAAAAGACACTTCTCAAAAAGATCCTCAGGACACAACGCAGGTATCCGCCTCTGAGGCTGATGAGGACGATATCCTCGCTAACTGTCCTTTTGAATTGTCCGATGGTTTTGATTGGAATTATTATCCGCCCGAAAACGTCCCGGGATTCACCGCCCTCGGAAGGGAAGATCTGGACGGAATGAGAACTGACATTTTTGTCTTTGATCTTCGCGCTACCAAATACGGCAGCGTCATCACTGAGGCGGAATCGATCGAGACCTGTGCAAAGCGTGGTATGTTCGAAGCTGACGAGAAAGAAACTTCCGCTAGCGGAGACTACTATTTCGTTAAGCTTAAATACGACAGCAGGATCGAACTATACTGGCTCGCCTTCCGTGTCGGGTTCGAGAGCATCTATGTCGAATATCAAGATGGCCTTGATGTGTTATACAGCGACTTCGTTAGTCAGACTTTTATCACCAAGTATCAAAACTTCGATGAGGCCTTAGGAAGCTGGAGCGAAGTTACGGAAACTGAGGAAGAAGTACCTGATGATTCGGGTGCGAGCATCGAGCCTATCGTATATGACGAACTGGAGGTTTTGGCAGGCGCCTATGAACCTTCTGTCATTACAGGCGATATGACATTGTCCGTTAACGGATACAGATGGGAAATAGAAAGATACAATATCTACGACGAGATCGAGACCCCTTCTCATATGATTCTTTACTGTACACTTTATGCAGGCTATGAAAAGACCTTCGAAGAATACGGTGACGAGATTCCGGATCTTGATCCTTCTCAGATAAAACTCTTCGTTAGTTCCGGCAACGACTATACGGAGATCACGCCTGATGACTTCACGGTCAATGTTTATTTAGAAAACGAAGCGATCAAGTATTTTGAAGTCTGCAGTGAATCTATAGGCGAGCTTCAGGAAGGTGACTACAGACTCGAGATAGACGGATGCACCGTTGATTTCAGACTCGAGATCCAGACATTTGAGGTGTGGTAATAATTCAGGCCGTCCGATTCGGGGCGGCCTTTCTATGTCACGTGGGACCACGAGATGTCCCATCAGGCTCACATGATCATTAACATGAATGACAGTACGAAGGTCAATATCAGGATGATACTAGGATATGTGTTCATTGTGATGAAGGTTATTATCTGTTCTACAAAGACGAATAACTTATAATAGATATATCTTTTTCATAACGTTTATCACAATGGAAGAAGGTGAATAGAAAATGAATAAAAAATCTATAGCAATTATCCTGGAACTGATACCTGTAGTAGCAGCACCTCTTGCGATCGCACTTATGGTTGCTTCGATTGATTCTTCTGCTATTAGGTGGGTTATCAATATTTGTACGTTGATCGGATTTCTCGGATTTGTTTTTTTCATCATAGGACATAAGCTGGGAAAGAACAGTAAACCTGTTATCATTTTGGGTGTCCTGGATATATTGGCAACACTGAGTATCATAGGTTTTTATGTGCTGGCGATCTTCAGTTTCGGACTGTGATAGGATTTGCCTATTAACCTAGTAGGCGATTATAAGTAAAAGTTATCACCTATGATAATTATTAGCAATTTTTCAAACCCCTCCGGCAGTGGTACTATAATGTCATCCAAACAAAATAACCTTGATGAGAAGGAGGAATGCAACATGAAGAATATAACTAACATAAAGGAGACGATGTGTCAGATGTGTATGATGTGTTCTACGTGTTGTAGGACGAATTAATCAGAACGGACTTTTTTGGAACAACGTTTTATCAATTAACTTACGGTTGTCACCAAGAAGGCGGCGGCCAATTTTTTTAGGAGGAAACTACTATGAGCAACATTAAAGAAAGTGCATTGGAATTGATCGGTAAGACACCATTACTTAAGCTTAACGGCTATTCCAAGAAAAAAGAGATCACAGAGGCAACAGTCCTCGCTAAACTCGAATATCTTAATCCGGCTGGATCCGTTAAGGACCGTATCGCACTCGCAATGATCGAGGATGCAGAGGCTAAGGGCCTTTTGAAGCCGGGAGCAACGATCATCGAACCTACAAGCGGTAACACAGGTATCGGACTTGCAGCAGTAGCAGCCGCTAAGGGATATAAAGCAATACTTACACTTCCTGACACGATGAGTGTTGAGAGAAGAACACTTCTTAAGGCATACGGCGCAGAGCTCGTTCTTACAGAAGGAGCTAAGGGTATGAAGGGCGCTATCGCCAAGGCTGAAGAGCTCAATAAGGAGATCGAAGGATCCATCATCCTCGGCCAGTTCATCAATCCTGCTAACCCTAAGGTCCACAGAGAGACAACAGGTCCTGAGATCTGGGAGCAGACAGACGGTAAGGTAGACATCTTCGTAGCAGGTGTAGGTACAGGCGGAACTATCACAGGTGTAGGTGAGTATCTTAAGTCACAGAATCCAAACGTTAAGGTAGTAGCAGTTGAGCCTAAGACAAGCGCAGTCCTTTCAACAGGCGTACCGGGAGCTCACAAGATCCAGGGTATCGGCGCAGGCTTCGTACCGGACGTTCTTAACACCAAGGTCTATGATGAGATCATTCCTGTCGAAAACGAAGACGCATTCGCAGAAGGCAAGAATTTCGCAGTATCCGAGGGTATCCTCGTAGGTATCTCATCCGGTGCAGCACTTAAGGCTGCTGAGATCCTGGCTAAGAGACCTGAAAACAAGGGCAAGGTTATCGTAGCACTTCTCCCTGATTCGGGTGACCGTTATCTCTCTACTCCTCTCTTCAAGGATTGATGTCAGGGGTGATCTGATTGGCAACAGATAACAGAGTCGAGAGAGATGAGTCTTATCTCGACAAAGTTAGGAAGCTTGTCGAGGAGACAAAGTATGGAAGTGTTGTCCTGATCATTCAGGATGGCAAGGTCATTCAGATCGATAAGACTGAGAAGATAAGACTTTAATATGACCGGTTGACCGGAGACATGTAAAATGCTGTTTTTGCAGCGTCTCCGGTCTTTTTATGCCAAAAAGTAGGTGAAAGATGAGTAATAACTATAAAGACCTGCAGAATTCTCACCCGTGTTTTGGCGGCCATAAGAATAACGCAGGAAGGATACATCTTCCGGTAAGTCCCGGATGTAACATCGCTTGCCGCTTCTGCGACAGAACGATAAACGATGTTGAAGAACGTCCCGGAGTTACCTCGAAGGTCCTTAGACCCGAAGAATGTGAAGAGATCCTGAGTAAAGCCCTGGAGATCTGCCCTGAGATCAAGGTCGCGGGTATCGCAGGCCCGGGTGACACTCTTGCTTCGGACAATGCACTTAACACTTTTAAGATCATAAAGAAGAAATTTCCTGACCTTATCAAGTGCATGAGTACAAACGGACTTCTTCTTAACGAGAGAGCGGATGAAGTCATAGAAGTCGGGATCGATTCACTTACTGTAACGGTTAACGCAGTAGACCCCGAGATAGAAAGTAAGCTTAATGCTTACATCATCTATCACGGTAAGAAGATAGAAGGAGTTGAAGGAGCCAAGATCCTTATCGAAAACCAGCTCGCAGGCATCAGAAAGATCGCCGCAGCAGGTATTACGGTAAAAGTAAATACGGTTCTCGTTCCGGAGATAAACGGTGATCACATAGAGACCATCGCAAAGACAGTCAAGGAAGCGGGCGCGAGTATCTACAACATAATACCTCTGATACCGCAGCATGAGCTCAAGGATGTAAAGGCACCGACGTGTCCTGAGATAGAAGCGGCAAGAATGAAAGCAGGAAAGTACATTGATGTTTTCAGACATTGTCAGCACTGCCGAGCGGATGCGGTAGGAGTTCCGGGTAAGTCGGAATTCGGAGACCAGATCTATCAGAGAAGACTCAAGGTCAAGGAGACATTCTCACATGGCTGACGAGAGATATCTGATAGCGGTTGCCTCAAGTGACGGAATAGTTGTTAACAACCACTTCGGGCACGCTTCAACTTTTTACATCTACGAGGTCGACAATGATGTTATAGAGCTGAAGGAAGTAAGAAAAGTCGAGCCTGTTTGTCAGACAGGAGAACATGATGACAAAAGGCTTAACGAAAACGCGGAGGTCTTCTCCGATTGTGATTTTCTTCTGGCGAGCAAAGTCGGAGACGGAGCGGCGGCGGTACTGGAGAGCAAGGGCATCATCCCTTACCAGATCCCCGGGATAATATCGGAATCGATCGACAAACTAATAAGATTCGAAAAAGTAAATAAATTGTTTGATTAAGGAAGGACATTTTAAGATGGGCGAGTTAAGACAGATCGCAATTTACGGTAAGGGTGGAATCGGTAAATCCACCACAACACAGAACCTCACGGCAGGCCTCGTTGAGCACGGGAAAAAAGTAATGGTGGTCGGCTGTG
This sequence comes from Clostridia bacterium, assembly GCA_024699245.1. Lineage (GTDB taxonomy): Bacteria > Bacillota > Clostridia > Saccharofermentanales > Saccharofermentanaceae > Saccharofermentans. Next base: position 148,809 of record JAILPW010000005.1, on the reverse strand, counting down.
ATCCTAAAGCAGATTCAACAAGACTTCTTCTTGGCGGATTGGCACAGAAAACAGTACTTGATACGATCCGCGAAGAAGGTGAGGACATCGAGCTAGACAGGATCATGAAGGAAGGTTACGGCGGAACAAGATGCGTTGAGTCAGGCGGACCTGAACCTGGTGTCGGATGTGCAGGCCGAGGAATCATTACTTCGATCAACATGCTCGAAAACCTTGGCGCATATACAGACGATCTGGACTATGTTTTCTATGACGTTTTGGGTGACGTTGTGTGCGGTGGTTTTGCAATGCCGATCCGTGAAGGAAAAGCAAAAGAGATCTATATCGTAGCAAGCGGTGAGATGATGGCGCTTTATGCGGCAAATAACATCTCCAAGGGTATCCAGAGATACGCGAGAACAGGCGGTGTAAGACTTGGAGGTATCATCTGTAACTCCAGAAATGTTGACCGCGAACTCGACCTTTTGAGAGCTTTTTCGAAAGAGCTCGGAACAAAGCTTCTTTATTTTGTGCCACGTGACAACATCGTGCAGCATGCTGAGATAAATAAAAAGACGGTTATCGAGTACCGTCCTGATTCAAATCAGGCACAGGAATACAGAAATCTCGCTCAGGCAGTTATCGAGAATACGGATTTTGTAATTCCTACTCCTATGACTCAGGAAAGACTCGAGGAGATCCTCATGGAATACGGCATGATGGAGCTCGCAGACGATTACAAGATCTAAATTTTTTCGGAAAGGAAAGAAAAAAATGGCAGGCATTTATCAGTCAATTACAGAACTAGTCGGAAGAACACCTCTTCTTCAGTTGAACGGTTACGACAAAGCACACGGACTCGAAGCAGACATCATCGGTAAGCTCGAGTACTTTAACCCGAATCAGAGCGTTAAGGATCGTATCGCACTCGCGATGATCGAAGACGCAGAGCAGAGCGGCAAGCTCAAGCCTGGCTACACTGTTGTTGAGACAACAAGCGGTAACACAGGTATCGGTCTTGCAGCTATCGCGGCAGCAAAGGGCTATCCGTTCAGAGTATATATCCAGGATCAGGTTTCTGAGGAGAGATTCAAGGTGATCAAGGCTTTTGGCGGTAAGACCATTAAGCTTTCTGAGGAGCCTACCATCGCTAAGACACTTCAGGAGACAAACGGTGATTTTGTCGCAGCTATCAAGTCTTTGAAGGAAAATGTTCTTGATAAGGAAGAGGGCGTTGTATTTGTAGATCAGTGCTCCAACCCTGCTAATCCTAATGTTCATAAGAGAACAACAGGTCCTGAGATCTGGGAAGATACGGACGGTAAGGTCGATATCCTCGTTGCATGCGTAGGTACAGGCGGAACCATCTCCGGAACAGGAGCTTTCCTTAAGTCCAAGAATCCTGATGTTAAGGTCGTCGGTGTTCAGCCGGGTCCTAACTCACTTCCTTCTGAAGAGAAGCCTGAGCCGGATGAGGAGATCACGGGCGTTCATCCGTTCGACGGAGTTCCGGATAATATCATCCCTGCTACTCTCGACAGAAATATCTATGACGAAGTTATAAGAGTCGAGGCTGTTGAAGCTTTCCAGGCAGCAAGAGATGTTGCTAAGCACGACGGTATCCTTATCGGTACATCTTCAGGTGCAGCACTTTTCGCAGCAACTGAGCTTGCGAAGAGGCCGGAGAACAAAGGAAAAAAGATCGTAGCTGTATTCCCTGATACAGGTCTTCGTTACCTTTCCACAAATCTTTTTGCAGAATAATCATAATCAAGAGGTTTAACACAAAATGCCTACTAATCTCAGTAATTCCAACGTAGCAACAAGAGAGAACCGAATCGGTTCCATCACAGGTTACGTAGGAACATTAAAAGATCTCGCTACACAGAGCCAGTGCGGAACGCTCAAGGGCTGTTCCAGATGCTTTTCCCAGTCAAGTACGTGTCTTTCCACGTGCGGCCTGGGACAGCTTGCCGGCATAAGAGACGTCGCGATCATACACCACGGTCCTGCAGGTTGTTCCGTTGCAGCATCCGGAGCTTATTATATGTCCAAGGTAATGTCGAAAAAGCGCGGCGTTACAAGTGACACAGTATATGTCGGAACAGACATGAACGAGAATGACACGATCTTCGGTTCTACAAATACCTTGAGAAGTGTCATCCTTGAAGTCAACAAGAGATATTCGCCTAAGGCTATCTTCGTATCAAGTTCCTGTGCAACGGGTATCATCGGTGAGGACATCGACAGTATCGTTGACGAGGTAAGAGACGAGGTCGGCGTACCGATCGTGGCAGTACACTGTGAAGGTTTTAAGTCACGTATCTGGGCAACAGGTTTTGATATTTCCGATCATGCAGTTTTACAGTCTATCGTTCAGCCGCCGAGAGAAGGCGTAAAGACGAACAAGATCAACTTCAAGAACTTTTTCGAGAGTGCCAGACCTGAGATAATCGAGATGTTCAAGAACTTCGACTTGGATCCTGTGTTCCTTTACTGTAACTCTACTGTCGAGGAATTGTCTCACCTTTCTGAGGCTGTAGCTACAACATGTATCTGCGGTACTTTGGGTAACTACTTGGGTAACGTACTCGAAGAAAAATACGGAGTTCCTTACATCCGAAGCATCAACCAGTGCGGTATCAAGGGTTTTGAGGCTTGGCTTCGTGAGATCGGAAGAGTAACAGGAAGATCCGAGAAGGTCGAGAAATATATCGAAGAGCAGCGTGCCATCTACATCCCTCAGATCGAAGAGGTCAAGAAGGAACTTAAGGGACTTACCGCTGTTCTCGGAATGGGTCCTGGCTATACGTTCGAGGTATCCCGTGTACTTGACGAACTCGGCATCAAGGTCGTATGGGCACTTGCCTGGCATTACGACAAGAAATATGAGAACGGTGATGTTCCGCCTTCGATGAAGTACCTCCTCGATAACGATATCGACTTCGAGGCAAGCGTAGCGGATCAGCAGAACTATGAAGTTATGAATATCCTTCATAAGTATCAGCCTGATATGTACCTTTCACGTCATCCGGGTTCAACGGTATGGGCGATCAAGAACGGAACACCTGCTATCTATGTAGCCGACGAGTATATGATATTCGGTTACAAGCATACTCTGGAATTCGCGAAAACGATCGTTGACGCGATCAAGAACAGAAGCTTCGAGGAAAACCTCGCAAAAAGATCCAAGCTTCCATATACAGACTGGTGGTATAAGCAGGATGTTGATACATTCCTGGAGGAGAGTAAATAATGGCTAAATTACTTGATAAGCAAAGATATAAATGCGCACTGGCTGCCATGCAGACCGTGCAGGCGATCGACAGGGCTCTGCCGATCCTCCACTCGGGTCCGGGCTGCGCACAGAAACTTTCCGATACCAACGGAAGCTCGGGATATTTTTCCCCGAACATCTTTCCTTGTACGAGCATCAACGAAAAGGACGTTGTATTCGGAGGCGTTAAGAAACTTAATTCGACTATAGACAATGCTCTTAAAGTCATAGATGCAGATCTATATGTTGTTCTCACGGGATGTATCCCTGAGATCGTAGGTGATGATTCGGGTGAAGTCGTTTCTCGATTCGAAGATGCTGATAAGCCTGTTATCTACGCACCGACTGCAGGATTTAAGGGCAACAACTACAAGGGACACGAGCAGGTCGTGGACGCGATCGTTGAACAGTATCTCAAGAAGTCCGACAAGAAGCAGAAGGGGCTTATCAATATCTGGGCTGATGTTCCTTATCAGGATCTTTTCTGGCTCGGAAATCTCAGGGCATTGGAAAAGCTTGTTGCCGAATTGGGATTAACTCCTAACACGATATTCGGTTACAACAGAGGCATCGAGAATATCAACAAGATCCCTGAAGCAGAGTTCAATCTTCTCGTTTCACCTTGGGTGGGACTCAGTAACGTAAAGAAGATGGAGCGTAAGTTCGGTACACCTTATCTTCATTATCCGACACTTCCTATCGGCGCCACAGAGACCAGTAAGTTTCTAAGAGAAGTCGGTAAGTTCGCAGGAGTTGATGAAGCAAAGGTTGAAGCGGTGATCAAGGAACACGAGGACTACTATTATTACCTCATCGGAAGATACGCAGACCTCTTCCTCGAGAACCGCGTCATCAACAAACAGTTCACTGTTGTGGCTGACGCACAATATTCACTCGGGATCACAAAGTTCCTGGTAAACGACTTGGGTCTCATCCCTGCAAAGCAGTTCGTCGTTGATGACACTCCGAAGAATCACAGAGATCAGATCACCGAAGAGTTCAAAAAGCTCAACTTCGGTATCGAGGCCGAGGTATCCTTCGAGACAGACGGCTATAAGATCCATAGTGAGATCAAAGAGCACGACTATCACGGATATCCGCTGGTACTCGGCGGTTACTACGAAAAAGAAGTGACCGAGAGCCTCAAGGGCAACTTCCTGAATATCTCCTGGCCTGTACAGGACAAGGTGGTATTCGACAGATCATATGTCGGTTATGAGGGCGGTATCCGCCTCATCGAGGACATCTATACAGTAGCAGTTTCCCGATTTAACTGATAAAACGTGTGGGAATATACCGAGTGCATCTTTTGTGCTTGGTATATTCTCGTTTATAACCTTTTTCGAAAAGGAGATTTAAAAATGGCATATTACATAGCGATCGGATCTTCCGACGGCATCAATACTGACCTTAAGTTCGGTGAAGTCGAAAAGTTCCTGATCTATAAGGTCGAAGGCACGGATTACGAGCTCTACGAAAAGCGCGAAGTAGCAGACGCGGACGGCTGCGCTGCCAAGTGCGGCGACAAGAACGGATGCTCCGGCTCAGGGCACGGCTGCGGCGGAGGTGAAGAAGTGGCAGCGAAGGTCACGGCCATCGAGGATTGCCGTGCGGTAGTCTGCAAGAAGATCGGTTTTCAGGCACAAAAGCAGTTCGAGAAAAGAGCGATCTCGGTATTCGATATCGAGACAACGATCACGGACGCGCTCGACAAGATCGCAGGCTACTACAATAAGATAGATAACAATCGATCTTTGAGAACTTAATGAGAGGAGAACGACATGGCTAAAGTAACTTACTCAGGTGTAAGAGAGAGCAAGCCCGGAAGAGTCAATGATCTGGGCTCGACAGGTAAGGAAGTCGAAGAGAATTTCAGAAAAGGATGTCTTAAAAGGGCGGACAGGAGCTTTGCCCAGGGACTTCAGTGCCAGCAGATCAATAGCCTTGCCGCGCTGATGTCTCTTGAAGATGCGGTCTTCATCTCTCACTCGCCTCAAGGCTGTGTGGGATGTGCGATCATGGCTATCGATATGTACCGCGTCGGACAGATCCACAGAGGTGTAAGAAACGTAAAGAACCCGCGACTGATCGTAACAAATCTCGATCAGAAAAGCGTAGTCTTCGGCGGCGAACCGAAGCTTCGTGAAGCAGTGGAGAAAGCTATAGACAGATACTCACCGAAGCTTATCTTTGTCTTTACTTCATGTGCGTCCGGCATCATCGGTGATGACGTGGACGCGATCTGTGACAGCCTTCAGAAGGACTATCCTGATACTCTTCTTGTTCCGATACACTGTGAAGGATTTAAATCCAAGATCTGTGCATCGGGTTTTGACGCAGCGTTTATCTCCATCAACAAATATATTCTCAAGCATCAGAAGATAGAAAAAGAGGAAGGTCTCATAAATCTCTTCGCTCCGACTACCGTAAGTTATGCGGACCAGAAAGAGATGGAGAGAATGCTCAAACTTCTCGGAGCTAAGGTTAACTACATCCCGTTCTACAGTTCTCTTGAGAAGATCCGTAAGATCCCTGCAGCCCAGGCCTCTACATCCATCTGTAAGGTCTTCGCAGACGAGTTCATGAAGACTTTGGAAGAGGACTACGATATTCCGTATTCACATACGGTAATGCCTATCGGTATCCGTAACACAGATAAGTGGTACAGAGGAATCGCGAAGGTCATCGGAAAAGAAAAGGAAGTCGAGGAGATCATCGCCCGCGAGCACGAGAGGATCGAGCCGCTGGTAAAAAAGATCCGCGACAGACTTCAGGGAAAGAGAGTATTCATCTGCGGCGGTACGGGACGTTCCTTTGCTGCAGCTGCTCTTATCGACGACTTCGGAATGGAACTTATCGGTCTTGAGACTCCGACATATGATGACGATGCACAGATCGATATCGAGTATCTTAACGGCATTCACAAAGACTTCGTGATCGACATCGCGAACATGCAGCCGTTCGAACAGGTAAATCTCGTCAACCGTCTTAAGCCGGATGCTTTTATCGGTGTTCCGGAGTGGGCCGCTAAGCTCGGCGTTCCGACAACTCACGTTCTCGACGGCAAGCGTCCGACCATGGGTTACGACGGACTTCTGTTTCTCGGAAACAAGATCGCGGACCAGTTAGAAAACCCGGGTTTCAATAAAAAACTTGCTGCTCATTCGAAGCTCCCGTATAAGGATTCCTGGTATGAGCAAAACCCGTTTAAGTATATAACCGAGGGAGGAAACTAAAGTGTCTAATGTAATGGAAAACCCAAAGGGCGGCTGCGTATTGGCAGGTATCAATTCAGTCCTCGGCGCCATCGACCGAGTATGCCCGATCTACCATTCGGGTCCCGGCTGTTGCATGCAGACCTCTGCATCCGATCAGGGTCAGTCGGGTCACAAGAGTTCATGCTTTGTAAGTTCTGTTTCCATCCCTTCTTCTAACATGCTCGAAAAAGAAGTCGTTTTCGGCGGAACAAATAAGCTAAGGACCACGATCCAAGGTGCGATAGACATAATCGATGCAGATGCATATTTTGTCCTCACCGGATGTACGGCCGGGATCATCGGCGACGATATCGTAAGCGTCACCAACGAGTTCTCCGAGAAGGGGATCCCCGTTTATCCGATCGAGACTCCGGGCTTTGCCGGTGACAGCAACTTAGGCTATGAGACAGTCTGGAACACCTTCATCGATCAGGTCATAGAAACAGATGTTCCGAAGGACGACAAGCTTGTTAATATCTTCGGGATCATCCCTTATCATGATCCGTTCTGGAGCGGCGCTCTCGAAGAGATCGACCGCATCTTAAGTCAGCTGGGACTTAAGGTGAATACGTTCTTTACCAAAGGTCAGGGGATCGACACGATAAGGAAGTGTTCCGGTGCAGCTCTTAATATCGTTATCAGCCCGTGGCTCTTCACAGGCCCTGCCAAAAAGTTCGAGAAGAAATTCGGTGTCCCGTTTATCCGTATTCCGGGAATGTTCGTCGGCGCGACTGACACGACGAGATTTGTCAGGGATGTGGCATCAGCACTGGACCTGGATAACGATCTCGTGGAGAAGGTGATCGCCCGTGAAGAAAAGTATGTCTATAACTACCTGGAGCAGGCTATCGGTGTCTTAAGCTGGAAGAGATTTGCTGTAGTTTCAGATGCGAATAATGCAATAGGTTTCACAAGATATCTGGCCAACGATTACAGCTTCACGCCGGTACTTATTATCATCTCCGAGCCGATCTTCAGGCAGGAAGATAAGGATCGAATCATAAAGGAGATCCAAGACCTGGAATATGCAAGACCGCCTAAGGTTCTGTTCCTTACCGATCAGTATGAGATCAACAAAGCGATCCGCGAGGAAGAGCAGGAGATCACGCTTCTTATCGGAAGCAGTAATGACAGGGAGATCGCCCTCGAGAAAGATATCCAGTTTATCCTGGGTTCGTTCCCGATGAGCGAGAGACTCATATTCAACCGCACCTACACTGGATACCGCGGAAGCCTCACATTTACCGAGGATATCTATGATAACAACTGATTACATCGTAAGGCACGCTTTCCCGTGCGACGATCATGAGATCGCCGGACTAGAGAAAATCTGTTTCCCCGAGGCCGAAGCTGCTTCGGAGGAAACTATTTCCGAGCGTGTTCATGCATACCCGGATAATTTCACTCTGGTCGAATATAACGGCGAGATCATAGGCGTGGTCGACGGTCCTGTCACGCGTGAAAAAGATCTCACTGACGAGATGTATTCCGATACGTCATTTCATCATGATGACGGAACCTGGCAGATGATCTTCGGTGTCGAGACCCATCCTCATCATCGTCGAAAAGGCGTCGCCGAGCTCGCACTTCATTCTTTTCTCGAATATGCCCGCTTGATCGGCTGCAAGGGCGCCGTTTTAACATGCAAGGAAGAACTTGTACATTACTATGCCAAATTCGGTTTTATAAACGAAGGCGTTTCCGTGTCGACCCACGGCGGCGCAGTCTGGTACCAAATGCGACTGGTCTTTTAATATTTCGGATATAATGCTTTCGGGATAGGAGGAAAAGATCATTGGAATGAGAAAGTACGGATGGGACAGAAAATGATATCCTCTCGTCATTAACTTAGCAGATAAATGATCTGTAAGAATGATCAGAGGTAATCTTATGAAAAAGAAGACTGTTGCAGCCGCCATCATGGCGACACTTATGCTTGCTTCGTGCAGCAAAGCAGATGCCGGAAAAAAAGAGAAAAAAACTTCCGAGACGACAGCTGAAACAACTGGAGCTGCTACGAGTGATGAAGATCTTGAGTCGGTCTCCGAGTCTGTTTCCGAGATTTTAGATGAAGGTGAGATCGTTCACTTGCCGGCTTATGTTTATGATTATATCGATGTCATAAATGAAGAATCTGCTTCGATGGACGGAGTGACTTTCGGACTTGTACATATCGATGATGATGACATCCCGGAACTTGTAGTCAACCTCGAATGGTACTGGGTAAGCGTTTATTCCTATTCCGACGGCGAGCTCAAAAAGCCTATCGACAACTGGGGCTACGGTGTCATGGGAAATCACGGATACTACTATAAGCCTTTCGAAAATGTTATCTACAACTCCAACGCGGACTACGCCGGTGCTCTCCAAAAAGAGACACTGATGAAGATGGATGATAACGGCGAGATCGAAGTTACTGCATACGGAGAAGCACAGTTCTTCGAAGAAGACGCAGACCCGTTTGATACGAGTAAATATCTTGATGAGCCGATCTGGTTTCTTAATGGTGAGAAGACAACCGTTGAAGAATATGACAAGGCTATCGACAGCAAAAATATGATGTTCCTCGGAGGCTCTCTTAGTGCTGATGAAGTTATTTCCATGTTGGAGAATTCCGATATCCCGAAGGAGCACAAATATGAGATCGTAACTGCCGACATGACATGGTCTGAGTTTGAGGCTCTGGCTGAATCCAAGGGCGGTCATCTCGTTACAATATCTGACGAGAGCGAGAGATCTCTGGTCGCAGGAATGTTCATGTATACCAAGATAGAAAACAATGTCTTCATGGTCGGCGGTTCGCTGGATTCTGACGGAACTTATAAGTGGACAACTGACGGATCAAATAGCAAGATCCAGGACGAATTTTGGCTGAGCGGAGAGCCTTCTTTCGAAGGCAAGACCGAGTCGGGAGATACGATGAAGGAAGATAAGGTCGCTTGGATCTATATCGAAGGTAAGGGCGATGTACTTATGGATGTGCCTGACAATATCCTTGAGGCGGCGCCGTCTTATAGCGGATATCTCTCCTGCATAATAGAGTACGAATAATTGACTTTCCATATGATATACGTTGGCAGATCATCAGGTTTGAGGATGGTCTGCCTTCTTTTTGCGTGTAGTATAATGTGAAAAGGGAAAGAGAAAAGAGGAAATATATATGCCTACAGTTGATCTCGGAAAAACTAATTGGAGCCAGTCCGTTGCAGGAGTATGCATCAGGGACGGCAAAGTTCTCTTGGCACGTCATACGTACGGAGCAGGAAAAGGAATGCTCATCATTCCGGGCGGATATGTGGATTTCGGTGAGACACCGGAAGAGACCCTGGTAAGAGAATACAAAGAAGAGACAGGCGTTACCGTTAAAGCGGGAAAACTTATCGGTATGAGATTCAGCGCAAAGGACTGGTATGCTGTTTTCGAGGCGGAATATGTTGAAGGTGATGCCAGGTCCGATAATGATGAGAACAGCGAAGTCGTCTGGATGGATACGGATGAGGCTCTTAATGATGAGACGGTTCCGGATCTTACGAAGAAGATGATAAGGTGCGCTGTGGCGGGAGACGGATTTAAGCTGATCCCGTATGAATCAAAGGCACAGGGAAGAAATCTCTATACAACAGAACAGATATGATGAGTTTAAGTTGACGGGAGGGTTTATATGACTCTTGTAAAAAGCCACGTTTGTGCCAGCTGCGGCGGTCAGTTGAAAGTTCATGAGGACCGTCAGGTGTATGAGTGCTCTTTCTGCGGAGCCACGTATAACTACGAATTCTTCCAGCTTAGAGATCTTCAGGAACTGGCGAACAGGTCGCTGAAGGCGATGGAGTTCCCGTCTGCACTTAAGAAGTTTAAGTTTATCCTTACGAAAGACCCGCATAATTTTGAAGCTCTTCGGGGAAAGGTATTGTGTGCTGCGAAGGTAAGATCATTTGACTCGTTCGCGAACCTTACGAAGTCATATAAGGGAGATCTCAAGAGGGTTCAGCAGGAGGTATTTTTCGCGAAGGAAAATGCACTTGATGAGGATATGGCGTTCTTTGAGAAATTCGATAAGATGCTGGAACTCGCGGATGAATATAAGGATGTCACGACTAAGGCCGGAGAATATGAAAGAGCATTAAAGCAGGAGGAGGAGACCGTCAAGGAATTGGAGGGCCCTTCTGTCATGAAGCATATTCCGGTGGCGCTGATATATCTCGCATTGGGAGTTGGCTCTTTTCTGTTCATAAACTATATCGGACTTGCCGTATGGATCGTTATCTGTTTTGTGATCGCTTTCGGATTTGCCATATATGTGGCAGTGGCAGATATAAAAAGAAAGCAGCAGCTCGCGTACCACAGGGAGCAGAGATCTGAGAAGACGTCGCTGGATGTTGAGTATAAGGCGAAGGCGGAAGAACTCAAAGAGAAGATAGCCGTCATATATAACGAACTTAAGGCGATGGAGCCGGAACAGCATGAAGAAGCGACTGAGGAAGTCAAGATCCCTTCAGAGAAGATGAGAAAGGGTGAGTGCCCTAACTGCGGCGGCGAGATGATCATCAACCTCAACCGTAATATCTATGAGTGTCTGTTCTGCGGCAATACTTTGGACTATGAATTTGTCCGTGACGAGAATGTCTACACATCTGCTATAAGGGCGATGAAGAACAGTCAGTACTCGGAGGCGGATGACCTGTTTGTCCGTATATTAGGGGAGAAGCCGGATGATACGAATGCGCTCCTCGGAAGGATAATGTGCGCGGGTAAGCTTAATGATGTGAGCTCGTTCAGGTGGATCTGTGATAATATGTCGATCCTTCTTAACGCCATGAAGATCAGGACGCAGGAAGCTATAGATTCGACCGAGGGCGAGGACAGGGAATACTTCGAAAAGATATCCGAGATCCTGGAGAATTATGAGAAGTACCGTGCGGAAGCTAACAAGAAAAATTCCGTTGAAGCCAAGATCAATGATGCGAGGGAGAAGAAGGAAGTTTTCGAGAGGGATATAAAGGGTAGAGTAGATAACCAGTACTATTATTATGGTACGGACGGCGAGCTCAAGGAGATCTATGATGGCACTGAGATCCTGCCACGCTACGGCAATTATTCCAGCGACAGAGATAATATCGAGCGTGCAAAGGCCCAGAGGGAGACGGAGAAACTCCTGGAAGAGAAGGTGGAAGAAGTCAGCAGCCTCAAAGAGGAGATATCAAAAAATGCCTCATCCTACCGCAGCAGGGTCGCGACCCTTTACGATGAGATGAGGAGAATCAAGCAGGTTAGTCCGTTGCCGGAACTTACTACTGAAACCGATCAGACTGTGTGACAGCAGTGGTCGCAGGACGGCTCGTCCGGGAAGATGGACTTGTCGTACTCGATGCCGTTCTTGTCGTAGTAATCCTTGATGGCGGACTTGATAGCTTCCTCGGCAAGAACAGAGCAGTGGATCTTGTGAGCCGGAAGTCCGTCAAGAGCTTCTGTTACTGCCTTGTTGGTGAGAGTCAGCGCCTCTGAGATCGGCTTGCCCTTGATGAGTTCGGTAGCCATGGAGCTGGATGCGATGGCACTGCCGCAGCCGAATGTCTCGAACTTAACATCTGTGATGATGTCGTTCTCGATCTTAAGGTAGATCTTCATGATGTCGCCGCAGACAGGGTTACCGACTTCGCCGACGCCGTCAGCGTTCTCGATCGTGCCGACGTTTCTCGGATTTCTGAAATGATCCATTACTTTTTCACTATATAAAGCCATAATTATTCTCCTTATTATTCTGCAAAAATGTGCGGGCGCTTACCCTCTGTGAGATCTCTCCAGAACGGGGACATGTTACGCAGGTAAGTTACTACTTCAGTTACGGATTTGATGAGATAATCAACATCTTCCTCAGTTGCATCCTCGCCGAGTGACAGTCTTAATGATCCGTGAGCGACTTCGTGCGGACGGCCGATAGCCAGGAGCACGTGGCTCGGATCGAGGGAACCTGATGTGCAGGCAGAACCTGAAGAAGCGGATACGCCCTTATCATCGAGAAGCAAGAGAAGTGATTCGCCTTCGATTCCTTCAAAGCAGAAGTTGACATTACTCGGAAGTCTGTTTTCCGCGTCGCCGTTGAGCTCTGAATAAGGGATCTTGTTAAGTCCTTCGATGAGCTTATTACGGAGCGGAATAAGGTGAGCTGCTGTCTTATCGATATTCTCGACAGCTTCCTTAAGCGCAGCGGCCATTCCTCTTATAGCAGGAACGTTCTCTGTACCTGCACGCTTGCCGCGCTCCTGTGCGCCGCCTTCGATGATGTTGCTTAAGATGATACCTCTCTTCGCATACAGAACGCCGACGCCCTTAGGTCCGTGGAACTTGTGGCCTGAGATGGAGAGCATGTCGATATTCTGGTCAACTACGTCGATATGAAGGTGACCTGCTGCCTGAACTGCGTCAGTATGGAACAAAACGCCCTTCTCGCGGCAGATGGCGCCGATCTCTTTTATCGGCTGGACTGTTCCGATCTCGTTATTGGCGTACATGATCGTTACGAGTGCCGTGTCATCCTTGATGGCATTCCTTACTGTCTCAGGATCGACGATGCCTTTGCTGCCGACGTCGAGAAGTGTGATCTCGTAGCCTTCTTTCTCGAGTTTATTTAATGTATGAAGTACGGCGTGATGCTCGAACTTGGTGGAGATGATGTGCTTCTTGCCCTTCTTCGCACCGAGCACGGCTGCCGTTCTGATTGCCTGGTTATCAGCCTCGCTGCCGCCTGAAGTAAAATATATCTCCTTAACTGATGCATTGATCTGATCAGCCACGATCTGACGTGATTCCTCCAGAATTTCCTTTGCCTTCTGGCCGATGGAGTAAAGGCTCGACGGGTTGCCGAAGAATTCGATCATGCACGGGAGCATCGCATCGAGGGCGGTCTGACTCATTTTTGTGGTCGCAGCGTTGTCTGCGTAAATGTATCTGATGTTATCTGCCATTGGTATTTCCTCTTAAATCTATTTACCCACAGGTTAAGTAGGTAAATAGATACTATCATCACTATTGGTTTCGGTCAATAGTTTTTTCGAAAATGCATGATAGACATCCCAAAGTGCAACTTGTGCGATTTCGCCGACACGGCTCGAAAAAGTCTGGTAAGGTAAGCCCATCAAACAAAACCAAGGAGAAAACGAGAAATGAAAAAGGCAAAGATATTTGGAATAGTAATGGGAGTATTGGTGATCGCAGGCATCATCGGAACGGTACTTTTCAGTAAGTACGTGGCTGACAGGATCCTCAATCAGAACGAGGGTAACGACACCAAGGGAAACAGCATCAAGCAGCTGGAATTATGGGGATACGACATCGACAAGTTCATGAATGAGCACGAAGGTTACGATATAAGCGTTGAGGCAAAGGACGGCAACAAGGTGCCGGCGACTGTTTTCGAGAATAACAGTGATAAGTGGGTGATACTGGTCCACGGCTCAGGCGGAGACAGAGTAAGCACATATCCGCTGGCAGAGCAGTACCTGGCTGACGACTACTCGGTCATCGCCATCGACCAGAGAGGCTCAGGCGACAACCAGGATCCGTGGGTCACATTCGGCATCAACGAGAAGATGGACGTGGCAGCCATGGTCAAGTACGCGAGGACAGAACTCGATGCTTCAGAGGTCATCGTTCACGGACAGTCCATGGGCGCACAGACGACGGCTCTTTATGCGAGTAGTGTCAAGGCAGGCGCCGTTGATGCGGCTGACGCGGTCATCTGCGATTCACCGGTTCCGGGAATGGAACTTCAGTTAAGGCTCGTTTTCGGCGACGGATTCGAGGGCGCGCATTCGTTTAGCACGAACTTCTTCATCGCCACCAGCGGTAAGTACATGGACAAGGTCTACGACGTTGATATGGATGACGGCGACACCATCAAGATGGTTGCAACTGACGAGATCCCGACCATGATCATCGTATCCGAGAAAGACGAAGTGTGCCTGCCAGAGTTGGTGGAGCAGGTTTATGATAATATAGGTACTGACAAAAAGGAGATCGTATATGTCGACAGCGCTCACATCGAGGGCATCATCGATGATCCGGACGGTTACATGGAGTCCGTTGAAGGTTTCCTTAATACATATGGTTTGTGATGGTTTGTTATGAAACTTAATCTGAATGAAGACAAGAACATCAGGGAGGAGCATGTTGACATCTACTACGCCAACATGCGTCCTCTCATTAAGCAGCTTATAGACACGGTCAACTCCGAGCGCCCGACACTCTCGGGACGCCCTGCCGACGAGGACATGGACGACGGCGAGGCTGTTATGATCGACCCGAAGGAAGTATATTATCTCGATCATATCGATCGTAAGCTCTTCGCGTACACCAGGACCGGATGCTACCGCCTTATGACGACCTTGGCCGCCTGCGAGGAACAGCTCTGGAATTACGGATTCGTCCGTGTCTCCAAATCCAATCTGATCAACATCTATAAGATCCGTCAGCTGAAGCCCGACCTTAACATGAAGGTCTACGCCTCTTTTGATAACGGCGAGCGAATCTGCATCAACCGAAGTTACAAAAAGACATTCAACGATTATCTCCAGAGAATGAGGAGGATATCACAATGAGAGACATAAAAGAAATCCTGATCGAGCTTTGCTGCTCATACACGATCATTTCCGTCGGAGGCTCGATATTCAATCTCTTTTTCGGCGGTAAGACCAACAACGTCAACGTTATCGTGATGTTCGTTTTCTGCACCATCGCAGTCTTCGTCCTGTCACTTCACAAGCTCCTGACCCGCTTCAGCCCACTGTTCATGATCGTCGTTCAGTATCTGGCGGCCCTGGGTCTTTGCACGCTCATAGTATTTATCTTGAGCCGCATTGCCTATATTTCAAAGCGCGGCTGGATCGAATATCTGGTATCCTTCACCATCCCGTATATCATTGGCGCCGCGTTGTACTACTATCGTGTTTTCGCGGACACCAAAAAGCAGGATGCCCTCATTAAAGAGATCCAGCAGGCAGAAATCTCTGAATAATATGGGTTTTATTTTTCGAGGAAATCATTTATTATCCTAATTGGGAATGATGAATTGAGAAAAGAAAACTAATCCAATAAGGAGATAGAAACATGAAAAGAAAATTAATCGCTATCGGTCTTTCCGGTGCAATCGCACTCGCTCTCTGCGGATGTAACTTCAACTTCAACATCAATCTCGGAGGCAGATTCTCCGAGAAGAAAGTTCTCAAGTTCTTCCAGGATACACTTGATGCAGAAGAATACGATGTAGATGATCTCATCGAAGCATGTGAAGAGGATGATTACGATGACAACTTCGAGGACGGCATATACGTTGAACTGGATAAGTCCGGAACCAAGGACTTATACAAATCCATGAAATTGGATCAGTTCTTCCCAAGTGTTAAAGGATCTGAATCTTCAGTAGCATTTTTCAGAACAAACGATATCAGTTCATACGACCGTTACGCATCTTTCATCTGTGACATCAAGTTCGAGGACCAGGAAACTGCCGAGGATTTCTTTGACGATACTCTGGAACTTTGGAACGATATGTCTGAAGATATCAACTTCGACGATGATGAAGAGCTTAACGAAGCTTACATCTATTATGACAGTTACGGTGTCAAATTCTACGCAGCTATATACAGAGACGGCCAGCAAGTAGTCATCTCGCTTTGCGCCAACGATACAGACGATATCGATGACTTCTGCGACGAGTTCAAAGTCACGAGTCCTTCCGAACTCGAAGATTGATCTGTTAATTCAGAAAATAGTGAAGAGGGGTTGTCTCAACGAGGCAACCCCTTTTAATAATCTCTGCATGCGATTATCAGTATGTGATCTGAAGCACAAAAAAAGGGGGCCGTTAAGCCCCCCTTTAAAGTCTGAAGTTATTCAATAGCGCCCATGAATAATTCCATAAGTGCATCGGAGTTCTCTACGTCAAACGGATTGTCGAATCCGATAGACTCAATGTAAGAAGAAACCTTGCAGTCTTTCTCACCTGTTGTTGACATATAAGCAATCTGGATCAGCTTGTTATCGATCTGGTAGATACCGAAAACGATAGAATAGTCGTTCATCTCTTCCAAGATCATATTTTTGTATTCCTCGATCTGATCTTCATCCAAACCGGCTCCCTCTAATTCGGCAACAATAAGATCAGTATAATCCTCTGCGTCCATATTGAGTACGAAGTAGGACTTGGAACTGCTCGAAGAATACTCATCGGAATTAAGAGATGACAGATCCACGAACTCCTGCGTGAGGAATTCATTGAATGCATTATATGCACCGTCATCATCCTTGAATTCCAGGACCGTCATGGATTCTTCAAGTGAAGTAGGTTCGTCGTCGATATACTTAGCATAGATGACTGCTGAGTCGCAATCCTCGAGATCAAAGTACAATCCGGAATATGTATCTATGAGAGAGATATCGCTCATTTCGCATTCTTCAATAGCGCCTTCCAACTCATCGCCGGCTGCATAAGTTACGAAACCGCCTGCCAACAGATCTTCATCTTCAAAGGCTGTGCCAAGTTCGCTCGCACTGATCTGAGAAACACCTGTCAGGTCAGCGACATCCTTGAAGGTGTCATTGCCGTCGAGAGAAGGAGCCTTAGTTTCTTTAGTCTCCTCAGTTGTCTCTTCAGTTGTTTCCTCAGTAGTCTCTTCAGTTGTTTCTTCTGTAGTTTCCTTGGATGCCTTGGTTTCCTCGGTATCGTCGTCATTGTTCTCGTCATCATCATCTTCGTCATCTTCGTCGTCTTCGTCGTCTTCGTCGTCATCCTCATCCTCATCCTCATCGTCCTCGTCTTCTTCCTTTGAGGACTTCTTGTCGGACTTACGGCTCTTCTTGGATGTTGAAGTCGAGCATGCTACCATGCCGAAGAGCATCGCGAAAGCGATGATCAATGCCAATACTTTTCTTGCGTCTTTCATCTGTTTCCCTCCATTTTTGTTCAGGCCTTAGTCACAAAATATTTCGCGAACAGTTCCTGATCATAATTAAATAGTTCTTCCCCTAATCTGTCAGCAATCTCAATTATCATTCTCTCATAAGTACATTGTAAAGGCGATACCTTATTCTCACTTCCCGTATTCATCCTGTTGGCGCAGCCGCACGAATTGGTGCATCTGGTCTTCAGATCACAGTCCACGCACGTCTCCGGCGTATTGGACCTTTTGGCTATCTCGGCGACTCTTTCATTATCGATACCGTCATAGACATTTCCCATATAATAATCTTCGTCATTTATAAATGACGTGCAAGGGAAGAGCTTGCCGTCCGGTGTCACCGGCATCTGTCTTACGCCCAAGTGACAATGCTCGGCCGGGTTCTTGCCCGCCACGCATTCCTTGATCTTACTGATCAGCGGCGCCACGTAAATATATCGGCCCTTCATGAATTCGTCTCTTAAGAAATCGGCAACCTTATTAAGTTCGCCCCTCAGAACTTCCATGTCCTCGTCTGTCCAGTTGACTTTCTTTCCGTAAGCCGGAACAGTGGAGATGTTCTGGAATCCCACATCTACCAGATATTTGACTGACTCGCTCAGAAGTCCTGCTGCCTTAGGATCCAGCGTCAGCATCGCCAGTGCATGCGGACGGTATGACAGGAGCATCTTAGCCTTTTCTTCGATCAGCGAAGCAGTTGAGCTTCCGTCCGGAAAACGTCTGGAGATATCCTGACCCTTACCGTCAAAGGATAATCCGATACCCATTTTGACTTCCTTGGCCTTCTTGAGGAACTCCTCGTCCAGCAGCGTGCCGTTCGTGGTCATCTTGCAGTTGAACGGGATTCCGGTCTCTGCGGACTTTTTCTCGCAGTAGTCCAGGGCCTCGTAGATCAGGTCTTTTCGAAGAAGAGGCTCGCCTCCGAAGAAGCAAAGTCCCGCTCTTCCACCCTTGGAAAAAGCGAGATCACATGCCTTGCGAAGCACCTCCGGTGTCATATCCCTGGAGCACTTATCTCTCAAACAGTAACTGCAGGCCATATTGCAGTTGTCAGTCAGGTGCAAAGTCAGATTCATTATCAGCCCTCTGTCTCTTCAGTATATTCAGGAGCGACAGTCTCGCCGCCTTCGTAATCTACCACAGATACGTCACCTGCGAGCTCGACATCATCATCGATCAAGATATCTTCCTCGCCGTCGTAACCGACATCTGTTGTGCCCTCATAATAAGGTGCGTCAGTCTCGCCTGCGAGCTGAGCCTCACCGCCGAGCTCGACAACCGGGTCATTATGTCCGGATCTGACCTCGATCTTTGTAGCGACATCCTCGCCACAAGCGGTTCCGAGGAGCATCGATGCACCGATCATCGTTGTGAGTCCTGCAATATATAATGGTCTCTTATAATCATGTCTTGGTTCGATCTTCATAGTGGAAAACCTCCTTTACCCATAATATCACCATATCCACCCCCAAGGTTTCACTTCCTCTCGAAAAAATATTGGCCTAACCCGTTTCAACTCTCCGATTTGGTCCAACAAATGTTGGCCTAAAAGCTTGATCTGTCGGCATTTGGGCCAACCAGCCTCCGTTTTTTCTCCTCGCATCCTCTTTTCTATGATCATTCTTGGCCCCAAACCCGTCTCCGAACAGATTAAGTCCAAGTGAACTTGGCCCCAAATGCCTCGTCCTAACGACTAGGACCAACATCGGTGGAATAAACTGCCGTTTTAAGACAAAACGTCCGTTCCGACAACGGACCCCGCACCCCGAAATGAGGTGTTTAGTCCGTTCAAAGTTCAGTCTTAGTTCATACCCCCGGACTGCTGATCACCAATTAACGGACCATCCAGCGTTTTTTAGTGTTTTAGTCCGTTCCGACAACGGACCTCACACCCCCAAACAGCATGCTTGGTCCGTTCAACTGTCAATTGTTTTTGTGTATAATTAAGTCACTTTTAAATGGAGGGGTTACGTTATGAAAAGAAGTACATTCACACGTGTCTCGGCTCTGGCGCTTATCGCCGCTATGTCTTTTTCGGCCTGCTCGAAAAAGCAGCCCGCCGAGATCAAAGTCAGGCACAAAGACCTTGACGAGAAAGTTACAGAGTCAGAACCGGAGCCGGCTGCCACCACAACAGTGGAAACGACCGCGGAAACGACGGAATACATCGATGAGACGACCACGGCCGCAACTTCTCAGAATGATGGTGATGTTATAACCATATACACTTACACGGACGATGTTTCGACTCTCTGTAACAGATTTCAGCAGACACATCCGGATTTTCCTTATACATTTAACATTTATCAATTGGATACTTATAGCGGCTACAGTGAAGTTCTTGCGACTGCTCTGGGAACCGGAAACGAAGCCCCTGATATCTTTGCGGTAGACGATTCTTTCTACTATGATTATTTTGTCGGAGACGTATCCCCATATACAGCTCCTTATAAGGATTTCGGTATCGATGTCGAAAACGCTATAGTAGATGCGCAGATCGCACCATACATTGCCGAGAACGGAAGAAGGACGTCTGACGGCGAGATTGTCGGATTAACCTATTCAAGCAGCGGCTGCTTCATGATCTACAGAACTGACATTGCAGAAGAAGTCTTCGGAACAAGCGATCCGGATGAGATCGCCGATCTGGTCGGAGCAGGTTCCGGTTCATGGGATAAGTTTAAATCCGCAGCAGTAAAACTTGATGCTGCAGGGTATTCTGCACTTTCAGGTGTTAACGATCTTTGGGTGCTCCAGAGATGCCAATCCACATCTCCATGGGAAGTTAACGGTGAAGCAAATATTTCTGCTGAGAATGCAGCTTTCCTGGATCTTGCTCTTGAATTCAATGAATACACAAATCAAAGTGGCTGGTGGTCAGAAAGTTGGTACGCAGACATGTCCGGTACCGGCGAGAGACCTGTATTCGCGTTCTTCGGACCTGAGTGGATGTTGGACTTCTCTATGGGAATGTACGCAGGCGACACACTCGGTAAGTGGAATATCACAGAAGCACCATTGAACGCATATTGGGGCAGCACCTGGATCGTTCCGTCTTCATATGCAGCAGAGAGCAGTTCCGATAAGAGGGCAGCCATAGGAGAGTTCCTTTATTGGATGACTCTTGATACTTCGGATGACGGTGCCCAGGCTTATCTGGCAAGCGGAGAAGGCTTTGACGGCTGTTTGACCCAGGTTGCTTCAGCAGTTGTACAGGAGAATTATGTGATAGACAGTCCTGTATTGGGAGGTCAGGCTGACCAGAATTCCTACTTTACCGATGCTTCTCAATCCGCTGTGTTCCATCCTAAGTGCAAAGATTCTGATTATTATGACTCGATATTCCTTTCATATGTGATGGAATATCTTTGGGGCGATTGTACGAAGGAAGAAGCACTCCAAGATCTTGCTGATGACATAGATTACAATGTCGCACATTCATAGGAGGAATTGATCCTTGAAGATTAACAGATTTCAAAAAGCAGCAATAATGCTTTTGTGTCTCGGTTTCTCTGCGACAAGCCTTTTCGGATGTTCATCACGTAAGGCCTCATCCGATGAGATCAAGGTAAGACACAAGAAAATTGAGGAGACTGAAGAGATAGTAACTCCGGTTCCGACAGAGACGGATCCCACTATACCTGATCCGACAGAAGAACCGCCTGAACCACTGCCGACAGAGGTTGATGACAGTAAGACGATAAATGTCTTCTGTTATGCGAGTGATTACATAGAAATGTGCGAGACATATAAAGAGTTGCACCCTGATTTCGAATATGAATTTGTGTACACTGAGATCGCTTACACAGGCGGTACGTATGATGAAGCCTTGAAGGCTGCGCTCAAAGCGAATGACAGTAACACGCCTGATATAATAGCTGCCGATATTGCTTCGGCAGATACATACATTAACGGTGAATACTCGAGTTACATTGCTGGCTATGATGAATTGGGTATCGATATCGATGTTGCTGTTGAAGAAGCAGGAATTGCTCAGCATGTAGTTGACCTGGGTACCAGAGAATCTGACGGTAAGATCGTTGCTCTTGAATATCAGTCAGATGTCGGAGTAATGATCTACAGAGCTGATATCGCTGAGGAAGTTTTCGGAACGAGTGATCCTGATGCGATTTCAGAGATCTGCGGCGGAAACTCAGGCTCTCTGACAAAGCTTCTTGCAGCCGGAGATAAA
Organism: Clostridia bacterium; assembly: GCA_024699245.1. GTDB lineage: Bacteria > Bacillota > Clostridia > Saccharofermentanales > Saccharofermentanaceae > Saccharofermentans. The sequence continues at coordinate 127,152 of JAILPW010000005.1, read as the reverse complement.
CTTGTGGGAAGCGGCTACGCACTTTGTTCAGGTCCGAGCGATCTGTGGTTCCTATATGATTTCCAGGATCAGACAGGCTGGTTTCAGGACGGAGAGGCTTACATATCGGAGCAGCATGAGCAGTTCTTTGATTTTGCAGATACTCTCTATGCGAATAACTACACGAACAAGACTCGACCTTGGTATACTGAATGGTTCGACGATATGATGGGTAAAGGTGAGCGTGAGGTGTTCGCATTCTTTGAACCTGACTGGTTCCTTGAATATACGATGGAATTCAATGCTTCGGATACAGCAGGACTTTGGAGGATAACCGATTCTCCTGTTAACTTCTGGTACGGGGGAACATGGACTCTTGCGACCAAATACGCAGCCGAGGCTGATGAGGCGAAGAAAGAAGCCATAGCTGATTTTCTCACATGGGCACTTTTGGATACTTCCCCTAACGGATGGCAGTATATGGTTGCTACAGAAGATACGTCAGTTAGCTTAAGTCAGCCTGTTACATCTTCAGTTGTAATGGAGCAGGTCACTATGGAATCGGATTTTCTCGGAGGCCAGGACAAGGCGCCGATATATCTCCGTGCAAATGAGAGCACACAGGCAGGCATGCTGGAAAATGACAGCGTTGCCATAGGCACCATGTTTGTGAACTATGTTCAGGAATATGCCGAGGGTAACTACAACAAGGCTGATGCCATATCAGATTTTCTGGATGATGCTGAATACTACGTGTATAACTGACGCAAATTTAGTATAAACAATCGAACCCGCAGGACTTGATCGTCTTACGGGTTCTTTTTTTATTCTAATTCGTACTGGTCGACCGGGTAATATCTGAATCCCTTGCCGCCGCACTTTGCTTTATAGTACTCCGCGCCTTCCTGGAAAAGATTGAATTCGGCTTCGGATACCCACGTGTGCCACTTTGATCCTTCGAACGTTACGTAGTAATTGTACGAAACTGTATTGGTCTCGCTGTCGGATGAAGATTCCCACTCTTTATCGATTACTTTTACGACTTCGACATCGCACGGCTGTCCGACCCGCTTAACGCTCTGTACGCTGCCGCTCAACATATACGCGAACAGAAGGAGGCCGAACGAAGATACGAATATCGGGATCAGGTAAGCCAGATTCCATGCCCGGAAAGTTCCTCTTACCTTCTTAACTATGAAGATCACCACAGGTGTCGCTACACAGACGATACCCAGAACAAAGACAATATAGAATGCGGTAGCCTCCGGTTTTTCCTCTTTTTCTACGAACTCTTTGTATTCTTCCTTAAGAAAATCCTGGGTAAGCACGATCTTATGTCCCGAGGTGTTCGGCTTGATCTTCAAATAAGGATCAGACTTTAATCCCATTGCCAGGCAGAAGAATAAGATCACCCCGAGTACCACCGCCGAAGCGATGATGATAATGAGCCTGATCATGAATACTTTTGATGATGCTTCTACGAATTTATCTCTGAATTCCATAAGTTATCCTCCCATACTTATAATATATTAATATACTTACCTGTTTTTTGTAACGTCCCTTTCTTTTCGAAAACTATTTTCGCGAAGGCAAGGGGATAGGGGCGCTTTCAATGGTCAAATCAGCCGATTTTTGACACTATCAAAGCAAAATCAGGCAAAAAAGACAGTTTGTAAAACTTTGTTTACAATTGTGTCGCATTAACTCCAACATTACTCTTTATAATGAAACCATAAGATACAAAGAGAGAAGGAGGACAGACCAATGCAGCATCAAAGCTTAATTAAAGAAGCAAGGTTGGACGCCTCCGCTTTCTTGAGTAGAAATTCCTAATTATTGAGTTTGTTTAGTCTTACGACTTAAAAATATAGGGGTCATCTCAGAAGAGATAACCCCCATTTTTATGCATTGAATTTACGGGAAATATAAGAACGGATACTCATGACATGATCCGTCTTTATTTTGTTAATTGCTGCAGCAGGTCTTAATACCTTTGCATCTTATTGGTGATAACTTGCATGTTATTCCGTTTATGTATTAATGAAGCTTTTTTACTGATAATCTGTCTTTAAGGTTAAGGGGATAGTTACGACAGGAGGAATAACCTATGAAAAGAAAGGTATTGACCATTATACTGTGCTCAGCATTTTTCGCGAATTTCCTGGCTCTGACGGCATGTGAGACGAGAGCCGAAAAAAAGATAAAGTCCTTCGAGAAAAGGATGGCCGAGATGGACGAAGAAGAATCTGAAGAGACATCTGAGGAAGCGCCTGAAGATACTTCAGAGGAGACGGCTGAGGAAACGACCGAACAGACAACTGAGGAGACCTCGGAAGAGACGGAAAAGAGTTCAGAACCGACAGATACATCTGCATCCGAGACTGAAAGAGAATTCACGGATGTGGATATCGATCTGAACGAGGTTAAGGTGCTCGAGGCATATTCTCAGCTTTATGATTATAACGAGGAGTTTGAGGATCTGGAGATCTTCGAGCGTGATGACGGTTCGATCAGTATGATATACGGAAGGATAACGGATTTTACCGTTGATTCTCCGGATGAAGCACTTATCGCTCTGTACAGTATCCAGAAGATTTTCGGATGTAAGGATGCCTTCAATGAATTCGTTTTCTCGGATGTTCAAAGTGACGGCACGGAATTATATTACAGGTTCGATCAGGTTCATGATTCGATACCTGTCTATCCGGGCGAAGTAAAGATCATTACTGATCTTGAAGGCAATACCACGGGTTTTGTAAACGGATATAAAAAGATAAAAATCTCTACGGAGGCTTCCCTGGATGCTGATGATGCGATCGCGGAATTAACGGATGTCAAGCAGATCAGATCTTCTGAGTTGATCATCTGGGCAGTTGAAAAAAAGCCTGTACTGGCATGGAAGATCTTTTACGATTCAACCGAGAATGGAAGTTTCTACACGGCAGTGATCGATGCCAAAGACGGAACGATCATCGATTCATTCTCCAGTGTAGTGTATTGATACTTTAGTAGTATAATGTTTAAAATTCTTGTTGTTAGGAGAAAAACATGAAAACTAAGAAAATTATGGCAGCTGCTGTAGCTTCGGCAATGATCATCGGCGGTTCGCTCGTACTCGGAGGCTGCGATCGGGAGTCTGAGAATGAAGATGAGACTGTTGAAGCGACTGAAGCGACCGAGATAGAAACAGAGAAAGAGACAGAAGAGGAAACAGAGCCGGAGACTGAGCAGACATCCGTTGAAGAGTCGGAGACAGTTCCGACTGCATCGGAAGAGACTGAAGAATCTGTACAGACAACGGAAACAACAGCCGATCCGTATAAGCTCTATACTTTTGATGAACTTGAAGTCGAGAGTTTTACTGATTCTAAGCATGTGCTCCCGTTCCACGCAATGGAGGATTATTCCCTGGCTCTTAAGACTGACTGGGGTCAGTTCCTCATTTCGAATGGGGAGTCCAAAGTAGGAAAGATCGATATCGCTCTCGGTGATATGGTCTTTGAACTTGATTGCGAAATGGATGAAGTGGGATCTACAGCAAGAGCTTATCTCGTAAAGAATAATGACAGTATCTATATCTACACCGAATCGAGCCTCATGGATGATTACGAAGCTCTTAATGTCTATGAGTTCGGAAACGGATCCATAAGCTTTGTCGGAAGCATGGAGGGTATGGATGTCGGAGCTTACTTGGGAGAGCCTTTTACGGATCCGGGATCCTTCGAGTTAGTCGATGCAGCCGGAATGGGTTCACCCATGTTCTTGGCCGGTCGGTTCAAAGTCGGTGATGACGGTATGCCTGTCGCCACGAGTAATATCTGGCAGTTCAGGGATTATAATCCCGATATCAGATACTTTTTTGAGAATGACATGACGGGATATGCCGTTGACAAAAACGGTAATGCTACGACTGAAGAAAAGACGGTCACTCCGGAGGACATGTTCCTGTTAGTGGAGACGGATCAGGAGACATACATTGATATTCAGACGGATGCAGGTGATATCATAAGGATCGACATTACCGAAGCCGTCAAGTATGAGCGGGACGAACTCGGCGAGTACTTCGATTTCTTCCGTGCGATATTCAGGCTCGGTATCTTAGACAATCTGACCACATATAATCCCGGTTGATATTGTGTTTTTTCTCGAAAACGGGGTCTTCAACAAGAAGTTGAGCCCCGTTTTGTTATGCTCGGTTCTGGCTTTCCGATACAGTTATATCCGTTTCTATCTATATCCTTTAGAAGATTATTTATTCGCTTTAAGTACTTCTTATCTTGACTTTGCCAATAAAGATAGTCTTCCCATGCTTCGTCATGCCATACTTTCCTCATCAATCGACCTCAATAAGATCGTGTTCGTGAGCATTTTTTAAAGCTCTGAGATCGGCGATTCGTCTTTCCAGCATAGCGATATGTTCCTCTTCATAGAAAGGATCTGCAGTGATCTCAAAAGGAATCCTTCTTTCGGTGCCGACTTTCTTCGCGAAGATGGTGAATGCAGCGCTCATTGAGAGTCCCATATCATTGCAAGCTTTTTCCATTTTTTTCTTAACATCTGCGTCTAATTTGAAGTTCACGTTTACTGTTTGTGCCATGATCATCACCTCTTTTCGATTAGATTATAAACTCAAATAAAGAAAAAATAAAGAAAACTGCTTTAAATTTTCTTGCAAAACGCTTTGTTTTTGGGCTGCAAGAAGATTTTTTGAATGTTTTCGAAAAAGACTATTGACATTAATGGTAAAAAGTACCATAATAAAGATGGTCAGAGTTACCAAAGGAGATTACACATGAAAGCATACAAATGTACAACCCAAGCTGAGAAGGACTTCCTCAAAACCTACGACGCCTCACAATTCGAACGTCCTTCCGTTACAGCCGATATAGTGATCCTCACTTTGGATTCTTCTGATGAGCTTAACATCCTCCTCATCAAACGAGGAGGATTCCCCTACAAAGATTACTGGGCTATCCCGGGCGGCTTCCTGGAAGCAGGGAAAGAGTCCATCGATGAAGCGGCGGCGAGGGAGCTGCGGACAGAGACGAACATTGACAACGTTTATCTGAAGCAGCTATACACATTCGGTAATCCGAACCGAGACCCGAGAACAACGGTCGTCTCCGTCGCATATACGGCACTGGTACCGAAGCACAAGCTGGACATCAAGGCAGGCGATGACGCCTCGGATGCGAAGCTTTTCAGGATAAAGTACGACGTCAACGGAATGATCTTCTCGAATGAAGAAGAGACCATAACTGAAGATGAGCTGGCTTTCGATCATGAAGAGATAATCAAGATGGCGATCACGAGGCTGAGAAACAGGATCGATTACGAAGATGATGCGTTCAATCTTTTAAGGGATAAGAATGAATTCACCATCTCGGAACTCAAGAGGATCCATGAGACCATCAAGAACCGGACGCTGGATCTGCCGAACTTCCGTAAGACTTTCCTTCGGGACTACGTTGCGACAGGCAAGGTTATCGATCTTAACAAGACGATGGTCGCGAAGGGAAAGCCTGCGAGGTTATATAAATACATAGAAAGATAGATACATAAGATACATACAAACTGCCTCTTGTTAAGAAGTCCTTCCTATGCATTAAGGACAACTGACAAAAATCAATTGGAATGAGCTACAAGTAACATGGAAAAAGGGAATAGATAATAGAAGTAACATTGGAATAAGGGACGCTACAAAACTGAAGTAACTTTTTTTGGAATAAGGGAATAAATTACTATGCATAGGAGATAAAAGGGGTCGAGGGGCCCCTTTTAGTTTGCTCGAAAATTCTCGCGCAGGTTGTGTTATGATGGATTCAAGATAATCCAACCTAAGGAGATAAACAATGGTTAGACACGTTATCGTTTGGACACTGAAAGACGAGTATTCCGATGAGGAGAAATCCTCCATCAAAGCAGGAATCAAGGAAGGTCTCGAGGGCCTGCTGGGCAAGGTCCCGGGCATCGTCGAGATCAAGGTCAACACAGAAGGCCTCGGTAGTTCCAGCGGCGACCTGATGCTCGATTCACTCTTCGAGAGCAAAGAGGCTCTGACCAATTACTCATCCAACCCGTTCCATGTCGAAGTCGCGAACGGCAAGGTAAGACCATTCGTAAAGATCAGGAGCAGCTTCGACTACGAAGTCTGATCTTTCTGCTCGAAAAAACTGTCATCCGATCCTCATCTTTTGACGCGCAAAAAATCAACTAGAAACAAACAAATGTTTGTGATATGATGAGGGCAAATTACAGAAGAAAAAGAGCAAAGGTGAGTTATGGACAGAGTGTATTTGGCGATAGATCTTAAGTCGTTTTACGCCAGTGTCGAGTGCGCCCAAAGAGGCCTTGATCCGCTTAATACCAACCTGGTCGTTGCCGATCCCACAAGGACCGAGAAGACCATCTGTCTTGCAGTATCTCCGTCACTTAAAAGTTATGGGATCGGAGGCCGCGCACGCCTTTTCGAAGTCGTTCAGAAAGTAGAGCAGATCAACAAAGAACGAAGCAGGAGAGCTCCATACAGAAGACTTACCGGTAAGAGCCACGTTTTCTCTGAACTCAATTCCGATCCGTCACTGGCGGTCGACTATATCGTCGCCCCTCCGCAGATGGCGCTCTACATGAAGGTCAGCGCTCAGATCTACGGGATATATCTTAAGTATGTGGCGCCTGATGATATCTTCGCTTATTCGGTCGATGAAGTCTTCATTGATGCGACAGGATATCTTAAGACCTATAACATGAATGCGCATGACTTCGCACGAATGCTGATACAGGATGTTCTTAACTCGACCGGTATCACCGCGACTGCGGGAATCGGCACCAACATGTATCTTTGTAAAGTCGCGATGGACATCGTTGCCAAGCATATCCCTGCTGACAAGGACGGTGTTAGGATCGCTGAACTTGATGAGCAGAAGTACAAGGAGACTTTGTGGTCTCACACACCGATAACCGATTTCTGGAGAGTCGGTCACGGCATCGCTTCAAGGATCGAGAAGTTCGGTATCTACACCATGGGCGACATCGCCAGGTTCTCTCTAAAGCATCAGACCATCGAAGTCCTTTATAAGATCCTCGGCAAGAATGCCGAGCTCCTCATAGATCACGCCTGGGGCATCGAGCCCACCACCATAGCAGATGTTAAGTCATATCGTCCTTCCAATAACAGCCTGTCGTCAGGACAGGTCTTGTCCGAGCCGAAGGATTACATGACCACCCGGCTGATCGTGTGGGAGATGGCAGATTCGCTGTCGATGGATCTGGTGGAAAAGGGACTTCTCACAGATCAGCTCGTACTTACGATCGGCTATGACCGCGAAAGTCTCAAAGTCGCTGATTATAGCGGTGAGGTGCATCTGGATCACTACGGCCGCGCCGTCCCGAAACACGCCCACGGCACCATCAACCTGAACCGTCACACTTCGTCCACGACCGAGATAACCGAGGCCGCCATGAACCTCTTCGACAGGATCATGGATAAGCAGCTTCTTAGCAGGCGCCTGGGTATCTGTGCCTGCAATGTAATCCGTGAAGATGATCTTTCTTCTCGCCGACAACCGGAGCAGCTCAACTTCTTTGATCTTCTTGAATCCGAAGACGATAAGGAAGCAAGAAACGCCAGGATCGAGAAAGAGCACGCTCTTCAGGAAGCGATGCTGGAGATAAAGAAGAAATACGGCAAGAACGCCGTCCTTAAAGTAAAGAACCTTAACAAAGGCGGAACGGCCATCGATCGTAACAAGCAGATAGGCGGACACAAAGCATGAGTGAATATGATGACATCTTACATCTGAATAGGCCCCAATATCCTGACTTTCCGCCTATGTCGATCCACGACAGGGCGGCGCAGTTCTCGCCGTTTGCGGCACTGGTCGGCTACGACGAAGCGGTCGCGGAGACAGTGCGCTATACTGATGCCCGCCGCGAGATATCAGAGGAAGAATTGAACGACCTTAATAAGAAACTCAATGAACTTAAGGAGAAGCTTTCGTTAAGACCTTCGATAACGGTTCATTACTTCGTTCCTGATATCCGAAAAGATGGCGGAAGCTATAAGACCAAGAAGGGCGATGTCAGGACAATAGATGAGTATAATAATCTTATCGTTTTCGCGGATGGAGATAAGATAGCCATCAGTGATACGTATACGATCGTTTTCGAGGAATAAGATGAAATACGGAAAAATAACAAAAGCCAAGTTTCTAAGCAGACCGAACCGCTTTATCGCTGAGGTGGAGGTCAACGGCAAAAAAGAGATCGTGCACGTCAAGAATACCGGCAGGTGCAGGGAACTTCTGATCCCGGGCTGCGATGTGTGGCTCACTGCGCCCGATTCGCCCGGCAGGAAGACCAAGTATGATCTGGTGGCGGTACTTAAGGATAACGGACTACTCATCAACATCGACAGTCAGGCGCCAAACAAAGTGGCTGCCGAGTGGCTTAAGACCCAAGGTTATACTACTGTGATCCCTGAATATACTTACGGCGATTCCAGGATAGATTTCTATATGGAGCAGGGCGACACCAAATGCCTGATGGAGATCAAGGGATGCACGCTGGAAGTTGACGGCATCGGGTATTTTCCTGATGCTCCGACCGAGCGCGGCGTCAAGCACATAAGAGAACTCATCAAGGCTAAGAAGGACGGCTACCGCGCGATCCTCGGATTCGTGATACAGATGGACGGTGTAAAAGAAGTCCGCCCGAATGTTACGATGCACGCAGAGTTTGGTGAGGCGATGGATGAGGCAAAGAATGCAGGCGTTGAGGTGCTGTTCCTGACTTGTCATGTGGAGCCTGATGAAGTAATCTGTACTTTAGATTGATCATCAGGGGAATAAAGAAGAAGCACTGATATATCAGACTTTGTAACATTGTTAAATTATAGATAACACAAGGAAAACGGTAAATATGGTTAGAAAAGCGACTACAAACGACATTCAAAGGATACTCGAACTCCTAGTCCAGGTGGATATGGTCCATCACGAAGGAAGACCCGATCTTTTTAAGGGTCCTGCGACAAAATATAACGCCGAGGAACTTCAGAAGATCATCAATGACGAGACGACTCCGGTTTTCGTCTGTGAGAATGATGAGGGTTATGTGGTAGGTCACGCTTTCTGCATCCATAAGCAGGTTTTGGGCGATTCCGTCCTTACGGATGTGAAGACGCTTTATATCGACGACATCTGCGTTGACGAGAAGGCCAGAGGTCAGGGCGTCGGGACTCAGCTTTATAACTATGTGGTCGATTACGCCAAGAAGAATAACTTTTATAACATTACTCTTAATGTGTGGACCTGTAATCCGGGCGCGCAGAAGTTTTATGAGGCTATGGGCTTAAAGCCTCAGAAGACATGCATGGAGCAGATACTTTGAATTTTCGAGAATAATTTGAACCTTTCGGCCGGCTGCGACAATATTTGATGAGAGATGTTTCGTGCACGGGCATTTTCGAGAGGAGAATACTTAAGACTGATGCAAACGGGAAATGACAAGATCGAGGTGTTGATCCGCGACTACGGGAAGGATATCTATTCTTTCTGTATGTATCTGACGGGCAACAGGGATGAGGCTGATGACATGTATCAGCAGACATTCCTTGTGGCGCTTCAGAAGGACAATATCGACATGGACAATAACCCGAAGTCGTACCTCCTGGCCATTGCAGTGAACATCCGTAACAACCAGCGAAGAAAGCTGCTGTGGCGTAAGGAAAGTTATGATACTGATTCTCTCGATATACTCGAGACCATCAGTGACGACCGTCCTACGGCAGAAGAAGAGTCGATCATCCGTGACCGCAATCGCACGATCCGTCAGGCTGTGGCCGAGCTTCCGGAGAAGATGCGGCAGGTTGTGATACTCTTTTACACCGAGGAACTTCCCATATCGCAGATAGCAACGATCCTTCACACTTCAGAGGGCACAGTCAAGAGCAGACTCCACTACGCCAAGAAAACGCTCAAAGGGAGGCTGGAAAAGTATGAATAAAGATACAGATTTTGACAGCATGATGCACAAGGCTCTGGCCCCGAACTTCACGCCGTCAGATGAACTTAACAACAAGATCTTAAATGCGAAGCCGACTAAGAAAAAGGCAACAGTTTCCTTGATCCCGAAGATCATTGCAGCCGCTGCGGGTGTCCTCATCGTAGGTTCACTCAGCGTCTACGCCGGAACCAGGATCTACAAGAAAGTCTTTGTCACCGACCACGCGATATCTGTCGGCAACACCGAATACGTCATCGACGAAGCCATCGCGACCATGGACATCACCGAGCCGCAGTCACCGGGCTACAACACCGTTCATCAGGAGTATGACACTTATGCTGAAGCAATGGAGGCAACGGGTCTCGGATATCATTTCCGCGCCGAATTCGAGGTTAAGTACAAGGTCTACACCTCAGTTACTACCGGCCCCGACATCGTGCTCAGCGACCTCAATACAACGTTTCTTTATAACGACGGCGAATTCGATGTCCATTACTCAATCGCCGAGGGAAACATTGCCGAGGATGCAGCCTATTCTGTCCGTCTCGAAAACACGAGCAACCGCCGTGACTACGTCACAACATACGGAGCCGAGTTCTCACTCATCGACGAGACCGTAGACGGCAAGACCAAGACATACGTCCTAGTCTGCTACGACGACGTAGAAGGCTACCTCGCATTCTACAACCTGAGCGACAACGAGATCTACGAAGTCCTCGAATCGCTCGAGATCAATCTATCACCGGAGTAAACATCTATGAAAAAACTAATAGCGATCCTTATGACCTGCATCCTCCTCATCTCAATGGCCGGATGCTCGCCAAAAAATTCTGCAGAAAAAGAAACAACCGAACCGACTTCCGAACTGACTTCCGAACAGACCGAGAAAGAGGAAGAGACCACAACAATAGAAACGACCCCGTCTCCGGCACCGACGCCTACTCCGACACCTGAGCCTTTGGAGCCTCGTATCGAACTGAGCGGTGATCCCGACGAGATAGTTACCATCACTGAGAACTCCTACTACGAAGGCGATACCTACATAATCTACTTCATGGAAGGATGCGAAGTCCCTGCAGATTGCGCCGTAAATATCGACGAGATAATCAAAGATCTGGAAGACTTCTACGGTCTTTCCTTCGACAGGAACGACTACGTAACTGATAGTGACTGGAGAGAGTACTATTGCGGTGGTGCTTTCCAAAACATCAACACGGATCTTACCAAAGGGAACATCATCGTAATACCTGATCCGGGCGACGGCTCCATCGAATGGGCAGATAACAACGAGATCATGCTCTTTGACTGTGACCTCTACCGTGACGGTGATTTCTACGATTCGATGATCCACGAGCTGGCACATCTCCTCCGCCAAAAGCAGGGACCGTACATAGGAACGATCCTAGAAGAAGGAATAGCTGTCTACGCAACCGATCAGCTCTGCCGAGGATACAACTATCCTAACTGGGATCTGATCCAGTACATCGACTATGATAACTACATGATCGCTTACGATATCGCCGGTCTTGTTGCAGATCCTGAAGCCGAGTTCATCAGCATAAACGACGAACCTCGTGACAGCGACCAGTTCCAGTATCAATACGGTGTCAGACTTGTTGCCTTCCTCATGGAAGAATACGGCCCTGACGTTATCGCCAAGATCAGTGAAAACGCCGCCTCACACACATTCTCCGAATTCGGCACCAATGACGAGGTCTTCATCCAGATCATCAAAGAATCCACTTCCGACGATGTCTTCGAACGCTTCGCTAATTGGGTGCCAAACGGCTGGTATAAGTACTCTGCCGAGTATGTTGACTATATGGAACGGTTTGGGTTGTAAGGTTAAAAAGGTAATGCTTGATTTTGTGAATCATTGAAAACTTAACTAGATGTTATTGTTTTACATCAAATAATCACCGGACGCTTTCTCCTTTGGTCGGAAATACATAGATTATCAAGGAGAAGTGACGACAAAAGAACAACATGAGTTGTTCAGCGAGGCGTTGAAGGAATGAATCGTGTTAATATGTGTTGATTCAATCCAATGGATATATGTTTTGTGCCGAGCCACACTTCATTTTTGGTGATAGGAAGAAAATTGAGTCTAATGCCAAATAGTATTTTGATTAGTTGTTCTTCTCGTTTTTTTCGTGATATAATTAATTATGTCGTCCAAGGAGCACGTTATGAAGCTACGGAGAAAACTGTTTGCTAGTAAGGACCCCTATGACAGCACTAAAGCTGATCTGTTTTTGGATGCCTGCAAGGAAAACCTCGACTACCTTATAGGACATTGCGATGATTATAGAAAGATCTGTAACGGATTTAAGATCAATTCTTCTGAAGATATAAAAGACGTAGCTAATATTCCTGTTATTCCGACAATGCTTTTCAAACAACATGACTTTAGGTCCGGCAGGTATACGTTCTCTTTAACTTCTTCCGGAACCAGCGGAGGGAATAAGAGCACAGTTCGCTTTGAATTCAGTGCGGCTTTGGAAGGCCTTAGGATGTCTTTGAAGGTCACGAGATATCACGGTATTATTTCTCTTAAACCATGCAGATATATCGTTATGGGGTATAAGCCTCACAGATCCAACAAGATGGGTGTAACTAAGACAGCTTATCTGACGACTTTCCTTGCGCCTGCTATCAGTAGAAAGTTTATCCTTAAACATACATCCGAAGGATACAAACCTGATTTTGAAGGAATCGTAAATGCACTTCGTAAGTATGAGAAAGGAAGATTTCCTGTAAGGTTTATGGGCTTCCCGTCTTACACGTTCTTCTTATTTCAATTGCTTGAAGAAAAGAACCTGCTGTTTAAACTTCCGAAAGGTTCCAAGATCATGCTCGGAGGCGGATGGAAACAGTTCTATCAAGAGGCAGCCGATAAGGAGACTTTCTATAAGCTTGCTAAGAAGACACTCGGAATCGATGAAGAGAATATCGTTGAGTTCTTTGGCGCGGTAGAACATCCAGTTCTTTATTGTGACTGTGCCGCTCATCATTTCCACGTGCCGGTTTATGGTAATGTCATCATCAGAGATCCTGATACACTGGAGCCTGTTGAAAACGGCAAAGTTGGACTTGTAAACCTTATCACTCCTGTTACCAAAGCTACACCGATCCTATCGGTTATGACAGATGACCTTGGAATACTTCACGACGGATCCGAATGCCCTTGTGGTGTTAAGAGTCCATATCTGGAGATCATAGGTCGAGTAGCTCCTCAGGATATTAAAACATGTGCTGCCGGTGCAGCAGATATATTGAAGGGGGTGAAGGTATGATACTGTTCGATGGTAAGACATATGAGAGTTCTGAACAGAACAGACTTCTTGACGAACTTAAAGAGAAGATACCTGAGATCCTTCAGCGGGATCCTTTATCTCCTGAGATAATAATCGATGCGGTTGATAAACTTCGAGTAGATACACTTGCTGGAAAATTCGACCATCTTCTTGCTGAACTTCCACAGGAAATGGTTGAGACATATAAGAACCAGGCAGTTACACTTCTTTCTAAAGAGCATTTGTGGAAGAAGGTCAAAACAGAGCTTGGAAATACAGAAGAATATGTAACAGATAAGATGGAGGGATTTTCAAGAATAAGAGTTAAGAAGGTTCCACTTGGAGTCATCTTCCATATCGCAGCAGGGAATATGGATTTTTTACCTGCATATTCGCTCGCAGAGGGACTTCTGTCAGGCAACATCAATATACTGAAACTGCCGTCTGCTGACAATGGATTATCCTTGAAACTTATCATGCAGTTTATCGAATACCAACCTTCGTTGAAGGATTATATCTATGTGTTCGATACTGCTTCTACAGATATCCAGGGCATGCGAAAGATGTCTGAACTATGTAATGCCATAAGTGTCTGGGGAAGCGATATGGCAATTGAAGCTGTTCGTGGTCTCGCACCGACCGGCGTTAAGATAATCGAGTGGGGTCAGAAACTGGGATTTTGCTATGTGTCAGATTCTGACCATGTTGAAGATCTTGATAAAGAACTTGAGGGGTTAGCCAAACATATAGCATCCACAAAGCAGCTTTTGTGCAGCAGTTGTCAGGTAATCTATGTGAATACGGATGACATGAATGTTGTAAGAAATTTTGCAACGAAGTTTATGCCGTTCCTTCAAAAAGAAGTTGAATCCAATATGTCAACTGAGATTGGTATAAGAGCAAGAGATACATTAGTTGCATATACTCAGCGAGTTAAACGATATCTAGGCGAGGAAGAAAACGATGAAAATGTCATGAGAGGAAGGGGAATGAGCCTTATCCTTCAAAATGACAGCAAACTCGAACTTTCGCCGATGATGTGCAATGTGTTGCTTAAACCTCTTCCAATTGATAACATATCCAAAGTGCTTTACGAAGGTAGATATTATCTTCAGACAGCAGGGCTTATATGCCCTGCTAACGAGAGAGAAAAGCTTACTGAACTTCTGGTAAGATGCGGGTTGGTTCGCGTAACAAAGGGAGCAGATATGAGCACATATTTCCCGGGTGAATCACATGACGGAGAATATGCGCTCGACCGATATATGAGGATAGTAAATATTCAGGAAGACTGAGAGGAATTTGGTTATGAAACTTAAGAAGCTACCATATGAATTAACAGTATGCAAAGTTATGGATCTGTCGGATATTAAGTTTGAGGGCGGATTCTTTTTCGTGGGGAAGACGGATGAGGAGTTGTCGCTTGTCTGTGAGACAAAGGATTGCCCCGAAAAGACTATTGAGAGGGATGACGGATGGAAGGGGTTTCGAATTGAAGGAGTATTGGATTTCTCGCTAATAGGGATTCTTTCAAAGATATCGACGATACTGGCGGGATATGAGATCGGGATATTTGCGGTGTCCACATATAATACGGACTACATCCTAGTCAAGGAAGAAAACTTCGACAGGGCTCTTCAAGTTTTGACCAAGGAAGGTTACGATATAGTTGAATAAACTGAAGGGAAAAGGGATATGAACAGCATACTTAAAAAGGTTAGAGAGATTATGCAAAGCAGTCTGAAGGAGAACCTCCCGCAGGTTACTTTTGACGAACTTGAAGAAGGCGGCATGGTCTACTACATGAATGGCAAGAATGGTACTGAGTTTGATTGGTACGTTAATGAGAAGCTTAGTGACTTTATGATCTTCTATGATGACAAAGACAAGCTTGGAGCTGTAAAGATGAGGCTATATAATGCCGGAGATTATGTGCTCTATCTTTATGATGATCACGGCAAGAATGTAGCTAAGGAGATAAAAGGAAGTCTGGACGTCAGTGAAGATGAGATGCGGGTCCTTGCCGTCATGCTGACAAATAATGCCGACGGTAAGAAGATATGGGACAGTTCCATCGAGAAAACAGATACCGATACTGAGCCATCTGAAAAAGATATGGCACAGTTTATCGATGATGCGAAATACTATGAGAATTCTATCATGCTCAAGAAGATAATGGGTAAGCTGTGTGTCGTGTCCAAGATGATCCTGGAAGACGGATATAAAGTGGGCATTATGAGCAGATCCGAGCCGGGAGACGATGAGGACAGCGGCTGGATGTTCTATGCCGGAAAAGAAGATGAAGAATATTCAAATGATTCGGGTAACTTTGCTCTTTGTTATGTCGCTTCCGTAACGGATATGGACCACACGGTAACGGGTTACCTTAACTATCCATACGGTACGGATCTTATCAGGGTATCAGCTGATAAGTTTGAAAAAGATGATGGTCAGGAAAAAGTATATATGGAGAAATGGAAATGATGCCACTTTGGTATGTTGTTGCGGAATCAGCACTATACTTGCTGCCTATGGCCTATATTGCCATAGTCATCATCACTTTCGTTATGTGGGGACTTCAAGGAAATCACCCGTATAAGCCTGCTGAATTGGATAGGGACAAGCACGTTTATTATCCGTATAAACATACGGTTAAGTTCAGATTCTTTCTGACTTTGACATTGATAGGATTCCTTGGTGTCCTGTTGCCTCTCTTTATCGGATTGATGGCTCAAACCATCTTTGATATTAATGCATGGATAGTGGGCGGCATTGCGGCAGGAGTTGGTCTCTTGCTTACCATATTCATAATTACCAGACCTCTTGAACCGAGGATCGAATGTGTTATTGTTGATGCCAACTACTTAACTATCAGGCGTAAGAACAAAGACGATGAAATGCACCGTTCAACTATGTACAAGCACTACATACGTCAGACGCAGCATCAGTCGTTTAGACTAGTCTTTGATGATTATGAGGAAAAAGAAAAGGAAGTATACCTTCCTTGGCTTTGCCCTAGAGAAAGGGTAATGATTGCTGAGGATCTTGGGTGTCTTCGTAAGAACGGAGTTCTCCCGAATTGGAAGAACTACTATAAGCCTGAACATGTTAAGCAAAAACAAGCACAGGCTCAGCAAAATGATCCTATCCAGGATGCAACAAAAAAGTTTGCTGCCGAGCAGGAAGCACTGGTCAATGATCCGGTTAAGTATGATAACTATCTGAGAGGTGTACTGTCATCGATGTCCATTGCTGACAGGAACGTAGTGATCGGATTAACGAGTAAAGGGGAGAATCTGCGGGCTATCAAAGAGTGCCGTGAGAGGACAGGCATCGGCCTAAGGTATGCCAAAGATCTGGTCGAGAATTATATGACATTCCCGGATCTTCGTAAGTATGTAACGAGGATCTACATGAGAGATATTACTATCCCTGAGATCGAGAGTCTTCTTCGCGAATACGGCGAGCTCTATACAGATGAGAGTGGTTCGATAATAACGAAGACGGATAATGTCTCAGGTACGTTCTGGAACTATATCGAGTTCTCGCAGAAGACGGGAAGACCGGGTAATGCTCTGTTCTGGGATTACCTCAACATACTTTTGTGGATGACTCAAAGAACAGATTGTCTGTTCGGTTATGCTGTCTCGGGTAAGAAGAATCTTCAGCCGGTAATAGTTTTCCCGAATGCCGGCGATTCTCTGGGTGAGACATGTGTGGGTGTAATGTACCAAAGCCACTTTAACTTTGCTGTTCCTGATCATACTGTTACGTGGGGAAATAATGTGGCCGTTGATTTTGATCCTAAGAAGTACATCAGTTCAGTGATAGGGGAGGATGTATCGGGAATTCTCTGAGTTGAGAAATTCTGACTTATTTATATAGAAATAAAATAATATAGACAACATGATTGCATAATTATGAAGTATTGTGCATAATCAAATTAGTATTCATCAGGCGCGAGGGCATTGTTTATTTATTGACATGGTATCATTACCGAGGTGAATCATGAGAGAAAAAGACAGATTCAGAGGATGCCTAATTGGCGGAGCTGTCGGTGATGCTTTGGGTTTTACGGTTGAGTTTCTTAATGAAGAGCAGATTTTTTCACGATTCGGTGACGAGGGAATAACGGATTATTCTTTGAAAGAAGACACTGCACAGATTTCAGATGACACACAATTGTCTTTGTTTACAGCGAACGGACTTCTTTACGGAACTACAAGAGGTATGATCAGCGGAAAGACTGATGAATATACCGAATCCGTCAGAAGAATGTATAAGTGCTGGTATAAGACACAATCCGAAGGGTACTCAGTTGACAGCGAGAAGAAGTATTCATGGCTTTTGAATGTTCCGGAGCTTTACAGCGGACGTGCTCCGGGCAACACATGTATGGAAGCTATATCAAATGGTGCACGCGGTTCTATCGAGAATCCTATAAACAGGAGTAAAGGCTGCGGCGGTGTTATGAGAGTTTCTCCGATCGGACTTTATTTCTGCGACAGAAGGATCAGTTACGATGCAGTTGATATGATGGGTGCACAGACTTCAGCACTTACTCATGGTCATGAGATGGGATATATCCCGTCAGCGACTTTGGTTCATATCATCAGACGTATCGTTGAAGATCCGTCCATCGAACTTAAGGATGCTGTCAATGAAGCGATCGACTCAACGGAGAGACTTTTTGAAGGAGCAATGTATCTTTCGTTCTATGTAAATCACATGAGGAAAGCAGTTGAGCTTGCTTTTTCAGACACACCTGACCTGGAAGCTATCCATGAGATAGGAGAAGGATGGGTAGCTGAAGAGACGCTGGCTATCGCTGTATTTTGTGCACTCCGTTATGAGAAGGATTTCGATAAGGCCATAAGGACTGCAGTCAACCATAACGGTGACAGTGATTCAACAGGTGCCATTACCGGAAATATCCTGGGAGCCAGGATCGGTTACGATGCGATCCCTGATAAGTTCAAGAGAAATCTCGAGCTTCGCGATATCATCCTGGAGATCGCAGATGATCTTTGTGATGACTGCCAGATCGGCCAGTACTACTCGGATGAAGATGAGGTTTGGGTCAGAAAATACGTGAAGGGTGACTACAAGCCTGAATACCTGGCGGTTTAATAATTTAATATCTGAATAAATACAAAGCCGACTCCGTGATACGAAGTCGGCTTTATACTGTTTCTGTTTGTTTGCCCTGGTTGATTCTTAATCTTTGTCCGGTATGATCTCTACGATATCTGTCACCTTGCAGTGAAGGATATTGCAGAGCTTGTCCACAGTTGCGAGACTGATAGGTTCATTGTTACGCAAACGTGCAAGGAGTCCTGTGCTTACGTTGTGTTTCTTTACCAGCGCATACTGTGTAACCTTCTTTTTATTAAGAGTCTTCCAAAACTTGTCGTATGAAATCATTGGTCCCCGCCTCCTTTGGAATGATTACCTGTATTGTAAATAATGTGATTTAACAAACTGTAAACACGAAAATATAGCATTTTTGCACTAAAAATATACGAAAATGTCGACAGATCAGGCGTTTTGAAGCAAAATGAAGTCTTTTCCTAAAAATGGCGTTTGTGTGAATAAAAATTGAACAATTGTCCCATTTTAGACATTTGTCAACAAATTGAACATTAATGTCCAACTTGTGATATGGTCTCTATTTAGTCTCACTTTTTCTTTAAAACAGGATTTATGAGGCTGGCGATGATATAATTAAGTCATCGGTAAAAAGTATTTGAGAAGCGTTAAAAGGGGGACTTGCCTCATGGATATCCTGGTTTTGTCAAACGGTTATAAAGCAGATTACAACGAAGATCTCAAAGGTTATCAGGTCGATGTAGACTATAACGGCGGCAAGGTCATGATGACACTGGTCCCCTACAAGAATAATGACGACAGCCTGGAGGCTCTCAAATATTCGTTCAGCAAACTCATATCTGAACTTGAAGAGTATGACGAAGACGCCATGGGTGATATCTGTGATAAGCTCGGTCCATATCTCGAGAAGGCAATTCCTGAGGCACCTGATCTTACACCTGAAGAGCTGGTTTCTGATTTCATTCTTAAGAAAGTGGCGGTCATGGATACGAACAGAGTCGGCATGTCTGAATCCGAAGGACTTAAGATCGTTTTCTCATATGGTAAGGCCGGTGTTGATGATCCTCGAATGGAGTTGATGGCTACCGGATATTTGGACAGCGGATTTGACACATTCTACATTAACGGGCAGCAGATGGCGACTATGCCTCTTACGATGTCTTATGATCTTTCATGTGGTGCGAAAGCAACTTACAATCTTAATACCGAGATATTTGACGCCAAGGTAAGCCTATTCGGAAGAGAAGTGGTATGTTTCCTTGAACTTGATGATAATGAGCTGGGTGCCAAGAAATCGATTGCATTATTTGAGAAGCTTTATGCCCGTATAGACGACTACGATAAGAAAGCCCGCAGGTTTATTACAGAGAATCTTCATTTGAAGATAGACAGAGTAAGAGATAATCTTGATATTCCGGATCTGTCTGTCGAGAATGTCATGGAGGATATCTTCCTTGATTCGATCGTCTGCGGTTCTGAAGAAGATATTGATATGACATACTGCTTCAGAGGCGAAGAAAATGAGATGCGAGCTGCGGTAACAGGTACACTTCACGGCTTCAGATCATTTCTTCTTGAATTCGGAGAAGCAGGAGAGTTCGACGAATATTAATTCCAATCTTTATACTTTCTTAAACTTTACTTTGCGTTGTTTTTAACGTAGGGCGATAAGATGGACCCATAAAACAAAAGGATGTTCATAGATTTGAAAAGGAGGATATTGAAATGAGAATTACAAGAAATGTTTGGAGAGCAATCGCGATCATACTCGCAGCAGTGGCTATAGCACTTTTGTGCATCACTTTTATGCACGTAGTAAATATCCACCTTATGGTCGGAATTGCATTGATCGCTGTAGGAACAATCGTCCTTTTGGCGGTGACAAGTAATTCATCCGTAAAGATGACTTCATAATACCCATACCCCAATGCCCAAAACGTTGAAAGGACTGTCTCGATGAGGCAGTCTTTTTCTATGCTGTTTTTGAAATTATACCAACAGTATAGAAAATAGTATTCTAATTGTATTGGTAGTGTATTCAAATCTTTGGGGTTTTCCTCTACAATTAAGACAGTTGAAGCAATACTGACAGTAGAGGAGATGAGAGAATGAAGAGCAATCTGGCGGGGAATATCAAGAGTTTTCGAAAAGAAAGAGGACTTACTCAGGAACAGCTGGCGGAGGTCTTTGATGTGACGGTCGGAGCAGTCCACAAGTGGGAGGCGGGATTGTCCACGCCGGATCTGGCGGTCCTCATGGATATGGCGGACTTCTTTGATATCTCGATGGATGTACTGGTGGGATATGACATCCGCGATAACAGGATCGATGTCCTGGCCACCAGGCTTAGAAGGATGACGGACACCATGGATCCGCAGGGGATAGCGGAGGCGGAGAAGGCGCTCAAGAAATATCCGAATAGCTTTAGGATCGTTTATGAGTGCGCGTATCTTTATAGGGCACACTCCGCGATGTTCAAGATAAATAAGGAATACGTAAGGCGCGCGATCGAGCTTTATGAGCAAGCGATAAGGCTGGTGGCACTTAATAATGACCCGAATATCGATGAGACGCATCTGTACGGGCAGCTGGCGCAGACATATTCGCTGAAGGGTGATGTTGATAAGAGTCTGGAGATCTACAAGGCGCATAATGCGGGGTATATCTTCAATTCGCATATCGGGCAGCTGCTGGTCGGGCGCGGGGAGTATGAGGAGGCAGAGAGCTACCTGTCATATGCTCTCGTCAATCAGATCGGAGCGAGGATCAATCTTCTGACGAGCAAGGCGCTGTGCTATAGCGGTCAGGGTAATTACGAAGAGGCCAGGGCGCTTCTGGAGGTAGGAATAAAGGAGAATGAGTTTTTTAAGCGCGACGGCAGGCCGAGCTATCTGGACAGGATCGACTGCCTGTATCTGACGGGACTGGCGTACGTGGAGCTCAAGTGCGGAAGCGAGAAGAAGGCGACGGACTATCTTAAGAAGGCGAAGAAGACAGCCGAGAAGTTCGATGCAGCTCCGAACTATGATGCACGTAGTGAGAGATTCGTTGATATCAAGGAAGCATGCATGGCGTACGATACGACGGGTGAGACCTGTATCGCCGGCATTGAGAATACGATCGATTATCTGAAGTCGAAGGAACTTCTTAAGATCTGGAAATCCATAAAGTAAAGAGGTAAAGACAACTATGAATAACAAGAATATAGGTGCGGAATTGAAGGCGCAATTCCGCAGGAAGAATCACTGCGCTTTTTTTACGACATTTATCGTTTCAGTTCTGTCAGGTTTAACGGGAATCGTAGTATCGTGGCTCGTAAAAGAATTTATCGATCTGCTGTCTAACCAGAGCAGATATAGCCTTAAGGAGCTTCTGTGGGTCAGCGTGGCGTTTACGATCTTTCAGGTTTTTATCCTTTTATTGAATTACTATTCTGAGCCGACTTATATCAGCCGTGCGATGAGACAGTATAAGAACAAGGCTTTCGGATTTTTGTCGATGAAGAATATCTCGACATTCAGAGACGAGAATACATCTTCTTATCTGTCTGCATTGACGAATGATGCGACGGCTATCGAGATGAATAATGTGGCTTCGCTGCAGCCGATCGTAACTAAGGTAATTTCATTTATCTGCGCCCTCGTTTTAATGGTGTACTTCTCGCCGCTTCTTACTTTGTTCTCCATCCTCATTATCACCATTCCCATGATGGTATCGGCAGTAATGGGTAAGAAGATGGCGAAGGTACAAAAAGAAGTGTCGGACAGAAATGCGGAGTTCACATCTGTCTTGACGGATTGTTTGAGCGGGTTCCAGGTCATCAAGAGTTTTCGAGCAGAAAAAGAAGTCAACGGATTGTTCTATGACGAGAACGGAAAACTCGAGGATACGAAGTGCAGGCTCAAGAAAGTGGAGGTCCTGACAGGAAGGATGGGCGGCATCGCGGGAATGCTGTCACAGTTGGGAGTGTTCGTTGTGGGAACATACCTCGCACAAAGCGGCAAGGGAATGACAGCAGGAACTGTACTGATGTTCGTTAACCTGATGAACTTCCTGATCCCGCCGGTAGCTGAACTTCCGAGACTCCTGGCAGGCAAGAAGGCAGCTAAGGGACTTATCGACAAACTGGCTTCATCACTGTCGCAGAGTGCTGTTGCTTCAGGTGAGATGGTGGAGAGCATGGGCGAGAAGATCAGCTTCAAGGACGTGTCGTTTTCTTATGACGACAGCGACAAGGAAGTGCTCCATGACATTAACTGCGAATTCCTGCTGGGAAGATCTTATGCGATCGTCGGCGGAAGCGGAAGCGGCAAGTCAACGTTCCTGAACCTTCTGATGGCTGCCAATAATTCATACAAGGGCGAGATCAAGATCGGAGGCAAGGACCTAAAGACTATTAGTCCTGATTCACTTTATGATCTGATGACAGTCATTCAGCAGAATGTGTTTATCTTCAATTCGTCTATTAAGGACAATGTTACGATGTTCAGGGATTTTAGTGAAGAGAGCATTGAGGAAGCTGTGAATAAGGCACATCTTCAGGAACTCATAAGTGAGAGAGGCGAGGATTATCTGTGCGGTGAGAGCGGCAAGAGCCTGTCAGGCGGAGAAAAGCAACGTATATCGATCGCCAGGAGCCTTCTTAAGAAGTCATCGATCCTTCTCGCTGATGAGGTAACTTCGGCACTGGATGCGAAGACATCACACGAAGTCATTAATGAGATATTGGAACTTGATGAGATGACAAGGATCGTGGTTACTCATTCATTGGAGGAAGCAGTGCTCCGCCGCTATGATGAGATCGTCGTTATCAAGGACGGCACGATCGAAGAAATGGGAGATTTTGACACACTCATGAACAACAACGGATATTTCAAGGCACTTTATACAGTATCAAAATAACAGATATTTTAAGCCCTTGCCAAATATGTTATAATCCAGATAACAGGATAACAGTATAACTCCAATATTCAAGGACAAGGATGAGGAGGTGACGGTATGGGTCTATTTACTAAAATGGTAAGTTACGAAGAGATCAATCAGGTCGCTGCTGATAAGGTGCACAAAGTTGCGTATCACGGTGAGTCTATAACCAGGATCGGACTTCTCCAGTACATATACAGTTACTTCAGTAAGAGACGTGGCGAAGTTGACCTTCACACCGCGATGGATATCGTCGAGAGGATGTATGTCAACGGTGAGATCCGTTCGTAATGAAAGTTAATACTGTGGCGGGCTTAACGGCCCGCCTTTTTTTGTTTGCTTTTTCGAGGAGGATGAGTAATATATCTAATATAAATCAAACAGGGAAG
This sequence comes from Clostridia bacterium, assembly GCA_024699245.1. Classification (GTDB taxonomy): domain Bacteria; phylum Bacillota; class Clostridia; order Saccharofermentanales; family Saccharofermentanaceae; genus Saccharofermentans. The sequence goes on along the minus strand of JAILPW010000005.1, from coordinate 103,454 downwards.
GATATATTTATGAGCAGCGAAGAAGAGAGGATCGAAGCTCTGAAAAGCGAGATCAAAGATATCGATGTCACTGTAAAACGAAATAACAAACTCAATCCGAAGCTGGTGGTGGCGATAGTCGCTCTGGTCATCGTGGGACTTCACACGCTACTGTTCGCGCTGCTTCTTCTCATATATGTGCCGAACATTCCGATGGCGATCCTGTTTCTGGTTACTGCGGCGATCATCGGCGTTATTGTCTACCTCGCGATGTGGTACAGACAAAATGCCGCTCAGGTCGTGGAGCTTAACAATAAACGTGATGCTCTGCGTAATGAGATGAAGGAACTTCAGAGCCGGATCGAGGAGGATAAGAAATGAGGATCGAAACACGCGCATATTCCAAGGCCGGAGCAAAAGAGTTCATGAGGATCTCGGAAAGTTCCGTGAAACTTATCAAAAATCCTAAGACCGGGCTCACGAATAAAGGGCTGGTGTCGGTGATCGTTATCATCGTATGTATCACGGCTTTTTTCGCGTGTCTCGTAGCGAAGAGTTTTGTTAAAGAGGCGATCATTGATTTTTGGGCAGGTGCGATTATTGTGATCGGAATCCTTATGATCTTCTATCGTCTGCGCTTGATTGCGATGATCAATTCGTTGACGAATCCTAATAGGCTGATCGTTTTCGAGATGGACAAGGAAGGAATGGAGCTTGATGATTCACAGAAGGTGATAAGAACCAAGTGGGGAACTTACCAGGGATACAGAGCTTTTAAGCATACCGTCGTCTTTATCCCGAAGAGCATCCAGGGTCAGATGTGCGTATTTCCGATCGAGAGAAGAGGCGAGCTGGAGAACTTTTTCGGAGAGAATAAGATAAAGATGAAGAATCTCGGCTAGTGGTATAATACTTTTCGGGGAGAGGGAGGAATATATGGAAATTGATGTTGGTCCGCTTACAAAAAGTCAGGCGGAAGAAGCAATGAGCGTTTGCTTCATGTGGAAGAAGATCGTCAAGAATCCGAGGTTGAAACTTAAGAACAGATACACGGGGGATATTATCTTCGTGATCATCTATTGTCTTATTGTGGCCACGATGATCATTTACGGAATCCTGGTCGACAGTATGATAATGATACTGTTGTGCGGAATCACGCTTGGACTCTTGTGCCTGGTGTTCGGTTCGATCCGTAGTTCTTATAAGTCAAGGGATAATCTTATGGGCCCGACCCACAATGTAAAATACATTCTCGATAATGAGGGATTTGAGAGTAACAGTGAGATCAAGCGTCTGATCATCAAGTGGGATAAGATGAAGTTCATAAGGATCGAGAAGAACGGTATTTACATTATTCCGAAGGAAGCGTCGGGCGTGGTCCTGGGATTTCCGCTCGAATACAAAGACCGGATCCTCGCGTACGTTAAGGAGATCGGTCTGGACTTCGAAGTTTATGATATGACTGCACGAACGAAATAATACAGTTATAGTTATCATCAGTTTCCCATGGCCTCATTGATAAGAGCCTGTGCATCTTTCTGATCCTGAATGTCCAGTTTGTAGATGGAAGCGGTGTGCGGATCTGAAGAGGCGACGAATATGTGGAAGTTATCTCTGTCTTCGACATCCGGAAGTCTTAACGGATACCAGACGTCAGTTCCGCCGTAGATCAGGATGACGTTGCTGGAAGTATTATTGGTCCAATCGATAAGATCATTCCTGAACGAACTGTCGAATGTGAATGCGTCGATCATGTCCGGTTCCAAGATCATTTTGTAGTAGAACATATCCTCCATCTCTTCGGTTACCGCCAACTTCGCTCCGCTTCCGTCTTTCTCGAGAGCATCACGAAGATATGAGAAGTCTGCCTTAAAATATCCGAGTTCTGTTATGCACTGGATCCAGTAAGGTGAGAGGTCCGGGGCTTCGGATGTTTTCTCCTGTTCCGGATCTTTGATGCCTATCAGAAGTTCGTAGACCAGATCAGGATAGTCTTCTTCATCTTTGCATTCGAGGACGCCTTCGATACTGTTGAAATTCTGTTCGTACTGCCACACGCCGATAGCAAATGACATGACTCTGTTATCGTAGACTATCTCAGGGGCTGCAAATTCCGTGAAAGAATTACCTTCTTTAAGACTTTGCTCATATACTCTGTCCTGAAGCTGATCGCGGAGTTTTATCGCCTCGACCTGGAAATCGAGGACCAATTGTCTGTACTCAGCGGCCTCTTCTTCGCCGTAAGCATCATTTCCTATAGTCTCATATATATTCTCGATAAATCCGTCTGTCTCAGGACTTTCCATGACCGGTGCCACCATTGCCATGAAGATATCCGCATCTTCAGGAAAGTACATCGACTGCGCCATCGTTGCAACACCGCCTTTGCTGCCTCCACTCATGAGCCATGTTCCCGGCAGGACTTTCTTAAGTTCGGTCACAATGTGGTGAAAGTCACATGCTGCGTTATAGCTCGTCAGATATTCCCAGTAAGCCGTGTCATTGATGCTCAATCCCTCCGGAGCGGACTTTCCGAAAAATCTGTATTCGATACTTATAAGATTCATCTCGTTTTTCATGGTGTAGATATCAGAGTATGAACCCATTGCGATCGCATCGTTATTTAAATTGTAACCGCCTATCTTAAGCGAGTTGTTCTTGTTCTTTTCACTGTAGCAGACCTCGACTCTCTGGTTAAAAGTTCCCTTGGAAGGATCATTCCAATCCAGTGGCTGCTCGAAGACCATAAGGACGATGTGGTCGTCCGTTTTTGTCATATCAGGTACTTCTGACTTGAACTCGATCTCTTCGACGCTTACAACTCCGTCCAGTTCCTTCAGTGCTTCTATGCTGAATTCGGATGCTTTCTCTGTCTCAACAGGAACCGCCTCGGTGGTTGTCGTCTCCACGGAATAATCAGTTGCCGTAGTCTCATCTGTAGTTGTCTTGGTACATGAAGTAAGAAGGAGCATCGCCATAAGGAACGATGCAAAAACGCGCGCTTTCCTCATTTCATTTCTCCTTTTCCCAGGCTCGAAAACACATGCCCGCGTATTGTTATTTATTGGATAATACCACGATTTTTTCGGAAATAAGATATAAAAACTCTCAATTTGCAAGAGCAATTTTACTCAATCGTATATCATAATTTCATAGTTGATCATAAGGAGGTGCGGACATGAAAGTTTTGATGATAAACGGAAGTCCGAGAGAGAACGGTAACATCGCTACAGCTTTTAAGGAAATGATGGGTGTATTCGAGAAAGAAGGCATCGAAGTCATCCACTATCAGATAGGTAAAAAAGACATCCGCGGATGCATTGCCTGTGGGTCATGCAGAAAGACCGGCAAGTGTGTTTTCGATGACATCGTAAATGAGATGTCGGCAAAGTTTGAAGAAGCGGACGGACTTGTTATCGGATCACCGGTATACTACGGATCCGCAAACGGAACTTTGATGTCGGCTCTCCAGAGAATGTTCTACAGCACACACTTTGATAAGAGTTTTAAGGTCGGTGCGAGCGTTGTATCTGCCCGCAGATCCGGCTGCACGGCTACTTTCGATGAACTCAATAAATTCTTTACTTTATGCAATATGCCTGTTGCCACCAGCCAGTACTGGAACAACATCTACGGATGGGAACCGGGCGAAGGTAAAGTTGACGAAGAAGGATGTCAGGTCATGCGCGTTCTGGCACGCAATATGATATTCTTAATGAGGAGTATCGAAGCGGGCAAGAAGAACATCGGTCTTCCTGAGACCGAGGAGAGAGTGTGGACTAACTTTACCCGCTAAAGAAATATTTTTCGAGAGGAAAAAAGATCATGAGATTCCCGTTCGGAAAGAAAAATGAGTCGGCGAAGATTCCTTTTGATCCCGACACTCAATATGCGGTGATCAGAAGTTCCATATGCACGGGCGAGAAGGTGGCAGGCTTCGTGAATAAAGAAGACAAGAGATTCACGGATGTGATGCTCATAAGAACTCCGGCCGACATAGAAGTGTTCAAAGAGATGTACGGCCTGAGCGATATAAAGACTGAATATTGAGAGGAAGAAATGTAATGACGATCAGTAATGAGGAACTTAAGAAGTTTTACTTCGGGGCATATGAATTCGAAGAGAAGGAAGGTTTCCTGAAGGCGAATCAGTATAGTAAACCTCAGATGGAATATTTCAAAAAGGCAATGGATTTCTGGTACGAGAGATGTGATGCCACAACTGCCAAGACATTGGAATTCATAACAGATGCTTCTGAGGTATCTTTCGATTATAAGATCATCTGGAAAGGTTCAGAGGATTCATTCGAACTCATGATCGACGGACTAATAACCGAGATCAAGTATGTTAAGGATCTTGAAGATGAGGGAACACTTAAGTTCACTCTCCCGGAAGGAAAGCACAGCGTCGTCATCTACCTTGCATGTGATGCGACGGTCCTTATCCGTAATTTCAGTATTGATTCTACTTATGAGATCCCTACTAAGACCTGCAAAGTTCTCTGGCTCGGCGATTCCATTACACAGGGATTTGGTCCTCTTCGTTCAGCTGAGACGTATGTCAGCATCTCCAACAGACTTCTTAACTATGACATCGTTAACCAGGGCATCGGAGGCTATGTCTATGATAAGAATTCCCTCATGAAGATGCCGAGTTATGATCCGGATAAGATCATCGTCGCTATGGGAACGAACCAATATGGAACTCCGACAATGAAGGATGTTGAGGAATATTACGAAACATTGATGAGCATCTATGGAAATGATATCCCGGTTCTTTGTATCTCTCCTATCTGGAGAGGTGATCACCTTGATGAATATCCTGTGTTCCTGAGATTCTGTGAGAACGTAAAGAAGATCGCCGGAAACTATAAGAACGTTAAGGTAGTTGACGGACTTAAACTTGTCCCGCATCTGTCAGAATATTATCTTGATGATCTCCATCCTAACTGCCTCGGAACAGAGGTCTACGCGAGAAGTCTCGTTGATGAGATCAGACGTATCGGATTCTGAGGTGATATATGAAGATCAATAAACCAGTAGATCTTAAAAAGGTTGAAGTTACTGATGAGTTCTGGTCCTTTGAGATGGACCTGATCCGTAAGGAAGTCATCCCATATCAGTGGGAGATATTAAACGACCGCGTTCCTGAGGCTGCGCCTAGCTACTGCATGCATAATTTCAAGGCAGCAGGAATGCTTAACGACAAGATCCGTACCATCAAGGATTTTACTCCGCCGTCATACACTTACCGCGGTTTTGAAGTCCTTCCTGAGGGTGAGCCGAAGGATGATGAGTTCTACGGATTTCTGTTTCAGGACAGCGACTTTTCGAAGTGGATCGAGGCCGTAGGTTATACCCTCGCGACTCATCCGAATCCTGAACTCGAAGCTATCGCCGACGGCGCCATCGACATCGTCTGCAAAGCCCAGACCGACGAGGGTTATCTTGATACCTATTACATCATCAACGGCATGGACAAGATCTTCACGAACCTGCGTGATCACCACGAGCTCTATTGCCTGGGTCACCTTATCGAAGGTGCCATTGCATATTATGAAGGCACAGGCAAGGATAAGCTTCTTTCTGCTGCTCGAAAATACGCTGATTTTGTAGCATCCCGCTTCGGTACTGAAGAAGGCAAGATCAACGGCTATCCGGGTCACGAGATCGCCGAGATGGCGCTGTTCCGTCTAAGCGATGTAACAGGCGAGAAGAAGTATGCAGAACTTGCCGAATACTTTATAAACCAGCGCGGCCAAGCTCCGTTATATTTCGACATCGAACACCCGACACCAAAGGGTGCCCCGTATAAGATCGACTACTATCATCAGGCGCATATCCCTGTCCGCGAACAGAAGGAAGCGGTTGGTCACGCAGTCCGTGCCATGTATCTTTATAGCGGTATGGCTGATATGGTCGCGAAAACAGGCGACGAGAAACTCTTCACCGCCTGCAAGAATCTCTGGAAGAGTACAGTAGAAGAGAAGATGTACATTACGGGTGGCGTAGGCGGAACTCATATCGGTGAAGCTTTCTCATTCCCGTTCGATCTTCCTAACGATACGAACTATGCAGAAACCTGTGCATCGATCGGTCTTGTATTCTTCGCACGAAGGATGCTGCAGATAGACTTGAACAGCCGGTACGCAGATGTAATGGAACTGGCTCTTTATAACGGAATACTCTCCGGAATCGCATTGGATGGTAAGAGTTTCTTCTACGTTAATCCGTTGGAAGTTATCCCTAATGCAGTCAAAAATGACGAGCGTAAATTCCACATAAAGCCTGTCCGCCAGAAGTGGTTCGGCTGTGCTTGCTGTCCGCCTAATATCGCGCGTCTCGTTGCTTCTATTCCAAGCTATGCCTATACGGAAGATGAAGATACTTTATTTGTCCATCTCTACATGAGTTCCAAACTTTCCAAGAACGGAACGGATGTTGAAGTTATAAGTTCACTTCTCGATGACGGTAAGGTTACCGTTAAGACATCTTCAAAGCTCAACCTGGCATTAAGGATCCCGGGATGGTGCAACGGCAAGTATTCCGTTAACTGCTCTTCCGATGTCCAAACCAAACTTATCGACGGTTATCTATACGTTGAAATGCCTGAGGGCAATAATGAGATAACCCTCGGATTTGAGATCAAGCCTAAGTTTGTAGTTGCGGATCATCGTGTGACTGAAAACCTCGGTAAGATCGCAGTTGTTAGAGGTCCGGTCGTTTACTGCGCTGAGGAGAAGGATAACGGAACAGAACTCGCGTCTCTTTATGTTGATACAGAAAAGGATATAGTTACCAAGGATTCTGATGAATTCGGAATCCCGGTCAAAGTTCTCGAAGTACAGGGCTATAAGATGCTTCCTTCCGATGAAGGTAAATCTTATGTCAGCTCTCTTTATAAAGAATACGAAGGAACAAAGAAGGAACAAAAGACCATCCGCCTCATACCATACCGCCTCTGGGCTAACCGCGGTGAAGGTGAGATGAGAGTCTATTTAAATGTCTGAAGGAGGTATCGCCATGAAAGTAAAGTGGGGAGTAATGGGTACAGCTAATGTAGCCGATTGGGGAACGATCCCGGGAATGCTGAAGGCAGATAACTGTGAGCTCTATGCCATCGCAGGCCGCCGCATTGAAAAAGCGGAAGCATATAAGGAAAAGTTCGGCTTTAAGTTTGCCTATGAAGGATACGATAAACTCCTTGCTGATCCTGAGGTTCAGGCAGTTTATATCCCTCTTCCGAACGATATCCACATTCAGTGGGTAAAGGCTGCTCTTAAAGCGGGAAAACATGTCCTGTGTGAGAAGCCTTTGGCGATGAATGCCAGGGAAGCAGAAGAAATGTATGCTACCGCCAAAGAGAGCGGTGTGATCCTCATGGAAGCATATGCATATCTTCACAGCCCGTATGTTAAGAGTCTTAAAGAAGATGTTCAAAGCGGCATCATCGGAGACGTGGATTATATCGAATCCGCATTTATAACTCAGGGCTATAAGGAAGACTTCAGACTTCATAAGGAACTTGGAGGCGGAGCAATGTATGATCTGGGTTGTTACTGTACAACAATGATCCTGACGCTCGTTGATTCCGATCCTGAATTCGTTCAGGCTTCCGCTGAATTCTCTGATCTCGGAGTCGATCTTAATACTGCAGGTATCATCAGATTCGCGAATGGTACAAGAGCATCTTTTAATGTGGGTATGATCCTCGGAACGGATTCGAATTCCAGATTTGACAGACTCTTTATCCACGGTACAAAAGGATCAATCAGATCAGATGTTGAATATAATCAGCAGGGTGATGTTTCTTATAAGATCTTTGCCGGTGATGAAGTTATCGAACGTAAGGTAAATGTACCGAACAACTATGCGCTCGAGGTGGATCAGTTAAGCAGATGCATTCTTTATGGCGAGACACCGCATGTAAGTCCGGAGTTTTCGATAAAGAATATGAAACTTATCGATAAGGTGCTGGAGATTACAGGATACTGATACAAATAAAAAGTCCGCCGGTATGATCGCCGACGGACCTTTTATATTTTACGGTCAACCGTTAATGTTCGTTCCCAGATAATAGATCTCAGAACTATTGTCGCTTCCTATGAGCGAAGTCGGTACCGCGACAACAGGACGGACACCTATGTTGGCATTATCAAAGCAGCTGGGAACCATATAACCCGCCCAACTTACTGTGAGAAGCACATTAGAGGTAGACGTCGAAGCTCCCGGAGAAGCAATCCAATGAGAAGTGCAGTTCGGATTCTTGCACTCGGTAAAATATACTTTGTCGATGATCAGGTTGTAATCCTCATCGTAGTGATAACCCGATACTTCCAGATCAGTAAAATATAACCAGTTCACAATAGAATCTGCAGCTGTTCCGATCAGATACCCGGTATACTCATCGCTATCAGGAGCATCATTATACTCGTAATAAACAGGAGAATAACCGCTTTGCACCCAGCTTTCATTCCATAGTTCAAGGGTAGGAGTTCCAATCGCCATTATTCCGTCGTACGGATTGCCGTCTGCGTCTTTCAATATGAAACTGTCCCAGTTGGACTGATCCAGAAGACAGGCCATGAAAGCATGCTTATGAGTATCTCCGATTTTTCCGAACTCCCAGTTGCACTTGAAGACCTCCGATACCTTAGGATCGAATGGAGCCTCATTATATCTGTCGTAAGCACTAAACGATACGGCATAATTCTTGTCGGGATTATCAGCGTAAGTGGAGTAGTCCCAGAATCCTGCACGCTCCTCGGCTAATCTGAATACTTCGCTCTCTCTTGTTGCAAATTCTGCGGTGATCAGATATGTGTATCCGTTTTCTTCGTCAACATAGAATACGATCCAGTCGTCATCTACTGACTCGGGATCCCCCATTGCACAGTTGATGTTATAGTGGACAAATTCGCCGATCTTATTTGTTTTGACTTCAACAACAGGTTCAGTTTCTGTTGTTGTCGTGGCTTCGGTCGTGGTAGTAGCCTCGGTTTCAGCAGTTGTCTCAGCCGTGGTCTCGACAGTTGTTTCTTCTGTCGTCTCGCTGGTGCTCTCGGGTTCTGTTTCACTCTCGATTGTTTCCTCGGAATCCTTTTTCTTTTTCTTCTTTTTGGTTTCCTCGGTCTCTTCTACATCACTTTTTTTCTTCCTCGATCTACTCTTGCTCTCGGTCGCGCATCCGCCGAGACACATCATTGTCATTGTAAGGGTGAGGATCAAGGCTATTATCAAACTGGCTTTTCTTTTCATAAGCGCCTCCTGAATGATACCTGAGGTCAAAGAAACTAACATACTTTAATTTTATCATCAGGCGTTATTCCAAATTATTATCATTCAGTTAATTTTTAGATTTGATATAATTAATCCCATGAACAAAAGGGAGGATACTAAAATGACAAAAGAAGAATACTTGCAAAACCTTAAGGAAAACAAAGAGTTCGCTCCGGGCTGGGATGCCATCGATGAAGAGTTCTCAAGATTATATCCTGGACAGGAACCGTATCATCTTGCAACAGACATAACCAAGAGGGCGATGTTCGGAGGTAACCAGTTCCTTGACGGTTATTCCCTCTACAAGAATCCTGACGGTTATTTCCATCTCGTTACTTACGGAATGAGCGAACTCTACGGAAGCGAAGAGTCCTTCGGAGGCGACTACAGCGGCTGGGGTTATGAGATGACCATGAAGATCAAGGCCGAGGATCCTAACGACTGCATGTGGGCTGTAAATGTATTTGCAAATCTCTCGAGATATACATATCAGTCAAAGAGATACTACGATCCGGAGCAGTGCGTACCGGGTAACGGCATGCCGCTTAAGTCTGAATCCGATTCTCTCATTACAGCACTTATCACGGTTGATGATACGACTGCTCAGGGTAAGGATACCGTTCACGGAAGACTCAACTTCATCCAGTTTATCGGTATCACAGAATCCGAACTGACAGCAATAAGAGAAGACATCTCGAACATCGGTAAACTGATCGGACTTATGAAGAAGGATAACCCTTTGCTCATTACCGATCTTGACCGTAAAAAATCATATTTGTGAGGAATTATTAATGGAATTGTGGGATCTTTATGATCGTGATGGAAATAAGACGGGCGAGACCTGGGAAAGGGACTTCGGCAACTACAAAAAGATCGCCGACGACAGATATCACATGGTATGCGATATCCTCGTTAAGCACGTTGACGGCACATATCTTCTTACCAAGAGACATCCCGGAAAGGATGTATATCCCGGATTCTGGGAAGCGAGCTGCGGCGGTTCTGCCGTAACGGGTGAGGACCCTCTTACATGTGCTAAACGTGAGCTTTTTGAGGAGACAGGGATCCGTTCGGATGACTTCATCCTCGTAAGTCACACCTTCCGTGATCCGAGCCACAGCATGTACTATTCCTATCTGACCATCGTTGATTGCGACAAGGATTCCATAGTCCTTCAGGAAGAAGAGACGGTTGACTACAAGTGGGTCGATATTAAAGGCTTCCTGGACTACATTGATTCCGACCTCTCGATCAAGACACATAACAATAGATATGCGCCTTATGTTTCTTCCTGTCGAAAAGGAACTCTCGTAACCGAGATCACCGAAGAGCTTTTAAGAAATCAGGATATCAAGTACCGCGATATGCAGGTAAAGATCATCCCGAATATCGAGGCTGATTCCATCATCGGTGTCAGGACTCCTGTTCTTCGAAAACTTGCTAAGGACTATTCGAAAAGGCCTGATATAGAAGAATTCTTAAGTGCGATTCCTCATCAGTTCTTTGATGAGGATCAGCTTCATGCATTCATCATCTCTGAAATGAAAGACTACGGAAAATGCATGAAGGAACTTAACGCTTTTCTTCCGTATGTAAATAACTGGGCAACCTGTGATCAGATGTCGCCGAAGGTTTTCAAGAAGAACAGAAAGGATCTGCTTGATGAGATAGAGAAGTGGCTCAAGTCAGATAAGACATATACCATAAGATTTGCCATTGGAATGCTTATGGAGCACTTCCTCAAAGAAGATTTTAAGATCGAGTATCCGAAGAAAGTAGCAAAGATCAGGTCTGACGAATACTACGTGAACATGATGATCGCATGGTATTTCGCGACTGCTCTGGCGCACCGGTATGATGCGATAATCCCGTTCATCGAGAAGAAGAAACTCGATACCTGGACACACAACAAATCTATCCAGAAAGCCATCGAGAGTTACCGCATTACGGATGAGCAGAAGGACTACTTAAGAAGCTTTAAGATCAAAAGATAAATCCGATAAAAAGACACGATATCTTGAATACTCGTGTGTTCGTTGCGTGCTAAAATCCGATTGTAAGTTTTTTTCGAGCAAAGGGAGGAATGGCACCATGAACGACGTATTAAAAGTATTGGAAACAAGAAGAAGCTGCAGGAATTTCATGCCTAACATGGTCAACGATGAAGATCTTCGTGCCATCATCAAGGCAGGTACATATGCTGCTACGGGAATGGGAAAGCAAAGTCCTATCATCATTGCCGTAACAGATAAGGAAACAAGAGATAAGATCTCCGAAGAAAACAGAAAGATCGGCGGATGGGGAGAAGGCTTTGACCCGTTCTACGGCGCACCTGTCATCCTTATCGTCCTCGCGAAAAAGGATGTTGTCACACACGTTTATGACGGTTCTCTCGTTATGGGCAACCTTATGAATGCAGCCGAGAGTCTTGGTGTTTCCAGCATCTGGATCCACAGAGCAAAAGAGGAATTCGAGTCCGACTTCGGTAAAGATCTTCTCAAGAAACTCGGTATCGAAGGCGAGTATGAAGGCATCGGCCACTGTGCTTTGGGATATGCCGCTGAGCCTTTTAAGGAAGCTGCTCCGAGAAAAGATGACTATGTGTACTATATTTGATGTACAATAGTCTCATGATGGAATTAAAGATAAAAAGATTTAACGAACTTACGCCCGATGAGCTTTACCATATAGCAAAGCTCCGGGTCGATGTTTTTGTAGTAGAACAAAACTGTGCCTACAGGGAATTCGACGACTTGGATCAGGATGCGATCCACGTGTGGCTCGAAGAAGACGGAAAGATCGCGTCTTATCTTCGTGTGCTCGACAGGGGAGTGGAAAGTGAATATCCGGCTCTCGGCCGCGTAATATCCGCGATCAGAGGCGAAGGCCTCGGAGCCAGGATCATGCAGGAAGGTATCAAGGTCGCCCGTGAGGTATACGGGGCTGAGAAGATCTATCTGGAAGCACAGACTTACGCCACCAAGTTTTATGAGAAACAGGGCTTTCATGTGATATCGGATGAGTTCATGATGGACGGCATTCCGCATTACAAGATGCTCTGGGAAAAGGAGTAATCATGAGTGATAAACTGGTTGCTTTTTTTAGCGCAAGCGGTGTGACAAAGGCTCTTTCCGAGAGGCTTTCCAGTCTCATCGGTGCAGACCTGTTTGAGATCGTTCCCGAGAAGATCTATACAAGATCGGACCTTAACTGGATCAATCCGAGAAGCAGAAGTTCCGTCGAGATGAAGGATCTAAGCTCTCGTCCTGCCATCTCTTCCAGGATCGAAAACATTGATAACTATAAATATATCTTTGTCGGATTCCCGGTATGGTGGTACAGACAGCCGTCCATAATCGATACCTTTCTCGAAAGTTACAACTTCGAAGGCAAGGTCATTATCCCGTTCTGCACATCGGGAAGCAGCAAGATCGGAAAGTCAGCTGATAACATGAGAGCTTTGGCTCCTAAGGCAACAGTCCTGGATGGCCTGAGATTTGCCAAGAAAGTCCCTGACGATGAACTTAAGTCCTGGGCAGAAGAAAAGATGAAAGAAGCGTAAGCAGATGAACACAACCGAGAGATTCCTGAGATACATTAAAGTAGAGACAACATCAAGTGAGACAAGCGGAACACATCCGAGTTCGGAAAAACAGTTTGAACTCGCGAAGATACTTGTAACCGACCTCCTGTCTCTGGGGATCCCGAAGGAAGATATCTTCTTTGATGAAGAGCATTGCTATATCTACGCGAAGATAAGATCCAACACTGATCTCGATGTTCCGAAGATCGGATTTATCGCGCACATGGATACGTCACCTGAGGCTTCCGGAAAAGATGTTAAGCCGCAGTTTGTTTTCGATTATGACGGAGAGGATATAACTTTATCTGAAGGAAAAATATTGAGTCCTTCCATATTTCCGGAACTTAAAAAGTACGTCGGAAAGACATTGATAACGACTGACGGTACGACGCTTCTTGGATCAGACGACAAGTCGGGCGTAGCCGAGATAATGGCCATGGCCGAATTCGTGATGACCAACTTCGGATTCGAACACGGCGATATCATGATCGCGTTTACGCCTGATGAAGAGATAGGTGAGGGAACCGAGTTTTTTGACTTAGAGAAGTTCGGTGCTGATTTCGCATATACGGTTGATGGTGGAGTTCTTGGTGAGATCTCCTACGAGAATTTCAACGCGGCATCATGCGTAATAACCGTTAAGGGCTGTAACGTTCATCCGGGCGAAGCATACGGTAAGATGATCAATTCCCAAAGGATCGCAATGGAGATCGATTCTAAGATCCCTTCTACGCAAAGACCTGAGACAACGAGGGATCATGAGGGATTCTTCCATCTTTGTTCCATGACGGGAGATGTGTCGGAGACTACTCTCAAGTACATAATCAGGGATCATGACAAGGGACTTTTCGAAGAGAAGAAAAAGTATATTACTGATGTGTGTAAGGATATCGAATCTTCGCATGAAGGATCAAAGATCGAAGTGAAGATCTCCGATTCGTATTACAACATGTTAGAGAAGATCGAGCCTGATAATATGCACGTGGTAAGAAGATGTCTCGATGCGATGAAGGCAAAGGGAATAGAACCGATCATAGAACCTATAAGAGGCGGCACGGACGGAGCAATGCTGTCGTTCAAGGGATTGCCGTGTCCTAATATCTGTGCAGGCGGACATAATTTCCACGGCGTATACGAATATGTATGCGTTGAATCGATGGATAAGATAGCCGAACTTCTGGTGGAGATAGTTAAGGCTTAAGACTTCTTCGGATGAAGGACTTTTCCGACCAGAGTAATAAGAGGTCCCAGGAAAAGAGCCATGAGGATGATACCGATTATCGGTACTCCGCCGAAGATCACTCCGACAACGATAGCGAGAGCATCCCAGCAGATCCTGATGAGTGTCTTCGGGACCTTAGGAAACCTTCCTGTTATCTTGTCAGTTAAGATTATCGGGATACCGTCATATGGAGCGACACCCGTATCTGCGTTTATATATATGGATGCGCAGACCATGAAGCATAAAAGTGCCACGAGAAATATCGGCCATCTGGAAACAGGCGTGGTAAAGACTGTTGCAGGAATAGTCTTACCCCAGATCCAGTTAAAGAAATCAACGTAATAGCCCACGAGGACCATATTAAAGAGGGTTCCGAAGCCGATGAGCTTGCGGTTAAAGATAAGAACGATCGCGAACATGAAGATGTTTATTATGAGCTGCCAGTTACCAAAGCTCATGCCGATCTTTGATGAGATGGATCTGTTCATGAATGTGCACGGATCAGTTCCGAGGTTGCAGTTAACGAGGATGGAGACAAAAAATCCCATGCCTGTTACACCGAGAAAACTGATAAGTACTCTCTTCCATTCGATCGCTTTGACTTTTTTAAGAACCAGACTATCGGACATATTCATTACCTCAACAGTGAGTAATTCTACTTCAGTGCCTTTTATTATTCAACGGCAACCGGATTGTGCGATTGGATAAATATGTGCTTCATATGGCAAGCCGTGAGGGCGAATTGCCAAGATTACGAGCCTTTAGGTGGTATAATGGAAGAGTATTTACATGGGATAAGTAATTTAACAATGTTACAAACACTGTATTTTCAGTGTTTTCGAAAACATGGAAAGGGAAAGAACAAATGAACAACATTCAAATAGCAAATGAGACGATCAGGATCTGTTCAGCCGAAAAATATGAGGTAAACGGCAAAGAGATAGTGTTTCCTGAAGGCGATTATGAGGGCGTGGAGGTAATAACTCCTTCAATGGGCGAGGAACTTCTCGGGAAAAACTTTGACATCCCGTCCGACAGACCGATGTGTAAGATCGCCGTTACCAACAACGATACTTATGCGGCAGCTAAAAAGTATGACAATGTGCTTGCCATGAACTTTGCCAACGCGCATCAGCCGGGCGGCGGATTCAGGGCGGGCGCAAATGCTCAGGAAGAGGCGCTTTGCAGATGCAGTACGCTCTATAGATCCATCACTTCGGATAAGGCTAAGGAGATGTATACCTATAACAACACTCACCCGAGCAAGGTGGAGTCAGACTATATGCTCATCTCCAAAGACGTGCTGGTATTCCGTAACGAGCATCTGGAACTTATGGAAGAGCCGTTTAAGACTTCGGTAGTAACGATACCAGCTCCGAACAGGCGCGGCGCGGCATTCTTTGCTTCGCCATCTCTTATTGAAGAGACATTCAGAAGAAGGATCAGGATAATGATCAAAGCCGCGATCGAGCGCGGTTACAAGAACATGGTCCTGGGCGCATGGGGATGCGGTGCATTCGGGAATAAACCGACTGAAGTTGCACGTTACTTTAAAGAGATCATCATAGACGAAGGCTGCGGCAGATTTTTTGATGAGATCTGCTTCGCGATATACGGAGCTGAAGACGGTAAGAACATTACCGCATTCAGAGAAGTTTTAAACGAATGATCAGCTGTTTTCCTTGATAACGCCGAGAAGGTAATTGAATTCTCCTGCGTAGAAGTCTTTTTCTATCTTCATGAGATCAAGTCTTGAATCTTCGAGCATGTTAAGTCCGTCACAGCATGCCTTGTAAGCTGCGTCAACATCACCGAGGATGTTGTAGCTATAGAAAGCATAAACTCTGAGGGATGCAGGATTCTCATTTCTGTGAAGATCTGATTTGATCTCGCTATAGAAAGGCTTAGCCTTGCGCATGTCTATATCATAGATGCTGAAGTAGTTGAGGAATACGAAATACTGGTTGAACAAAGTTGAGTTATAAGGACTCTTATAACGCTTCTCAAACCACTTTAAGATATCGTAGACCGTGTCAGTGTAGTTTACCATCTCAGCCCACATGTAACGAAGGAACTGATAGGATTCTGCAGCTGAAGGTGTCGGATTGTATTTTGTAAGAGACTCGATATCAGGCATTGATACCTGGTCAGGTCTGGAACTTCTCTTAAGTTCCTCGATCTTGCCGTTAAGGAAGATCCTGAAATCATCTTTCTGCTTAGCCTTAAGTGATGAGATCGCGATCATGATAAGTGCGATGATGACGCCGACAAGTGCGCCTACGGAAAAGGCATTGAGATATGCCGGACTTGGTTTAAAGAGAACTATGAAAAGGATGAGATAAATTATCGCTGCAACGCCGATGATGATGAGACCTTTGACGGATTCTCTTCTTGCTCTGTCTTCATCGATCTCAACGTCAGGTCTGAACTCTGCCTCAACGAACGGGAAGAGGGAGAAGCCCTGCTTCGTATCTGTCTTGTTGTTGCCGAATCCGAAGAAGAACTTCAGAAATCTGATACCCGTGATCTCTTCATAACTGGAAGATTTTACGAGAATGATCTGACCGATAAGCGAAGCGAGAAAGAACCCTACCGGAATTCCGATTACACCAAGCAAGACGATAAGAAAGCCCATACAAATACCATCCTAAAAAAGTTTTTACTAGTGCATTTTATCACAGATTTTCGCGGTGTGAATGTTATTATCTATATATAAACATTATATATGGAGGTAGCACTATGCCATTCATTGATTCAAAGATCACTTTCAAAGTTACACCCGAGCAGAAGGAGACCATCAAGAGCGAACTCGGCGTTTTGGTCGGTACTCTCGGCAAGAGCGAGACCTACCTCATGGTAGGAATAAACGACGATTACGATCTGTGGCTCGGAGGCAAGAAGATAGAGAAGGGCGCTTATGTTTCAGTTAGTCTTTATGGCTCCGCTTCGCCGTCCTCATACGATAAACTGACAGGTCAGATCTGCGAATTATTCGGCCGCGTGCTCGACATCCCGGGGGACAAGATCTATGTCACATATCACCCGATAAATGACTGGGGTTGGAACGGCGGAAACTTCTGACGGTCTTTTTCGAAAAAGATCACAAAATCAAAAAAAATAAATTGAAGTAGACCATGAAAATGGTTATTCTGAAAACAGGTGTTATGGTGTTTTCTGTTCACCGAGTTTGCTTTACGGAGGAGGAAATCAAAGATGGGATTTTTTGACAAGACGTTCCGCCTTAAAGATAACGGAACGACTATTAAGACCGAGATAATCGCGGGCCTTACCACATTCATGACAATGGCCTACATTATCGCTCTTAACCCTAATCTTTTGACAGGCTTTGGAAGTGAGGGCGCTGACCTTTGGAACGGCGTATTCCTCGCAACATGTATCGCGTCGGCAATCGGTACGGTAATCATGGGATTTCTCGCGAATAAACCTTTTGTTATGGCTCCTGGTATGGGTCTAAACTCGTTCTTCGCGATCGTCGTCTCGAATATCGTAGCGATTACGGGATTTACTTATCTTAAGTCCTTCCAGTCGGCGTTGGTCATCATTTTTATCGAAGGTATCATTTTCTTGGTGCTTTCCGTTCTCAACATCCGTGAGAAGATAGTTGAAGCTATCCCTTTGGGTGTTCGTCTCGGTATCGGACCTGCTATAGGTCTCATGCTCATGAATATCGGCTTCGGCTCCAACGTTGGTGTTTACACGGCAGTAAGAGAGGATCCTTTCTTCGTTATGCGTGACTTCTTCGGTTCACTTACCGCTAAGTTCGCCAAAGACACAATGGGTGACGACGGCTATAAGACGATGGTCCTTACTGTTGCTACAATGCTCATCGGACTTTTCGTTATCATCGCTCTTGATAAGTTCAAGGTAAAGGGTTCCGTTCTCTACGGCATGATCGCAGCTTCTATCGTCTACTGGGCAGGTGAGGCGATCTTCCTCGGCATCAATCCGTTCGCAGGTCTTAAGGATGCTTCCTTCGTTCCTCCTTTTAAGGACATGGCTAATACCACACTCTTCAAGCTCGACTTCAAGGGCTTTGTCGAGATCGGCTGGTTTACCATCATCACATTGATAATCACATTCTGTATCATCGACATGTTCGATACTATCGGAACATTGGTCGGTACCGCTTCCAGAGCCAACATGCTGGACGACAAGGGCAAGATGCCTAAGATGAAGCAGGCTTTGATCTCTGACGCAGTCGGTACTCTCGCAGGTTCCGTTACAGGTACTTCAACAGTTACAACATTCGTAGAGTCAGCTTCCGGTGTTGAGGCAGGCGGACGTACAGGTCTTACGGCTATCGTAGCAGCCATCATGTTCCTTCTTTGCATGTTCATCGCTCCTATCGCAGCCATCATCCCTGCAGCAGCTACATCATCTGCTCTCATCTACGTTGGTATCCTGATGCTCAGCAACCTCAAGAAGATCGCTTTCGACGACATTACTCAAATGGCTCCTGTAGCTATCATGCTCCTTGCTATGCCGATCTCCGGCTCCATTGGACACGGTATCGGCCTTGCTCTCATCAGCTACACATTCATTATGCTCGTCACGGGCAAAGCGAAAGAAGTATCCATTCTTACATACGTTCTTTCCGTTATCTTCCTTGTTAAGTTCTTCGTACCGTTGTAATTTTCAGGGTGTCTTAAAGATCAAGAAGCAGGTCTCTCGGGACCTGCTTTTTTGTTTCACGTTTTTACAGTTATCAGTACCGTTCCTTAGAACTGTACATTTCACGGGAAAACAGGTTGAATTACAGTTGCTAGTACCGTCATAGGAACTGTACATATTACGGGAATATCGCTCGAATTACAGTCATTGGTACCGTTCCTTAGAACTGTACATTTCACGGGAAAACAGGTTGAATTACAGTTGCTAGTACCGTTATGGGAACTGTACTTATAACGGTTTGTAATTCATGCGATTTTGCTTTTTCCTCGTTTTATAAGGAGAAGCACAAAGACGATGATGACAAGATAAGCTGCGATGGAGATGACCGATGCTTCCATTCCAAAGTCACCGCCTGTAATAAGAAATGATCTCGACCTGAGAACATACGTGAAGACTGATTCGTTCTTGACAGCAGTTCCGATCGCAACGAAAGCAGCCGATGCATTCCATACCGAGTGAACGATGGCGCCTTCCCAGATGTTGTCGCTGTACTTTGCGATAAGTGAGAACAGTATCCCCACAAGTGTTCCTGCGATAAGAAGCTGGATCGTACTTACAAAACTTAAGTCTGCGCCGATCATGTGAGCTGCACCAAAGAGAACTGACGGGATGATCATTGCGATCTTGAAGTTGGTCTTGTTTTCGAGAAGACCCATAATGACGCCCCTGAAGACCAGTTCTTCCACGATGCCGGCACCGATGCTGAAGAACAGGACTGACTGGATCACGTAAGAGATGAGTTCGCCGGTAGGAAGGTTGCTTTTTACCAGATCACCTTTGAAGAACATATAGCCGCCGATGGCGAGTGCCGGCATGACGACTGCGACTACGACCCATATGAACTTTGGCTTAAAGCGGTTAAGCCTTATGACTTTCAAAGGGACCTTCATGATCTTACAGATGACGAGCCATACGCCTGTGATCGCGAGGGCAGGGTAAAGGATCGTAGATACGATGACGGAAGGGATGTCCGGTACTCCTGATTTGATGAGACCTTCGCCTGCCATAAGGGCAATAAGCTGTGCGCCGACAAGGATCGCTATCCCGAGGATTATTCCGATTATTGTTTTGGGCCATGATTGTTTATTCATAGAAAAACCTCATTTTATTAGAAATATATTAGCTTCTCAGACGGACTAAGGCCTGTCATCCGCCTTTTCAGCAATACTATGCCACGCGAGGTATTATGTGTCAAGAGGTATTCAATAAAAGGGCTGCAAAAAATTTTTTTAAATTTTTTCGAAAAAAAGTGAAACCTCCGGAAACCTTTTGTTGATATTAGTAGTGAAAGCCTTGAGGGAAGGCTTCATGGAATGGTCAAAGTAAGGAATAGATACAGGACAGGGATAAGGAAAAGGGATAGATACATAGAAGTAAACAAAGATCTGTAAGGAGCGACCATTCCGAAACGATCAACAGCCGTTGCCGTCATGGTGCGAATAAGGGTGTAGCTGCACTAAGGGAGATCAAGATGACGACAAGCCTAGAACATGAAGAAGTAAGGTAGATACAGAAAACAGAAACGGCACGGCTTATTGTTGATCAAGTAATGAGACAGGATGAAGGGTATGAGAAGTAAAAAGTACATCGCGTTGATCTTAGCGGGAATAATGAGTATCAGTGTGATGGCATCCTGCAAGGCACAGGACAAAAACGAAGTGGTTTGCAGGACCAGGGAAGATAAGATCAAATCTTCCCCCAAAGTGAATCTTAACGTCCAGGTTGAATACAGCGGATGGGGTGAGGACGGCTCGCCTCTGGGAAGTGGCGAGTTCGAATACGATCTCGAGTGCTACGAAGGCATGATGCTGTACGAAGACGGCGGCGGCTACTATAAGGATGAGATGGTCTGGGAGGATGAAGAACCGGTGATAACCGTCAAGGAGATCAACGGGGACGGTGTCATCATAAAAACTCACAGTGGTGAGCAGACGATATCTTACGGTGAATCGGTCGATTTCGATCCTTACTATTGGGAATATGACGGGATCAATTATTTCTCGACTTTGACTTTCGAGGAACCCGACGATTAATTAGACGTTTTTCTGAGTTTTTTCCCATATTTTCGTGCCGGTCAGTTTTTGGCCGGCACGTTTTTTTATATAACGATTATGACATAAAAAATATAAAATTCTTTCCATAATATAAAACTTTTGTCCTTCGCCTCGAAAAATGTGAAGTATATTTGTCGAATATGAAGTAAATGTGTTTACAATGTGAACTTCGTGTGATAAGTTTACGAAAAAACTGGGACAGGGTAGTGTATGACAGAAGGAAGCAGTCATTCTCGAATAGTAAGGATCGAAGCATTGATATTTGCTCTTGTTTTGATGCTTGTAATCTTCTTTCAGCATCAGGATCTTTACGCCGCATCCCATCTTAACGTTACCCTCACTCATTCAGTCTCATTGCAGAGCAACCCGGGTATCATCTACAAAGTTAAGTTTAATTCCAAAGAATCATTTTCCAATCTAAGGCTTCATATAGAAAAGCAGGTCTTTTCAAATTCTTCTTCCAATTACACATGGCAGGAATTTGATATTACGGATTACACAGTTCAGGACGGCCAATATGTGTTTTCATTCAACGGTGTCAGCTCAGTTGAGATGAACAATACGATCAAGGCGACAGTCTATGCCGATAAGGGTTCTTCAACCCTCTTCAGCGAAGAAGACAAGTTTACTGTAAAAGATTATGTCGTAAATACTTTGAAAGCTCACCAAAGCGGAGCAACTGATTCCGATAAGAAGCTCAGAACTGTATGTGTGGATATGCTCAATTTCGGTGCGGCTGCCCAGAAGTATTTCAACATCAACACATCATCACTTCCGAACAGCGGACTTACATCAACACAAAAAGGTTACGCGTCCCAGCTTCCTTCAAGCTTCGCATCGCACTACTCTTATAGTGCGATGTCGGGATCGACTTGCACCATCGATAATTTTGTCCTGGCAGATGATTACAACGCGTACATTAATGCTTATATCAAGTTTAGCGGCACACCTTCTTCCGACACGGTCCTTGAGGTTACTTATAAGTCTGTAACTGACGAGACGAAGAAGATCACCGTTACCAAAGACGAGTTTAAGTACGACAGCAGCATCGGTTATTATGTTGCTCCTGTCTACGGAATCGGATCACCTGATTTTTCTACGCAGATCACTGCCGTTGTCAAAAAAGGTTCTAAGCAGATAAGCGGAACTTATAAGACCAGTGTGGAGACATGCGTCAGGGATGTTTATGCAGTCGGTTCGACATCTCTCAAGGAACTTCTCAGATACGTTATGGCTCTGAGCAATTCTTCCAAGCTCTACTTCGGTAAGAACACTGTGGTAACTCCGGATCCGACGATAACTCCGAATCCTTCAACAACTCCTACGTTCGTTCCGACGATCGCTACAGGCATCTCCGCATATAAGAACAGTAAGTATACGACAAATATGCCTAAGGCTAATATCGTTATCCCTTCGAAAGCTACCGAGCAGGAGCAGTATGCTGCTAAGCTTCTCCAGAAATATATCGGAGATCTTGACGGATATACTCCTTCCATCATCAAGGATACGACTTCCCAGGGAAGCAATTTTGAGATTTCCGTAGGTAATACCAATCGTTCTCACGGAACGATGAAGTATTCATCTGACGGCGCATATAAGATCAAGTCATATTCGAACGGTATCTCTATTATCGGAATCGGTAAGCGCGGTACCATCGACGGAGCAGTGAAGTTCCTGTCTCTTTGCGGCGGCTATTTCTGGCTGTCATTTGAGGACGGTTATAAGACCAACCAGGATCACTTTAAGTATTCGACCTCCATCGAATATGACTACGAGCGTCCGTTCATGTTTAGCGACATCGACGTATGTTTCGGTAAGGGCGGAGACGGCGATAACAAGATGTTCTGGCTTGGAAACGGAGTAAACGGTTTCTACGCTACACTCAGTCAGACTAATCAGCCGTACTACCAGTCTTATTACTTAAGCCTCGGCGGAAACTATGACGGACTTCAGCCGGGTCAGGCACATACTCTTCTTAGAGAATACATAACTGTTGATAATTTCGATAAGCACCCTGACTGGTTCAGCGTTGTAAATAAGGAGCGTCAGCCTAAGCAACTCTGTCTTACAAATCCTGAGGTATACGAGCAGATCAAGAATCACGCTTTCGATATACTCCAAAGCAGCAATTATGATCCTAATGCTCCTATGCAGATCCTAAGCCTTACTCAGGAAGATAACGCTTATTACTGCGAGTGTTCCGAGTGCTACAAGTTCCGCTTCGAACACGAGAGCGGCAAGCAGAGCAACAAGATGGGCATTAATGATTCAGCTCTCTACTTGAATCTTTGCAACAAGCTTTCAGCCGACATCAAGAAAGCCGGCTACAAGAACGTTTACGTTGATATGCTCGCTTACACATGGACACTTCATCCGCCTGTAGATCAGTGGGGTGAGGGCGCTAACCAGTGGAAGTGGATGGAGATCGATGATCATGTCATCGTCCGTTATGCAGCCATCAGCCGCTGCTACGCACATGACTGTGATGATACAAGTTGTGAGAGAAACAAAGAGGTAATCGAATACTTGAAGGGCTGGTCTCAGCTCACCAAGAACGGTAAGGCGAATCTCTGGATCTGGGACTACAACGCCAACTGGAGAAGCACATGCGGTCCTTACATGAACATCTATGCACTCGCTCATGACGTACAGTACTACGACTCGATCGGCGTATCCGGCGTATACCTCCAGAGTAACGACGCTCATAACAGGTGTAACACAGAATTCGGTGACCTCAGAAATTATCTTTCCGTGGTCCTTCTCGAAAACCCTAACGCAGATTGGCAGACCGAGATCCAGTTCTTCTGTCACGAGTTCTACGGCGAGAGCGGACAGTATATCGTCCAGGCTCTGGACATCATGGAAACTCAGGCCAAGAAACACTCGGCAGGTTCGAACTGCACCTATAGCGCCTGGTATCACAGAGGTCACTGCATGACTTATGACTGCACGGTAAAACAGGTATTTGCCAATGCATATCCTGCTGATATGGATGCTCATAACAGGATGCCTGATGACCAGATCGCACTGTGCGAATACTACTGGAACATGGCACTTGAAGCTGCGGCAAATGACACTGCCGAGCATCAGTATAAGACCGGACGAACACACGTCTGCTGGCGTTACGTCAAGTCTGCTCTGAAGGTCTATGAGTTCTCTGATTCGAGCACTTACAGAGCTAAGAACAAAGAACTCTTCGACGATATTTTTGATACCTATAAGAACGAATTCTTCTTCATCGGTATCGGAGGAAGAAAGAAGGCGGGAGCGCCTTACCTGGATCATACACCTGACTACTGGTACTACTCCAACGAAGGATGATCCCGGTCTTTAAACAAGTTGATCACCTTCCCGTTTCGGCTACTCTTATAACCCTTTCCCTTCCGGGTAGTCGTTACGGGAAGAGCTGATAATATATTAGACAACAATCCTATAAAACCATTTGTATTTGCCCCGGCCCGACCTTTCCCCAAGGCGGGCCACCCTTTTTTATTCTCCTTTTCAGGTTATAAGTTTTAGTTATATCAATCGATAAAAAAGGCCTATTGTCTTACCCATTGACTTAGTAGGTGAATGTGATAACATACAAATGTCCGAAGGGACAAGACACCGAAGAAAAGGAGGCACAAAGCAATGTCGTATAACAGAAAATCAACCACATTAATGATGTGTTGTCGAATGTTTAACTCCCGAGCATCGATAAAGGCCGGGGCAGATGACATGCGATGTTGTGCCTCAAGAAGATAAAAAATCAGCCTTGATGTTCGGGAGCTTAATATAAGTAAGTTCCCATTTTTTTACCACACAGATTTATAAACAAAACACAAAAAATAGAACACGTTTTAAGGAGATCATTACCATGAGCAATTACAGATTTGAGACACTTCAGCTTCACGTAGGACAGGAAAATGCAGATCCGACAACTGATTCAAGAGCAGTACCGATCTATCAGACAACTTCTTATGTATTCCATAACAGCCAGCATGCAGCAGACAGATTCGCGCTTAAGGACGCAGGTAACGTATACGGAAGACTTACAAACCCTACACAGGGCGTTCTTGAGGAGAGGATCGCAGCTCTTGAGGGCGGAAGCGCAGCACTCGCTGTTGCATCCGGTGCGGCAGCTATCACATATACGATCCAGACTCTCGCAGCTAACGGCGGCCACATCGTAGCACAGAGCTCCATCTACGGAGGAAGTTTCAACCTTCTTTCCAACACACTTCCGCAGTACGGAATCAAGACTACATTCGTTAATATCCATGACCTTGATGAAGTAAAGGGTGCCATCACAGCTGATACAAGAGCTATCTACATCGAGACACTCGGTAACCCGAACAGTGATATCCCGGATATCGAGGCGCTTGCGGCTCTTGCTCACGAGCACAAGATCCCGCTCGTAGTTGATAACACATTCGGTACTCCATACCTCATCAGACCATTCGAGCATGGTGCAGATATCGTAGTTCATTCCGCTACAAAGTTCATCGGCGGTCACGGAACTACATTGGGCGGAGTTATCATCGAGTCAGGTAAGTTCGACTATAAGGCAAGCGGTCTTTTCCCGAACCTTACTGAGCCAAACCCTAGCTACCACGGAATCCCATTCTTTGATGCAGTAGGACCTGCAGCATTCGTTACATATATCAGAGCTATTATATTGAGAGATACAGGTGCAGCTATCTCACCATTTAATGCATTCCTTCTCCTTCAGGGAATCGAGACACTTTCCCTCAGACTTGAAAGACATGCAGAGAACACAAAGAAAGTCATCGACTTCCTGAAAAATCACCCTCAGGTAGAAAAGATCAACCATCCTGCACTCGAGGATCACCCTGATCACGAACTTTACAAGAAGTACTTCCCGAACGGCGGAGCATCCATCTTCACATTCGATATCAAGGGCGGCGAAGCTGAGGCTTGGAAGTTCATTGATAATCTTAAGATCTTCTCACTTCTTGCTAACGTAGCTGATGTTAAGAGTCTTGTTATCCATCCTGCAACAACAACTCACTCCCAGCTTCCTGCTGAGGAACTCGAGGAATTGGGCATCAAGGGAAATACCATCAGACTCTCCATCGGTACAGAGCACATTGATGATATCATCGCTGATCTTGAGAACGGATTTAATGCGGCAAAGAGCTGATCAATCCTTGTCAGCAGGTACTTTGATAAAGATAAGTATCGTGATAACGGCAAGTACGGCAGCTGCGATTATTGCGAGGTAGAAGCAAGGGCCGGTCTGGGTTACGATATCTATTCCGGCAGCCTTCAGAAGTGATTTATCGAACAAAAGGCCGAACATAAGCTTATCGATAAGGAAATCCTTGGCAAATGCTGCCATGTATACCATCGCGAGCAGGTCAAAGACCGTGACGAGACCCATAGCTACTACAAGACCCCTCTTGTACTTGACCAGGCAGCTGATGCTTCCGATGATACCGCAGACGAGAGCCGGAATAAAAAAGCCGGTCTGATATCCGCGATAATCTGCAGCCTGACTCATCTTCGTAGCGGCGTTATAGCTGAAGATATCCGTGCTTGTGGCTTTGACCCCGATCGATAAGAGTACCTGTGAAAAGATGATTACAGCAAAGATGCTTGCTAAGATGTAGCAGATCAAAAGTATTTTTTTCATAATATCCTCCAATGTATCAACCTTCTTTAATCATAAAGAAAAATTGTGATATGTAAATAGAGGAGGAAACAGAAAGAACCCTGCTTATTTTGATCTTATTCATCGAAAACACTTAAATATACAAAACTTATTAATTTGCATAAGTATTGCCATAGACGAAGAAAGTGCCGGGTTTTCCGGCACTTTTTTTCGATAAAAAGGAGCGGTAGGGCAACAATATTTCTTATTATTTATAATAGATGGTATAATCATTCAGAAAGTTTTTTATAAATATTTCAAAAAATGTGAAACCTAAGCGGCCCTATTGTTGATATATAAAGTAAAGGCCGCAGATCTAAGGAGGCTAGGTCTTGGCTATCGATGACTCGGCAATTGTCGATCTTTATCTTGCAAGGGATGAGAGTGCGATAACTCATACTTCCGAGAAATACGGACGTGCGATTCGTCATCTCGCGAACAATGTCATCAACGACGATGAGTCGGCGATGGAGTGCGAGAACGACACGTACCTTAAGACTTGGAACTCCATTCCGCCGCATGAACCGAGAACGTACTTTTTCCCGTTTCTCGGCAAGATAGTCAGAGCTATAGCGATCAACAGATTAAGAAGCAACGTAGCCCAGAAAAGGAATGCTGTGGTCCTTGAGCTTACGACAGAACTTGAGAATGTTGTCTGTTCACCTGACAGTGTAGACGATGAGATGGACAGCCGGACACTCAGTAAACTCGTAAGTGACTTTTTAAGGGGAGTGACCCCTGAGAAGAGACAGGTCTTTGTCAGACGCTATTGGCACATGCAGTCCATCGCTGAGATCTCCGAAGAACTCGGCATAAGCGAAGGTAAGATCAAGACTATCCTTTTCAGGATGAGAGCATCCCTTAAGGAGTATCTTGGAAAGGAGGGATTCTATCTGTGAACGGATTAGATTTCTTGGATAAGATCAATGATATAGATGATGATCTTCTCGTATTGGAGAAACCTGCCAAAGTTACTAATCTCAGACTTCGCACGACGATCATAAGTCTTGCCGCAGCTGCAGGCGTGTTCCTGATCATAGGTTCTGTCATTTTGGTCCCTCGTTTCATGAACAAAGATTCTAACGCTATCTCCTCTGTCAGATCAGGCGGTTCCGACAGCGGCAGCGAGAAATCCATGTATGCCGAAGCAGACGAGCCTTCCGATGAAGGCGATGTAGTATATGAGGAAACAACTACCTCCTGCGAAGAAGCAGGCTCAACTGTCGAGTATGATGAGGAGGATTCTTCATTCGATATGGAAGTTGATCAGGAATCCGATAATGCTTCACAGCAGCAAAGCTCTGAGCAGGTTTCTAAAGATAAGGATACAGATTCACTCTACAAGGGTGATGTTGTGATCGTAAATAATGATAACAATATTACTGATGACGAAGGATATGATTATCTGTCTGAGATATCCGAGAGCATAAGTGATTCAGGTATCACTTATAGTGACCCGGGTACCGAAGGTATCGATCTGGCATCTGACGGATTCTGCTTCCTTGACGTATCTGAAGATCCGATGATCGATGTCGGATATAAGTACTATCTCCAGTACAGCGACGAAACGATCTTGAGCCTCATCGCCATAACTAAGTATGAAGACGATTTCAAGTATCAAAGATACATCTATAAGTGGCTCGGAGATCTGTATGATTTCCTTCAGGAGCATGAAGGAGAAGATGTTGTATTCGTAATGGACGGCGAGGATATCTATTGTATTGCTCCTGACGATTCTTACTTCGCGAGCAACAAGGAATCCACTTTGATGTCAGACACGTCGAATCTTTACTCGACATACAAGTTTGACGAGAATACTTATCACGTTGATTGATGAAATACCGGGCTATATGAGGGCTGTTTTCTCTGAAAACAGTCTTCTTTTTTGTTTGTCTTTTTAACTGTTAGTTGTATAATCAAAACAATTTAATTAGCAGGGGGGATTATAAAATGGCATTTTGTCAGAATTGCGGAGCGCCGCTTGCTGAGGGTGAGAAGTTTTGCAGCTCATGCGGAAGCGCAGTCATAGGATCTGTACCGGTTGTTCCTGTTGCACCTCAGATAATGTCACAGCAGTCACTTTTCGAGCAGCAGCAGAAAGCAAGACAAGATTCGATCAACGAACTAGCTAAGATGATCTCGTATTTCGGTCAGAAAGCCGATCTTTTCAGGGAGTACGAGCTCTCTCATAACAGGCTGGCAGTCCTTCAGAGGGGAGCAAGTAAAGTGCCTTTGGTTATAGGAATCATCCTCATTGCCTTTTTCGGTTTCCTGGATGTGATGTTTTGCTGGGCCTTGGTTGAAGCCTCTGCTCCACTCATGGTAGTGCTCGTCATGGCAAGTATCCTTGGTGTATTTGTTATCTTGGGAATCATTCTTATCATCGTATTTATCGTTAAGAAATCGAGTAACAGCAGGAATCTGACGGCTGAGCGGACCAAAGTAACCGATATAGCTTATGAACTTACGAATTACTACACAAATTACGGTTTCTGCTCTCTCGGGATCGAGTATTGTAATCCTGCTATCCTTGTTAAGATAGCTGACATCATAAGATCCGGCAGAGCAGCCAATCCTCAGGAAGCAGTCAACACACTTCTTGCAGATAACAGGAAGTCCGCGATGCAGCTCCAGAAGAAGCTCGGAAGCCTCGCAGCTCGTCAGGAAGTCCGTAATGGAAGCCCGGCAGCAGCATTTACTCCTTCCAACTTCTTCAGATGATCTTTATCATTCTCGAAAACAAAAGAGATATCCAAACGGATATCTCTTTTTTGTTGTGTGCATCAGCTTACGGTTTTTGTGTATAAAACACAGGATCTTTAAAGATATGCACAGCCCTGTGTATTATTGGAGATTTTTTGTGTTTTATACACAAGAAGGACTCAATTTTTGCCAGCCGCCTCTTCGATCTTTTTCGTGTCAGGCTTGTCACCGTATGTGATTCCTGCGCCTGAGTTCGGATGGAATGCGGAGTAGCCAAGATCGATGAAGAACAGAACGATGAGAACTATTGCTGCGATCTGCTTGTACTTCGGCTTGATCTTACCGTAGAGTGAATCGATCAAAGGTGCAAAGAGGTAGGTGAATGCTACGCCTGCAAGACCGAATACCAAAAGTCCCTCGAGACAGACTCTGCCGTGGATGTTAAGGAAGAAGCCTGTGTAATCCCACCACTTTGTATGGAACAAAGTCTCAAGCATCCATGCGGCGAAGTACTCAAGGATTCCGCACGCTACAAAAGTTCCGAGGAACATGATGAACGGATGTTTTCGAAGAGGACGGAGAAGAACGATGATAACAAGTCCGCCGAAACCGTAGATAGGAAGCCAAGGACCGAACATGGTGCCGCGGTTGACGAAGCGACCTTTGTTCAGAAGGCTATAGAAAACTTCCCAGAGCCAGCCGACGTGAGCGAAGGTAAAGAAGAACAATACGATGGTCTGAATGGAGTACTTGCGGTCGTAATTGATCTTGATCCACTTGCGCTTCTCGAGAGCCTGGGTCTTGTATGCGTATTCAGGATATTCACCGTATACGAGCTTATCTGTGATGAGTGCTTCATCGTTAAGAAGATCGATGTTCTCGACGACGGATGCTTTGTTCTCGCGAAGGTCCATGTAGATCTCTGCGTAAGCACATTCCTTAAGAGGATCCAAAAGGAATACACCGATGAGGTTGAAGGAGAATGTGGAGAAGAAATAACCGATACCGTAGATGAAGTCGATGATGAAAAGTCTTCTCTTATCTCCTGCGGTAAGCTGCTTGGAAAGCCTGAAAGCTTCCTTCCATTTGATCTCGGGATTCTCGGCCAAAACGTATGGGATCATGGAATACTCGTATGACTTTACGATTCCGCCGATGATCGTGAAATTCCAAAGGAACTGGAAGATGTAACGTATGAACATTACCTTTGCAACGTTTAATGTCTTTCCGTGCTTATAAACGAAGAGGAGCTTATCGACGCCTGTCTCTTTGTAACTTCTGTGTTCCAGGAAGTATCGGCACTTGCCGACATAAAGGATATTTTTAACGAAGATGTTTAGTATAAGAAGGATAACTGCAAAGACGAGGATAACGATCGAAGATGCGATCCTGTCTTTAAATACCAACGTGTTGATTCCGTTAAGAACACCAAATCCGAATGAACCGGATGAAGAGATGGAGTTAACAAATACAGAGATGACACCGTTGGTATATTTACGGGCAAGTGAATCCGAATCTGTGGTGACATTGATGAGTTCCTGCGAGAGAGCAAAATCTTCAATGACGTCGGAATTTGATTTACCGGTAACCTTATCGAGGACAGCTCTGGTCTCTGTCTCTGCAAGGGTAGAGGTCTTAGTTGCACCGATCTTGGCAACTCCCGTATTGAGAGAATAACCTCCGATTATGATACCTGCCAAGAATACGACAATAACGCTCGTGAAATATCTGCTCTTAAAACTGCTCCATGCATTTTTAAGACACTTTTTTATGTTAAGCATGATCGAATAACCCTTCAACTATTTATATATTTATTAACTTATATTATAGAGAGGGATTTTTCAACAAAAACGGACAAAAAAAGACCGCCCTAAAGACGGTCCTTTTTGTTATTCTTTTCGGATCAGATCAACATCTCAGAGATTACATGAAACCAGCTACTGTAGATGTTACTTTACTTGTTGCATCGTTATGGCTCATAACACGGTCACGAGCGGTCTCAGCATACTTGATATAATATGCGATTCCTGCTACGATACCTATTGTTAGTATTGCGATGATGGCAATTACTAATACCATCTCAACAAGTGTGAATCCTTTCTTTGATTTGCTAATGCGTTTCATAAGAACCTCCCAAACAAAAACACTTGGTAAACAAAACAGTTCCTATAGTTCACAATTTCCTCAACTCACCCTAATTATAGCAGACGAATTGTGAACAAGGAAGACACAATCTTGTCATAATTGTGAATTTTAATATAATTATTTTATGAAAAATACGGTTTTAATAGCAGAAGATGATAAAGAGATCAATCAACTCCTCAAAAATTACCTTGAGGGGGAGGGTTATGATTGTCTTTCAGCGGGCACGGGTCTGGATGCTCTGCGCCTCATAAAAGATGAAGGACCTGACCTTGTTTTGCTCGATCTCATGCTTCCTTTGAAAAGCGGTGATGCGGTACTCGAAGAGGTCCGTAAGTTTTCTGATGTTCCGGTCATAGTAGTGTCCGCAAAAGACATGGTAAGAACTAAGATCGATCTTATGAGACTCGGTGCTGATGATTATGTCACAAAGCCGTTCGATCTTGACGAACTTTTGGTAAGGATAGAAGCAGTACTTCGAAGAAGCGGAAAAAATGATAAGACTTCAAATGCTCCTTTGAAGTTTAAGAATATCGAGATCGATACTGACCTTAAGAAAGTTCTCGTTAACGGACATGAGCTTTCACTTGCTGCAAAGGAATACAGCATCCTTGAACTTATGATCGGAAATCCGGCTAAACTTTTCTCGAAGGCGAACCTTTTCGAGAGTGTATGGAAAGAAAAGTATATGGATGACGATAATATAATCAAAGTACATATGAGTAATATAAGATCCAAGATAAAAGAATATGATCCGGACGAATACATAGAGACTGTCTGGGGAATGGGCTACCGACTCAAAAGATGATTTAACCTTTATTTAACCTTTTACTTAACCTTCGTTTAACTGACTTTGTTTATCATAAAGTCAAAATACAAGCGGAGGTTATTATGTCTAATATAGTATTGGAGACAAAGGGGCTGACAAAAAAATACGGCAAGTCGACAGTCATCGACAACTTCAGTTTCAAAGTCGAAAAGGGACATATCTGCGGACTCATAGGACCAAACGGCGCAGGTAAGACAACGATCATGAAGATTATGGCAGGACTTACGAAGTCAAACGGCGGTTCGCTGGAATTGTTCGGAACAGGTAAGGATCTCGACAGGAACAGGAGAAGGATCAGTTTTCTTATCGAAAACCCTATGCTCGACATCAACATGAGTGCCTATAAGAACATGGAATACATTAAGTATCTTAAGGGGATACCTACATCCGAAAAGATCGAGGATGTTCTGGAATTTGTCGGACTAGCTGATGCTAAGGATAAGAAAGTTAAAAAGTTTTCTCTTGGTATGAGACAAAGACTCGCGATCGGAATGGCTATCCTTTCAAAGCCTGAGATCCTGGTCCTTGATGAGCCTGTTAACGGACTTGATCCTGAGGGAATCGTTGACGTAAGAAAGATGATCAAAAGACTGGTTCACGAAGAGGAAGTAACGGTTCTTATCTCAAGTCATATCCTCTCTGAACTTTCAGAACTATGTACTGATTATGCGATCATAAATCACGGTTGTCTTGTTGAGAGCATAACTGCTGAAGATTTGGAAGTTAAGTGTGAAAACCACATCACTTTGAAGACTGATGACATCAACCGTACGGCTACGATCCTTGAAGGAAAACTGGGTATCTCAAAATACAAAGTTTTCAGAGATGAAGAGGTTCATATCTTCGAGAAACTTGATGATGTTTCAACTGTTTCAAGAGCAATAACGGATTCAGGTCTCACCATCCTTAAGCTCGTTGAAGAAGGCGCAAGTCTTGAAGAGTATTATCTGTCGAAAGTAGGTGGTTCTAATGTTTAATCTGATAAGAGCAGAATCATACAGATTTAAGAATTCCGGCGGATACCTGTATTTTATGATCCTGGCTGCCATAATTTCGACCGGAACGGCATTTCTTACTAACGGTGTTGAGACAAGTTTTGATTTTACGATCATGCTCTCAAATGTTACTCAGTTATCATATAACATGGTGCTTCTGTCATGCGGCACATTGCTTACGATCTTTATCGGCGTATCATATAACAACAGGATGAGTTATTACGAGATAATGGGCGGTAATCCTCCTCACAAGATCATCCTCGCGAAAACATTGTCGATAGGTTTCATATCAGCTGTAATCATGTATGTTCCGACAGCTATCCTTCTTATCGCTTCATATATCAAGAGCGGTAAGCAAACGATAGATAATCCGTTGATGGTATTTATTATCCTGTTCGTGATAACACTTCATACAACGTTCAGTTTTATCCTGTATTCGATGCTCGGAAGAAATCTCGTAATCGCATCATTTATACCATATGCAAGATTGGGTATCATGGATCTTATCGTATACATGTTGATCTTCCAGGAATTTTCCGAACATGCAGACAATAAACTTCTTTACATAACGACAAACTCACAGATGGCTCATCTTTTGACGATGACCGGAGACAATAAACTTCTTTATATCGTTTTGATCACATCTGCTGTAGAGTGCGCAGTACTTTATATTTTGGTATACTTGGTCTATAAGAACAGAAAATTCAAGTAATAAGATCAGGAGGACGGAACTATGGATATCGCATTGATCATCATATGTTCTGTCCTCTTTTTAATTGCAGTTTTTTTGCTCATAAGTCTTATCGTTATCAAAAAACAGATCAGGGATTTCTCCAAAGACGTAAAGTATATCGTTGATAACGATACAAAAGAACCGATCAAAGTATCAAGCAGGGACAAGGATATAATCGAACTTGCCAAAGCCCTGGACGAACACGTAGACAGAGCAAGGAACGAGTACGCATCTTACGTCAAAGACAGGGAGAGGATCAACTATCTCGTAAGCGGGATCTCACATGATTTCAGGACGCCGCTTACTTCGTCATTAGGTTACATTCAGCTTATCGAAAAATCCGGCGAGCTTAAAGATCCTAAAAACGTTGAATACTTCAAGATAATCAAGGATAAAAATGTTTATCTTAAGATGTTGTCCGATGATTTTTTTGACGTATCAAAACTCGCACTTAATAAAGACCGCAAAAAGGATATAAAAGAGATCGATCTTTCAAGGCTCGTTGAAGAAGAACTTCTTCAGTATTACGACAGGATCAATGACAGAAATCTTAAGACAGATATCGTTGTTGAAAAAGGAATAAAGATCATGTCCGAACCTTTGGATGTGACGAGAATAATAGATAATCTTTTATCGAATGCTTCAAAATATTCCGCATCATTTATAAACGTAAAACTTGAAGGAAAAAAGTTCAGTGTTGTTAATGATATTCAACCTGAAAATGACTTCGAGATCGATCGCGTTTTTGAGTTGTTTTATCAAGGCGGAGTGAGAGGTCAAAAGGGCAGCGGTGTCGGTCTTTATGTAGTGAAATGTCTTGCTGAAGATCTGGGTTTTGAAGTTACTGCGAACAAGAAAGATAACGTGTTTGAAATAACGTGCGTTTTCGATGATGAAAAAGCATTGTGAATATGAACAAAGGAACGTATTTTGATGTTGTTTTTTTACAAACAATCGTAAAAAAATTATTAATTCGATATCATAAAACGCATAAAATCTTGACATAAAAAGTTAGGAATAATAAAGTAAGCATATAACCACACTTTTATGGAGGTATTTTTATGGCAAGCACAGATAAAGCAGCAACACCTGCTAAGCCAGAGGAAGTAAAGGCAGCTCCTGCAGCAGCAGTTGCTCCTAAGACAGAAGTTAAGAAGGCAGAGGCTAAGAAGCCAGCAGCTAAGAAGGCAGCAGCTAAGAAGCCAGCAGCAAAGAAAGCAGCAGCTAAGAAGCCAGCAGCTAAGAAGGCAGCAGCTAAGCCAGCAGCTAAGAAGGCAGAGGCTAAGCCAGCAGCTAAGAAGGCAGCAGCTAAGCCTGCAGCAAAGAAGGCAGCAGCTAAGCCAGCAGCTAAGAAAGCAGCAGCTAAGAAGCCAGCAGCTAAGAAGGCAGCTAAGAAGCCTGCTAAGAAGGTTGTTAAGAAGCTCGGAAAGATCATCTTCGAGTTCGACGGCAAGCAGATCGCTTACAAGGACATCGAGAAGAAGGCAGCTAAGCTCGGCGGCGATGTTTATGTAGTTGCAGCTGAGAAGAAGATCTACGATGCAGACGGTAAGGCAGTAGCTCTTTTCTAATCTGATTCAGGATATAAAAATAGGAGTTGCAAATTGCAACTCCTTTTTTATTGCTTAGATTTCCATCTATATAGGTATCTGTCGATATTACTTAGATAGTTTTCTCTTTTGCTTTGAGTTGATTATCGAGAAATAAATTATGCACATAACGATGCCGATCAATGTTGCCAAAGGAGCAGCTTGTCCGATATACGTAAGTGATGCATTTGGTCTTATACTCATGATGTATGAAAACGGAAGACGTATCGCAAATGATTGAATTAATCCTTGTACCATAACAAATGTTGATTTGGAATGACCGTTGAAATATCCCAAGAAACTGAAGAGTATAGAAGTGATGATTGCCTCAGGTGCAAAGCCTCTTAAGAACTCCGCAGCTCTTGCTATGTATTCAGGATTATCTGTAAAGACTGATGCCGGGATATCGCCGTGAAGGAATGTGATTATTGCTACAGGGATTCCAATAATGACACCGATTATCATTCCGGTTCTCATTGCTTTCTTTGCTCTTGCTTCGTTTCCTGCACCAACATTCTGTGCTACGAACGAAGACATGCTCTGGATTATCGAAGCAGGGATGAGCATAACAAATCCCACTATTCTTTGAGATACTCCGTAACCTGATGAAGCTTCAAGTCCGAGATTATTAACGAATGCACAGATCGCGAGGAAAGTTACATTGGTAAGTATTTCCTGAAGTGCGAGAGGTGCACCGATCTTAAGAAAATGCGAAACTTCAAGACCGAAGGTGAGATCTTTCTTCGTAAGTTTAAACGGAAGAGATTGTTTTCGAATAACAAGAAGTGAGATAACGACGCTTATCGCCTGAGAGATAATGGTGGCAAGAGCGGCACCTGCTACATTAAGCTTCAATACAGCAACGAAGAAAAGGTCGCCTAAGATATTTGCGACGCATGCTATCGCGACGAATAGGAGAGGGAGTCTGGAATTACCGAGGCCTCGAAAGATACAGCTTATGAAATTATAAAAGACAACGAATACAAAACCCGCGCCGCAGATCCTGATGTAAAGGGTGGTCGCATTGAGTGCTTCTTCAGGTGCCTGCATGAGGATCGCGATAGGCCTGGCGAGAATGATAAGAACGAGTGACAGGACCGCGCTGAGAACGAGGAAGAAGCATACCGCATTTCCGAGGAGTCGACCTATCTTATCAGGTTCTCCGGTACCTAAGTACTGACCGATAAGAACAGTTACACCTGTTGTTAATGCAACAACGGTGAACGTAAATAATTGAAGGATACTGGCGCCTGTGGATACACCTGAGATGCCTTCAGCTGAACCGAATCGTCCAACGATAAGAAGGTCGATGGCACTGTACATCGACTGAAGGATAAGGGCCGCAAGAATAGGGAGCATAAACCCTACTAATTTCTTGGTTATGCTCCCGCTTGTAAAATCTGCTTTGTTGTCATTATTCATCTAACAGTTTGAACTCCATATAGATCGGATCGTGATCTGAACGCTGGAAGTCCCAGTCAAGTGATTTGTAGGTAATGACTTCAACGTTATCTGATACGATGAATCCGTCGGCGAGAACTGTAAATGTTTCACCGGGGATCCATGCAATGTCCGAATTTCTGCAGCTATTATGCTCGATGTCGGCTTCTTCTGCAACCTTGAATCCGAGATTACTTCCTGACGGGAGAACTTCCGTCGGGAAAGGCTGTGCCCAGTCTGGTACGCCTTCACCGGATTCGCCTCTGAGATTATGGTTGAAATCGCCGCCGCAGATGACGTAGTTTCCGTTCTCGATCTCTTTTTGGATATCGCCCATGAGCATGCCGAGCTGACCTTCTCTTACGGAAGCATCGCTGCCGTATGCGGAAAGGTGAACATTAAAGATGCAAAGTTCCTTACCGTTTTCGACAGGTATCCTCGTGATGGAATAACAACGGTCGAGGTCAACTATCCTCTTAAGAGAAGTGGAGACCGGAAGGCTTCTTCGAAGTGATGATGAGAAGAAAAGCGATGAGCATGTAAGAAGACCTGACTGGTTCTTGCCGTGAGGCTCAGTCAAAGGCCAGAACAAAAACGGTGAATCGAAGTTCTGTGAGAATACATAGTTCGAATAGCCGAAGATGTTCTTAAGCTGTTCTGTCTCATCTACGTGATATGTTCTTGTTCCGTTCGTGTCGACTTCCTGAAGGATAACGATATCAGGGTTAACCCCCTTGATGTCATTTCCGATCCCGTCGATGTTCTTTATGAGATCTTCCTTGCTCTTTGCCCAGGAAGAATCACCGCCGTCCATGAAGAAACTGTAATCGCTCTCGTATGCACCGAAACCGATGTTATACGACATGATGGAATATGTCTCGTTGACGGATGCTTCTTTAATAACTTCTCCTCTGTTGTCGATCGTAAGATCTTTGTTGTCTTCGATCCTGTGATAGGATGCGAAAGCGTAGATTACATAACCTCCTACAACGACTACGAGAATTGCGAGTATGATTGCGACGACCTTAAGTATCGTCTTTACGATTGATTTTGATCTAGCCAATTGTGTCACCCCCAAGGGATATTGTACATATGATGTTATAATATTAAAAGAAGTTATTTTTCGGGGGTGTTTATGTATAAGCCGATGAAGGGAAGTCCGGTAGTTCATATTGCGACGGGAAGGATAGGCGTCGCATCTGCCGACCTTGGCAATTCCTGGCTCGTATCATTCCGTGACAAGAGCCTTCTTCATCCGGAGACCATCGCCATCCCGACAGAGGAGCTCGACAGCGTTATCCTTCCTGAGATCAAAGGTTCCGAGATCAAGGAAGTTATTAGGGGAACTCTGGATATCAGGGAACTTACGGATAATTTTCTCGTAATAGGTGAGATATCCAAGCGAAGCAAGTATAAGATTAAGGCCGCAGACCTTCTTTCAGGCATCAAAAATCTCTTGGTGGCATTCGAGCTCGAGAAAGTAGCCGACTACTGTCTCTTCGTATGCTCGCTTTTGTACGAGATCCTTCCGTATCCCGAGTTCGATGACCGCTTCGAGGAAAGGGAAGTCATCGAATACTGCGTAAGCCTCATGAACCAGATCTTTGTAAAGATACTCGAAAACCCTCTCCTCGTTAACATTGAAGAGGCAATACATTTCTTTGAACTTATCGAAAAAGACCTCAAGGACTACATAGATGAGGGCATCATCCCTGACATGGTATACGCGAGTTTTCTCGGGAAAACTGACGCTGACGAAGCCTGCCTTGAGGGTGATGCATACATGGAAAAGTACAAGTTCGCCCTCGAGTATCTGTGTGCCAAAGATGATCCTCAGGCGATAAAGACAAGAGGTTATTGTTATTATACGGGTAACAAGATGTATAAGCAGGATTTCTATAAATCCCGTGACGCTTTCTTAAAGTATTATTCCATGACAGGTTCCGCGACTGCCGCAAATACGCTCGGCTACATCTACTACTACGGAAGATGCAACGGCGGAAAACCGCAGTATGACGAGGCTTTCAAGTACTTCAGCATCGGCCATGCGGCAGGACTGTTTGAAAGTACTTATAAGCTCGCGGATATGTTCGCCAAGGGTTATTACATAGTCCAGAACGGCAGGATCGCCATGGAACTTTACTGGTCCGTATATAACGAATGCTTTGAGCAGATAAGACGCGAGAACTACGATTCCAAATTCGCAGACGTTGCTTTACGAATGGGTAACTGCTATATGCACGGCATCGGCGTTGAAGAAGACTACGAGACAGGCTACGCATATTATCTGCAGGCGAAGTTCGCCATTGAAAAGAGATTGCAGGAACTTGACTACTACGGCGATGACGTTGTCTATAAGAGTGTCAGGAGCGCCTTAACGGAGGCCAGAAGGAAATATAAGAAGCATGACACCAAAGTTGTCTTCGGAGGACCACAGTGGGTATTGTGGCTCGGAATGGGCGAGAGGAACTGCACTATAAGACTCGCACCGTTCCCGGACGGGTCCATAATGATCGAAGGAAAGATGCTCAGTAACGGCAAAGATAAGGACGGGATCCCGCCTAAGATCATGGTCGTTATCCCGCCTGCAGATTACTGCGCACTCAAAAATAAGATCATGGTCAAAACGGCACCGGGAAGTACCTATGAGATCTTCGGCGAACCCGAAAAAATGGTGTTTAACAATGTTACATATAACGACGCAGAGGGCGTTTCCACGTTTTGGCTCGACGGTATCCCTGTAGGAAGGATCACCACAAAATACTATGAGATAAGTGCTCCGCTTCCTTCCGAAACGGAAGGCCATAAGGGAAAAAAGCACAGATTCGTGTCTGTTGTTTTCGATGGCTCGAAAAGAAAATATGATTACCTTTGCACTGACAAGACCGTTAAGCCTGGAGACAAGGTTATGGTAAGCGGATATGAGGGAGACACGATAGTTACGGTAACTGATATTTTCGAGAGGTATGAGGATGAACTTCCTATGCCGATCAAAAAGTACAAAAAGGCAAAGAAGATATAATAAGAGAAAAGGGCAAAAAACTTATTATGGAGGACTGACCTATGAAAAAGGCCGCATTCGCGCTGGTCTTGGCATCACTGATGCTTCTCGGATCATGCGCAAAAACGACTGAAGCAACGACTTCGGAGGAAACAACCACAACGGCTCAG
This sequence comes from Clostridia bacterium, assembly GCA_024699245.1. Taxonomy (GTDB): domain Bacteria; phylum Bacillota; class Clostridia; order Saccharofermentanales; family Saccharofermentanaceae; genus Saccharofermentans. Next base: position 63,388 of record JAILPW010000005.1, on the reverse strand, counting down.
GCGACAGAAACTAGCGAGACAACGACTGAAGCTACTACGGAAGCAACAGCAGAGGAGACAACGACTCAGACTGCTCCGGAGATCACGACAACAGAACCTGTAGAGACTGAACCGCCGACGCCGCCGGAAGGATGCGTTGTGCCGGAAGGATATACTTTCGTATGGTCAGATGAATTCGACGGCGATGAACTAAGCAAAGACAACTGGAACACCGAGCATCACAGCAAGGGATATGTAAATAACGAACTTCAGGAATATACCTGGGGAACAACGAATGTCTATGTTGAGGACGGAGATCTCGTTATCCAGCCTCTTAAGGAAGTCTCCGATAATGGAGAAGTTACATATACATCCGGAAGGATCAACTCGTATCAGAACGCATCGTTCCTCTACGGCTATTTCGAAGCGAGGATCAAGGTTCCTGAAGGTAAGGGATTCCTGCCGGCATTCTGGATGCTTCCGAGTAAGAATACATACGGCGGCTGGCCTTTGTCAGGTGAGATCGACATCATGGAAGTTGTCGGAGGAAATGAGAGTACGACATACTCAACGCTTCACTACGGACTTCCTCATAATCAGACACAGGGTTCTACTTCCATAAGCGGAAAACTGTCGGATGACTATCATATCTACGCATGCGAATGGGTTCCGGGTAAGATGTCATTCTATCTCGACGGAGAGAAATTCTTTGAGACCAGCGACTGGTTTTGTACTACGCAGCTCGGAGTTGAAAAGGATTATCCTGCACCGTTTGACGGAGCGTTCTACTTTACTCTTAATGTAGCAGTAGGCGGTGACTGGCCGGGTGATCCTGATGAGAGCACGATGTTTGATGAGTCAGCTCAGATGAGAGTTGATTACGTTCGTGTATATCAGATGGAATCTTATGATGACAGCTCAGTCGTTAAGCCTTCCTGATCTTATTTGAAAGGAATAATTCTGGCAGCGATACACTTGCTTCCGAATTCTGTACTTCTGGTGAATCCCAGGACTACCTCTCTTCTTGTTGCGCCGCCTTTGAGCTGGGAGACCCAGAAATTCTTACCTGAAGGATCACTTGATCTGTCCATAAATGTCAGATAGAGTCTTTCAACAAAATCCTCATCGGAGAGGTTAAGACCTTCCATCTCAGGACTCAAGAAGAACTCTACACCTGCATCTTCGCCGGTAATTTCAAAGTTAGCCAGAAGCTTAGCCCAGAAGTCACGACCTTCAGTATCATAGTCTCTTCCGAGAGCTGTCTGATAGAGTCGCTCAACAAATGCGTTGGTAGCATCGGTAGGTGCGATCTTGATGGATGAAGCAGCAGTTCCGCCGGATTTGATCCCGTAGGAAGCACATGTATCTGCCCACTCCTTTGAATTGATGAAGAAGTCAGCGAGAGTTTCAAAGTTTACTTCGCCCTTGCAAAGTGCGATGGTCCAGAAGTTCTTACCTTCGTAATCGAATTCACGATTGAAGAATGCTCTGTAAAGAACGTTCAGATAATCACTGTAACTTATAGTCTTGCTCTTGAACTCTGCGGACTTAAGGAAATTGTATGCGCACTCTGCGCCTGTATTTCTGTAGTTGTAAAGCTCGTTGACCCAGAACTCTTCTCCTTCAGGTTCAGCTTCACGACCGAGAACGCAGGTATACATTCTGTCGACGAATGCTCTGATCTGATCAATGGAACTTCCTGTATCAGTAGGCATCGGAACAGGGGAGTTCGTAACCTCGAACTTGGTTCCGTTGTAGTAAACGTAGTGAGGATTTGATCCGCCTTCGCTTATCTTCTTACAATAAAGTCCGTTAAGGAAATCGACGAAGAAATAAGTGTTGCCGTCGTACTCGAAGTAAAGTTCACCCGTGTAGAGGCCGTTGTATTCTGTATTGTCAGGCATTTTATCGTAGAAAGATCCTACGATAGGTGAGTAGATATCACTGTTATAGAGAAGATATGAAAAGCTTACGTTAAACCTGGTGTGGGAGATCGTAGTCCTGTCATCGTTGGTGACGTCAACGCAGTACCAATAGCCGTGAACATTTACGAAGTTCCACATGTGGGATTCACTCTCGACACAGATAGCTTCAATATCGTGAAGTTTCAAAAGGATCTGGAATGCCTTGCTGTAGCCTGTGCAGACAGTCCTTTGAGTGTTGAAAGCGCTGACGATGTTCTGACCGTCATAGACGCTCGAGAGATCATAAGTAAGTTTCTGGATAAGATAATCGTGGATGTAAAGCTCAATCTCAGCAGGTCTGTTTGAAGTAAGTCCTGCATTGATCTCGTTATTCCATGCTTCGATATTTGAACGAAGCTGCTTGGTCGTAGAACTTCTGGTATTTCCGTTAAGGAAGTCAGAATATACATAATCATGGATCTCAACGATCTGTCCGGTATGAACATTCATGTAGTAGGAAAAGCCGTTGAGAACAAAGTAATACTGCGGCTTATCGTCTTTGAAAAAGTAGAAGACATCTACCAGCTGACGCTGGGTAAGACCCATATTTGAAACGTTTATGCTGATATCGGGATTGGTTTCCGTGCCGAAAAGAAGACCGCTGCATACCTTATCGAGTTCGTTATAGAAAACTTTCTCGCTGTCTGTGAGACGGTCATAATAATAGTGACCTGAAAGACCGTTCCAAAAATCACGGTCGCTTAATCTGGTCTCAGCTGAGACACGTGTTCCCGGGATCATCGCGAAAACGACGATCATCGATAATATCAATGATAAGAATCTGAATCTTCTACGCATATAAAAACCTCTTGTATTGCCTTGGTTTATATTATCAGAGAAATCATACTAATGGAAAGGTAAAACTGTAACAAATAATAAGCATATAAGTAATTTTTTAATATGTACTGTCACAATAAATGATATAATCTCCTATAGTTTAATTCAAGGAGAATGATGATGGTAATTGAATCCAAAAAGATCGACAGATCTTATGCCAAGGAGTTCCAGAATGTCGTATATCAGGGAACTGTACTCATGAAGAATCCGAGAAAGGGAACGAAGGATCTTTTCGTTATCTATCCGGGCATCGCGGTTTTTTGTCTGTTCTTGGGTTTCGGCATGCTCTTCATGGCGCTTTGCACGTCATTTTTCAAAGAGCACGATTATCTTTACTACTGTCTCGCAGGTGCGTTCCTTGGAACTTTGATCGTTGGTGCTTTCTACGTTAAGCTCCTTTTGAACCTTAACAAGAGCGTTAAGAAAGATCGTAACGTAACATATACTTTCGGAGAAGAAGGCTTCAAATATGAAGACCACGAATCCGATGCTCTCGACATCAAGTGGGAAGACTGCAACTGCCTTCTTATCATGGAGCACGGAATGTACATCATCCCGAACAGCGACAAGGATGGTGCCCTGATCGGAATCCCGATAGAGTACAAAGATCAGGTGACGGGATTTCTCAAAGAAAAAGATATAGATTTGGAGATTGTAAAATGAAAGAGGGTGTCTTGACGACATCCTCTTTCCAAATTCACAGGTTTACGCATTTAATACCGGTTAAACAGTTTATTACTTTCCAAAGGAATTTTTAATCTTGTTCCAGGCATCGATAATTTTTCCCGGGGAGCTTTGTGTTGCAACATATACAGGCTTCAAAGCGCCACTCTTGATATACGAGATCATGTCTCCTGCATATGGACAATTTACAAGACATCCGGAACTATTCAAAATAACCATATCGCCTTGACGAATGCTGTAGGCATTGTAGAGATATTTCCCACTGCTGGATTCGCCGTAAACCGGAATATATATGTAAGTTGTTGCTCTGTATGCTCCTGAGTAATCCTTAGCTGATACATCTTGTGAATGGAATGGGATAATAGCGTAAGCGCCTAAGAATAATGCCAATGCCAAAAGTACACTTAAGATCTTTTTATTCATATTATTATCTCCTTTTCTAATGGGCTGTTATGTGTAAACCTGATATACATATCTGAAAAAACTATGAGCGGGGTATTATCAATTTGTAGACAACATCTGCTACCTTAGATGTTAGCAAATGCAACACTCTTTGTATATGCGCTTATATCACGAGATGCCTGTTTTTTTATATCGTTTTTGTCGAAAAAAGAACTGCTTCCGTGAAAAGACGAAAACAGTTCATAAAGTCTGATTATTAACAATATAATCAGAGAATATCTATATACTCTCCTGCGAGTGCTTTGTTCATACTTCTTACTGCACAGAACTTACCGCACATGGAACATGTATCATCATGCTCAGGTGCTCTGCTGTCACGGATAGCCTTGGCTGTCTCAGGATCGATTGAGCACTCCCACTGCTTATCCCAGTCGAATGTTCTTCTGGCATCAGCCATCTGATCATCAAGGTCACGTGCGTGCGGGATCTTCTTTGCGATATCAGCTGCGTGAGCTGCGATCCTTGATGCGATGATGCCCTGCTTAACGTCTTCAACGTTAGGGAGAGCCAAGTGCTCTGCAGGTGTTACGTAGCAAAGGAAAGCTGCACCTGCGGAAGCTGCGATAGCGCCGCCGATAGCTGAAGTAATGTGATCATAACCCGGAGCGATATCTGTTACGAGAGGTCCGAGTACATAGAACGGAGCGCCCATGCACATCTTCTGCTGGATCTTCATGTTTGCTTCGATCTCATCCATTGCCATGTGTCCCGGACCTTCGATCATTACCTGAACGTCCTTTGCCCATGCACGCTTTGTAAGCTCAGCAAGGCGAACGAGTTCTTCGATCTGGCATACGTCGCTGGAATCTGCAAGACATCCCGGACGGCAAGCGTCACCGAGAGAAATAGTAACGTCGTACTCGCGGCAGATGTCGAGGATCTCATCGTAGTATTCGTAGAAAGGATTTTCTTCTCCTGTCATGCACATCCATGCGAAGATCAATGAGCCGCCACGGGATACGATATTCATCTTCCTCTTGTGCTTTTTGATCTGTTCGATTGTCTTTCTCGTGATACCGCAGTGGAGGGTAACGAAGTCAACGCCGTCTTCAGCATGAAGTCTTACTACGTCGATAAGGTCTTTTGCCGTGAGTGTAGCGAGATCTCTTTGATAGTGGATGACGCTGTCATATACAGGCACCGTACCGATCATGGCAGGGCACTCTGATGTGAGCTTTTTTCTGAACGGCTGAGTGTTTCCGTGAGATGAGAGGTCCATGATAGCCTCTGCTCCCATGTTTACGGCTGCCATTACTTTCTGCATCTCGATGTCGTAGTCCTTGCAGTCTCTTGATACTCCGAGGTTAACGTTGATCTTTGTCTTGAGCATCGATCCTACACCGTTCGGGTCGATACATGTGTGAAGCTTGTTGGCGCAGATAGCTACCTGACCTTTTGCAACGAGATCTCTGATCTCTTCTTCGGTCCTGTACTCCTTTTTTGCAACTGCTTTCATTTCAGGTGTGATGATGCCGCGCTTTGCTGCATCCATTTGAGTAGTGTACTCTCTCATGATATGGTTCCTCCGTTAATATATAGATTCTTGTCAATATGACGCACGGGACCCGTATCATGATAGGTTCCGGCGCCTGCAGGTCTTTTCCTGCTCGATAATGCTCTCATAAGATCTCCTTTGCATTACGTTTTTTTGAGCGACACAAGGTGGTGCCCCCGGTGTGCCGCATATATTCAAAAAGCGGAGAAGAGTTCTCCGACATTTTGTGATGTCATGGCACTGCTCATAATGCAGATGCCTTTTGCTCCGGCATTTAGGACCGAACGGAAGTTACCGGGATCTATGCCTCCTATGGCATAGACAGGTATCGATACATTCTCCGTAACTTCTTTTATGAATCCTGTTCCTCTTCCCGGAAGTCCTTTTTTACAGTCCGTCTCGAAAACATGCCCTGCTATAAGATAATCCGCACCCATAGCTTGGGCCCTGACTGCATCTTCTGCGGAATGTACTGACGTACCGACCGTCATACCGCTGATTTTCCTGAACATATCGAGAGGATAATGTATATTCTCTCCGAATGGAAACGTATGCGATATGAACGTAACTTTGTATTCGTCGCAGATCCTTTTGACCGTACCTGCAAGTTCCAGATACTCTTTTTCCGGCAGGTCTTTCTCGCGAAGGATGACCGCCTTGGGAGAATACTTACAGATCTCAGTTATCCTCGATAGAAAGTCTCCGGTTACGAGTTTTCTGTTGGTGACTACGATGATGTCAGACATAAAGATAGTCGTTAAGGACAGGCTGAAGGCCTTCACCCGAGATATCGTCATACATCGATCTGAGGCTTCTTGAATCCTCAATCTCGAACTGCTCGTCTCCTACGCTGTCCGACTCCTTTCCTTCGTACTTTTTCTCGTGATCACCGATGCCGGTGGATACGCCTGCGGATACCTTGGTGGCGCATATCTTGACGATGCCGTTTCTGAAGCTGGCGCTCTCTCTTGAAGATACGGTTATTCCGACAAACGGCAGGAAGATCCTGTAGGCGCAGAGAACTTGACATAACTGCTTCTCGTGAACATCCAAAGGATCGATCTTCTCGTTATTGATGATAGGCCTTAGTCTCGGGCATGATAAAGACATCTCGGCCTGCGGGTATTTTCGCTGAAGGAAATAGACATGAAGGGCACTGGCAAGTGCGTCTTTTCGAAAATCAGAAAGACCAAGAAGAGCCGAGAAAGCAACTCCTCTCATACCTCCCATCAGAGCTCTTTCCTGAGCGTCGAACCTGTACGGCCATACACGCTTATGACCCATGAGATGCAAAGTCTCATACTTGACCGTGTCATATGTCTCCTGAAAAACAGTCACATAATCAGCTCCGCATTCATGGAGATAGCGATACTCGTCCGTGTTTACAGGATAGATCTCGAGACCCACGAGCCTGAAATACTTCCTGGCGAGCTTACAGGCTTCACCTATGTATTCGACATTACTTTGAGCACGGCTTTCACCTGTGAGGATCAGTATCTCTTCCATGCCGCTTTCGGCGATGATCTTCATCTCTTTCTCGATCTGCTCCATGCTGAGCTTCATCCTGCGGATGTGGTTATAGCAGTTGAAACCGCAGTAAACACAATAGTTCTCGCAGTAGTTCGCGATATACAAAGGCGTGAAGATGTAGACAGTATTTCCGAAGTGCTTGGATGTCTCGAGTCTGGCTTTCTCAGCCATCTTTTCAAGGAAAGGCTCGGCGGCAGGAGACAGGAGTGCCTTAAAGTCTTCTATCGTGCATTTCTCATGCTCCAGAGCTTTCCGAACATCCACGGCGGTATACTTTGTGTAGTCATAAGAATCCATCTGACTCATGACCTTGTTGCAGATGTCGGATTCGATCACTTCCATTCCTTCCATATATTTCATATGGTCGGTCCTGGAGGAAGGATCATTTTCCAAGCGGTGCTTTTTTTCAAGCGCTTCCTTGGATAAGAATTCTGAATCGATAAGATAATTATTCTCCATCAACGGTTACCTCTTAATCCCTAAGAAATCCGGTCAGAGGATCGGAGGCGCTCGCACCTCTTGTCAGTACTCTTCCAAGACCAGCCAGATATGCCTTACGTCCTGCAATTATCGCATCCTTGAAAGCGGAAGCCATCATCGGAAGATCGCCTGCAGTTGCAAGAGCGGTATTGGCCATGATAGCAGCCGCACCCATCTCCATTGCTTCACATGCCTGAGACGGTTTGCCGATGCCTGCATCGACAATGATCGGAAGGTCGATCTCGTCGATCAATATCTGAATGAAACTTTTAGTAGCAAGTCCCGAGTTGGAACCGATCGGAGCTCCGAGAGGCATGATGGTAGCAGCTCCCGCATCCTTAAGTGACCTTGCAACATTAAGATCGGGATACATGTACGGCATGACGATGAAACCTTCGTTGGCGAGGATCTCCGTTGCCTTGATGGTCTCGTAGTTATCAGGGAGCAGATACTTGGTATCTTTCATGATCTCTATCTTAACGAAGTCTCCGCAGCCGAGCTCACGCGCGAGCCTTGCGATACGTACCGCTTCTTCGGCGGTCCTTGCTCCGCTTGTATTAGGAAGGAGAGTAACTCCCTTCGGGATGTAGTCCAAGATATTTTCTTTTTCCTGGGTGTTGGCTCTTCGAACTGCCAGAGTGATTATCTGAGCACCCGCATCTTTTACGGCTGCTTCGATGAGCTTAAGTGAATATTTTCCTGATCCTAAGATGAACCTCGAATCAAATTCGTGTCCAGCGATTATAAGTTTATCGTCCATATTATTCGTTATCCTCTCCGATTATTATCCTTACTATCATATGTGCCTCATGAGCGGCGCAGGCCATGACCCTTGAAGAAACAAGTCCGATGCCGTCATTGACATCGCTTATTCCGTCTCCGCATATGAAAAACTTTGACGACAGTTTGCGGGTCTTTATAAGGTTTGTACTGTTAAATCCCGCCATTCCGGATGCGGCCACGAGGTATTTGTCCGGCATGTTTTCGAGAACATGATTTACCAGCATTGCCTTAGCTTCCGGATTATCGAAAGCTTCACAGATTATGTCCGCATCCTTGCAGATACGTTCGATATTATCTTCCGTGATCCTTTCTTCATAAGTCTTTATCTCAAGATAAGGAGCGATCTCCTTCAGATTCTCGAAAATGGCTTTAGTCTTAGGTATCCCGAGCTGCGAGGCCTTGTATTGCTGACGGTTGAGATTGGTGATATCGACCTTGTCAAAATCGGCCAATATGAGTTTTCCGACTCCGGCTCTTGCGAGTGAAACAGCTACGTTTGATCCGAGACCCCCGAGTCCCAGGACCGCAACCGTCGATGACTTAAGTTTTTGAAGTTTTTCTTTGCCGACACGTTCTTCCAACGCGTCATTCATTTCTTTTTCTGTCGGGATCATCAGCCGCCTCCTACGAAACTTACTACCTCGATAACATCACCGTCTTCGATAATAGTCTCATCGTATTTGGCCTTAGGAACTATCATCGTGTTTTTCTCTACGGCGATATACTTAAGTTCATAAGCGGTGGTCTTAAGATATTCGGTAATCGTAATACCGGCTATATCCAATTCTTTTCCGTTAACTTTAACCATCAGGTCACCTCCATTCAAAGCAAACAAAAAGGAAGTTCCCTGATTTGGAAACTTCCTTAAAAGTCTAGTCAAATGTAAGTCGTAAAAGTCCGTCCCTACGTTGGCATTATCCAAATCAGGTATCGGTTCGAAGTTCAATTGCTTCATCTCAGCCTGAGTTACAAGCACCCGTGTACGGATAGAATTATAACCTACAAATACTTTGTGTCAATTACCTTTTGTCGTAACGCACTTTCTCGTACTGTTGTGACAAAGTCTCAAACTCTTTATCGGATCCTGCCATGATATCTTTGATCTCATTCGGCGACGAGGAATTGGTAATATCCTTACCGTGTTTTATCGCCTTAATGACTTTGCCGTAGTACTTCTTTCTGATCCTATATTCTTCACCGCGGCCGAAGTCGAGCTTTAGCTTGAAGTGCTCTTTCTTTTCGACGTCCTCGATGATATCTACGACGTTGCTTCCGCTCATGAACTGAACTCTTCCTTCATGATTGAACCTCTTCATGATGTAACGTAAGAGCTTATAAAGACCAAAGAGAATAAGTGCGATCGCTATAACGATAACTACTTTGAGCAGGAAATCCAGAACAGGAGTCGGAGCGCTTTGAAGTTCCTCATCTTCCTTTTCTTCCTCTTCCGGTTCCAAAAGTTTATAGCCTGCAGTCTTGTCGCCTTTAAAAAGGGAAGCCAAGAACTTGATGATCCTTACGAAGAATCTTCCCGACATCTTGACGATGAATGCGACCGCTGCGCTTAATGACTCGACAGGGAAGATGTAAAGGAGGATTATCGCTACGATAAGGACTCCGAGGATCGTGATAACTGTTATGTAGTTATATCTTCTTACATCATCGACCGGCTGTGATTCTATTGTGTGAGCATACTTGTCGCTCAGTACGTTCATCTGTCTTGCGATAACATAGAAGCAGGAGTTGACGATAAGACTCCAAAGGATGATGCTCAAGATCGATGTATCTGTTCCTGCTCCGATATAGAAAAGTATTCCGATAACGAAGTGCATTGCCACAGACAGTAAGTACAACTCGGAATATGATTTGAGCTTCTTACCTCCCGGAAGCTTATAACGCTGGGCCATGGAGTAGAAACCGTTGGCGATCGCTATCGCGGCAAAGCCGAACAGCTGCAGGGTATCCGTAAATCCCAGAGCGTATTTCAGTACTAAAATATAAGCGACTATCGTAAGGATATGAGCGCCTATCATCATCATGTTCGAAAGCTTCGTTCTTCGTATGAAAAGGAATGCTGCGATGACAACGATGCCGTACATCTGCCATGAGTATTCCATCTCTATGAGAGGAAGGAAACTTATGATGACCGACTGGACGAGAAGTGAAGTCAGGAAGAAGATTACGGATATCAGAAAATCCGGTAAGATACCGTCTGCTACGAAGAAAGATCTTTTCTCATTAGTCATGACCGCTCACCTCCCACTTAATGATGTTGGAGGATAATTCCGCATCCAAAGGCGGGAGCGGGGTTGACTTATAAGTCGGGATGACCCACTTCATAGAAGTCCTTCTCTGCTTCAGGTCGATAAGATAATTTTGTATGTTACTGTCGGACCTTGGAGATATGATGATTATAAGGTCGTCTATACCTGTTGATCCTATATTGTTTTCGACAAGCTCGATGAAAGAAACTCTGTCGGCATTAAGATCGACTCGCGCGAGGTCAATGGCAGGTTTTGTAACTTCAACCGAAGCCTGCTCTGATATGACAGGACTATGGGTCACGGTATCAACGCCGTTGGAGAAAAGAAGTGTAGGGATGCCCTGCTCGGAAAGCTCGCAAAGGTAAGTGAATGCGAGACTAATTGATTTCTCGAGTAACGGCATGGATCTCTTCTGGTTATAAAAATCCAGATTAAGGAAGACCGTGACCTTCTTAGTTGAAGTGGACGCGTTCTGATTTACCATGTAGTCGCCGACCTTGGCGGATGCTGTCCAGTTAACGGACTTCATCGGATCCCACGGCTGATATTCACGGATGCCCGCGAAAGAGAACGGGTCCGTAAGAAGCGTTCTTCTTTGCTGGATATCGCTGAAGGTGATCGAGAGCAAAGTCCTGATCTCGTCAGGTGAGAGCCTTTGCGGAAGGATGGTCAAAGTCGCATCATTCGGAAACTCACGTGAAAGTTTCTCGATAAAAAGAAGATCAGTCGACGAGATGGTTATTCTCGGGAATGTGTAGTATCCGCGCCTTAGACATTTCGCCTTTATCTTTCTCGTATGCCTCGAAAATGGTTTCATGGAGAGCATGTCTTCACGATAAAGAAGGTCGGACACGGAAGTGTTCGTCATGTCCTGAAATTCGATGGCTGTCGGAGCCTCAAACTTGAGAAGGACGAACGGAAGACGCAACTTCTTATTATTCTGCGCAACCTCAATAACCTCGATCATCTCGCCGTGGCCTGCGACAGGCTTGGAGAAACGGACGTCAAGATCGAGATCTTCCATGGCGTGCTTTCCGTAATAGATGAGTTCTATCAGAACGAGCACCAGAAGAAATGCGAAGAATACTACTATCGTCATTTGCGGCTGAAATCCTCCGTCGGGCATGAGACGGTATCAAGGATCCTGTTGATCGCAGAAGCAGCGACTGTCCTTGCTGTTACGAATGTTCCGTCAGAACCGAACGAACCTGCGGAACGGACGGTGAGCCTGTGTGCGAGAACAGGTACTGCGAGTTCCTTGAAGTCGTCAGGTGTTACATAGTCTCTGCCTCTTAAAAGAGCGAGAGCCTTACATGCCGCAACGTATGAGATGAGTGCACGAGGGCTGGCTCCGATCCTTATGTCGGAACTGTTTCTCGTAGCTTCTACTATATCGGTAGCATATGCATAAAGATCATCTGAAACGAATACTTTCTTTGCATCTTCCTGCATCTTAAGAAGCTCGGAAGGTTCAGCAACAGACTTTAATGTCGTGAGCGGATCTTCTGTAGCAAATCTCTTAAGGATGGATATGCTTTCTTCGTGTGTAGGATAATCCATGGAAAGCATCAGAAGGAATCTGTCGAGCTGTGCTTCAGGAAGAGGGAATGTTCCCTGTGATTCGATCGGGTTCTGTGTAGCGATTACCATGAACGGAGCCTGAAGCTGTCTGGTTTCACCGTCGACCGTTACCTGCTTTTCTTCCATACACTCGAGAAGGCTCGACTGTGTCCTTGCAGTTGCACGGTTGATCTCGTCTGCCAGAAGGATATTGGTGAACAACGGTCCCGGTCTGAAGATAAACTTATCCTGGCTTCTGTCGAAGTAATGGATACCCGTAAGGTCAGAAGGGAGAAGGTCGATGGTAAACTGGATACGCTTAAAATCCAGATCCAGTGACTGAGCTAGAGATCTAGCAGTCTTGGTCTTTCCGGTTCCCGGAACGTCTTCGAGAAGAACGTGACCGCCGACTACCAAAGCTACGAGCAGTAGCTCGATCTGCTTGTCCTTTCCCACGATTACACTTGATACGTTTTCTTTTATCTTGGAAGCAATGTTGTTATCCATAGTTATCCCCTTTGCAAATATCGTTACGTTAATTATAGTATCCGCCATATATCTTCAACAACAGATAAACTTCAATGAAAGCACCGAAAAATTCTAATAAAAAAGCGCCCCGCGGATGAAGTCCGCGAAGCGCCGTAACAGTTACGATAAATTAAAGAACGGTCTTCTTAAGGATGTCGAGAAGGGAAGAGGATGATGCTCCCTTGAGGCTCTTTGCAGCCTTCCGGTCGTCCTCGTCCATAACGAGGGATTTAACAAAGCTTCCGATGGAAGATGTGTCTAACTTTTCATCCTTTGCATCTTTCTTCTCTGAAGAAGTAGCAGCGGAAAGTGAACTTAAGATCGCAGGTGCGATGCTGCTTAGAACTGACTTGGATTGAGTGATATCAAGTCCGGAACTTTTGGAGATCTCCTTGATGAAATCGTCCTTGCCGCCGCCCATGATCTTGGCGATGATCTTGCTGCCGTCGAGTTCATCTGCGTTCTTGATCTGTGATGAGATGGAATCGGTATTCTTGTGCTGTCCCAATGCTCCGAGAAGTGACTTGGCACCTTCGTCGGAAGAAGCATTCTTTGTCATCGATCCGATGAGGGAAGGGATAGCTGCTTTAACAGCACTTTCAACCTGCTTTGACGATCCTCCTGTCTTACCTTTAAGCGCGTCGATGGAAGACTCATTTGTCATGTTTTTAAGTAATGCATTTACAAGATCCATGGTGATCACCATCCTTAGTATTTAGAATAGTAGGATTTTATCATAATAATAAGAAAAAGGAGCGGTCCTTGAGGGACTGCTCCTTTCTCGTTCAGGATGGGTAAATATTTATCTGACGCAGATGTCACCTGATGATGTTGAGATATTTAATGTTGTTCCGTCTTTATCCTGGTTAACATCGATATCTCCGGAGTTTGTATCTGTAAGTATCAGGAAACCTGATGACTTGCCGTTCACATCTCCGCTTGAAGTCTTGATGGAACTTTCTGATGTCAAGGAAAGATCCGAGAATGAGAACTCTCCGCTCGAGGATATGGATTCAAGGCTGTCTGCAGATACATCGTTAAGGATGATGTCACCGCTTGATGAAGAGAGCTTGATGTTCTCTGTAACGGAAATGTTTTTAAGTTCAATGTCTCCGGATGATACTTCTGACTGGATCTTTGTTCCTTTGATATCGGAAAGATTTGTAGTTCCGCTGGATGTTGTTGTGCTTATTGAAGCATTGTCGATGTTCTTAAGTGTGACTGTTCCGCTTGAAGAAACAACGTTCAAGTTAACAGGATCCATATCATCGATCAGGACATCTCCGCTCGTAGTCTTGATGTCTGCATTATCTGTTACCTTGGAGTTGAACAGAATATCTCCGCTTGAGAGCTTAACTGTTGTGTTGCCGAATGTAAGTCCTGAATCGGTATTAAGATCGGAACTGCTTGCGTTGATGTTAAGATCCTGATATTCATCTTCAGGAAGAAGAACGACTACCTTAGGGTATTCAACTGTTCCGAAGTTGATCTGGACATTCTGATACCACTTGAGAATCTGGTCTTTGGTATTAACGGAGATCTCGAGTTTGTCACCGTTTACGCCTACCGTGTGCTTATGATATTCGTTGTCATATACGGTGATATGAGTATTTGAATCAGAGGACTTGCCGATCTGAATGTCATGTGATGACTCGTTGATGATGATGTTATTGATGTCATCGGAGAAGTCGTAGTTAACTATCTCGTAATCATTGACTTCGCCGTTCAATGTGTTGCTGAATCCTCCACCGATAGCTGCTGCGAGAGCTGTTACACCGAATCCGAGTACGACTAATGCGCCGCCTGAAATAAGTAAGATCTTTGTAAATGGTTTCATATTATTTTACCTCTGTATTAATTGCTGTTTTCTTTGCCTTGTCACCGATGATCTTTCTTTTGACCCATCTGATGAACTTGGCGATCAATTCCCAAAGTCCTGTGACTGCTGCCTTAACAGGTACCACCAGGAGCATTCCGATTCCGAGTGCCATGATGCACATACCGAGAAGTCCGAGAGATGATGCTCCTCCGCCCGTGAAGAGCTGTGCTATTGCTGCGGCTATTCCCATAAGTGATCCGAGGATGACTCCGAGTACGCAGCAGATGATGGTGAGTATCATGCTGAAGAGAAGCAGGATCACCCAAAGGAACATGATAAGGAGCCAAGCACCTACGATTATCCAAAGCGGTGCTCCGATTATGATCAAGGCTATCTCCCAACCCTTAAGGGTCCTTTTCGGCTTTGCCTTGGCTGTGATGAGCTTCGGGATCGATGAATCCATCAAGATCTTCTCTGCTATCTCTTCAGGAGTTCCCACTGCGTTTATTGCCTGTTCTTCAGTAAGCCCGTCCTCGATCCTGTCTTCGATCGCTTCCTCGTAGTACTCGATCGCACTGTTGATATCTTTCTCCGGAAGACCCGTCAGCTTTGAACGGATGCTGTCCAAATATTCTTTTTTATTCATTGTCTTTACCCTCCCTGACAACATACTCGTAGATCTCCATGATCTCTTTCCATTCTTCTGCAAAGTCTTGAAGCTTCTTCTTACCTGCGTCAGTCAAATGATAATATTTTCGAAGTCTTCCGTTATGCTCTGCAGATCTTACCGTCAAACACCCGGCTTCTTCCAAACGTCTCAGGATAGGGTAGAGCGTTGACTCTGATATGGTCATATATGGTTTGATATCCTTGATGATCTTGTATCCGTATGAATCCTCGCCTTTGATGGCGGCCAGTACAAGGATATCGAGTAATCCGCGTTTCAATTGTGTATCCATGTCGATTACCTCCTTCTGCGATATACTATGCCACGCGAGGTATATCGTGTCAAGGGGTATTTTGATGTTTTCCGTAAACTTTTTGTAACGCCCCAAAAGCGCTATAATGTTGGTAATTATCTAGGAAATAAGGGATGTATATGAAACAGAAAATTTTTCTTCCGGACGGTATTTTTCGAAAAGGATTAGCCTTGGTATCCTCTTTGGCGATACTTTTGTCATGCGCGTCATGCTTTTCGAAAAAGACCGACAGCGACGAGACAAAAGATAAATCCCAAGAAACTGAAGAGACCAAAGATCCGAGAGTACCTGACTATCATCCTTCAGACGATCCGGTCTACGAGATGAAGATCTATAACTGGTATTCCGACAAATGCCAGGATCCTTTCGGCGTGTGCCTTGATATCGATGTGGACATGTATGAACACTATGCTTCTGTTAAGAGGACTTTCACCATTTTCGGCGGCCACATGGCTGTTTACATTAACGACGAAAACAACCAAGCTCTTATGGAGCAGATCGCTTCCCAGATCAAAGAGCAGTGCGACGATTACGGTTATGACGAAGATCAGGCCATCTTAGAAGCGATCAACTTCGTTCAAAGTATCCCTTACGAACTCGACATCGATTCAAAAGGTGAGGAGGAATACTCCAAGTATCCGATCGAGACTTTGTATGAAAATAACGGCGACTGTGAAGATACAAGTATGCTCCTTGCCGGGATCTTGAAGGCTATGGGCTACGACGTGGTGTTCTTCTGGTATCTTAGCGGTCATATGGCTGTCGGCGTTAAGGTTGACGGAATGGACGAGGGAAAATACTTCGAATACGAAGGTGAGAAATATTATTATATCGAGACTACCGGAACAGGCTGGGAGATCGGTGAAGAGCCCTTCGGCAACGATGTTGTTTATGTTATTTCCGCTGATCCAGAGTAATATGCTATAATGCATTGAACCTTAAGGAGGCACTATGGTGATCGGATTTCTATTGCTCATTACTTTGGCGCTGTTTATCTACAGCGCATCTTTATTGCTCAGGAAAAGGAGCCTTATTGAATCGATCGTTATCGGTTCATCAGTCTTTTTTGCCTGCCACGTCATAATGAGCTACATCTTCTTCCTGTTTGATGCTTATACGCCTGTCAATAACGCACTGGCTGTCCTTGGCATCGGATTTTTGGGAACCGGCATCGTGATCCTTCGTAAGAAGAGCATCAAGCCTGAAGTTACTACTGACCTTAAGGACTTTATCATTCCTCTCATCATCATACTGATCCTTCTCCCGTTTACGGTAGTGAAGAACCAGTATTACGGCCTCGGACAGGACGAGGGAGGATATCAGACTCAGGCTGTCATGTTTATGAACAATGATACGGAGAAGATCCATAGATTCTACGAATACTATACGATCCCGGAAGCTTACAGATCAGAGTTCATGGCTGACGTCAACGACCTGATAGGAATGGATAGTGCCGGCGATCTTCAGGATCGCCCTGAAAGATACGTTCACGGCATCCCGACTTATGCAGCGATCCTTTCTTCATGGGGAAGTGTTTTCGGATATAAGAATATGCAGGGCGTAATGAGCGTACTTTACGTACTCTCGGTCATGATGGTCTACTTCTGCGCCAGGAACCTTCGAATGGACAGGCTGTCGAGATATCTGGCGATGTTCGTGTACGGCTTCGTTCCGGCTGTCATCTGGGTTTCCAAATCAGCGCTGACAGAAGGCGTTACGGCGCTTTTTATCTTGTTGTTCCTGTACCTTGTCACTAACAGTAAGAACCGCCTCTGGTCGCTTCTTCCGGTCGTGGCGTTCGGGTGCTTCCACATGTCGTTCTTTTCCATGCTTCCGATGTTCATCGGAGTTTACGGCATATTCTATTTCTTCAGCAGGGACAGAAGAGACATCCTGTCGATGGCATTGATCCCGCCGCTCGGTATCATAAGCTATCTTACGATGGTTGAGATCCAGCCGACATACACCGTCGAGAACTACATGAAGCTTTTCCGTAAGCTTCTCGGACATAACGTCCCTGATCTCGATCTCGCGGTCATCATCGTGCTTCTGATCTATGTCATCCTGATCGTCTTTTTCATCTTTATCCTCAGATTCTCGAAGAAGCCTTCTCTGGAGAAAGTGCGTGACCACAAGTATTTCGGTCATATCTTAAGGATCCTTATCGTTCTTCCGATCTTACTTGTTATCTATAACTTCTTCAGCAGCGGCATCCCCGGCAAGAGAGAACTTCTCGACATGGCCCAAAGCTCATCACTTTGGCTCTTCGTCGCAGGCGCGGGAATCCTTACTTCTGTCATCGCTTCTGTGATGTTCATGTATAAGCCGGGCAGGATATTCGAGAGCGAGAGCTCTGCAGCACTCGCGGTCATGTTCTTCTACGGAGTCCTTATCTACTCCGCAGTGATCAACAAAGAGATCACAGCCCTTTACTATAACTCCAGATATCTCGTTCCTTACATGGCACTCGCCGTTCTGTTCGTCATATTCATGATAAAGGACGTAAAGAAGTACATCGTACTTCCTGCGGCAGCCATAAGTCTTTGCATCTTTATTCCTGTCAATATCAATCTTCTCGAAAACTATGACGACACGATGATGGAATGGAACACGATCGAGGACATCACATCCATGATCAGATCCGAAGACCGTGTCATCGTCATGGATTCCCTCGAAAGGCAGATGTGGATCCCCGTAAAACAGCTTACAGGCGCGAGCGTCTATCCTGTCTTCGTCGACAACCTTTACGCTGAAGCAGAAGGCATGGCAGCAGGCTACGGTAATGTCTATATCATCAGCGACCGTCCGATCTACGAAGACGATTACATGAGAGAATTAAGCCTCGTATATCACGACACCTATAAGTGCGTCGGCGACGACCATCCGACTGTTTGTCCGATCACTTTGTATCCATGGGAATTCGAGGAATTCGAAGACGAGATCTACGTCTACGAATATACTCATCAGGACGTAAAGGAATATCCGATCTTAAGCAGCTACAAGTACTATGAAGGTCTTACGGGCTACGAGCACGACTACTCGTGGACAGGCGAGGAAGAAGTCATCCTTAACTGTACACTTTACAAAGATAACTACTTCATGACGGTCGAGCTCAACGATCTTATTCCGTTTGACTCGATCATAAACGGAGTCATCGACGTAGAGATCTATGCCAACGACAATTACGTCGGTACGGCAACCATCAGCGCATACGAGAACAGGACCAACTTTGTGGCTTACATCTCTTCAGAATACCTGGAGGACGGCACCAACAAGATCAGCTTCAAGTCCAACACCTGGCCGGCATCGATCAACAATCCTGAAGACGACCGCCAGCTCGGTTTCGCGATCAAGAATATCATTTTCGAATCGGAGGTAAAGAATAAACAATGATCAACGCAATACTTACAATAGACGATATGCCGCAGAACAATACAAGAGCTATCGTGGACTACCTTGTGTCCAAGAACATCAAGTGTGTCTTCTTCACGATCGGCGATCTTCTCGACAAGGACCCGGAAAGCGCCATCTACGCCATCTCCAAGGGCTTTGTCATCGGCAATCACACATATACCCATGCCAAGCTCAACGAGCTGAGCTATGAGGATGCCGTAGCAGAGATAGAGAAGTGTGAGAAGTCCCTTAACGCAGTTTATGAGAAGGCAGGCGTTAAGCGTCCTGTCAAGCTCTTCCGTTTCCCGTATCTCGCATCACGCAAGGACCTTACGGAATATCTCGTAAATAGCGGCTTCAAAAAGGTCGACGACAGCAACGTCAAGAACCAGTGGTACATCGATTCCGGCTGGAAGGATGAATGCCATGTCAGCTGCAGTTTTGACTGTGAGGAATATCTTTTAAGACCGGGTAACGACAAGACATTCGCATCCATCATGGACGCCATCGATAAGGAGTTTGGCAATAACCCCGTTGATCAGGATCACATCATCCTTACTCATTCACACGATGAGACAGAAGAGATGGAGAGCGAATACTGGCGTAAGATCGTCGAGCGCATCGAAGCAAACGGCGCTAAGTTCATCGATCCTTCGTTTGTTGACCTTCACGTCTGAAACTAGTCGGGGTTCCTCCCGTAATCTTCGAAAACTGACGGCAGAAATGCTCAGTGCTCTTATATCCGCACATCTCCGCGATCTCGGAAATCGATCTCGAGGTATATTTGAGTCTGTCTTTTGCCAGCTCGATCCTCGCGTTTATAACATCATCTATGCAGCTGACACCGAAAGTATCTTTATAAAGCGTCTGAAATCTCGTCCTTCCGAGATTTAGTCTGCCCGCCATCGAATCCACGTTCCAACTAAGCTCCGGGTGAAGCATCATGTCACGCCTTAATGCGATCAGTTCGTGGTGATACGGTTTGTTCAAAAGGTCAACATTATCATCCGATAGTTTCGCGAAAAGAACCTTAAAAAGACAGAGCATCTCCGGATTATCTGTCTCTTTTTTTGCGTTGCTCTCCCAGGCGATCAGCTTAAAAAGATTATGCACAAAATCAGGATCTGCAGGGGAGAAGGGAACATTAGTTATCGGAAAGCTTTCAATGAATTCTTCATCAGTATCAAACCTGATCCAGTCATTTTTATAAGGTTCATTCGGAAGTGAACTATAGTACTTGCGATGTCCGGGAGTGAACAGTATTACGGACCTTGCGGGATATTGGCGAAGTTTATTGTCTACCCAGAACAGGGCAGGGGTATGAGTATACAGCATCTGATAACTGTCGAATCCTCTTCGGCCCAGATCCGTATCATAAACTAATCCGTCGTCGTGCTGATAACTGTAACCTGAATAAAGAACATTGATCATACTTTTTGCCCCCTTCGACTAATATGCACAAAAAAGCAACCCGATAATTCGATTTTGTACTACAAATTGCATTTTGTAAAGATAATGAGTGAACAATAAGTCAATTTCTGTGCATTATAGTTCATTGTGACGAACTTTACGTAATGTTAATGTGACCTTGCAAATAAAAGAAAGGATCCGAAGAATCGTGAGTGCTCTTGTACGTGACATGACAAAAGGAAATACCACCAAGCTCCTTCTGGAGTTTTCCGTGCCTATGCTCGTAGGAAACATCTTCCAGCAGCTTTACAATCTCGTCGACTCTGCGATCGTTGGTCGCTTTGTCGGTGCTGATGCTTTGGCTGCAGTCGGTTCGACCGGATCGCTTTCTTTTTTATTTTTCTCATTCTGCATCGGAGTAGGAAACGGCGGCGGAATCACCGCATCTAAATATTTCGGTGCGAAAGATGAACAAAGGGTCAAGAAGGTCATTGTAAACAGCGCCTATATGATGCTCGTCGCATCACTCCTCATGGCTTTATTGGGATTTGTTCTATCAGCCCCAATCCTTCGACTCCTTGACACACCTAACAACATCATATCACTTTCAACACAATACCTAAGGATCATGTGTTTGGGGATCCCGTTGATAGGAATGTACAACTACGCATCCGCTATGTTACGCGCGTTGGGAGATTCAAAGACTCCGCTTATATTCCTGTTCGTATCCTGCGTTGTCAACATTGGCCTGGACCTGTTGTTCGTCTATGTCTTGGGAATGGGAGTATTCGGAGCTGCGATCGCAACATTGATCGCTCAGTTCCTTGCGGGAATCGGTTGCCTGATCTTCGCATACGTTTTGAATGATTACTTTAAGATCTCCAAAGAGTTTTTATCTCCGGATTTCAAGATCATAAAGGAGTGTACGAGAATGGGTTCCATGCTCGCACTTCAGATGTCACTTATCGCAGTTTCCTGTATCGCTTTGCAGCGTTATGTTAACGGATTCGGTTCCATGACCATCGCAGCTTTCACGGCTACGAGCAGGATCGAACAGATAGTCCAGCAACCTTACGGTTCACTCGGAATGGCACTTTCCACACACGCAGGTCAGAACCTCGGTGCACGTCAGTATAAGCGCATCAAGGAGGGCTTTTCTAAGGGAATGATAATAATGGGTATCTTCTCGATGATAGTTCTTCCGCTTGCACAGATCGGCGGTGAGGGAGTAATGCATGTCTTCGTAAAAGATCCCGAGATCATCACAATGGGCGCCAAGGCATTGAGGATCACGAGCGTATTTTACTTCGCACTCGGAACCATCTATGTCTGCCGCGGAGTACTGAACGGTATCGGTGATGCAGGCTTTGCTCTTATAAACGGTATAGTCGAGGTAGTAGGAAGGATCGGTTTCCCTCTGATGCTGAGCCTTATCCCGATCGTAGGTGTTTGGGGAATCTGGATCTCAGCAGGACTTACCTGGCTTGTAAGCGGGATCTTCGCACTCATCAGATATCTGATGAAGGTAAGAAGTGCAGGATTTATCATGGCTGCCACTCCGGTAACTCAGCCGATTAAAAGACATACGCCCTGCATGGCAAGCAAGGCAAAATAATTAAGCCAATAACAACTTTTTCATTATAAGCACCCATCTAAACCACTTATCGCTTTCGAGAGTGGTTTTAGATTGCAAAAAAATAGGAGCATCCCGAAGGACGCTCCTAAATCAATCAATCAATATAATCACGTGTATACGATTGAACCATCTGCATAAGTTGTCTTTGTCTTAATGTAGTTTCCGTTTTCGTAGATATTTTCTACTTTCTTGGTGAACTTTCCATCCTTATCGGCGTACTCAAAGCATATACCTATATATGTGCCACTATGTGCAACATCTTCGTATGTAATGATACATGAGTAGTCAAACACTTTGTTGCTGTCGTAATATTTGATCTTTGTCTGCGTTGCACTGATATACTCATGCTCGGTATATCCGGAAATGTTATCACTGGAATCATAAATCTCTTCCGTAATTACTTTGCCTTCTTTGTCCAGACCGCATATTGTCTTGCATATGCGGTTACCGTTTTCATCATAACTGGTAACGATCTTCTTATTCTCTTTCGGATAGTACTGTTCCTCAGAGGTCATTTTTCCGTTCTCGGCAAAATTTGTTATTTTGTCAAAACTTCCATCCTCGAAATAAGTTGAAATATTACTTAAGTTTCCGTTAGGATAGTAATTCTTGTATTCTTTATTTTGGATAAGGATTACTTCCATTTCACCGCTTCCGCTTCCTCTGTCATCATATGGATAATATGTGATCTCATTTTCGAGGATACCGTCTGCCGTATAAGTCTTAGACGCTACGAGCATGCCTGCATCATAATCTTCGGTTATCTTTTCAGATAATTTGCCATTTTCGTAGCTCTCGTAATATCTGCTATCCAACAATTCGTTTGAGTCATATTTGTCAGTATACTTGGAGGTAATTATTCCGTTCTTATAACTGACATAGCTTGTTTCGATCAGCATGTTATCGGAATCGTACTTATATTCTGTTGTGCTGGTTGATTTGTTGTCCGGAGAAGAATAAGTTGCTTTGGTCATTCTTCCGGCACTGTTCCTTGTATATTTATAGATTGCTGAAGGATTACCGCTAGGATCGTAAAAATTCTCTTCGATGATCAGGCCGTTGGAGTCATACTTAGGAACTCCATAGTATCCAGTAGTGAAGAATTCCTGGATACGCTTATTGTTGGAATCATATTCACTTCCATCCAAAGTTGTATCAGGTGTAAATGTTCCGGGGATGATACCGTATCTTGAACAGATATCTGTGAACTCCTTGGAGAATGCAAAGCCTGAAAGGACTCCGTCTCTGCTAAGTCCGTTTTCTAACTGTGCGATCCAGAAAACCAATCCGCCTTTGTCAAATTCTCTTCCCATCATAGCAAGATACATATTCTTGACATACTCTAAGTCAGTAAGATTCTTGCTTTTGTATTCAGAACTCTTTATGAAATTTGCTGCGCAGGCAATACCCTGAAGTTCTCCGTTAAGAAGACCCTTTACCCAGAATTCCTGGCCGCCTTTGTCACCGATACGGCCAAGGCAAACCTTGTACATTCTTTCTACGAAAAGGTTAACATTGTTTACTTGATCAAGCGGATATTCGTTTGTGAAATAACCTGCTGTGATTCCGCAGTCGCTGCAAACATTGTAGAACTCCTCCGAATTTGCGAATCCGGTAAAGATATCTTCTCTCGAGCTACCCTCGTTTAATCTGGCACACCAGAAATCATATCCGGATGAATCTGCTTCTCTGCCCATGAACATAGTATAAAGATCATTAACGAACTGCTTGTCTGAGGTGTTCTTTTCTTTATACTCTTTACTGAAGATGAAATTGAAGACAACAGCTGAGCCGTCGAGCCTTCCTTCGGTAATCTCTTTTTTCCAGAAGTTAAATCCGTCTGAATCAGGTTCTCTTCCGAGAGATACCTTGTAACATCTGTTTACAAAGTCATCGATGGTGTTGTCAGCGCTTACCTTGGGAGCGTTGATAAGTAAGACGCCCGTTGCCATTACCAAAGCCAAAGAAAGCCCGGCTATCTTTGAAGCTATAGTTCGAAGTTGCATTTGCCATACCTCCTCAATCATAAATATAAAATGATTTTAACATGGCCTAACTCGTCTTGTCTTTATACTGATTTGTCTGCTGTGCAATTATTTATATAACTTTTTTTCGAAAATAAGGAGCATCCCGAAAGGACGCCCCTCTAAACCACTTATCATTCGCGAGAGTGGTTTTAGATTGCCTGAAAAACCCTTTCGCCGGGAGGTGAAAGGGTCGATCGTTTTAATTTCAGTTGATGTACTTCGAACTGATCACCGGGATCAATATGTTTTGGTCTCGACTGATCCGTCCGCATGTGTAGTGGTCTCTATTGTCTTATCTCCTGCGTATTCGTAAGTGATTACATCACCGAGCTTACCGTCGGTATCGTAATATTCCAATCTCTTTGCTCTACCATTCTCGTCTGTGTAGTAGATCGAGAGAAGTCTGTTCTCTTCATCGTAACTCTTGGTTGTTTGCTTTCCGTCTTCTTCTGTGGTATCAGACCAACCGGTGAGTTTTCCGTTCGCATCATAAGATTCTGAGTGAGAATGGTTTTCGTCTACAAAGACAGTTATTACAGTTGAGGTAAGGACACCGTTCGTGTAGTGTTCATCTTCTGTTTTCTTTCCGTCCTCACTCCAGCGATGTATGTACACGATCTTTCCGTTTTCATCATATCCAGTCAGATCTTTTTGCTGTTCGCTTTCAGGGTAGAATGTTCCGGTACTGCTGATGATGCCATTCTCATAATACTTCATATCAACGGGATAACCATTCTCGTAAAGTGTGACATTGTTACCGTATCCATCATCATAAGTATTCTTGGCTATCTTTAATCCGTCATATTCTACTGTCCAGATTGTTTTATCACCCTCCGTGGACGTATTCCGGCCTACAGCGGATGTATAAAGCGCGTTATCTTTATCAAGAGTGTAATTTACCTCATTAGTGGAACCGTCGACGTTAATAGTTAACAGTCGGATCAGTCTGTTAGCTGAATTGTACGTATAAGTTGTCTGTGAGATCAGATTTCCCTTGCTGTCATATGAGTTATAACCTGTTGCTTTTCCGTTGGAATCATAAACAAATGTACTGGTATACAACAGATCGCCATTTTCATCGAAAAAGACATCCTTGATTATTCTGTTGTTTGAGTCAAACTCAGAGTAATCTTTAGGGTTGCCAAGGGGGATCTTCTTATCTGTGGTAAACGTTCCCGGAACGATACCGTATCTTTCGCAGATACCCTTAAATTCCGGCGAATATGCAAATCCTTCGAGTACGAAATCGCGGCTGTATCCTGTCTCGAGGACCGAGAGCCAATAAGATAGTCCTCCTTTATCATATTCTCTTCCCATCATGGCACGGTAGAGATTCATTATGTATTCTACATCGCTCAGATCTTTATCGCGGTATTCCTTGCTCCTTATATAGTTCGCTGCACAGGCGACGCCCTGAAGTTCACCTTTGAGAAGTCCCTTTACCCAGTATTCCTGTCCGCCCTTATCTCCGATACGTTCGAGACAGACTTTGTATAATCTTTCTACAAAGAGGTTTACGTTGTTGACTCTGTCCAACGGATATTCATTGGTGTAATATCCTGCCGTAATACCGCAATCAGAACATACTTTATAGAATTCCTCCGAATTTGCAAACCCAGCGAAAATGGATTCTCTTGAATCACCTTCACTTAATCTTTTGCACCAGAAATCATAACCCGACTGATCTGCTGCTCTTCCCATGAACATGGTGTAGAGGTCATTGACAAACTGCTTATCGCTAGTGTTCTGGGATTCGTATTCAGCGCTGAAGATAAACTGGTGAACCACGGATGAACCGACCAGACGGCCTTCCGTTATCTCCTTTTTCCAGAAGTTAAAACCGTCGGTGTCCGCATCCCTGCCCAAAGCCACCTTGTAGCACCTGTTGACAAAATCGTCTACTGTATTATCGGCACTCACCTTGGGAGCGTTGATAAATAAGACGCCTGCTGCCATTACCAAAGCCAAAGAAAGCCCTGCTATCTTTGAAGCAATAGTTCGAAGTTGCATTTTCAATACCTCCTCAATTAAGCAAATATAAAATGATTTTAACATGCCTTAACTCGTTTTGTCTTTATACTGATTTGTCTGCTGTGCTATCATTTATGTAACTATTTTTTCGAAAAGGAGAGTTTGTATGAGTAGAATCAATGATTTTTTGAGTGAAGCCGGAGTATTTTTCCTTGCAACAGTTGACGGTGATCAGCCTAAGATCAGACCTTTAGGTCTTCATCTGGAGATGGACGGAAAGGTGCTCTTCGGTATCGGTGATTTTAAGAACGTATATAAGCAGATGGTAAAAAATCCGAAAGTTGAGATCGTTGCCAGCAAACCTGACGGACACTGGATGCGCTACACCGGAAAGGCTGTTTTCGAAGAGGATAATAAGTATGCAGAGGCTGCTTTGGAAGGTGCACCCCACTTGAGAGGCATTTATAATGAGCAGACAGGAAACAAGATGATGATATTCCATCTTGAGGATGCGACCTGTGTCGATATTACAGTCATGGGTGAAGGGGAAAGTCTCATCTGATGAGTAAATGTGATTACTGCGTCTTTTATAACTACGATGACTTCACGGGAGAATATGTCTGTGATGCCAATATCGATGAAGACGATATCGAACGCATGATGTATAAGGGGACAAAGGATTGCCCGTTTTACAGAGACGGTGACGAATACAAAACAGTTCGTCATCAGATCTAAAGCGCAAAAATTTTATATTTTTCGCGACGTATTTTTACTTTGCCTCTCGAAAAAACACGATTGACAGTACAAATCCTAGAGTTTGTCGGTATATCGCGAAACGTTTTTAAGGATATATTCTAAAGTAACCCATATTGCGAAGAGCAATATATAAATATGGAGGTTAGTATGAAAAAAGTGTTTAGAAGTGTTGTAGGGGCAGCACTTGCAACTGCTATGGTCTTTTCCGTAGTAGCTTGTAACAGCAAGGAGTCAACAGAGACTTCAGGCGAAGAGACCACTACAACGGAAAGTTCCGAACAGACAACGGAAACGACCAAAGACGAAGGTTGGACAATGCCTACTATCGTCAGCACTATCAGTTCTGAGGGAACCATCATCAAGAACGGTTTCTTTGAAGATTCTGATGTAAGCATGTGGTCGATCGAATGCGGAAGTTCTGTTATCTCTGCAGGTAACGATGCATCAGAGGCATGTGATGCATATTCTACCTACGGCGTGATCGACAGAGATCCTGCTTCTGCTTCACCTTACGACTGCTTTGCTCAGGACATTACGGCAGATGTTCAGAGCGGCGTAACTTACAACTATGAGTTCTACGCAAAGTTGTCTTCCGATTATGACGGTGCTCCTGCTAATCAGCGTCAGATCGACTTCGCTCCTTACATGACAGTCGACGGACAGACAAGCTATCTCGGTTCTTATTCAGCTGAGATCTCAGGTACATGCAGCCAGCAGCTTGAGCCTGGTGTATGGACACGTTTTGCAGGAACATTTACTCCACAATGGAGCGGTTCACTTGATAAGGCAGTTATCCGTATCATCGAGCAGGGTACTGATTACGGTAGCGGCGACTGCGTAAAGGGTGACTACTACATCGCAGGATTTATCCTTGCTCCTGATCAGGAGATCGAGGATCTCGGACCTGCAGAAGTAGAGAAGGATATTCCTGATCTCCGTTCTGTAGTTGCTTCAGCTGACGGACTCGGTGATGATGCTATCTGCGGTACATCCATCGTTCAGTCTGAGCTTAATGATGCTCTCTTGATGGAGCTCGTTGAGAAGCACTTCAATGCAATTACGATCGGTAACGAACTTAAGCCTGACGCTATGTTCGGTTATAACAACCACGAAGTAGGTGCTCTCGAGGAAGTTGAGTTTAACGGCGAGAAGATGACAGTACCTGTACTCGATCACTCCCGTGCAGATGCTATCCTTGATGAGATCCTTGCTTGGAACGAAGCAAATCCTGATCATGCTATCAAGGTAAGAGGACACGTTCTCGTATGGCACTCTCAGACACCTGAGTGGTTCTTCCACGAAGATTATGATGCAACAAAGCCTTACGTATCCAAGGACGAGATGAATAAGCGTCTTGAGTGGTATATTTCTTCAATGCTTACATATTACACAGGTTCCGGCAGCAAGTACGAAGGACTCTTCTACGGCTGGGACGTTGTAAACGAAGCGATCAGTGATGCAACAAATACATATAGAACAGATGAAGAGGCAGGCGGTGAGCTTACTGATGATACACACGGAAGCAAGTCTTCCTGGTGGAAGGTATATCAGAGCAACGAGTTCATCATCAATGCTTTCAAGTTCGCTAACAAGTATGCACCTGCTTCTTTGGAGCTCTACTACAACGATTACAACGAGTGCAACCTTAAGAAGTGCGAAGGTATCGTTAAGCTCATCGAAGACGTTAAGGCTGCAGAAGGAACACGTATCGACGGTTTCGGAATGCAGGGTCACTACACAGTTAATGCTCCTTCTGTAGGTCAGATCGAGACATGCGCAAGAGAGTATGCTAAGGTCGTTGATAAGATCATGCTCACAGAGCTTGACGTTAAGACAAGCGTAGGATTTGACGGAAGTAAGGAAATGCTCCCTGATGAGTACAACCGTCAGGCTGTATACCTCAACCAGATCTACGAAGTACTTAAGACACTCGATAAGGAAGACGGAATCGATGTATCCGGTATCACAGTTTGGGGTGTAATCGATCCTAACTCATGGCTCCAGTCACAGAGCAATGTTGGTGGTGGTGCTAACGGACTTCTCGCTCAGTATCCGCTCCTCTTCGACGGAAGATATCAGGCTAAGCTCGCTTACTGGGCATTCGTAGATTCTTCCAAGCTCGACTTTGATATCAAGGCTTTGGAGCGTCCATCAATGGATGTTAAGAAGGGTACTGTTACTGTAGACGGTGAGGTTGATGATGCATGGGCTAATGCAGCAGATGTTCCGCTTGAAATCGTACTTGGTGCTAAGTGTACCGGTTCTGCTAAGCTCCTCTGGGATGAGGAAAACCTCTATGTAATCTTCACTGTTAAGGATTCCGTTCTTAATAAGGATAACGAGAATGCATGGGAGCAGGATTCCATCGAGGTATTCATCGATGAGAATAATGCTAAGGCAGGCGGATATGAGCCTGACGATAAGCAGTATCGTGTAAGCTATGAGAACTTCCTCTCATTCAACGGCGATAAGTGTCTTGAAGAGAACATGAAGTCCGCAGTTAAGCTCACAGATGACGGATATATCATCGAAGCTTCTTTCAAGTGGACAGACATTACTCCTGATGTAGGAACTGCAGTAGGTCTCGAACTTCAGGTTAACGATGCCGGAGCAGACGGTGTGCGTTCAGGTACTATCAGCTGGGCTGATAACACAGGTAACGGTTACCAGGATCCGGAAGTATTCGGTACTATCAATCTTGTTGAATGATCCGAATAAAATAAACAACTTAGGGAGGTGCTTCGGCACCTCCTTTTTTTGTAGTACAATTACATAAACGATTTTTCTCGGAGGCTTATATGGAACAGAAAAGGATACTTTGTTTCGGAGATTCACTTACATGGGGATTTGATCCCGTTAAGCGCAGCAGGATGCCTGAAAGCGAACGCTGGACAGGAGTTCTGCAAAGTGAGCTCGGTGACGATTATAAAGTAATCGAGGAAGGACATAACGGAAGGACCATCGCTGTAGATGATCCTGCGGAAGGTGAGAAGAACGGCCTGAAATACATTATTCCTTGTCTCGAAAGCCAAAGTCCTCTGGACATCATGATCTTAATGCTCGGAAGTAACGACCTTAAGACAAAGTTCGGATTTTGTGCTATGGACATAGCAGGTGAGATGCAGATCTTCTTGGAAAAAGTTCAGACACATAACAGATACCGTATGGGAGGAAAGTTAAAGATCCTTCTTATCGCACCGCCTATGCTCGGAGGCAAGGCGTACGGAACATGGCTTGACGAGTGTTTTGATTTCAGAAGGACTCCTTCGATCTGCAAGGATATTCCTGAATGGTATAAAAAACTCGCGTCAATGTATGACTGCGAGTTTATGGATGCATCTTTGATTGTAGAACCGAGTGAAGCGGACGGTGTTCATCTTGATCCTTCCGAACAGATAAAACTCGGTAAAGCTATCTATAGCAAATTGAAAGAGTCGGGACATATTTAAGCCCAGATATCATGATTTTTGCCTGAACCGACCTCGAAGTTGTACTTAACGATTCCGAGGTCTATTTTTGTGTTAAATCCAAGACCTGTCTTGGCCTTGACCTTATCATCGAGAAGTATGAGTTTAAACTTCTGCTGGTTAACTGCGGTAGGGGCGAGAAGAGCAGCATCGATTCCTTCCTTGAACCACTCAGGAGAATCGGCTTCGATGTTACTTACATCCTCCGGCTTTTTGGACTTTCTTTCCTGTCCCTGATCGACACCGTAACCGATAGTTATAACGATAACTATCTTTTCACCCTGACCGATCTTGAATGCGCTAGGGACCTTGGAATATGTCATTGCTACCCAACAGGTGTTAAGACCCAATGTCTGTGCATAAAGAACGATCTTCTGACCGTAATAACCGGCATCTTCTTCCAACGTATCGGATTTCTTACCGACTATCGCGATGTAGTTAGTTACGCCGGAAAAATTACCGTAATGAGCAAGTGTTCCCGAGAAAGCACGCGGCTCATTTTTGACGAGCTGAATATGAAGACCGCTTTCAGTATTGATCTCAGTGATAAAGCATTCGAGCTTGGTTACGATATCTTCGCCAAGTTCTTTTTCTTCATATTGTCTGACGGAGTGTCTTAACTTTAAAGCTTCCTTCAAATCCATAATCTCACCTCCGATATAATTTTATAACGCGAAACCATTTGAGTTCAATAGAGAAGATATTAAGGTTTTGAGGCATTTTGGAAAATTTTTTCGTGTGTAACATATGACACGTTTTTGCTGTTGACGAAGAAGAGATGCTCTGCTAAACTAACACACAGTTAGCCGATGCTAACTAGTTTGTAAAGTAATGATATTACCTGCAAATAAACGGACATTAACTGCAAAAAAAACGCCATAGACATGTTGCAGACACTACTCACTCTATGATGACCCGGGCACGGATCATCAAATGTCCAAAGCGGGGACTCACCCCCCAAATGAACTTATAAACCGTTAAGAGCCGCGACATTTCTGTTGCGGCTTTTAATGTGTGTTAGTTCGAAAAGTTTTTTGAATGAAATCTAACTAATATACTAGTATGCAAAACTGAGATTTAGTATTAAAATGATAATATTAAAATGAAAATCAATTTACACGGAGGATATTCTATGTATCTGATTAAAAGAAAGGTCGATCTTCATCCGCAGATTTTTCTCATGGATGTAGTGGCTCCGAGAACAGCTAAGTATTGTGAGCCTGGACAGTTTGTTATTGTTAAGATCGACGAGAAGGGTGAGAGGATTCCTCTTACTATCTGTGATTACAACAGGGATGAAGGTACAGTTACTATCGTAGTTCAGAAGATGGGCGCAAGCACCACCAGAATGGGTGATATGAAAGAAGGAGATTACTTCATGGATTTTGTAGGTCCTTTGGGTAATCCTTCAGAGCTTGTTACTGATGATATAGAGGAAGTTAAGAAAAAGAAGATCCTCTTTGTCGGAGGAGGTCTTGGTACAGCTCCTGTTTATCCTCAGGTTAAGTGGCTTCATGAACACGGTATAGATGCTGATGTTATCATCGGAGCTAAGAATAAAGATCTCGTTATCCTTGAAGAAGAGATGAAGAAGGTTGCGGGAAATCTATATATCACAACGGATGACGGATCTTACGGAAGAAAAGGTCTCGTTACTGAAGTCATTAAAGATCTCGTTGAAAACGAAGGAAAGAAGTACGATCTTTGCGTCTCGATAGGACCTATGATCATGATGAAATTCTGTGTTCTCACAACTAAGAATTACAACATTCCTACTATCGTCAGTATGAACCCTATCATGGTTGACGGTACAGGTATGTGCGGTGCCTGCAGATTAACTGTAGGTGATGAAGTTAAGTTCGCTTGTATAGACGGTCCTGAGTTCGATGGATTCCTCGTAAATTTCGATGAGGCGATGGATCGAATGAGACTTTATAAGACCGAAGAGGGAAGAGCGCTTCTTAAACTTAAGGAAGGCGATACCCATCACGGCGGATGCGGACACTGCGGAGGTGATGAGAAATGATTAACGATAGAGTACCGATCAAGGAACAGGAACCTCTCGTAAGAGCCAAGAATTTTGACGAAGTATGTCTCGGATATAATGACGAGGAAGCAGCTCTTGAAGCATCCAGATGCTTGAACTGTAAAAATCCTCAGTGCGTGACAGGATGTCCTGTTAACATCAACATTCCGGGATTTATCTCCAGACTTAAGGAAAATGATATCGAAGGAGCTTATGATGTGCTTTCGCTTTCGAGTTCCCTTCCTGCAGTATGCGGACGTGTATGTCCTCAGGAAACACAGTGTGAGTCCAAGTGCATAAGAGGGATCAAGGGCGAAGCGGTTGCTATAGGTAAGCTTGAAAGATACGTTGCCGATAAGGCAAGGGAAAAGGGTATCAAGCCTCATAAGCTCGCACCGGAAAACGGTCACAAAGTTGCGATCGTTGGAGCAGGTCCTGCGGGTCTTACATGTGCAGGTGACTTGGCAAAGCTTGGTTATGACGTAACCATTTTCGAGGCGCTTCATGAAGCAGGCGGAGTACTTACTTACGGTATTCCGGAGTTCAGACTTCCTAAGGATACGGTAGTAAGATCCGAGATCGAGAATGTTAAGTCTTTGGGCGTTAAGATCGAGACGGATGTCGTTATCGGAAGATCTGTGACTATTGATGAACTTATCGAGAGTGAAGGTTTTGAAGCGGTATTCATAGGTTCCGGTGCAGGTCTTCCTATGTTTATGAAGATACCGGGCGAGAATGCTAAGGGCGTTTTCTCAGCTAACGAATACTTAACGAGAAGTAACCTCATGAAAGCATTCAGAGATGACTACGATACTCCGATCCTTAAGACGGGAAAGACTGTTGTAGTAGGCGGCGGTAACGTTGCAATGGACGCAGCAAGAACGGCTCTCCGTCTTGGTTCTGAAGTAACTGTCGTCTACAGAAGAAGCGAGAAGGAGCTTCCTGCAAGAGCAGAAGAAGTTCATCATGCAAAAGAAGAAGGGATCAAGTTCGAACTTCTTACAAATCCAATCGAGATCCTTATGGATGACGACAAGAGCGTCCGTGCGATAAAGTGCATAAGAATGGAACTCGGCGAGCCTGACGCCAGCGGCAGAAGAAGACCTGTTGCGGTTGAAGGATCAGAGTTCGAGATCGAGACTGATTCCGTGATCATGGCTCTCGGTACTTCTCCTAATCCTCTTATCGCGAAAACGACCAAAGGTCTTGAGACGAACAGCAAGAAGTGCATCGTCGTTACTGAGGAATCAGGTAAGACCACTAAGGAAGGCGTTTACGCAGGCGGTGATGCCGTTACGGGAGCAGCAACGGTAATCCTTGCGATGGGAGCAGGTAAGAAAGCCGCACAGGGTATCCACGAGTACTTAAGCGGAAACAAATAAGAATATTCTCTTTATGAGTTTGTGGCCGATATCTTCATCTTGGGATATCGGCCTGCTTTTTTCTAGCGGTTAGCAAATGCTAATTATATATGTGTGTATTTGGTGGTTATGAATTTGAAATACCTCTATTGACAGCACTTAAATGATGTGATATATATTCAATGTTTGGTTAGCGTATGCTAACTAATGAGATAAATAGAGGTTGGTGTTCATGGTTTTCATAATAGCGCTTGCGGTTTTAACGGCAGGTGTTTTGTTTTTCAGGATCTTTAGGGAGATGACGACAGGTTCATCCTGCTGCGGAACAGGGGAAAAGATCCCGAAGAAGATAAGAGTAGAAGATAAGGACATCTCACATTATTCATACAGATACAGGCTTCATGTAGAAGGAATGGTATGTTCCGCCTGCACCGTGCGTGTAGAAAATATGCTTAATTCACTTAGTGGTATATGGGCGAAGGCGGATCTTTCCGTCAGGGAAGTGACTGTTTTTTCGAAGGAGAAAAGGGACAGAGATTTCTTTGTAGCGGCTTTAACGAGCAGTACATATACGATCACAGATTTTGAGGAGGAAAAGTAAGATGAAAAGTCTTAATAAAATGACTCCCGACCAAGAGGGTGTGGTTGCTTCGATCGATGGTGACACCAGGTTTCTGAGCAGGATCACATCCATAGGTCTGACGCCGGGATGTAAAGTCAAAGTAATCAAAAACGACAGGAGTCGTCCTGTCCTCGTGTTTTTAAGGGACACGCTGGTGGCACTCAATAGTAAAGAGTGCGAGAGAATCATGGTGGAAGAGAGGTCGAACTGATGGTAGACGGAAAGATAACTATTGCACTTCTGGGTCAGCCAAACTCAGGTAAATCGACTTTGTTCAATGGTCTTACGGGACTTAAGCAGCATGTCGGAAACTGGCCGGGAAAAACAGTCGAGAAGAAGCAGGGCTCATTCAGTCACAAAGGGGTTGACTATATCGTTACTGACCTTCCGGGCACATATTCTTTGTCCGCGAATTCGGATGAAGAGATCGTAACAAGAGATTATATCGCATCAGGAAATGCAGATGTCGTATGTATCCTGGCAGACAGTTCACAGCTTGAAAGAAGCATGTTCATGCTGGCTGATTACGCCGGTATCGATGTACCGTGTTTTCTCGTACTGAACCTGGCTGACGTTGCTAAAGATCAGGGTAAGGTCATTGATCCGAGAAAGATCGAGGATAGGATCGGGATACCGGTCATCTTGATGTCTGCAACTGACGTTAAGAAATATGAGTCCTTTTTCGAGTGTATGGAAAGGGCTCTGAAGAAAAAGACAAAGCTTGATTATTCTTCTCTCGAAAAAGGTTACGAGACGATCGAAGGTTTCTCGGATCTTAAGTCGGTCATATCTGACGGACTTATCAAGGGATACACATCAACGTGGCTTTCGGCCAAAGCCCTTGAGGGTGATAAGGTCGTAAGAGCCAAGATCGAAAATACCTTGAGCGGAGAAAAGAAAGCTGATTACGAGAGGATAATCAAGACCTTGGATAAGGGTGCTCTTTCGACCGGTGAATGCAAGTTTGCGTGGATCGACGAGATCTTGGACGGGACTGTTAACAAGGTCGAGACATCAGTTAAGATGGGTAAGTTCGACAGAGCTATAACGAGTAAGAGATGGGGTAAGCTCGTAGTTGTTCTTGTTGTAATCGGAGGTCTTCTGCTGTCGTTTATCCCGGCACTTCCTATCATGCTTTTGGGCGGTTGCGTTACCATGCTTTCCGATCCGATAAGAAATGCACTTACTAATGCGAACGCGAGCCCGATCTTGATCGGTATCATTTGCGACTGTCTTATCATGTGTATCGCCAATACAGTTAAGATGCTCGGGTTCGCATTCGGAATCACGCTGGTATTCGGTATGTTTGAAGAAAGCGGAATCATGGCGAGGATATCGTATGTTTTCGATAATACGATGAGCAAGATGGGACTTCAGGGTAAATCGGTTATGCCTTTCCTCGTATCATTCGGTTGTACGATCGGAGGCGCATCAAGCAGCCGTGTTATCGATAACTGGGGACAGAAGATCCTTACTATCGCACTGGCGTGGGCAGTTCCTTGCGGTGCGGCATGGGCTATAATCCCGATGCTCGCTACATCGTTCTTTGGCGGTTACGGAGTACTCGTTATCGTAGCGATATTGATCGTAATGATCATCCATATATGGATCACATCCAAGGTCTTTGGAAGACACCTTGTTAAGAAAGAAGACAGATACGGAATCATCATGGAGCTTCCTCCGTATCATAAGCCGAAGTGGAAGTCACTTTTGAGATATGTATTCGGCAGAACGAAGGATATGTTCTTCAGAGTCATAAAGGTAATCATCCCGGTATGTCTCGTATTCTGGTTCTTAAGCTATTCTTCTGTTGGTATTGAAGGATCGGTACTTTATAAAGTCGGAAACTTCATCGAGCCTGTTACAAAATTCTTCGGATTAAGCTGGCAGCTGTTCATGGCTTTCATCGCTTCATCTATCGGTAAGGAAGGTGCTGTCGGCGTTCTTACGGCTTTATTTACCCAGTCCGGTACCATCTTCGGAGCTGTTGCGGGAACCAATGAAGCAGTTGCAAATTCTACACAGCTTCTTATCAATAATATCTCAGGACCACAGGCTCTCGCGTTTATGTTCGCGATAACGTTTAACATGCCGTGTGTAGTTGCTCTTGCTGCTACATATCAGGAGACTCACTCTGCCAAGTGGACGACTCTCATTACCCTTTACTATGAAGCAAGCGCATTGATCATTGCGTTCCTTGCTTATCACGTTGGACTTCTCATCATGTGAGGCTGAGATTATGGATATGCGAAATCTTATTAATCTTCTTAGATCCGGAGAGTGTTGTTCCACGGCCATGCTCGCTGAGAGAATGGGAACGACTG
The DNA here is from genome assembly GCA_024699245.1 of Clostridia bacterium. Taxonomy (GTDB): domain Bacteria; phylum Bacillota; class Clostridia; order Saccharofermentanales; family Saccharofermentanaceae; genus Saccharofermentans. Next base: position 27,030 of record JAILPW010000005.1, on the reverse strand, counting down.
TCTCGGATGTAGAAAGGACATTGGAATACCTCGAACGTATCGGGGTCTTGAGACGTACCAAACTTGGTAAGATAGAATGTGCTGACTGCGGCTCTTGTTCCTCCGGCAAGGGCGGCGGTCAGTGCAAGGGCTGCATGCCTGAAGGTGGTTTCAATAATATGGGAACCATCTGGGAAGTGGCCGAAAACTGACAACACAATGTCAAAGTTCCATATTATATCCACGGAAAGCGGGTCTTCTTTTGATCCGCTTTTTCTTGTTTTCGAAAAGAATATGAGTATTATATGTAAGGGATATTTAAGAAGAAAGGGTTAGTTATGAAGAGAGTGGCTTTGGCGATGAGCGTGGTTTTGGCATTGTGCCTTCTTGGTGCGTGCGATAGAAAAACGCCAAAGACTACGGAGGCGCAGGCGGAAAGTGTAGCGACTACCACTACAACAACTGCTGCGACCGCGACACCGACTCCTTCTCCGACACCTACACCTGTTCCGGTCCCGGTCTTTGTTAAGGAAACTTATTCGGTCAAAGACGGTGATACAAAGACCTTGATCGCAGTAGAAAAAACTCAGGCAGATAAGGTCATTTATTCCGCATCCTATTTCATGAGCGGCAGCGGGATCCAAAGCGAGTCAGCTAAAGAGTATGACGATAAAGGTAAGCTCATAAGCTCAGTTTCAACATCTACTTTGAAGAGAGACGATTACGTTACCACCAAGACTTATGCTTCTTATGAATATGATGAGGATGGTAATCTTATCACCGTAACTGAGGAGAACTATACTGTTGATCCTGATACTAAGGAAGAAATATACGATACATCATATATTCACATGTATCAATATAATTCGGACGGCTCTCTCAGCTATGCTGCGTACTTCAATTCCGAAGACAATGATTTATTAAGTGAAGAAACCTATAGGTATGATGAGAAGGGAATGATCACTGAGATCGTTTCCATGACCGGAATAACAGCATACTCATATGATGAGAACGGCAATGTCGTTGAATACGAAGTTAGTTCAGAAGACAGCATCGTTGAGATCATGTACACCTATAATGGTGATCATCTTGTTTATGAGAAAGAGTATATCTCCGACAAGCTTTGCTATGAGACGAGCTACCAGTACGACGATAACGGCAACATGATACTTATGTCGGAGACATCATATGACCTGGCTCACGGAGGCTCCGATAAGTCACAGAATTACTACGAATATGATGAAGAGGGAAACCTCATAAAAAGCGGCAACGCTGACAATCCGGATTCGTATACAGAGTACGTTTATTACTTTGAGTGATCTCTGTATTCGATGCAGTCGTCGACATAATATCCGGCTGCTTTCCTAAGTTCTTCTTCGCCTTCTTTGTCGATCTTTCTGACGACTTTGGCAGGACTTCCGAGGATAAGGGAATTATCTTCGAACACCTTATTTGAAGTAACAAGCGAACCGGCGCCGACTATGCAGTTTTTTCCTATTACGGCACCGTCAAGTATCGTCGAGCTCATGCCGATCAGAGTGTTATCGCCGACAGTACAGCTGTGAAGCACGGCATTATGTCCTATAGTTACGTCATCACCGACTGTTATCGGCTGATCGATCTTACAGTGGAGCGTGCAGTTGTCCTGAACATTAGATCCAGAACCGATCTTAATAGGAGCCATATCTCCTCTTACAACAGCAGAGAACCACACCGAAGAATCCTTACCGATGGTAACATCTCCGATGATGTCAGCTGATGGCGCGATGTAGCATGAGTCGTCGATCAAAGGGCTCTTGCCCTTGTAGTCCATTATCATATTTATACCAACCTTGTAACCGTTACGAGGATACCAGGACGCTTCTTTGTCTTTTCGACAAGGAATCCCTTGATCGATTCGCGGAATTGCCTGGAGTATGCATAAGTCTCAAGATCAGCCTGCTTGTTCTTGTCCGACATCATAAGGCTCATTGCCTTTGAACCGCAAGCTCTGTGTATCTCTTCTTTTTCATCCTCGAAAACGAATCCCAGCGAATTGACCTGAGGCGGGCAGTAAAGATTACCCTTACGGTCGAGGGTGATCGAGATAGCGATACATCCGTCTTCACCGAGCATCCTTCTGTCGCTGAAGATCTTGTTTCCGATATCACTCGCGCTTGAGCCGTCGATCAAGACTGCAGCAGCAGGAACGGTACCGTTGATCCTAGCCTTATCAGGGCGGACTTCCAAAACATCACCGTTATTCATGATGAAGATATTATCTTCTTCTGTTCCAAGCGACTTTGCCAGTTCCTTATGCTTATAGAGCATTCTGTATTCGCCGTGAACAGGGATGAAGAACTTAGGCTTAATAAGGCTATGCAAGAGCTTAAGTTCATTTCTGTAAGCGTGGCCTGATACGTGAACATCAGCAAGTGATTCGTATATTACGTGAGCTCCTCTTCTGAAAAGCTCATTGATCACTCTGTAGATAGGTTTCTCGTTACCCGGGATAGGATGAGCTGAGATAATGACCGTATCGCCTGACTGGATCTCGATGGATCTGTGGGATGCAAAAGCGATCCTTGAAAGTGCGCTCATAGGCTCTGCCTGGCTTCCCGTAGTAAGGATTACGATCTCATCAGGATCATAGTTATCGAGTTCTGAAGTATCGATAAGAGTGTCAGGATTCATGCTTATGTATCCGAGAGAGTTCGCAACATTAAATGTGTTGACCATGCTCCTTCCGGAAAGGCATACATGTCTTCCGTACTTCTCGGCAGCCGTAAAGATCTGCTGCATCCTGTGAACGTGGCTCGAGAATGTTGCAACGATGATCCTTCCTTTGGTCTCCTGGAAGATCCTCTGGAATGATTCGCCTACGTGCATCTCTGAAGGGGATACACCGGGGATCTCAACGTTGGTGCTCTCACACATGAAAAGAAGAACGCCTTCTTTTCCGAGTTCGCCGAATCTTTGAAGATTTATGGTCTTACCATTAATAGGTGTGTAGTCTACTTTAAAGTCACCCGAGTGGATAACAAGTCCTACAGGTGTTCTTATTGCAAGAGCATATGAATCTGCGATGGAGTGATTAACTCTTATAAACTCAACTAAGAAATTTGTTCCGGCTTTAATAAGATCGCCGTTCTTACAGGAATTAAAACTGATTCCTGCCATGCTGATACCTTTGTCTGCGAGTTTATGTCTTACAAGTTCAACTGTAAGTTTGCCGCCGTATAGAGGGCATTTAAGCTCTGACAGAAGATAAGGAAGTGATCCGATGTGGTCCTCATGTCCGTGAGTAAGGAATATTCCGCGAAGCTTGGACTTGTTTTCGAGAACATAAGTATAATCAGGGATAACGGCATCAACGCCAGGCATGTTTTCTTCTGCGAAAGCCATACCCACATCAACGATGATCATGTCGTTTCCGTATTCGAAGCAGGTCATGTTCTTGCCGATCTCACAAAGACCGCCAAGAGGGATGATCCTTAATGGATTGACCTTGCTCTTGGAAGATTTTTTCTTCTTTGATTCTTTGGTTTCCTTTGACGCTTTTGCCTCAGGTGCCTTCTTCTTTGAGTTCATTTTTTCTGTTATTTGTTTGTTGTCTTTTTTCATATCAGTTAACTATGTATACCTCACATGATGTTGTTGAATAAGATTCGCCTGCATCTGCATAAATATCGATATGTGAACCCTTAACGCCGGAACCCTTGTCTTCTACTGTGTAATATCCGTCTCCTCCGAGAGGATCGTTAACAACGTAGATTACGGTTCCTGCAGGGAAGATGCTCCAGTCGGCGGCACAGGTTACACCTTCACAGCATGTTGTTCCCGTAGCCGTGGAAGTGCTGTAAGTACCATCACCCAATGGCTGAGGACCATAGAACGTGATCGTGCATGAGCCGTAGTAAGTCATTCCTTCCTTAGCCTGGTTGTTGGCAGGAGCAGGTTGTGTTGCAGCAGCAGTTGTTGTTGTAGCGGCAGTTGTTGTCGCCTGAGTTGCAGTAGTCTGAACAGGGACCGGTGTAGGAGTAGCGACCTTGACCGGATCGTCCTGACAAAGATCTTTTGAGACATAGTTTCCGTTGTAGGTGTGATACCATCCGTTATCTGTTACACCGATTACGTCGATACCGGAACCTTTCTCGATCGTCTTAACGACGTCATAGGAAGTGCCCGGACCTGTTCTTACGTTAAGTTCGCTTGATGCATATACGAACTTTATTACGGAAGTCTCGGTAAATGCAACGGTTGTCTCTGTCGTTGTCGTAGCAGATGTTGCTTCTGTTGCGGCAGCTGTTTCCTGAGTAGCAGAAGTCTCTTCTGAAGGTAACTGATCTGAAGTATCTTCAGTAAGGATCTGCTCTTCTGTTGAGTCAGGGGCAACACTTTCCGATGTATGATCAGGTATTGAAGCAGAAGCTTCGTTGTCTGACTTTTCAACGACTTCGATCTCTTCTTCGCTTGTCTCATTGATAAGCTGAACGAACTCTGCATCCATGTTCTGCTTATCGATCTTGCTTCGCGCCTCGATAAGGGCTTTGACCGTAACAATGGATATACAGCTGATCAATGCGATCATGCCGACGCTGACCGCCATCTGTATCTTTTCCTTCGTTACTTTATACTTGGTTGTAGTACCAATAAATTTCATTATCCCTCCAAAAAGAGCGCATAGTTATATTAATTATAGCATATTACGGTGTTTTCCCCAAAATGCTGGGTGTGCCGAAGTCCTGAATTATAGATGGAGGTCGAATAGATTGATGTGCATATTTACCAAAGTGATTGCAATAAAAAAGGACCTTTTCGAGAAGAAAAGGTCCCTTGAAAGAGCATAGTATCTGTCAGCTGATGCTGCCCTTTACGGTGTCTACCGTAACTGTTCTTCCGTTGTTCAAAAGCTTTGTAGCATTGGAACATGAAAGGACTGAAGGGATGTCGAGAGCAGCTGCGACAGTAGCTGTGTGGCATGACGGATCATCGTCCTCCACGACAAGTACCTTGGCGCGTCTTATAAGAGGCATCATGGTGTTTGTTGTGTAAGGAGCTACGAGGATCATATCTTCAGGACAGTCGATCTTTGAAACGTCGACATGCTCAGGATCTCTGATGAGACATACGGTTCCGGAACGGATATTGTTCTTGGCGTTCTCGGAAGGAAGTCCCTTGCCGCTCGTAATGGAAGAACCTATTGTCTGAACCTTAATAGTATTAGTTGTACCTGACATTCCTACAGGAGTACCACCGGTCATAACAACGAGATCACCGTCGCTCAAAAATCCTGCTTCAGCTGCACACTTGATCCCTACTTCGAAAAGTTCATCAGTTGTAGTTACTTCAGGAACAAGGATCGGAACAACACCCCAGCTCAAGTTTAGCTGACGCTGAACGCGAGGGAAGACCGTGGTGGAGATGATAGGACATCCCGGACGGAATCTTGAAAGAAGTCTTGCTGTTCTTCCTGCGTGAGTAAGAGAGATTATGGCCTTTGCATCAAGGTCCATAGCTGTCGTACATGAAGCGTGGCTTATGGCGTTTCCTACTGAAGGAAGCATAGGGATGTTCTGGTTAACAAATCTCTTCCAATAATTGATGGAGCTTTCGGTCTGCTTTGCGATCTCTACCATCATCTTAAGAGACTCGAGAGGATATTTACCTGATGCAGTCTCGCCTGAAAGCATTACTGCGGAAGTGCCGTCGTAGATAGCGTTTGCAACGTCTGAAACCTCGGCTCTTGTAGGACGTGGATTTCTGATCATGGAATCGAGCATCTGTGTAGCCGTTATGGAGATCTTACCCATCTGGTGAGCGACCTGGATGCAGGTCTTCTGGATCGGCGGAACTTCTGCGGCAGGGATCTCTACGCCCAAGTCACCTCTGGCAACCATGATACCGTCGGATACCTTAAGGATCTCGTCGAAGTTGTTGATCCCTTCCTTGTTTTCGATCTTGGAGATAAGGCAGATACCGTGTTCTCCTGCCTGATCGAGGACTCTCTTTATTTCCTGAACGTCCTTTGCCTTACGTACGAATGATGCTGCAATGAAGTCGAATTCGTTTTCTACTGCAAAGAGGATATCGTCTCTGTCCTTGTCGGTGAGGGAAGGAAGGTTAAGATTACTTCCCGGAACGTTGATGCTCTTTCTGTCTGATACATCTCCGCCGTTAAGAACTTTACATGTGATGACTCTTCCTGTTATCTTTGTAACTTCGAGTTCGATAAGACCGTCATCGATCAAGATCTTCGAACCGATGGAAACGTCCTTGGCAAGATCTTTGTAACTGATGGAAAATTCGGCCTCTGTTCCTTCGATATCCTTGTCGGTAATAGTTACCGTGTTTCCTTCTTTAAGTGTAACCTTGTGATCTTTGAAAACACCTGTTCTGATCTCAGGTCCTTTTGTATCAAGAAGAAGTGCGACAGGAAGATTCAATTCTTCTCTGATCCTTTTAACTCTGTCGATCCTCTGCTGATGTTCTTCGTGAGTTCCGTGGCTCATGTTGAGACGGCAAACGTTCATGCCGCCCAGCATAAGTTCTCTGATCATGTCGTCGGAATCGACTGCAGGTCCCAACGTACAGATTATCTTGGTTTTTCTGATACACATATATATTCCGTCCTTTAAAAAATCTCTGTATGGATTTTATCATTTTTTGACCTTTCAATACAGGGATTTTTAACATATCTGTCATTTAATGTCACATACTTGAAAAACAACTCGAGTCCTTACCTATGTATAATCACAATATAAATATGATGGGGGCAAAGCCTGTGTCGAGGAAGCAAGACAATATTTTCAAGGATCCTGAGAAGAATTCAGCGAAAAAACGCAAGATGATCTATCTTGTGTGCGGTGCAGTTTGTCTTGTTTGTATTGCCCTTGATATCTACTTTCTTATACAGATTTTCTAATTGAATTTTTTACTTTGACATTCCATAATACTTTATGGTGAGGTGTCAATCATGAAACTTAGTGAGTTGAAAGTAGGCAAGTCGGCAATAATCAGTGCTGTCAACGGTCAAAAGGCCCTTAGAGGTCATCTTTTGGATATGGGTCTTACCCCGAATACATGCGTAACAGTTAGAGCAATGGCTCCGATGGGAGATCCTATCGAGCTTAGTCTTCGAGGCTACAGGCTGACTTTAAGGCTGGAAGATGCAGCCAATATAGAGATCACTCCTATTTCCACCGTATGCAGCGGTAATTGTTCATCCTGCGCTTCCAATTCTAAAAGAAGAGGTGCGGGTAAATGATATTAGCTCTTGCAGGTAACCAGAACTGCGGTAAGACGACACTTTTTAACGCGCTCACCGGATCAAATCAACATGTCGGAAATTTCCCGGGAGTTACCGTTGAGCAGAAGATCGGTACGGTAAAAAAGACAAAGGACGGATCAGACGTTAAGATCGTAGATCTTCCGGGTATTTATTCACTGTCACCTTATTCCAGTGAAGAGATTGTTTCACGAGATTATATCTTTAATGAGAAACCTGACGGAATCATCAATATCGTTGATGCTTCAAACATAGAACGTAACCTTTATCTGTCACTGCAGCTCGCATCTTTAGGCCTTCCGATGGTCATAGCTCTTAATATGATGGACGAAGTAGAGTCAAACGGGGGAAGCATTGATACCAAAAAGCTTTCCGAGATACTTGGCGTGCCTGTGGTTCCGATATCTGCCTCAAAGGGTGAAGGTATCGAGGAACTTAAGGATGTCTTTATCCGTGTTGTTGAGAATAAGGAAAGACCGAAGGCCGTCGACTACTGTACGGGTGAAGTTCACAGAGCAATTCACTCTCTGATGCATATGATCGAGGATCATGCAGCAGATGCAGGAATAAGCAGAAGATTTGCGGCCACAAAACTCATTGAAGGCGATGAGTCCATGGCAAAAAGACTCAAGCTTTCTCAAAATGAGATCGAGACCATAGAACATACTCTTATCGAGCTCGAAAACGAGGCGGGCGTAGATGCGCAGGCTGCCATAGCTGACATGCGTTATGAATTTATAGCTGATGCGGTCGAAAAGACGGTCAAGAAGATGTCTACGGACACCAAGCAACATAAGATGTCAGTTGCCGTAGATAAAGTGCTTACGCATAAGATCTTCGGACTTCCGATATTCTTTCTTATCATGGCTGTCGTTTTCTATCTTTCCTTTGACCTTATCGGAGGGAATCTTACTGACCTTTGCGACGGCTTGATCGAGAAGGGAATAGAGGTCTTAAGGGGCGGAATGACCGATTTCGGAACCAACCCTGTGGTCATAAGCCTTCTTTGTGACGGCGCGCTCAAGGGAATAGGAAGTATCCTTTCGTTCCTTCCTACGATCATAGTCCTTTTCCTTTTCCTCTCCATCATGGAGGACTCGGGTTACATGGCTCGAGTTGCATATATCATGGATAAACTCCTTAGAAAGATCGGCCTTTCGGGACGAAGCTTCGTGCCGCTTCTTATCGGCTTCGGCTGTACCGTGCCGGCAGTTCTTTCATCGAGGACTCTTTCATCAGAGCGAGACAGGAAGATGACCATCATGCTCCTGCCGTTCATGAGCTGTACCGCGAAACTTCCGATCTACGGCTTTATGTCGTCGATGTTCTTCCCGGATCACGCGGGACTTGTTACTTTGTCGCTATATATCATGGGATTGGCTTTGGCGATCATAATGGCACTTATCCTTAAGAATACAGCCTATAGGGGAAAGTCCGTTCCGTTTGTAATGGAACTTCCCAATTACAGGATCCCGGGCATTAAGACGACATTCCTTCTCCTTTTCGAGAAAGCTAAGGATTTCATCGTCCGTGCATTCACCGTTATCTTTGCGGCATCGGTAATCATCTGGTTCCTCCAGAGCTTCGATATCAGGTTTAACATTGTTACAAACAGCGAAGCGGGAATGCTCGCGCAGATCGCGAAGTTCATCGCACCTGTCTTTAAGCCGCTAGGCTTCGGAAACTGGAGAGCAGCTACTGCTCTTATCTCGGGATTCATGGCAAAAGAAGCCGTAGTAAGTATCCTTGAGGTATTAACGACCGGAGATGTAGCGATGGGTGATATCTTTACGACTGCATCCGCTTATTCGTTCCTGGTATTCACTTTGCTCTATACTCCTTGCGTAGCTGCTTTTGCTACCATCAGAAAGGAATTCGGAAATAAGTTCAAGGGAACGATGGTCGCTTTGATGCAGTCTGCATACGCCTGGGTCATCGCTTTCCTGGTCTACAGGCTCATCCTTCTTTTCATCTGATTTAGACGCCGGTAAATGTTTTCGAGAAACAAAAAGATATAGATATCTGTCTATCTGATTGGTATGGCCTGAAAAATGGCTGAGCATTAAGTGATCGGATTTGCAAAATCTTCTTCCTGCAATTATAATATTTTGTGCTTATTATAATAATATTTCGCAGGAGACAAATATGAGAGTATCCAAGTTATTCATGGCAACCCAGAGAGAGGTTCCTTCCGATGCTGAAATCCCATCACATCAGCTTATGCTTCGCGCAGGCCTTATGCGTAAGGTTGCATCGGGAATATATTCCTTTATGCCTGTAGGTTACAAGGCGTATAAGAACGTAGAGAGAGTCGTAAGAGAAGAGATGGACAGGGCAGGAGCACAGGAGCTCATCATGCCTGCAGTTCTCCCGGCTGAAGTTTATCAGGCTTCCGGAAGATGGGACAAGTTCGGTCCTGAGATGTTCAGACTTCTCGACAGAGGCGGACGTCAGTTCTGTCTTGGCCCTACGCACGAAGAACCTTTCACAGAGGCTGTAAGAGATACTATCAGATCATATAAGCAGCTTCCAGTTACTTTATATCAGATCCAGCACAAGTACCGTGACGAGAAGCGCCCGAGATTCGGCGTTATGCGTGCACGTGAGTTCGTTATGAAGGATGCTTATTCCTTTGATGCTGACGAGGCAGGTCTTGATGAGTCCTACAATGCAATGTACAAGGCTTACTGCAAGATCTTCGACAGACTTGGTCTGGACTACATCATCGTAGATGCTGATTCAGGTGCCATGGGCGGTTCCGGTTCACAGGAGTTCATGGTTAAGAGCGTAGTCGGTGAGGATGCCATCTGCTACTGTACAGAGTGCTCTTACGCAGCTAACGAAGAGAAAGCTTCAACTATCCCGCCGGAGCCTGCTAAGGACTTCGAGATGAAGGAAGTTGAGAAGATCCATACGCCTAACGTTAAGACTATCGAGGAACTCATGGGATTCATGAATTCCGAGCCTACAAACTTCGCTAAGACGATCCTTTACGATATCGACGGTAAGATCGTTGCAGTTATGGTAAGAGGCGATCGTGAGATCAACGAGACTAAGCTCGGTAACCTTTACGACGCAACAGAGATGAACCTTGCTGCATTTGAGGATGTTGAGAGGGTCACAGGTGCAAAGGTCGGTTTTGCAGGCCCTGTAGATCTTAAGGAAAAGGTCGACCTCGTCGTTGATCCTGAAGTTCTCGCTATGGAGAATTTCATCGTAGGTGCTAACGAGACAGATTATCACTTCAAGAACGTTAACTACGGAAGAGATTTCGAAGCTACAAAGGTAGCTGATGTAAGAAACGTTGTTGAGGGTGACAAGTGTCCTAAGTGCGGAAAGCCGCTCGCTATGTGCAGAGGCGTTGAAGTAGGACATATCTTCAAGCTCGGAACTAAGTATTCCAAGGCTTTGAACTGTGTATATCTCGACAAGGACGGCAAGGAAAATCCAATGATCATGGGATGCTACGGTATCGGTGTTGGAAGAACACTCGCTGCAGTTATCGAGCAGTACAATGATGAGGACGGAATCAAGTGGCCTACAGAGGTTGCACCTTATAAGGTCGTTGTTGTTCCGACAAAGGTTGTCGATGAAGAGTGCATGAAGCTTGCAGAGGATATCTATAATAAACTCCTCGATGCAGGCATCGAAGTTTTGATCGATGACAGAAATGAGCGTCCAGGCGTTAAGTTCAAGGATTCCGATCTTATCGGTATCCCTGTGAGGATAACAGTCGGAAGACGCGCATCAGAGGGAATAGTAGAAGTAAAATATCGTCAGACAGGAGAGCAGGTCGAGCTTACAGCAGATGAAGCTGTAAAGACTGCGATCGAGTTTAAGTAAAATGGTAAAGCGCATTGTTTCTTTGTTACTTTGTTTGGTTATGCTTCCGTTAACAGTTTCTGCTGTTAGGGGTGGTGATGTTCGTGATGCGGAAAGAAGTTCCGGCATCAGAAGATCTATGAGAAATGAACGAAGGAACAGTGATCCGAATCTATTTAATCCTTCTATGTACGTAGCACCTTACAAAGATTACACATATTACGGTGAGCCGGGTGAATCTTTGACGGTGGCAGTTGAAGATAATTATCTTGTAATGAAGCCTGAAGGTGCCGGAGTTAAGTGGGATGTCCAGGTCTTAGGTTATTACGACACTAAGCTCATGATCTCCGAGACAGGTGATTCTGAAATGAAGATCGATGCTTCCGAACTTGAGCAGGGAGAAGCATATTTCATCTCACTCATTGTCACTTTTTCCGATCGTTCTTTCTATGATGAAGCTCCTGTGATCTCAATGAATACTGAAGGTGAGGTATTCTTTGTTATGGCTAAGTCATATGAGGTTAACAGGCAGAGAATGGAAAAGCTTTCCATGTTTGGTGATCCGTATGATGCTTTCCTCAAAGACCAGAGAGATATCGAATATGATCAGTATGATGTCAAAAAACTTGCTGAAGATCTTACTAAAGATTGCAAGAACGATTATGAGAAGGTCTTTGCGATCTATACTTATCTGACAAGCGAGATGTACTACGATCTTGATCAGCTCGATTACGATAACGACGTAGGATATCAGGATGATGTCTTAACGCTGCTTCGAAGAAAGATCGCTATCTGCGAAGGTTTTTCCAATGTTTTCGTCGGTCTTTGCAGATGCTGCGGAATTCCGGCATCAGAAGTATACGGAAGCGGTTATGATTATGACGTAATGTGGCTTTATATTGACGTCGATAATGATACCAACAGTAACCATGCATGGAACGTGGTATATCTTGACGGAAAGTGGCATACACTCGACATTACATGGGATAACCCAAATACATATCATGACGGTGTATTTGAAAGCGGTGAGCCGACTAAGGATTTCTTCCTTCTTCCGCTTGAATCGATCTCTTATACCCATCTTGTAATGAACTCCGACTTTTCTCATTCGATCCCGGCTGAAGGCTCTTGCGGTAAGGATGCCAGATTCAAGATCGATGAGAACGGCGTTTGCACGATCTACGGTGAAGGTGAAGTTGTTATGCCGGAAATGAATAATGACTTCTTTGAACTGAGATTTGATGAAGATTCCAATATCACAGCGATCGGTGAAGAGGGATTCTTTAACTGCGATCAGCTTACCAAAGTAATCCTTCCTGATACGATCATGAGGATCGATGATTATGCTTTCATGAGCTGTGAGGATCTGGAATATATCTACATCCCGGAAAGTGTTGTCTCCATAGGTTATGAAGCTTTCTACCTTTGCGATAAGCTGTCTTACTGCAGAGTTCCTGACGGAGTTAAGATAGGCAATCTTGCTTTTGATAACTGTCCGAGACTTATCTTGGATATCCAGAGCAAAAAGAAGATAAGCTTTGACGGATATTTGGTAAGACCGGTACGAGTTATAGCAAGGGACGAGCAGTAAATGTCATATATTGAATTCAAAGATGTAAAGAAGATTTATAGAACAGGCGACGTTCAGGTTAATGCCTTGAACGGCGCCGATTTTTATATTAATAAAGGCGAGTTGTGCGTCATTCTCGGACAATCGGGAGCAGGTAAGACTACGCTCCTTAATATTCTCGGAGGAATGGACAAGCTTACGACAGGAAGTGTTTTCCTGGACGGCAGAGAGATATCCAAGTTAAGTGATAAGGAACTTGCTTTGTACAGAAGGTACGATGTCGGTTTTGTCTTCCAGTTTTATAACCTTATCCCTAACCTTACCGCTATCGAAAATGTTGAGATGGCTACCCAGCTTGCAAAGGATCCTATGGATCCTGAAAAGATCCTGTCTGAGGTTGGACTTGAAGAAAGAAAGAGTAATTTCCCGGCGCAGCTCTCGGGCGGTGAACAGCAGCGTGTTGCTATAGCCAGAGCGCTGGCTAAAAATCCGAAGCTTCTCTTGTGTGATGAACCTACCGGTGCTCTTGATTATCAGACCGGAAAATCAATACTTAAGCTTCTTCAGAAATTGAGCGTCGGAAAGAATATGACGGTCGTTATCATAACTCATAACTCGGCACTTACCGCTATGGCTGACAGAGTCATAAGACTTAAGAGCGGTAAGGTCGAAAGCAATGTCGAAAATGTAAATCCTGTTCCTGTTGAAGCTATTGAATGGTGATCTATGAATCGCAGCTACTGGAAAGTTGTTTTTCGATCGATAAAAGGAAGTCTTGTAAGGTTTCTTGCTATCCTTGCGATAATCGCATTGGGAGTCGGATTCTTTTCGGGTCTTCGTGTCACCATGCCTTCTTTCATGGCTACGGGCGACAAATACATCAAGGAACATGAACTGTTCGATTACAGGCTCATATCCACGATAGGATTTACCAAAGAAGATATTGAAGAGATATCATCTGTCGAAGGGATAAGATCTTGTCAGGGGGCTGTCTTTAAAGATGCACTGGCTGTAACGATGGAACCCGGAAGTAACGAAGAACCGGTCGGTTATGCTGTCGTCAGATTTCATACATTGACCCAAAACGTTAACGATCTGGAACTTGAAGAAGGAAGGCTTCCTCAAAGTCCGGATGAAGTCGTTTTGGACGGTTATATGTGCGGTTCGGATGTTATCGGAACCAATCTGGTGCTTAAAGATGATGACGGTTTTTCCTATAAGGAATTCACTGTCGTAGGAAGAGTAAGATCTCCGTATTATCTGAATTTCCAAAGAGGAACAACAGATGTAGGCGGAGGATCTATAGGCTATTTCGCTTACGTCATGGAGGATAGTCTCGACTTCGAATACTACACGGAAGTTTTTGTTAAGCTCGACAGCGACCTTGAATCTTATTCTGATGAATATGAGAAGAATGCAGATGAGTTTGAGAAGGTTCTTAAGGCTAAGACTGAAGAAGTGATCAACAAGAGATTTGATGATCTTATAGGTGAAGCAAAAGAGGATCTCGAAGAAGGACAAAAGGAATTTCATGATTCTTTGAAGGATGCCAATGACGAGATAAAAGATGCTGAACAGGAACTTAAGGATGCCAGGGAAGAACTCAATGACGCCAAGGTTCAGATAGCTGATGCAGAAGTTGAACTTGCTGATGCCAAGGATACTATCGATTCGTCAGATGAGAAACTTGATGAAGCTAAACTCACGCTTGAAGAATATGAGATAAAGATAAGCGAAGCAGAAGAGACTTTCGCCGAGAAGAAAGAAGAACTTGACGCCGCTAATGAGGAACTTGAGATAGTAAGACCTCTTCTTCCTGATCTTAAATCAGCCAAGGAAACACTCGAGGCAGCTCTTCCTGAACTTGAGACTGCCAAGGAAACCCTGACTGAACAAAAGGACGGTTATGCTCTGGCACTCGAAGCACAGGGTGATGTAGAAGATCCTGTTTATACGCAGGAAGGATTAGAAGCTTTAGTCGCTGCGCTGACTGAAGTCGAGACACAGTATGAAGAAGTTAAGGGACAGCTCGAACAGGTGACAACTCAGATCACTTCGATCGAAGAAGCGGAGGCACTTTATCAGAGCGGTCTTGAAGCATATAACTCAGCATATGAAGAGTTTGAATCACAGAAGTCTGAATATGATGATGCCAAGTCTAAATACAACAAAGGTATTAATGATCTTAACAGCGGAATAAAGGAATATGAAGACGGCGTCACTGAGTTGGAAGATGCCAAGAAAGAATACGAAGACGGACTACAAAAATACTTTGACGGTGTATATGAACTCGGAAGAGCAAAGTCGGAACTGTCGATGAATGCAGCTTCGACCTCACAGCTTTTGGGACACTATCAGGTGAAGATAGATTCTTTTGAAGAGCCTGAGATCTACGTTTTGCAGCGTGATACGAACTTAGGTTATGTCTGCTTTGAAAACGATGCTAAGATCGTTGACGGAATGGCGGAAGTATTCCCGATATTCTTCTTTGCCATCGCAGCTTTGGTATGCTCCACAACGATGCAGAGAATGGTAGCTGATGAGAGAGTTCAGATAGGCACTATGAGAGCTCTCGGATATACTAAGGCAGCAATCGTAATGAAGTATGTGATCTACTCGGGTCTTGCTGCTGTGATAGGCTGTATGGGAGGATTCTTCGGAGGCACGAGGCTTTTCCCGTATGTCATATGGAAAGTCTATGACATGATGTACGGATTTGCTCCGATAACGTTCAGGACTGATTATCCGGTACTTGCTTTATCGCTTGCCGTATCACTTATCTGTTCGGTTGGTGTTACGATCGCAACCTGCTTTGGAGAGTTTACCGAAGAGCCTGCGGAACTTGTAAGACCTAAGGCTCCTCAGTCGGGTAAGAGGATACTTTTAGAGAGGATCGGATTTATCTGGAAGAGGCTTAAGTTTCTTCATAAGGTTTCCGCACGTAACGTCTTCAGGTTCAAAAAGAGGATGTGGATGATGATAATCGGTATCGCGGGTTGTACGGCTCTCGTTATTACCGGATTCGGCCTTAAGGATTCCATCGATAATCTCATTAACTTCCAGTACGATGAGATCATGACTTATGATCTGTCGGTTACTTTTGCGGATGACACCACCACCAAAGAGATGGAGGAAGCATTCGAACTTGCAAAGGATAAGACGGGAGCGGAAGATTCGGAAGTCCTTCTTTATGAGACTAACGTTAAGCATACAAGTAAAGCAGCGATAAGAGACGTTACCTTATTTGCTACGTCAGATGAGAGTTTTATCGAATATGTAAGACCTCACTACGAGGGAACGAACTACGGTATTCCTTCTGACGGAAAGGTTGCGATAAGTGCGAAGCTTGCTTCGACTAATAAGCTTAAACCGGGTGACAAGATAACCTTTGACGTGGGCGATGAAGGTGAGACCATTACGGCTGAGATAGACTACGTTTTCGAGAATTATGTGTATCATTATGCGATCATGAACGCTAATACGTATGAGAGCGTTTTCGAAGAGGAATATAAGCCGAACGGAGCCCTTTACCATATCTCGGATGACAAGGGTTATGAGTTCGGTGTGGCTATGTCTTCGAATACGGATCATGTCAAGGCCTGGAGCGTAACGGCTGAGTCCAGAAGGACTTTCGGAGAGACCATGGAGCAGCTTAATTACGTAGTCATCCTCGTTATAGGATGTGCGGCTTTGCTCGCGTTCATCGTGCTTTTCAACCTTAATAACATCAACATCACCGAGCGTGTCCGCGAGATCGCGACATTGAAGGTTTTGGGATTCAATAAACTCGAGACGGGAAGTTACGTGTTCAGGGAGAACTTTATCCTGGTGTTCCTGGGATTTCTGTTCGGCGTTCCTCTGGGTAAGCTCCTGCACGCGTTCGTTATCTCGCAGATCAAGATGGACATCGTTACCTATAAGGTCATAATAATGCCATTCAGCTACGTGCTGTCACTACTTACGGTATTGCTGTTCTCGATCACGGTAGACCTTGTGATGCGCCGTAAGATCGATAAGATCGACATGGCGGAATCACTTAAGAGCATCGAGTGATCAGTAGGTCTTATAAACCGTTACTTCGGAGTTAGTGTAAACAGGTTCCAGATACTGTGTGAATGCGCAGTAGAGTCTGTCACCGTACTTCTCACGCTCGAGAGGACCTACGACGATATAACGGACGTCATATCTCATGAGAGCCTGCCATACTGCGTCTCCGTCAGGATCGGTGTATATCGTGTCGATATCCGCATGTCTCGGATTTATGTACATATCGAAAACGTTCTGGTCCGGATCGGCAACGAGAAGGTCAGTCTCCTCATCAACAATGCCGTGGAATCTCCAGAGCCACTCATGAGTCTGCCATCCGAAAACGGTCGGAAGACCTGTATACGCAGAAACAAGATTGTAGGATGTATAGGAAGCTCCGTAAGCCTCGCAGATCGTAGGAGAACCGTCGATATTCTCGTTCATCCAGTCGATACAGTTCTTTACTTCCAGCAGATTTCCGGGGTTAGGATTCGATTTAAGATCGCCGCTCTTAAACGTCGCCAGATATTGGGTTCCGTCCAGAGTCTTAAAGTTGGACTTTTTAAGATCGCCGCTTCTTTGCTCGAGAGACAGGATCGTGTAGTGCGCAGGGACCAAAAGGAGCACTGCACAGAAGATAGCGATCGAGAAAGCAGGGAAGCTGAAGTTGCCTTCCTTGTTGGCGAACCAGAAAAGTCTTATGACGATATATCCGATCGCGAGAGAGAGCATGATGAATCCTGCGAATGTAAACTTGAACATCGTGTTGGATCTTAAGTATCCGCCGGTATAGATATCTCTTACGTAGAAGATCTCAGGTGCGATGATCATCAGAAATCCCGTGATGGAAAGACCGCAGATGAAGATATCGCACAGGTTCCTCTCACCGAAGAATTTCGCTACAGGATTTGTATATCCGTTAGCAGGCTGATTGAACAGAGCTACTCTTGTCTTGTTCTTCTTCTTGGTAGCGATATAGTTCTTGCATATGATCGTGAATACGATGAAGATCACGCAGATAAGGACGTGTATACCCCAAAGGATCATAAGCTGCCAGAGATGTGAATGGTGAGTTACCTTAGCAAGTGCGTTGGAGATGAGGTCGAACTTCATGTTGAACGGCATCGCGAGGATATAAGCGAGCGAGAATAGAACGTTCATAGCAAGTGCCGTTCTCGTGAGAGCCGAAGGGAAGAAGACCACCAGCAGATAAGCAAGTACCGTCAAAAGGAGCTGCAGGAGAACGTGGATCACGACTCTGTCAGCAAATGTCATATATGTAAAGAGAATGAGTCCCAGATCAAGCGCGAACGCGATAAATGTCGTAGGATAGATAAACGACTTCGATCTTACGGTGTTAAAGACAAGAAGCGTCATTGCGCTGAAGATAAAGTAGATCAAAAAGTCCCAATAGTTCGTCATCTGAGCTACGCCGAGAAGAAGACCCATGATAAAGATCTCAGGAACGTTAATAAGCTTCAGCTCGTGGAGCATGGATGCTTTACTGATGACGCTTAACTTAGCAGGACCGAATATCGAACCTCTGTTAAGTTCATAGCCTGACGGATTCTCGACCTTATAAAGCAGCGCGATCGCTACGGCAATGATCAGGATAACTACCATCATGGAGATAACGTGCGCATGAAGGTCTCCGACAAGATAAGAATAGAACGGGAATTCGTGGATCGTGAAGTCGCCTTCGTCGATCAGTTTTCCGGCCGCATCGTAGACTTTTGAATCAGGATTCCATCCGATAAAACGCGTGCTGTCCGGATAGAAGAAACCGTCAGTCTGACCAACGTCGATGCCGTGGTCGGCAAGAAGTCGAAGGAACGAGTTTCCGAGAGAATCCTCATCATAGAAGAATGAATGTGAGTTACCGAAGATGATCGCCGTAAATGCACAAAGACCTCCGCAGACGTACTTTGCCACAGGATGACCTTCGAATCCTCTCTTTCTCGAAAACTCTATGAGCATCGTACCGACCGTATAAGCCGAACCGAACGGGATCGCGATGGCGGTACACATCGAAAGCATATAACCGTAGTTCGGATTAAATCCGAAAAGCTTGATGATCATAGCATAGATGAACTGACCGAAATAATAGTAGTTGATCTTCTGTCCTGCAAGCCACATATCGTTAGCAGGTAGTTTATCCGATCTTATCATGGACATGATGAAACCGAAGTCCATGTATTTCTCCTGACCTTCGATGTCAGGGTACATACCCTTGAAGAAGCACAAGAGAACGAATACAAATGAGAAGATGATTTCCTCGATCAGCATATTCGTGATGACCTTATCATCGAATATCTTTTCCCTGGTGTTCTTAAGAAGCGGCGGGAATGCATAACAGAATACCGTGATCGCAGCAAGAACGATGATAAGGAAGAGCTTATTGAATCTGCATACGCCGATATAAGTGAATGTCCAGATGATGGTGCTCAGAAGAAGGATGCCGATCGTTTTCGATAAGAAGTAGCCTCCGCTCGAAAAATCCTTGAACAGCATGAAGGTGAGAGGAAGTACGGAAAATCCGAGTATCATGAGAGCGATATGCCAGGTCATGACATAAAGCGAATCCGTCATAGGCATCAGGATGATCGAGAATACGAACGTGAATACCGGAGGTACCAAAAGCAATAAGAGTTTAAGGATGTTGTTTTTCTTGGTTTGATTATTCGGCATCTGAAGCCTCCTCATTCTGAACGTTATTCAGGATCTTCTCACATATCCTGTTGGCAAGAGCCACTACACCGTCCATGCGGTTTTCCGGCAGTGACTGCGAATTGGTTGAAACAAGCGCCGAAGAACAGATGAAGACATTCGGTGATGGCTCGGTAAGATCCGTATCAGGGAATCTTTCCGATACCGCATATCTTATCTTCGTAAGACGCCATGCTTTTATGTCGGATTTCGTGATGCCCGGGAAGAGCTTACGGTAAGCTGAGAAATACGTATCCTTGATCTTGGCGTCATCCTCGACCCACAAAGGATCGGAGATGGAACAATCGCCGACGAGATATACGACATTTCCGCCGTAGGAACGAAGTCCGAATGAATTGGAGTGATTGACGATCCTTTGGAAAGGATTGCCGTCATTGATCTTCTGAAAATACACGTCCGACACCTTGCTCTTAAGTACGAGAAGAAGGCAGAATTCGGAGCGGTATGTAATATTCATGAGCTGGTCTTTGATGTTGATGCTTATCGGAAGTCCGTAGCTCGAATTAATGAAAGATCTGCACGAACCCGTGAAGATAACATAATCGCTTATGAAGTCTACACGGCTTGAATTACTGAGCACGCAGCTGGTGCAGTATTTGTTGTCGGGAGTACCGTTACTGGTAATCTCGGCTACAGTGGTGGAATAGTAGATCGTTCCGCCGTGATCCGTGATCTCCTGCATGAGACGGTTGATAAGATCTGAAAATCCGTTGGTGAAGTAGCCCAGCTTTTTACGGGAAGCAAGGCCGTGCCAGAAGGAATCAAACCATGAGATACCTTCAGAGATACCGAGCTCTTTTGTAAGAGACAGGAGCGCACGGTCAGTCTTTCTTAAGTGGTGCGGAAGAAGTTCCAGATATTCCTTGCCGATACGGCTCGATGCGAGAAGACCTCCCGGATATGAGAGCTCTTCTATGATCTGAACTTGAAAACCTGCGCGGGCCAGTCGCATTCCGCAGACAAGGCCGGACAGTCCTGCACCAATGACACAAACGGATCTTTTCATCATGATCTCCCGCGAATTACTTGATCATCTTAGCTTCGAGATAGAATCTCTTCTCGAACGCTTCACCCATTGAGAAAGTCTTTCTCGGGAATACGCCTTCCTTGGAGATCGTCTCAAAGAAGGAGTCTTTTCTTACGTCAGGAAGAAGGATTCCCGTGTTGCCGTTCTTGGCAAGTGAACGAACGGAATCTTCTCCGTGGATATAGTCAACTTCGATACCTGAACCGTCCAAAGTCGTGTTGGAACTTAAACTGTCAAGGAACAGCTGAATGGAACCTACAGCGAGTGTGTGTGGAGCGTTGTTGATGCGAAGTACGGTATCGTCACAGCCCTCAGCTACGAATACGATGTTCTGAGCGCCTTCGATCTTTTCTGTTCCGATGCTCGCGTCATTATCCTTAAAGAACTCCATAGCCTTTTTAAGGAGATTCTCTTTATCCATTCCGAAAACGACTCTGTGGATAGGCTCGAAGTCCAATCCCTTATCGTGGATGTTAACGATCTCAACAAGTGCGAATCTTGCAGGATGATCGCCTCTTTCCTTGATATCCAGGTCGTCCTTGATGTTGTCCCAGTGAGCTTTTGCAGATGCCAGGGAGTGGTTGCCGTCGCCTACTGCAAAGAGCATTCCGTCTTCGCTCCTGTCAAGAAGCTCAGCAAGCGCATTTGTCATCTCATCGAAAACATCCGTCTGAGCATTTACAAAATATCCCGTAATATGACCTGACTTTCCGAAAAGGTCAGTATCGTAGATAGGCTTGCTGTTTTTTGCCTTAAGTTCGTCCATAGCCTTGCCAATGACCGTATCATTAGGATCATCGATAAGGAGCATTACGTGCGGAAGTTCAACAGGTGAATTAGCTCTGATCCTTACTCTTGGTGGGATCCTGCTTAAAACGGTTCCCTCGGTTGCACGGATCTTTTCCTTGTTGCCCGGCTCGAAGCTGTACTGTTCGAGATCAACTGCTGCTACAAGGCCCTTGCGTGACGGGTGAAGGGAAGTAGCTCTGTCTACAAGGATCACTCCCTCGCCGAGAGTCTTCCAGATATTGTTTTCGATATATGAATTCGCCGTTTCAGCGATCTTCTTAAGTCTTTCGGAGATCTGCTCATCGTTTTCTATTCCGAGATATACCTCAGGAAGGATGAGTCTTAATGTTGAAGGTGCGTCGCCGACATTAGCCTCGACTTCCTTCCAATAATCCAGTTCACTGGTGTACTGATCACAGGCAATGACTGACCACTTGTTAAGGTCTGTACCATCCTCCGGGATCATGATCTGTGCTGCAGCAAGTGCAATGTTGTCAAATACTTTCATAGTAACCCTCGCTAATAATAATACGTGAACAATAATAACACGATAAAACATCCATTTCAAAAATATTTTTCCCCGATGTGGCAGCACTTTTGAGCATTTTTTGTCGCAATTGTCGATTATTGTTTTTTTTGTCGATTTTTTCGGGCTTTCAACGTGCTACCTTTTAACTACAAAAATCAAGCGGAGGAAAAAGTATGGAAAACGATCTGAAGACATTAACATTCGAACTTACCATCAACATATGTAAAGCCCTCAAAGGCTTTGACAGCGGCGTTACAAAGGTCCTTGCCGACGAGCTTGCCCTATCTTCGTACAGAACGAGTTTTGCGGCTTCTTCTGCCAGATCCGCATTAAATCGTGACAGGTTCATAAGACACCTCGAGGAAGGTTACTATGCTTCCGGCAGGACCTTTGAACTTTTAAGGATCCTCAAGGCAATGGAGACTCCGATAGAAGGGATCGACGCGTTCATTGAGGAGATCGACAAGATCCACAGGATGTTCGGCGCATCCATAAAGACGATCCAACGTAAGAACAACGAAGCCAGAGTCTGATTTCTTTTGCAAAAACCTCGCTTTCTTAGTATCATATGAATGTACGATTTATAGGACGAGAAGAAGAAAGCGAGGTTTGGCAAATGGCAGGAAAACAGTACGCGAAGCATAAGACCATAGCGATCTATGATTACTTTCTTAAAAAGGTTTCCAACGATGAGAAGAACGGCTCCGTTACCGTAGAACACCTAAGACAATATCTGAAAGATTTGTTCGGTGACGATTTTGAACGCAAGTCCATCTATTCGGACATAACCGTCATCAATGAATATAAGCGCCTCATGATCGGACAGACCAAGGATTGGATCGAACTCAAGGGCAAGAATTCCTACATAAGAAATGTTGCTCCTACTGAGTTTACGATGGATGAAGTCCATCTTCTTTTGGACGCTGTAAACGCTACTCCTATCGTCGATGAGAAGATAGCCGATAAGATCAAGAAACAGTGGCCGTCCTACTTTGATAATGACGAGTATGTTTCTTTCATTGCCTGCGAGCGTCAAAAGCCTACCAGAGCGTTTGTCTCTCTCATGAATTCCATAAGAAGAGCCATCAAGGACAAGGAGGCTCTGAAGATCAAATACGGCTATAAGCTCACGGAGAAAGATCCTGCCAACTGTATCGAGAAGGATAGGATGATCTCTCCTCTTGCTTTGTATTGGGAAGAGAACAAATATTATCTTTTCGCCATTGATAACGATATCTACAAGAAGAGCATTGAAGGTAACGGCGAAGCCAAGGCTATCCGTGAATCCATGCGTCAGTTCAGGATCGACAGGATCGGAACCAAGGTCGAGTCACAGGGAAAAGAACAGTACATCGACTGTGATATCAAGTACGTAAAAGACAAGATCAGCGGTTCCGTTGATGCCTACTCGGATGGACATTCGATAAATCTTAGTATGACCGTCGAGGGAGAGCCTGAGCTTGTCTTGAAAGTCTTTAACTACATCAGGAACGAGATAAACGTCAAGGGAATGATCAATGACAACTGGGCAAAGGGCAAGCTTACATTCTTTATCGAAGTAAGCCCTACACCGAGATTTTTCTCTCTTCTTACAAATCTGACTTCTTTTATCGAAGGAACAGGAGATGATGAGGGAGTCAAGATCACCCTTGAAGGTGACAGCAGTTTCTCTGAGGCTTATGAGGCTTTCCTTAAGAAAGCACACGAAAATGTAGTTTTCAAGGACAGATGAATAGTTAATTGAATTATTGTTTCATTCGGTTTATAATTAGCACTTGTTATTATTATTAAGGAGTATCACCGATGAGACAATTTACTTCAAAAGAGCTTAGAAAGACCTGGAAGGAATTTTATATAGAGAGAGGCCATGTGGATGTCGGAGCCGTTTCGCTGGTATCTGACGGATCAACAGGCGTTTTGTTTAACGTCGCCGGAATGCAGCCTCTCATGCCTTATCTCCTTGGAGAAAAGCACCCTTTGGGTACAAGACTTTGTAACGTTCAGGGTTGCGTTCGTACAAACGATATCGATTCAGTAGGAGACAGAAGCCACGTTACATTCTTTGAGATGATGGGTAGCTGGAGCCTTGGTGATTACTTCAAGGAAGAAAGATGCAAATGGAGTTATGAACTCCTTACACAGGTTTTCGGATTTGATAACGATCACCTCGCTGCAACAGTTTTCGCAGGAGATGAGAACGCTCCTAGAGATGAGGAAGGTGCTAAGTTCCGTATCGCTTCCGGATTTAAGCCTGAAAATATCTACTATCTTGGCGCGGATGACAACTGGTGGGGACTTGAGTATGGTCCTTGCGGCCCTGACAGCGAGATGTTCTATATCGCTGATATCCCTGACTGCGGCCCTAACTGCGGACCTGGATGTGACTGCGGAAAGTATACCGAGATCGGTAACGATGTTTTCATGCAGTATGAGAAGCATCAGGACGGACACCTCACACCACTTAAGCAGAAGAATGTTGATACAGGTTGGGGTCTTGAGAGAATCCTTGCATTCCTTAACGGAACGAAGGATGTTTATAAGACAGATCTTTTCACGGAAGCTATCAGCTATATCGAGAATGCTTCCGGAGTTAAGTATGACTCCGATGAGAAGCTTACAAAATCGATGCGTGTCCTTGCAGATCATATCCGTACAAGCGTTATGCTCATTGGCGACAGCGCTAAGCTTGTTCCTTCAAATGCAGGTGCAGGCTACGTATTAAGACGTCTCATCAGAAGAGCTGTAAGACACGTTAGAGCTCTTGGCATGACAAAGGAGCACATCCTTGGCCTAGCTAAGATCTATATCGATAAGGTCTATGATGACAGCTATCCGCTTCTTACAAAGAACCGTGAGTTCATCTTGAACGAGCTTGATAAGGAGATCGCAAGATTTGAAAGTACTCTTGAGAACGGCATGAAGGAATTCAAGAAGATCCTTGATGACAAGAATAAGGCAGGTTCCAAGGAGATCGACGGTGACTCCGCTTTCTATCTTTACGATACATTCGGATTCCCGATCGAGCTTACTGTTGAAATGGCTGAAGAAGAGGGACTTAAGGTTGACGAGGAAGGCTTCAAGGCTGCAATGGAAAAGCAGAAGGAGACAGCAAGAGCTGCTACTAAGGCAAAGGCTGATCTGGCTTTGAGCGTAAACGAGATCCCTGACGAAGTTGCTAAGGATTCCAACGCTACGGTTTATGACGGTTACGATAACCTTAAGTGCGAAGCAAAGGTCATCTACATCCTTAAGGCTGTTGAAGAAGGCTCTATGAAGGTTGTTGACAGTGCTTCCGAAGGTGATGACATCATCGCAGTTTGTGATAAGACAGTTCTTTACGCGACGATGGGTGGTCAGATCCACGACGAAGGTAAGATCTACACGGCAGATTTTGAGGCTGAAGTCCTTTCAGTTGATAAGGATGCTGCAGGCAAGTATCTCCATACGCTCAAGGTTGTAAAGGGTACTCTTGCTAAGGGCGCTTCAGTCAGCATCGAAGTTGATAAGAAGAACAGAATGTCGATCGCCAGAAACCACACTGCTACACACATCCTTCTTTCGGCACTCCAGAAGACACTCGGAAGCCATGTTGAGCAGGCAGGTTCTTATGTAGGCAGCGACCGCTTAAGATTCGACTTCAACCACTCACAGGCAATGACAGCCGAAGAGATCTCCAAGGTTGAGGAGATGGTAAATGACGTTATCTTGCAGGCTCTCCCTGTAGAGACCAAGGTATTGAATATCGAAGAAGCTAAGAAGCTCGGTGCTACGGCTATCTTCGGTGAGAAGTACGGTGAAGTGGTAAGAGTCGTATCCGTAGGCGATTTCAGCGATCCTTTCGATCTTGAGTTCTGCGGCGGTACACACCTTACGAACAGCAGCCAGGTAGGTCAGTTCAGAATCGTTTCCGAGTCAGGTATCGCTGCCGGCGTAAGAAGAATCGAAGCTGTTACAGGTGCTAAGTGCTATGAGATGAACAAGGCTGACAGAAGCCTCATCGACAGCGCAGCTGCAAGCCTCAAGACTCCCAAGGACAAGATCGTCGAGAGGATCGATGCTCTCCATGCAGAAGTCAAGACTCTCGAAAAAGAGCTCGCAGATATCGAGAAGGCTAAGGCAGGTTCATTTGCTGACAGTGCAGTTTCCGGGGCAAAGGATATCGGAGGCGTTAAGGCAGTTATCGCTTCCTGCGACGCAGCTGATGCTGCAGCATTGAGAGATACTGCAGATAAGATCCGCGACAAGCTCGACTGCGGCGTTGTATTCCTTGCCGCTAACGGCGGCGACAAACTCCTCTTCACGGCTATGGCTACAAAGTCAGCTAACGAGAAGGGCGCTCACTGCGGAAACATCATCAAGGAAGCTGCAAAGGTTGCAGGCGGTGGCGGCGGCGGACGTCCCGACATGGCTCAGGCAGGCGGTAAGGATGTATCCAAGCTTGCTGATGCACTTGCAAAGGCAGAGGAAGTACTTGCTTCACAGGTTAACGGTTAAGGAGAAATACCATGTGCTTATTTTGCGATATCGTAGAGGGTAAGATCCCTTCAACAAAAGTATATGAGAACGATTACGTTCTTTGCTTCAATGATATTAATCCCGTTGCTCCGGTACACGTTCTCGTTGTTCCGAAGAAGCATTTCGCTGACATGAATGAGCTGGCCTCAGATCCTGAAGGTGCTCTTTATGCGGGAGAGGTCACCAAGGCTGTTGCTGAAGTAGCTAAGATCAAGGGTATCAGCGGAGCTTACAGAACGATCAACAACTGTGGTGAAGGCGCTGGACAGACAGTAATGCACGTTCACTTCCACGTTATCGGCGGCGTAGAACTTACGGAGAAGCTTATCTGATCTTATGGCAAGAATGAGAACTAAGCGCAATATTCCTGCGCGCATGGAGAAGTGTCATGAGCGCTGGTTTGACGCGCCCATGCTTAATAAAGGCAAGTGGAGAGAAGCATGCGGCTTCCCCGAAGACATTCCGGTATGGCTTGAGATCGGCTGCGGCAAGGGAAAATTCTGCACCGAGATGGCTTTAAGACATCCTGAAGTCTTATATATCGCAATGGAAAGAGATGCTTCAGTTACTCTTGCTGCCATCGAGAAAGCTCATGAACTTGAGATCCCGAATCTCTTCTTCATCAGAGGTGATGCAGGCATCATCGAGAACTATTTCGCAGAAGGTGAAGTTAACCGCATATTCCTTAATTTCTCAGATCCCTGGACGAGACAGAACAAGCCAAAGAGACGCTTAACTTACAGGGATTTCCTGAATAAGTATAAGGTCATGATGAGAGA
>JAILPW010000063.1:0-24486 GCA_024699245.1 Clostridia bacterium | reverse complement strand
TGTATTTTACAAGAAAATCCCGTATTCAGTCTCTGTGAATAGGGATAGATTACTGGATTTCAAAGGCACTATAACGAGACCTTCCCGTTTGTCTTCAATAAATTACAGTCATCTGTACCGTTATATGACTGTACAAGCAACGGGAATTCTTCCTAAATTACAGTCATCTGTACAGTTCTAAGAAACTGTACTTATCACGGGAAAAACAGCGAAATTACAGTCATCTGTACCGCTATAGAACTGTACAAATAACGGGAATTCAAAAGGAATGGGGATGTCCCAAGTGAGTTAAATCACTTTTAAGACATCCCCATTGGATTTTTAATAATTTTATAGACGGCAGATCAGAGCTTCGGGAAACCGAATGCGTCAAGGAGCGACTCTATTGCTGCCTTATCGTCAGCCTCATCGGAAATGCACCTGATCTCGATCATGTAATTATCGAAAACATACAGACCGCCGTAATTGTAGGTCGGCTCTGCAGCATAATATGCCTTGAAATAGCCGTCCAGTAAAACGTAGTTCTCATGGATCTCCACTTCACCGCCATTTGGATCATGATCAGCCCTGAACTTCATGACCGCTGCCATCGAATCAAGATCGTACTGAGCTTCTTCCGGTGATGTATATGTCCTCATCTCGATGATAAGATCGGAACTGCCCTCACCTTTGTAGATCAACTCGCTCTCGAGATATTCCTGATCTCTCTCATAATCTTGGATCGAATCACCGATATTCTCAGAGACAACAGCGACGAAGTCATCAGTGCTTACACTGTTAAACGCAACACCTGTTCCCGCATCATAAAGAGGAGGAACTACCGTCTCAGCGGCATCAGGGATACGTGAAGGATCCTTAAGATCAAGTTCCTTCAAAAGCTCGTCAATGAGTTCACGGTCAGCATCCTTGTCCGAATAATTGTATACGGAGATTACTTTCGTACCCGTGATAAAGACTCCGCCGTAATTGTAATCAGGGAATTCTCCCAAGAAATATGTAATATCTGCATCGAACAGTATCAGACTGTCGGCGATCTTTGCATTACCATCTACAAAACCGTGTGACAGAGCGGACTCCAGCGCGAGAACTCTCTCATCAAAGAAGTATCTCGCTGCATCCTCGTCAGCATACTCAGAGTAGAAGATAATGAATCTGTCCATATAGTCGCCTGTGTAGTTGACCTGCAAGTTCAGATAATCATATCCCACATCAGATCCCTGATAGGAAGGGAGCTCACTTTCATCACACTCCAATACGTCCATCATGACTGACTCGAACTTCTCGACAGAGATATCGGCTATCGGCTCATCATAGTCGATCTCCACGTCATCGGAAGGAATCATATCTTTGTCATCTTTATCATCTTCCTTCTCGTCTTCGTCATCCTCATCGTCCTCGGAATCTTCATCATCCTCGTCCTTGTCTTCGTCGTCCTCGTCCTCATCCTCATCATCTTCGTCTTCATCTTCGTCGTCTTCGTCATCTTCGTCAGCGGCTCTTGAAGACTTTCTCTTCTCCTTTTTGCCGTCGGATGAACATGCGACAAGAGATGTACCGATCATCAGCATGCAGATAATAAGGCAGATAATTGAAATAAGCTTTTTGTTCTTCATAACACCCTCCACTCAAACATTTTTAATAATTGAGATGTATTATACATCAATGCTCTTCGAAAAATAATCCGCGACTATGAGCCATTACGGGTGTGATACATATAGAGAGTGTGCCAAGCTGACCGGGTTATTTCGCACTTTGTGCGCTTATCAGGCCTGCTGTAAACTGACCCTTCTGTTGCTTTTGGTTTTCTTGAATTCCATGCGAAGCTGGACAAGCGCCGCGATGAGAAATACGGATGTGATGGCCAGGGTTACTACGGCGTCTCCGATCGAAGAATCCGTATGCTCATCTACTATCTGCTGCCCTACCCTGTCATTAAGGAAGAGTCGCCAGAAGCAGTCGACATAGTCGACCATTCCGTGAAGGATGATGCAAGACAGAAGATTTCCCGAACGGTAATAAATGACGGCAAAGAGCATCCCGAAAAATGTGGCATATATCACCTGTGTGATGGTAGATATCGTGTTGCTTCCGTTGAGGTTCCCGAGATGGATCACACCAAAGAGGAATGCCGATAAGAACGTTGCCAGATATACGCCTTTTTTGTTGTCACCGAAGAACTCCTTGAACGAATTAAAAAGAACGCATCTGCATACGGATTCTTCCAGAAGTCCGATGCCGAGATTCATCACCATATAAAAAAGCAACAGAGGCAGCACTTCGATGAGAGACCTCTCAAATCTGGCGTCATTGAAGTAATTGAGAACTAGCATTCCGGCAGAGAACAGGACTATGACAAGTCCGTGCCAAAATATCCCCTTGAATAATCTTTTCCTGCTGAGACCGACCCTTACCTTGTAGACTTTCTTGACATATAGGATAAGTAATATCCCGGCCACGGCCCTGGCAGCAAATTTAAGGCTCTCTGCCAAGATATCATTTGCCATCTCCTTGGTTAAGCGGGAGACCACAGCCAGCGGGACTAAGCCAAGGACTGCAACGGTTATGCTTAGGAATAGCCATCCTTTTTTCTTTTCCATTTTCATTCTCCTTAGATTTGATTAACAATAATCTATCAATCGCGTCTGTAGGAGAACTGTCAACTGTCTTAAATCGGTCTTAATTCTTCGACTGCGGAAGGGTAATGCGCCATTTGCAGCCTTCCTCAGGCAAGAGCACTATCTTACCTCCATGCATCTCCACGCTCTGCTTAACGATGGCAAGCCCCAGGCCGCTGCCTTTGGAAGTCTGGTCGGCGCGGTAGAACGGCTCCCAGATCCTCGCCCTGTGTTCCTCGGGGATTCCGCGGCCGTCGTCCGATACCGTGATCCGGATATCCTTGCCGTGCTCGATACCGATAAATATCTTTGTACCGGGGTCATTATATTTCATGGAATTTTCTATAAGATTCTCGAAAACACGTCTCAACAGTTCCCTGTCTACATCGACGAAGACCTCTTCCTCAGGTACGGAGAACTCGTACCCAAACCCAGCATCTTCGAACCTGGTTATATATGAAGCTATCAAAAGTCTTGTAAATTCACAGATATCCGTACGCTCCGGAACGATCCTGTAGCCCGCGCTCTCCAGCTTGGAATACATGAAAAGGCTATTGAGGATCTCGTTGGTCCTCACGGAATTATCATAGATCATCTGAAGATAATCCTTTCTCACGTATTCATCGACATCCTTTTGAAGGAGCATCTCGCTATAGCCCTGCATGCTCGCTAGAGGTGTCTTAAGGTCGTGAGATATCTCTGATACTAGGAGCATTCGCTTCTTCTCCTCCTCGTCTTCTATAGCCTTCAGTTCTTTGGAAGTCTTGGAGGAATATAGCACGGCAAACAGGATCAAGACCGCAAAGTATATGGTAAAGACAACCATGAGCAGTATGACTGTAGGATAAGAACTCGGGTAATCAGAATCAATATTGAAACTGAGAACGAACCTTAAAGAGACCGGAGCTCTTAAGATCAGCCAGTAAGGTTCCTCTCCTTTGTAATAGGCAAGTTTATAATCATAGCTGAAGTCTTCCGATTCCTTGAGAAAATCCGCCCACTGTTCTAGCGTTAACGAATCCGTCTCGAAAACCCTCTTGCCGCCAAGTTCCGTTACATGAAGATCCTTATCGACAACGGCCGCGCCGCCGCCACGGTCAACATAGTCCTGAATATAGATGTCACGTGGATCTTCGCAGAGTCTGTCAAATGCAGACGGAGCAGTTTCCAGCGGATCAGGATTGAACGCCGATACGACTGCGATCAGGAAAAGCGGCAAAAATGACAGGATGATAGTTACGATGATCGTCCCTATAAACCTCTTTATCAAAAGTCTGCTCTTGGTGTGCCCGGTCCTTTTTCTGCTCATAGTATCAATGGAAGCGGTAACCGATACGTACCAGAGTATCGATATGCTTATTGTCCTCGTCGTCTATCTTAGAGCGAAGATGCGAGATCTGCACCATTACCGTATTATCGTCATAGATATATTTTTCCTGCCAGACCGCCTGGTAGATCTGCCTTTTAGTAACGACCTTGCCTGCGTTTTCCACCAGATACTTAAGGATATGATATTCCTTGGAATTGAGATTTAACTTGACTCCGCTATTCTCGACTACCGCGTTGTCAAAATCCATCTTAAGGTTACCTGACACGATGACCTTGGGTTCATCACCCTTGGACTTGATGTGACGTTTCTGGACTTCGATCCTGGCCAGAAGTTCGTTCATCCCCCAGGGCTTGACGAGATAATCATCAGCGCCCATCCTAAGTCCGCTTACCTTATCGATCTCCTCGCCTCTCGCGGTCAGGAATATAACAGGCATATGCGACGTCTCGCGGATCTTGGTCAGAAGCGACATGCCGTCCATCACGGGCATCATAACATCGAGTATCGCCATATCGGGCTTTTTCGAGATAAAAAGACCATAGGCCTCCTTGCCGTCGGCTGCTTCAACGACTTCATATCCGTCTCCCGTCAGCTGGTCATAGAGCAGCCTTCTGAGCATATTGTCATCTTCTGCTATCAGGATCTTCACGATATGTTCTCCTTGTCCGATCTATTAGTTAATTGTATCACTAACCGCTCGCCGGATAGCCTCTGCCCGTCAGATTTAAGACGGATTTAAGGTCACTGATCATATCTTATTCCGCAAATTTCCTTAATTTTTTCTAGAAAACAATGTTAATATCTTGATACTATTCAGAAAGGAGATATAACGAATGAGAAACAAAATGAAAACAGCCGTAGCAGGCATCACAGCTGCGGTCATCATCGCTGCATGCTCTTTTACATGCCTGGCAGATGCAAGTCAATGGAAATACGGAGACTGCAACGATGACGGCGCCGTAAACATCTCAGATCTGGTTGCCTTGGGAAACCACATCAACAAGCGCGGCGCTTACGATTTCAGGAAGGATCTTAATGGCGATGGTGTTATCAACAAGATCGACTACTACCTTCTTCAGAACCTTATCTTAAGAAGCTGAGTGATATCTGGTCAAAAGGTGAAGGGGATGTCTCAAAAGTGATTTAACTCACTTGGGGCACCCCCATTCATTTTGCTCTTCTTTTGAATTCCCGTTACTTGTACAGTCCTATAGCGGTACAGATGACTGTAATTCCACCGTTTTTCCCGTGATAAGTACAGTTCTATAGCGGTACGTATGACTGTAATTCCGCCGTTTTTCCCGTGATAAGTACAGTTTCTTAGAACTGTACAGATGACTGTACTTTAGGAAGAATTCCCGTTACTTGTACAGTTCTATAGCGGTACAGATGACTGTAAAAATGGGAAGGTCTCGTTATAGTGCCTTTGAAATCAAGTAATCTATCCCTATTCACAGAGACTGAATACCGGATTTTCTTGTAAAATCCAGCGAAAAATTCCTGGTCATAGGGATTACTTACTGGATTCTAACCTAAAATCCAGTATTGTCTCCCTATCAGCAGGGAGACAATACTGGTGTTTCATGGCAGGGTTTCACAGAACAAAAGCAGATCAACTTCAGTGTGAACCTGCCGATCCACATTATGTTTTGAAACATCCTCCGGTCTGTTTGCTATGCTCAGATGTTTCAAAACAGAAAACTGCCAACAAACTCTTGATTTTTGTTAGCAGGTTTTTTATCTGTTGGATCAAACGGATCTGAATGTAACGATGAACCTGATCGTGTTCGGTCTGTCCTTGGTTACCGTGATCCGGCCTTTATTGGCTTCGGTTATCGCCTTGGCGATAGATAGTCCGATACCGTGTCCGCCTGTCTCGGAATTGCGGGAGGCATCGGTCCTGTAAAATCTGTCAAACAGGTTGTTCAGGCTATCGTTGCTGATATCCTCGGCTGTATCGTTACTTACCTCGATCCTGGCATTACGGTCATCCTTATGGCATCTGACATTGATCTTTTTGCCGTCGGGGCAATACTTTACCGCGTTTTCGAGCAGTATCGACAGCAGTTCGTAGAGTGATTTCCGGTCACCTGTAACAAATACGTCTTTATCGATCGATGCTTCGATATCCTTATTTCCGTTTTGCGCCAATATCGAAAATGAGTCGACCTGGTCTTCGACCATGGATGACAGATCGATCTTCTCGGACTTGAGCTGCAAAGTGCCCTCCTCCATCTTCGACAGCATCATGAGTTCGTCGGTAAGTTCGGTAAGCCTTCCGGTCTGCTTCTTGATATCCATGAGCCATTCATTATCCTCTCCGACATCGGTCATCAGGACGTCGGAGTCAGCACTGATGATCGCGAGCGGAGTCTTGATCTCGTGACCTGCATCCGTTATGAAACTCCGCTGCTTCTCGTAGCTTTCCGCTACCGGTCTGACCGCTTTGCCTGATACGAATACTATGGCTGAGCTCACGATGACAAGGAGTATGAGGGATATGAGGATGCTCACATCCCTGAAGGATCTGAAGCTGAACAGTTTGGATGTGCAGTCACAGAATACAGCCATCTTTCCGCCGTCGGGAGTGTCTACGACCGAATATCTGTAATTGCCGATAAAGCCCTTGGTCTTTCCAGAGGATAACGCTTCTTCGGCGTATTCCGCGGCCTGATCGCCGGAGACGTTAAAGATGTGTTCCGTATCCGTCCTTACGATGCTTCCTGAAGGATCGTAGGAGATGCTGAAACAATGGGATTCATGCGTCAGATCTGATGGCTCGATCCTGCCGGGTCCTTTTATGGGCTTATCTCCCGGAAGCTCGGCTTCGGGAAGACGGCCACCGTTTTCGGTCATCATCTGAAGGATCCTGTCACTGTCGTTTATTACGGTCCTTACGTAGTTCAGGGCATTGATCGAGACGAGCATTACGATGAGGACTATGAGGACTGATATTATCGCGGACAAGGCGAACCTTAATCGAAGTTTACGGATCATCTTTCTATCTCCAATGAATAACCTGCATTACGCGTAGCCTTGATCTTAACATCTGCCCCTATCTGAACAAGTTTTTTTCGAAGATAAGAAAGGTTTGTCCAGACTATATTGATGTCACCGTCGAAGTCCAGGCCCCAGACTTTGTCCATGAACCGTTCGGTGGAGATCAGCATCCCAGGGTTGGACATGAGGTACTCCATCATCTGAAACTCCTTTGCAGCGAGCTTGACCGAGCCTGTCGGGGTAGACAGTTCAAATGTGCCCCGGTTCAATGTCAGGTTGCCGTACCTAAGATTGTTATCCGTCGACGCCGTAGCCTGACGGGTGATGGCCCTGATACGCGCCAGGAGCTCCTTTGTGTCGAAGGGCTTGGTGAGGTAATCGTTGGCTCCGAGATCCAGCCCTTCCACCTTGTCGTCGATCTGCGACTTTGCCGTGAGCATCAGCACCGGCACGGTCATACCCTTGGCCCTGACAGCCTTAAGTACTTCAAAGCCGTTCATCTTCGGCATCATGACATCCAATACCACACAATCGTAGTCGCCTGTCATGATATATGATAATGCTTCCTCGCCATCGAAAACGGCATCCGCGGAATAGTTGTTCTTGATCAAGATCGCGACTAGCGCCTTGGATAATGACTTCTCATCCTCTGCCAGGAGTATCCTCATATCGATCACCTCATCTCGGATTACTTTACCATTATATCATCCCTGAAAGCCTCCAGGTCCCTGAGGTTTCTGACCTGACGGAGGGTCACCTTGAGGGAATCCTTCCCCTCCGTCGCCCGGCATCTGACCTCCCTTATCTCCCGGGCCGCCCATCATCTGATTCGGGATCGTATCTGTTTCATTACCGTTTATGATGAGAGTACCGCCGTTAAGCTGGGCAGCGCCGTCATAGTCAATGGTTGACTGACCGCTGATATCAACTGTTCCGCCGTTGATCACTATGTCTCCGTTGGAGTCGATACCGTCGGTGTCTCCTGCGCCCATCGTGATATTGATGCTTCCGCCGTTGATCTCGATATAAGGCGTGAGTTCCTCGTTTTTCTGTGCCGCATTTATGCCGTCATCGGAAGCGTTTATCGTGAAGGTTCCGTCATTGATCACGATCACGGTGGCTTCAAGTCCCTCGGCGGCCTCGATCATATATTCACCGCCGTCAATGTTTATTATTCCGTCAGTATGTATCGCGTCGTCTCCGGAATCGATGCTGAATGTTCCGGCGGTGATCGCCAGTGAATCATTGGTGTTGATCCCGTCCTCGCCCGAAGTGATGTCGAAGATCCCGCCGGTTATGACCATCTCGTCCTTACATACAATGGCGTGACCTGAAGGAGATACGATCGAGAGGGTTCCCTCGCCGTTGATCGTGAGGTCAGTCTTGGAATAGATGACTGCGTCAGCTTCCTCGTCGCCTATCGCCGTGAAGGTTCCGCCGTTATCCAGCGAGACGGACCCTTCGAGAGTTATGTAGACCTCGTCTGCCGTCATGATAAAGATCGCCGGAGAATCGGGATTGCTTATTGATACATCCTTCAGTATCAGATGAACATCCTCGTCTTCCGGAGCTTCCACGGTGATCATCCCGTCGGAGACAGAACCGGTGATTATGTATGTTCCGCCTTCCGTTATGGTTACCTCGGGATCCTGATCTGAGAGGACTATCTCCGATGAATCGGCTTCGTCGTAGGAGGTGTCTTTATCCTTGTCGGATACGCTTAGACTTTCGACCGTTGAATGTGTCATTTCCTGCGGCTGTGAGACGGATGTTCCGGTCAGCGAACAGCCCGTCAATGCGAGTGTCAATGCTATGATGATAAATGCTGATCTCTTGTTTTTCATGGTATCATTCTCCCTTCTTTATTATAGTTCGGGTGCTTCTTTTTCCGTAATTGAGGAAATGCTTATCTCGAGATTTCCGTTCCTGCACCTTAAGTCGTCAATGAATGCTTTTTCTTCTGCCGCGGACCGCAGCGTAACATCGTAGCTCAGCTTAAAGAGTGACCCCATGTTCGTAGTCCTTGATGACATGAGCTTATATTCCGTCGTGTATTTTTTCATGATCTCATCGAAAACACCCGTGTAGTCCAGTTCCTCCGGGATCGTTATCCGAAGGTTTCTTTTAAGATCGTTTTCGATATGTTCACCTATATGAAGGAACTGGCAGATCAAAATGGCAGCCCCGATGACCAAGACGAACAAGAGTGCGTACAGGATGTATCCCATCCCCGTGAGAAGTCCCGCTGCCATCGCGGTAAAGAGCGTACCGATCTCACGCGCGCTTCCGGGCGCGGATCTGAACTTGACCAGAGTGAAGGCGCCCGCTACTGCGATGCCCGCTCCGATATTGCCGTTGACTGCCATGATGACCGTACATACGATGGCAGGAAGGATCACAAGAGTCATCGCGAAGCTGCGGCTGGACTTGTTCCTATACATATTGATGAGCGTCAATATTACACCCAGGATCAGTGAAGCGATAATCGGGATCAGAAAATTCCCGATAGAGATATCGGCATTTCCCGTTAAACTACTAATGATATCAGGCATAGAGCAATCCTCCCTTCTCAGTCTCTGCAGACGTTTCCATGAGATTTCTGTAATACATTCCATACTTGGAAAAAGACGTTTTACGTATACCGTTCTGATCCAGGAACCTTGCCAGCCACATCGGAAGCGCACCCGGGACCTTGGCCTCAAGTATCGTAAGATCCCTGTCGATCACGTTATCGCCGTATACTCCCTTGAGGAGCGACAGATCATAGTCTCTGGCAATAATGTTGGAATCCAGGGTTATCCTTATATCCTCGTCACTTACGGGATAATATGCTTCCCGCTCGTAGGACAGGAAGACCACCGGCTTTATACCTTTGTAGAAGTTCCTGAAATAATCGATCTCCCGGGCTATCTGAGAATCCGACGGAGCGCTTCCGCCTTCGACGAGCCAGTATACGGCATCCTGCTCCGGAATGGCGATCCTTCTTTTGTAGACCACCGACTTATACTTTTTCTTAAGTTCCACAAAGACATCATCGGTCCTTAAGATCCTGCTGTAACTTCTCACCCGAAGTTTCTCTTTGTAGATCGGCTTATCCAGCGAATTTCTGATAAGCCTTTGATCATCAGTATCAAAATAGAGATTTCTTATCGTGGTGCGGCCGTAATCATCTATCTTCATCCGACCGTTCATCAGGTCGCACAGAGCCTTCCTCTGCGCCTTGTTCAGGATATATTTTATCTCGTATCTCTCGAAAACATTCGTGTATTTCATCTTGATCTCCTCCGTTCTTGAAAGGAGTTTATCAAGCGAACCTTAAACATAACTTAAAACATCCGGACTTATTCCGGAAGTTCCGGTCTTTTCTTATCTACGACCGACTTACCTACCCATTTCTTCTTATACCAGTAGTACATAACGATAAGCCCGCGTATGCATTCATCCGTGGCTGTTCCCGCGAAGATGCCCGCTACGCCGACTCCGAGAACGACGCCGACCAGATAGCCGGTGGTAAGTCCCAGTCCCCAGTTACAAAGTATGCCGACGACCAGCGGAAATATGTATGCACCTGCAGCCTTGAGACTACTTACGAACGTCATGTTAAGACAGCGCCCGATCTCAACGAATATATCGGCGATCATGATCATCTGTCCCAGCATGATGACGTGGGAATTATCGGTAAAGATATGAAGAGTGTATCTGCATAGTATGGCGTTTAGAGCGGCCAGGGCGATCGTTATCGGCATGGATGTACGAAGTGTCTTAAATACTCTCTTATATGCCGCATCAGGCTTACCCGCACCTACCAGGTGACCAGTGATGATCTGCGTTGACATGGCCGAAGCATTTGAGAAGATCATCGCGAAGGAGATGAGTGTATTACAATATGCCCTCGCATTGACTGCGTCGTTTCCCATGGCATTTACAAATGACAGGAGTGTTGTCTGATAGAGGTTATATGTCAGGTTCTCGCCTGCCGTAGGAAGTCCGATCTTGATCATCTTGATGAGGAGATTACGCGGGAACGGATTAAGATACTTAAGCGATATCTTACCTATCTTCATTATGGCAAAGAAGATGAACACAGCGATGACAGCGATGGCTCTGGCGGCAACTGTCGCGATCGCGACTCCCGCTACGCCCAGCTTAAGGAAGGACAGAGGTCCGTAGAGGAACAGATAGTTGCCTCCGATATTTATGATGTTTATCGCGAGCGTGATCCACATGCCTATCCTGGTATATCCGTTACACCTCAAGATCTGGAGCATAACGTTAAAGACCGCCATCAGGAAGCCCGTGCCTCCGACGATGTAGATATATGTCATGGAATGAGGCCTCATCTCGGGTGATACGTGAAGGAACTTCATGATCAGCGGATTAGCCGCACAGAAAGTCGCGCTCAGGACAACGCCGACAGCGAAGTTCACTGCCACCGCCAGCGTATAGATCATATTCATCTTGTCATAGCGCTTGGCCCCGAGATACTGCGCTACAACGACACTTGTCGCCGTGGCTATGACGTTAAAAAGGATATTCATCATGAACATGATGGTGTTGGCATTACCCACCGCACCGACCGCGTACTCGTCGTAGTGGCTCAGCATGATGGTATCCACATTGTTGACCATCGTATTCAGGAAAAGTTCGAGGAACATCGGCCCCGCCAGGATCATCAGCGGTGTCTTCTCGTCAATAACGATCGTTTTCTTACCCATTAGTGTTCCCCTTATTATTTTTCTTCTCGAAAACCACCAATCATAATACATCACACCTAAATATTATAATTGATATATTGTTCAATTAAATTGAACAATGCTTCATCTTTTCGTCTGCCGTAAACTTGTGAAATCGCACACTTTTGCAAACAGAACCTCCGGGACTGTTTTGAATTATTATATAATCGAGAAAAATATCAAAACCATTGGATTCGTATAACAACCTATGGGAATCAAAAAGGATGGGGCAAACGTCCCATCCTTATGTTCAAATTTTCCCTCTGTTATTCTATTGATTTATTCTATCCGTTCCTCAACCCATTCCTTGATAGTACCACCGGTTATCTCATAACCGAAATCGGTGTAGATATGCATATCCTCATCAACAAAGATCTCATATAGGCATCCACCGTATCTGCTGTAGACGATAATACTGTATTTTTTTGCTATATCTGTCGTTGCTTCCTTTGCAAATTCGACGTTTTCAAGTGCATCGAACAGCTCGTTTATATCGGTTTCGTTCAGATCAAGACTAAGTACCTCATCGAAATTTGTTTCGGCCTTTTCGTCTAATTCACCGAAAAAGCCTTCTGACATCCGCATAAAATAATTGTCTGAAGGTATTCTTTCACGAAATGCTGAATATGACATATCAAAGGATTCCTCCGTAGATTTGAGCCAATCCTCTAACTTACCGGATTCATATGTTTGTCCGGTACTGTCAGTAATGTGATAATTCACATCAACTTTCAATATGTCGATCAATCCATCGTCTTGCCCATACACTTCAAGTTCATACCATTGCAACCATCCGGCTCCCTTCTCACAAACTGAAAGTTCGTCCTGAATCTCGATGAATGTACTTACTTGTTCGGGAGTTAAAGTATACTCCAATTTATCCTCATACATATCATCTGTAATATCGACGATCTTCATCATTGTTATTTCAGAAGATTGGTCGACAGATTCATCGCTCACATCTGTCTCCTGTGCCTCGGTCGATGCCTCGGTTTCTTGTACCTCAGTTGTTTCGTGCTCGGTTATCCGAGCCTCGGCGGAAACATCACTTACGGTAGTCTCATTGGTTGTGGAACTGCAGCCTGCGATCAGCAACATGCAGCAAACTGAAATTAGTAATCCCTTATTCACAAATTTCATTTTTTGTGTCTCCTTTTTTATATTATTAGTAATTGAAATTACCAGGAAAATTAATTACACAAAACGTGAAATGTGTCAAATCTTCAGAGTATCCAAATCAGTCCAAATGACATTTATAGTGGTCTGAGCCGTCTGCTTTCATAGCTTCATATAAGATCTGTATCCATTATATCATTAGACATTAGCTCAAGCGCCGTACCTATTCGGATAATGATCCACCCTCCGTCTGCAAGACCGGGCGCTGATCCTGATTTGTTGAATCTGACAAGATATCCCTTGTTATTTTATATATATGGTCCGAAGTGACTATCGACTCTACCGGTGATAAAATTATCTCGAGTGTTGGTTGCGTACGCGTTTTTTCCAGGAGGAGTTATGATAAATAAAACTTCTAAGATATTTGTGAGCATCGTGTCGATGCTTGCGTTGGCAGGTGTCCTTTGCTTTGTATCATCAGGCAAGGTTATTGCAGACGATACGAAGGAGATCGACGGAAAAGTTTTCGAGCTGGATGAAGACGGATGGTATAAGTACCATTCAGAGTATATGGTCTATAAGTACCTTGACCAGGATGCGGTCGACAACTTATGCGGCGGAAGTCTCCCGGGCAAAAAATGGATGGAAAACAACTCCGAATTCTGGCTGGGCGAGGATATCACCATTACCAAGGGTCTGGATGCAGGTTCCGATTACAATACAACCTTCAGGATGTATGGCCATAAAATCACGTACAATCCTGCCGACAGCAGTGAGTACTTTTTTAAGTCCACTCCGGCAAAGGGTGAGGATACTTCATATTTCGCACTTATGGGAGGCAACGGAACCATTTACTCGGCTAATGGTGCTCCTTTGTTCCTGGCCGGCGGAGATAAATACGCAAGCGGCGTAAGCTTATTCCTCAACGACGTTACATTGCAGGGTAACAGTACCTCCTATGATCCCACAGGTCACAGCGCCATAACGCTCGTGGATTGCGGATCGTATTCGAGTAATTACGTTACCATACAGAACTTCTCAGCTCCGAAGGGCGGCGCTTTCTGTTGCTACGGCTATACGACCGAGAGTTATTATGGAGACACCGTATATGGAGGAGATGTCTCCCTTTGCACCACCACCATCAGGAACTGCTACGCCGATGAAGGCGGCGCCATCTATTCAGAGAAACACATCGATTGCTGGAATGCCGATATAACCGATAACGTTGCACAGACGAGGGGCGGAGCTATCTGCATGGGCGGAACTGACGCAGATATCAAACTGTCAGACTGCACCATCACAAACAACGTATGTATCGCGGATAAGAGCGCTACGACCGGCGGCGGCGGTATCTACTGCGGATCAACGATGGTCAGCAAATACGCGGTTGATTCGGGATGGTCTCCTGAGGCCAGAGTCATAGGCAACACCTGCGGAGACAACAGACCGAGCAATATCTATTTCCCTAATAACAATACAAGGGACATCATCAACTTCTCGAGTACTTTTATGGACGATGCAGATCCTAAGATCGGAGTATCCAGGTATTCATATGAAGCTATGGATATCGTGGCATTAGACACCTACAGCGGATACGCCTTCAACGACGAGACAATTAACTATATCGTCTCTGACGATCCTGACTGTGATATCTTCGGATACGATAAGAATTCCGGCGGGTATTATAAGTCCCTCAGGATGATCGAGAAAATGGAAGATGACCAGGTGGCTTTCCTCCAGGGATTCTCACTCATGGTCGAGGATTACGACCTCAAGGTCAAGATGACGATCTATATCCCGAACAGGGAAGAAGATTATAAGTATGACGAAGACTGGTGGGCTTCACTCGGTCCTGATCAGACGGAATTCTACGCCAGGGGCAGCGAGGCAATTGAATGTGGCCCGGGAAATGTCGTCTCGAACGGCAAGACGGTAAGCTTCATCTTCCCTTATGACCCGACGGACATGACGGTACCGCTCGTCTTCAAGGCATCTTATCAGGGTGACGATATCGTTGAGGCCAGCGGTTTCTCGCTGGAAGACTACGCAAGAGCCATTATCAGAAATCCATTAAAGTACCCTTCAGGTGCGGATAAGAGGGTTGCGGCTCTGGTAATCTACGCCAATGCCTGCCAGAGGTACTTCGATTTCAGGATGGACGATCAGATCATCTATGCTCTTGACGAGAACCTGGATCTTCTCGCAGAGGTCGACAGCGTGAACGTTGAAGATAAGTATCAGGATTACAGTTCGACCATTACCGCTACCATAAAGGATAACAAGATCAAGATCTACAGTATGAGCGGAATCTTCGGAAGCCAGC
Organism: Clostridia bacterium; assembly: GCA_024699245.1. Classification (GTDB taxonomy): domain Bacteria; phylum Bacillota; class Clostridia; order Saccharofermentanales; family Saccharofermentanaceae; genus Saccharofermentans. The sequence continues at coordinate 9,369 of JAILPW010000063.1, read as the reverse complement.
CTACGGTAAAGATCTATATCCACGTCAAAGACGGCGTTACGCCGGTTTTCGGAGATTGGGATTATGATTCGAATTACGATACGGTATTTATCCCTTACGAAGCAGTAGATCACGGAAACGGTGTGTATACCATCAACATGCCGAAGGACTACGGCAATCTTTATGCTTATGAGGCAGGGTTCGATGACACTATAGCTTATAATCAGGATTACTGTTCCCATTGCTATGCAGATATGACATATTACCTGCTCGCCAAGTTGCAATCCGACACGGCCAGCTATAATATGAAGGAGCTGGCAAGGACCATGCTGATCTACAGATTTGTCTTCTACCGCGGGACTTTCAATTAAGGAGGGCTTATGAAAAAGAATCTTATCAATAAAACCAACTATCCGGCTCCGGAAATAGAGATAATCAAGCTCAGCGCAGAAGGTCCCTACTTCGATTCGGGAAAATACCATGAGACGGAGAAACTGGAGGGCGAAGAAGAGCCGTTCAGTATATATACTCCTTGATAAAGGTTGTTAAGTTATCGGTTATCAAGAGTCCGAGCCGTGTGGCTCGGACTTTTTTGCGGGAGTTTCACTCTCAAGCTATTAAGTATGAGATCCATACTCACCACGCTTTTCCGCAACGATCGCGTTAAGTACCTCACAAGCATCTTCATATACTGTTTCCGTAAGGGTCAATCTCTTACCGGAATGAGTCTTTATGCGGATAACATAGGTATACCACTCCAGACGATTACGGTATTTTTGATGGCCGACGTAATGAGTAGAGACCTTACCGAATCTTCGGGCATCGCTGTCGATCGTGGTCACTCTTTCCGAGTGCCATCTTTTTCGAGAATAAACAGACTCGATGTCATCATAATCGACTACGGTAATTCCCTTGTTGATCCCGATCAGAGTCGTAGGCGTTACGAATGCACGAATGATCTCATTCCAAGAAGTATCGGGATCATTTGCCATCGCATCGATCTCCTGAGGCGTGTATCTCCTGCCGCTGCAGGCGGGTCTTATGTGCTTAGGCATATTGAACGTGCCTGATATTATCATGAGTATAAAGACAATAACTGCGATGGTAAGACCAAAGACATGACCGCCTTCGCCTCCGACAACAAATACGAGGACGGCGGCGACCACCAACAAGAGGATGTATAAAAAAAAGCAAAAATTGTCATTCTCGATCTGTTGGCGGATGAGTTTGTTCGTATAGTTACGGGTAAGGTAACGCGCTTCCTTTTCCAGGTAGTTCGTTCCTTTTTTGTTTTTCTTTGGTTTAGGTTCCGGTTTACGGACGACCTTTTTCTTATAGTTATGCTCTTTGCCCACCAGTTGAGTATAGCACACCCGGGATCATTCTATCTAAACAACTTATCAATATCCTTCTTCTCATACGATTTCGAAGGAAGTACCGTGCAGCAGTCCGGGAACAATTCTTCACATATCCTAAGTTCGAGATCTTGTCTGTGGATCCAGTGTCTGACTAAGCCGTCTTCGCCCTTAAGACCGTTTCTTACCGCATGAGGACTGTTGTCAAAATAGTCGCAAAGCATCGTGAACCAGACTTCATTTCCGTTATCATCGACCCTGTCACGACGTGCTGTCTCAAGATTTCTTCGGATATCATCCGGTCTTGTCTTAAGATAAGCAATATGGATCTTATTATCACCTAATGCACTTTTGATGTCCCTGTAAAAGTCGATGATCGCCTCGTCCGACATATCACGAAACAGTATCATGTCCTCCACGATATTTTGAAAAAGAGCACATTCCGTTATTAACGGCTCGCCGTCCCAGCTGCTGTAACGCTTTAAGACAATGTCCTTGAACTGCTCTAAGGACACACGGCCGTTATATATCTCGTACTTCTCGAATGCCTGATAAAAGCTATGGTCATCTGTTCGGATCTTTGTATAACAGACTACCGCATGATCATCTTCAAAATGAGTCTTTGCTTCTATCTCCTGTTTCAAAGAAGGGAACTTTTCAAGAGCAACCTTATAGTCTTCCATGCTCATATACGCGCACCATGCAAGTTCTACCGGAGAATAGTCGCCTTCTTCAAGAACCTTTTGGTCCGGACATTTCTTTGATAAGAGCTTTATAAGAGTGCTCTTACCGCTTCCCTGTATACCTTCAACGAAATATGTCATATTACGTATTACCTGCCGCTTTCATTGGTCTTCTTTTTCTGCTTATTCGGAACGTTGTTTATTGTTTTCGAGAAAGAAATGCTCTTTTTCTGCTTTAACATTTGGTCGAATACTATGTGTTCTCTTTTCTTTTTTGCCATAACTCAAAATACCCCACGGTAAGATTTCTGTTGATCTAATACTAGCGTCCGGACTTATCAATGAGATAACTTTTAAGCACGTTTATGCCAATGTGATCTGCTGCAAGCTCTCTTGGCGTGTATCCGTTAAGTTCATCTATCGGACTATCGATCCATGGATCATAACAATCCCGCCCAACGAGGCGCACGATAACATACGTTATGTTTTCGTCTTGCCTTAAAAAGTTATCCCTGACACTGACTCTGGGAGAACAGTTAACCTCATCATTCCATTTTGAAGGAGAAAACTTGGATAAGTAATCTTCCATCACTTCATTCAGTACTACTTCGGTCTTCAGCAGATATATCTCTCCCAAAGCCGGGAAATCAGGACGTTGGAATAACCATTCCCGATTACACTTGCTGCACATATATATTTTCTTGTCCCCTGAGCTACTTATGCATTTATAAGCGTTACCTTCTGCTTCAAAAATCTCTTCAAGAGTCTTAGCTTCGTATATGCTGTTGATCTTATTGCACTTGATCTCGGTACAGCTACAAGATGTATCTCTCATGTATTCTCCTTAGATGATGCATTCATGTGAATGTGAGGCATAATTGAACTGATATCTGTAAGGAATTATAATCCTAGTCAGTAGAAAAAAGGAGACATATATGGAGATAAAGGATAACAGGATAGATTCGGGCAAAGCTTTTGACTGGGGAAAGACATCTGAATACTACGCTAAATACAGGGATATCTATCCTGAGGAATTCTATCGGAAAGTTATAGACAGAGGCCTTTGCGTAAAAGGTCAGAAAGTACTGGATCTCGGCACGGGTACGGGTGTATTGCCGCGCAATATGTACAGATACGGTGCCGAATGGATCGGTACCGACATTTCTCCCGAGCAGATAAAGCAGGCTAAGCGCCTGGCCACTGATGCGGGAATGGATATCGACTTCAGGACTGTTTCCGCCGAGAAGATCGATTTCCCTTCCGGAACATTTGACGTGATCACGGCCTGCCAGTGCTTCTGGTACTTCGATCACGAGAAGGTCGCCCCGGAGTTTTCGCGCATTCTCAAAAAAGACGGCAGGATAGTTATCCTTTATATGGCGTGGCTGCCCTTCGAAGACGAGATAGCAGGAAAGAGCGAAGAGCTGGTCCTGAAGTATAACCCTGATTGGAGCGGCGGGGGCGAGACCAGGCATCCCATATATATTCCCGATGTCATGTATGATCATTTCGAATTGGAATACCACGATGAGTATGACATTGATGTTCCGTTTACCAGAGAATCCTGGCACGGCCGTATGATCGCCTGCAGGGGCGTCGGCGCTTCCCTACAGGCAGAGACACTTGCACGTTGGGACAAGGAACACAGGGTTCTTCTTGCTGATGTTCCTGATGAGTTTTTTGTAAAGCATTATGCAGCGATCGCCATACTGAAGAAGAAATAGGGAGTTTTCGAGCAAGATCACACGAGCAATATGCCGCTTTCTGTCATTCGAAGTGCTTCCTTGCCGGAAATACTCTTGGTGAATGTATAGACTTGGCTCTTGCTCTGATACTTCCTGATGGTCACCAAAACGCCGTCTGCTTCACGAGTAAGATCGTATTCGACAACTTTGGGATTAAAGATCAGATCAGGATACAAGGAGGTCACCATATTTATCATGGATTGCTTCGGATGCGAATCATATTCTTCAAAACGATCGATATGCGACAAGACCCCGCCGGCGTAATCATAATATTCAGCATTAACGACGATGCCATTAGGATCATTCTCACTTCTTTTAAAACGCTCTACACTGATCAGACGGTCCTGCTCATCATATTCGCACCATTCCGCGATTACCGGTTCATACCCGAGGATCTCTTCTTTGCGCTGACGCAGCACATAATCCAGTCTGAGGCTGCGGTTTACATAGAAACTGACATACGTTGAGCTGACACTTGGAATAATAAAACTATGATCTCCAAGGTAGAACGCCCCATGATGAAGTTTTCCCTCCGTGTCATAGACCAATTCCTGATAAAGATCCTTATTGGCATTGGAAGGTATCTTCTTATATTCTCTCGTCCTCAAAAGTTTCCCCTTCTCCAGATTCGGCGAGATAACTCGGCTCAGCCGGTCGTCCAGCACATCAGAAGCAGGCGCATAATGCGTATCGCCACGGGCGATGTTTATGTCCGGAACATAATCATCAATAAGATCTTTCTTAAGTTTCTGATACTTCGCGAATATCGCATCTCCATCAAAATCTCTCATATGTTATCAATCCCTTCAATTAATTCCATGATCATAATTCAAATCTAAACCATATCAAGATATCTTTTTTTCGAAAAGAAGACTTTTGGCATACTCCCAAATATCAACGACAGTTTCCGCATCCTGCGTTATATTCTTCAGGATCTATGCTTCTACTCATTCTTCCTGGATCATGTATTCGTATTCACCACCATAGATACTGTCAAAGAAAGACTTGAAGTCATAGGTGATACCGGAAGACAATTCAGAATCCGGGTTAAATGCTTCCCATGAATCTTTTATGTTGGCGGCAAACCCTTCTGCATCAGAAAAGGCGAACCACTTAACCTCACATTGTTTCTGCTTTTCATACCCGGACCAGTATCCGTTTACTTGAGTTTCGTATTCTTCAATGGTCTTAAGTCTCTCGAAAGAAGAATCGTAGAGCCAAGTCTGGATCGTTTTGTCATCGTCATTAACGCTGATCGCAGCCCCGCCTATATAATCTTCAACGACCGCATCGCCGAATGTGTAAGAATAGAATCCAATGTATTTATCAGACCATCCCGAACTTGCATAGTCACTTATCAGATAGTAATACTCATTATCTTTTTTGTAGCAGTCATATACCATGATGCCGGGTTCGGCCAAGTTGTAAAAATCTCCTGAACCGTCGCCGTCATTCGTCCCACTATTTTTATATTCCAGATTAACCAGATCAGTATAATCTTCCGAGATCTCGTATACTTTAGTATAGGAATAAGCTCCGGTACCCAGACATGCTGTAAGGAGCACTTCCAGCCTTCCGTTATGGTTCAGATCAGCAACGGCACATACCGTTATCGGCAGGATAGAATCATCAGTAAGAAAATCGCTATACAGATCATCATATTTTTCCAAGATAAGCTCCAACTGGGAATCAGCCCTGATCATGGTATCTGCTGATTCAGGTGCCTGTTTAGTACTGACAATTTCTTCTGTTTCAGATGTCTGTTTAGTACCAGCAGTTTCTTCAGACTCCGAATAAACGCCGGAACTCTCAGCGACTGTTCCGCATGAAGTTAATAGCAAAATGCTCAAAACAGCTGCCGTAAGCCCGGCAGATCTCTTTAAACTGCTCTTCTTCAGCCTTTTTCCTGACATTTATTATTCCCTCCTGCTTAGTCATGCTTGCTGCTGATTTTCAACCACTCGTCCGCTTCAGGACGGGATTTGAAGACAAAAGTATTTTTCCGAGAATATTTTTCTATCAGAGATAATACGAGCGGACGGTTTTCTTTCTCATAATCCTCAACTAATCTTACCAGTTCAGGATCAAGACTTTGTTCTATCCAAGGAGCATCAGTACGTTCTTTCCCGACGCGCTCTTTGATCCCGTTCATGCATTCATCAAGACTATAATCCAGAAAGATTATCGTATCACAAGCTTTAAATCTCACCTCATATGTTCTGCTGAAATCTCCATCAACGATCCATTGATCACCTTGTAATATTTCATCCAGCTTCTGATCAAACTCCGCTCTTGAAATATGTGACTTGTCAGATCTCCACCATATATTATCAAGATGAACCAAGGGTAATCCTGTAACTTCCTGAAGTTTCCTTGAAAAAGCACTCTTGCCGCTTCCGGAACATCCCAGAACTATAATCTTATGACCTATTCCCATACTCCCTCCTGCCAAAAACTCCGATATGATTTATTCAGCTACACCCGATTCGAGTATTTTTTCCTTAGAGCATCACAATCTATCTCCATCAGTGCCCCTGTGGGATGTATGGTCATCGGGGTTCTGTGAATGTAATCCACGTTTTCGAATATGATCAGATCAGGTCTTCTTACTTCCTTACGTATAACCTTAAGCATTGTATCTCTGCTGTCTTCGTCCAAAGGGCCTGTGATCACGGCTTTGGCCTTATCAAATATACCGGCTGCCGCAAAAGCGCGAAGTTCATGTAATCCTGCTAATTTACTGCCGTAGATGCTGCAGTGCTCCATCGCGATGATCGATCTCACCAGAAATATCCATGCGGGTTTTCCTCCTATATTTCTTTCTTCGTATTATCGAAAACAACTGTTATCTTTTCCGCTAAATGGTTTCCTCAGTCGTAAAGTTCCGTGTATATATCAAGAACATCTCCTAATCCGGCTTTGATTATCTTATCACTTGAAGGTGTATCAGCGGGCGGTGTGCTGTCCTTATCGCAATCGACCAAGGATATATGTGTTATCTTATCAGGGTTTTCTTTATCGTAGCCTGCACACAGAACTACAGAGTGATGGTTGAGGTACATCTCGATAAAGACATAGACGGTATCTTCGGATTCCTTTGCCCATTTCAGATAATTGGCAACAGGGTTAGATGCCAGAAACCACTCCAGAGCAAGGAGTTCTTCCTCGTCGTGATCTTCGAAGCATTCATCCGAGAGACAATCTCTTACGTATTCGATCTCTTCATGGAATCTGACACCGTCAGCGTCAACGAAAGCTCTTCCTTTGATCATATAGTTCTTAAGTTCCGGCTTATAAACACCGGCTGTCTTATAAAATATCTCGGTTATATCCATGACGGCGAGAGAATATAATCCTTCGCAAGACCTCTCATCAACTTTGCGCGGGCAATCCTCCCAGGAAAGTCTCATCGTGCCCTGAGAAGTCTCTACGTCACAATAGCAGGACAGATAAAACCAACCCTGATCACCGCCCTGGCCGTAAGCACTGCAACTGATCTCTCCTTCTGCCTTAATATCATCGTAATTCTCCAAAAGGTAATCGAGATCGTCATCGAGCGTGTCGGCTCTATCTATGGCTACTTCAGAGAACAAACTCTTAAGACCTTTCTTGTCATTGTTGTTGATACATGAGATGATGTCATCCATCATATCTTCAGAGCGTTCCATCTGTGATCTCTCACCCGCATAACTTATCTCATACGTTTCTTCAAGTATTGATGAGACGTCAGTTATTAATCTGCCGCACCCGGTAAAAGAAGCTGCGAGAACTGCTGCGAGAACAACGCCCGCGATCGTTTTTGTGTGTTTCATTAATTTCACCCTTATTCTGTTTTTCATTTTATTCTTCGATAATATCACAAGAATCTTAATCTCAGTCAGTTCTTGTTCAGTTCTTTGCACATTCAACCTGGGTCAGATCCGGATGATCTTTGACATACTGTACAGCATCAAGTTTGAATTGTTTGCTGTGTTGTTTGTTCTTCCTGGCCATGTAACGAAAACCTCCTGTTTCTTATGATACAATGGTTTTGGCAAATCAGTCATTTTATTTTGGCTGGAAAGAATACTAACATCAATATAACTGATGATAAAGCCGGTGTTTGGAAAGTGATAGAAACGTTCTTGTTATCCGGAGACATGGCAGATCAGTTTAATTGGTATACAGAGTAAAATCATGAATTAAGTACGAATGAATGTAATTGTTATTAACGGGCTAATGGGAATTGGCAAAACGACGGTAGGAACCTATATCGCGGATTCAAATTCCGGCACTTCCTTTATAGAAGGTGACTGGTGCATGAACCTGCATCCGTTTATTGGCAACAAGGAAACCAGAGATATGGTTATGAATAGTTAAGGGAATGGAAGGCAATCAATATGGGACATAGTACTGAAAATGTTGAACTGACTGTTTTGTGCCTTATAGAGGACGGAAACAGAATATTAATGCAGAACAGAATTAAGGAAGACTGGAAAGGAGATATATGGCAGCTGACATCGCAAGAATAAAATGCGTAATCATATGCTTGCTTGTAATAATCGTACCCTTGATTATCTACGGGAGCATTATAATCAAAATTCTTAAGAAGTCTTTTGATAAGACACCGGACACTCCGTCTTTTACAGAAAAGCCGGGAAGCGCCATCGCTCTTAAGAATCTTACGAAATTGGCAGATGTGGTGTTTTTTATCGTCCTAATCGTAATTTCAATAAATATCGTTACTACGAATCTGGGAGGGAATTCCGAAGCCCGCCAGCAGGAGATCATAGCGGAATATGATGCGCTGAAAGAAGATAACGTCAATCCTGAAACCGGTAAAACGATCCTCACTCAAGCCTTTCTTATGAAAGAATACAAGCTCTACTTCGCGGAAGATCAGGAAAGGGTCAATTTTTGGTTAATGATCTGCGAGGTAATGTTTATATTCTCACTTTTCTTTACGGGCGGTGAGTGTATCACACAAGCAATTCTCTTCGCCAGGCAGAAGAAAAAGCTGAGTTTACTCAGCATCATTGCTGCGATCCTTCTCGTGCCAATTACCATAATCGGACTTAAGATAGATGAAAAGGCTTTTGAACCGTTCCGCATACCGTTACCTGAGAATGCGAAGATCACTGCCATAGATGTCACTGTTACTAAACGGTATATTGACACTCACCATGACGATGAAAGCGGGTATTCTGAAGATTATTACATTACTGTCGACTATGGCGACGGGAGTGCCCCCGTTACACGGGAAGTCTCATTAACCATGTATGACATCGCCAAGGATGGTGACCACTTCCTTATGGGACAGGCCGGAGAAAATGGCAAAACAGTCGATTTCGAGCTCTTTCCGTTGGATAAGTATGAGAAGACTGAATAACGGAATAATCGTAATCTTGTATAATTGAAGCGTTAGACGACATAATCAGCAGGATGGTGGGATATGATAACGGTAAATCTTTATTACAAAGGAAAGAATGGAAGTGCAAGAGCATTTGCCGAAGAGATGGAAAAGTCCGGAATAGCGGATGCGATTCGTGCTGAAAAAGGCAATCTCAGATATCAGTATTTTGTTCCGCTTGATGATCCTGAGACAGTTCTGCTCATAGACTCATGGAC
>JAILPW010000027.1:0-51477 GCA_024699245.1 Clostridia bacterium | reverse complement strand
CGTATTACCGTTGAAAGAGCGTTGTCAGATCTGTTGTCATCGGAGAAGATCATAAAGATCGGTGGCGGCAGATATACGAAGTATGTTTGGAACAGAGATAAAGAGTAAAGGAGTTCGATTATGACCGGAGAACTTGGTAATAAGATCGATAGTTTATGGGAGATATTCTGGAATGGAGGTATCACCAATCCTCTCGATGTCGTTGAGCAGATGACGTATCTGATGTTCATCAGAGATCTCGATGATACGGATAATCTTAGAGCGAAAGAGGCAGCGATGCTTGGTCTCCCTTACAAGAGTATCTTCGCGGATGAAGTTGAGATCGGAGATCGTAAGGTTGATGGAAATCAGCTTAAGTGGTCCACATTCCATGATTTCCCGGCGCAGAAAATGTATTCTTTCGTTCAGGAATGGGTATTCCCATTTATTAAAAATCTTCATGGGGATAAGAATTCTGCATATAGTAAATATATGGATGATGCTATCTTCAAAGTGAACACACCACTTATGCTCTCCAAGATCGTAGATGCTATGGATGAGATCTATTCCATGATGGAAGAACTTCATCAGACGGATATCCGTGGAGATGTGTATGAATATTTACTCTCTAAAATTTCGCAGTCCGGTGTAAATGGTCAGTTCAGAACCCCGAGACATATCATTCGCATGATGGTCGAGATGATGGATCCAAAGCCGACTGATTCTATCTGTGATCCTGCTTGCGGAACATCCGGATTTCTTGTTACGAGCGGCGACTATCTCAGAGAAAAGTATAAGAAAGAAGTTCTTCTTGATAAACAGAACAGAAATCACTTCATGAATGATATGTTCCATGGATATGATATGGACAGAACAATGCTCCGCATTGGTGCCATGAACATGATGACTCATGGTGTAGATAATCCGTTCATTGAGTATAGGGATAGTCTATCCGATCAGAATCCGGATAAAGATATGTATTCGCTTATCCTTGCAAATCCTCCGTTCAAGGGGAATCTCGATGCTGATACGGTATCAACGGATCTGCAGAAAATGTGCAAGACAAAGAAGACGGAATTACTCTTCCTGGCTCTGTTTGTAAGAATGCTTAAGGTCGGTGGAAGATGTGCATGTATCGTACCGGATGGAGTACTCTTCGGATCGTCCAATGCTCATAAGGCTATTCGAAAAGAAATTATAGAGAACCAAAGGCTTGAGGCAGTCATCTCAATGCCTTCAGGTGTGTTTAAGCCATATGCCGGAGTATCTACCGGAATACTTATCTTTACCAAGACCGGTCATGGCGGCACGGATAATGTATGGTTTTATGATATGACAGCCGACGGTTTCAGTCTTGATGATAAGCGTGCAGAGATCAAGGACAATGATATTCCGGATATCATTAACCGATTTAAGAATCTTGATGCCGAGATGGACAGAAAGCGTACAGAAAAGTCGTTCATAGTATCAAAGCAGGAAATTGCTGACAACGATTATGATCTCTCGATCAACAAGTACAAGGAAGTCGAGTATGTACCGGTAGTATATCCGCCAACATCTGAGATCATGGCAAGTATTAGAGATATTGAAAAGCAGATAGCGGTAGAGATGGATGAATTGGAAAAACTTCTTAATAAGTGAAGTAAACGGGTGTGCGAGGTGAAAAACATGAAAGTAAGCATGAGGGGTGGATTTTCAGACAGAAATGCCATAAAGCCGGAGAATACATCAATTCAGTTGAAGGACTTTGACAAAAGAACACGCATACAATTGCAGAATATGGTAAGCACTCATTATGCTGATATTTTTGGATATAGGTCATACGGTGATTCTGATGTTCAGGAGTTCCTAAAGTACGTGATTGGGACAGTGTATTCGCAGCCTATTGATGCGCGGAAGAATTACGATGATGATAAGACCATTCAGCAGATTGGCAACACGATTCTGAATGATTCTTATGATGATGTGCTCACGCTGATTGAAGCTTTGATTCAATATTGGGACGGTTATCTTAAAAAGAGAATCGGATATGAATACTATGATGTATATTCCAAGACTTACAATTCTGAATCTGTTTTTGAGTCAGCAAATAAGTGCTTTGAAAAAGAATATGTTGGATACCGATTTGTTGATGGAATAATAGTGCCAATAAGTGATAAACACGAAATTGAAACTATTCAAGAGGCATTAAGCACAGAATACCAACCCGTCTATGATCATATATCAAAGGCAAATCAATTACTTGCGGATAGAGAGCATCCAGACTTTGAGAATTCAATAAAGGAAAGCATAAGTGCTGTAGAAGCGGTTTGTGAGATTTTTACCGGAGCGAAAGGAAGTGATGCAACTCTGGGTAAAATGCTGAAAAAACTAGAAGACAATGGTGTGGTAATACATAGTGCATTAAAGTCTGCCTTTAATACCTTATATGGGTATACTTCGGATGCAAGCGGAATACGTCATGCCAGGAATATTGGGGGATCTTCTTCGACTTTTGAAGAAGCTAAGTTTATGTTGGTTGCGTGTTGTGCTTTTATTAATTATCTTACAGCACTAAGTGCAGATTGACAGAAAGGATAATCTCAAAATTGAGATTTGTAGGGATGATTGATGAAATATAAACTTGAAGAAATATGTGAAATTGTTTCTGGAAGCACTCCCAAGACAAGTGTCGAGGAATATTGGAATGGAGATATTAAATGGATCACTCCAGCAGAGCTTACAGATGATTCATACATTATTGAGGACAGCGCAAGAAAACTTTCTGAGCTGGGTGTAAAAAAGACGGGTCTTACTCCTTTCCCGGCAGGAACAGTAATTCTTTCTTCCAGAGCGCCTATTGGAAAAGTAGCAATTGCCGGTTGCGAAATGTATTGTAATCAAGGATTTAAGAATCTTATTTGTTCTGACAAGATTAATAATAAGTATCTTTACTGGTTTTTGAAGGGGAACACAGCGTTCCTTAATTCTTTGGGAAGAGGTGCTACTTTTAAGGAAATCTCAAAAGGTATAGTAGGTAACATAGAAATTAATGTTCCTGATGTAGTTGATCAGGAACGGGCGGTCGTCAACCTTGAAAAACTTAGTGAAATCATAAAACTTCGAAAAAAGGAATTAGAGGAATTGGACAACCTCATCAAAGCCCGATTTGTCGAGCTCTTTGGTGATCCAGTGTTAAATCAGAAGAACTTCCCTGTATATCGGATGGATGAAGTGGTTGAGTTTCAAGGAGGTAGTCAGCCTGATAAGAAGTATTTCGAGTATGAACCAAAAGAAGATAATATTAGATTGATTCAGATTCGAGATTATAAGACAGACAAATACATTACCTATATTCCAAAATCATTAGCAAAAAGATTCTGTACGGCAGAAGACATTATGATAGGGCGATATGGACCTCCTATTTTTCAGATACTTCAGGGGATTGAAGGTTCGTTTAATGTTGCACTTATGAAGGCAACGCCAAAGATGGGAAATAGAGAGTTTGTTCGATGGTTTCTTAAGCAGGATTGTTTGCTGAATTATCTTGAAGGTATGTCACAACGAACTGCTGGTCAGGATGGAATTCAGATGGATAAACTAAAAGCATATCCATTTCCAATTCCCCCAATTGAATTGCAAAATGAGTTTGAGCTGTTAGTAAAACAAGTCGACAAATCAAAAGTTGTTATTCAGAAGGCTTTAACTGAAACACAGACATTATTTGATAGTTTAATGCAAGAGTATTTTGGATAGGAGAATAATGAATATGCAGGCATACGAGCAATTAAAAGCTTTATATGATGAAATTGATGTATTGATAATTCATCGTGTATCCAGTTCCGATATAGAGTTTGTCAAGTGGCAGAAGAAAGTGGAGCGATTTTTGAAATCATATTATCATGAAGGGGATGAATATAACGATTTCACCAGCACTTCTTTCGGTTTGCTTGTTTGGACTTTGGATACACCAGACAGTGATTGGGTTGAGGCGTGTGCAGATGGACTGAGGAAAACAAAGGCCATCTTCGAAGTGTATTTGGAAGAAATGCAATCAGGAGATGATAGTCGTGCACAACATATCGGTGTGGACAAAAAGATAGGAAACCCAAATAACAGAGTTTTTGTTGTTCATGGGCATGATGGTGAATTGCGACAATCAATGGCGAGAACATTAGAAAAACAAGGAATAGAACCGGTTATTTTATCTGAACAAGCCAATCTGGGCGCAACAATAATAGAAAAATTTGAAAAGTATAGTGATGTGAAGGCGGCCATATGCTTATTTACAGAGGATGATCTTGGAAAAGCTAAAAAAGAAGACGATTTAAAACATCGAGCTCGTCAAAATGTTGTGTTCGAGGCAGGATATTTTATCGGCAAACTTGGAAGAAAAAATGTTGTGATATTGGCAAATAGGGATATCGAAATGCCTAGCGATTTGTCGGGGGTTGTCTACACAGACAATTCTATATGGCAGATTCAGGTGCTTAAGGAACTTCGAGAAATGGGATTCTCTGTAGATTTAAACAAAGCATTGTAAACGATACAATCAACAAAGTGTTTGCTGGCAAGGAGGTAGTCATATGACCAACTTCGATTATTTGAAAAAAGAACCGAAATTCAACACGTTCTCTGATGTGGCAATTGCGGCTGAGAAGATTCTGTATATTGATCCTACCTCTTGTATTATCAATTGTCGCAGGGCGATGGAGTTTGCAATCAAATGGATGTATTCCGTAGATAGTTCACTTCAGATGCCGTACCAGGACAACTTGATAAGCCTCATGAGTACGGAAGAATTCCGCGACATTATAGATGATGACCTTATGAAGCGCATGGACTTCATACGTAAGATGGGTAATAACGCTGCACATTCCGGAAAGAAGATTACAGAGGAGCAAGCTATTCTATGTCTTGAGAATTTGCAGATTTTCTTTGACTTCGTATGTTATTGTTATGCAGATCAGTATGAAGAACATTCCTTTAATAAAACGTTACTTGTAAAAGATGAAGATACAAAGCTCGAAACTGAGTTTCCGGATGTAGATATAAAAGAATTGATTGCAGAGAATTCTGCTTTGCGGAAAGAGTTGACTTCTCGTCGTGAAGAGCAGCTTGAGACATATGTCCCGAAGCCTTTAGATCTTTCCGAGTATAAGACTCGTAAGATATATATCGATGCAATGCTCATAGATGCAGGATGGAAAGAAGGGTCAGACTGGATCAATGAGCTTGAACTTCCGGGAATGCCGAACAAATCGGAAGTAGGGTTTGCGGATTATGTTCTTTTTGATAATGCACATAAACCTCTCGCCGTTATCGAAGCCAAGAGGACTTGTGTTGATGTATCAAAGGGTCGCCAGCAGGCAAAACTCTATGCGGATATTATTGAGAAGAAGTATAAAAGAAGACCATGCATATTCCTTACAAATGGCTTTGATACAAGGATCATAGATGGGCAGTACCCTGAAAGAAAGGTAGCGTGCATCTATTCCAAGGCCGATCTGGAGAAGATGTTCAATCTCAGAAGGATGAGGACATCTCTTGCTCATGTTAATGTAGATAAGAATATCGCCGGAAGATATTATCAGGAAGCGGCAATTAAGGCTGTGTGCGATAGTTTCGATAAGAAGAATCGACGGAAGGCTCTCCTTGTTATGGCAACAGGATCCGGCAAGACTCGAACTGTAATAGAACTGTGTCATGTGCTTCTCGACGCAGGTTGGGTAAAGAATATCCTTTTCCTGGCAGATAGAACATCGCTTGTTACGCAGGCGAAGAGAGCTTTTGTAAATAACTACTCTTCCTTGTCTGTGACTAATCTTTGTGAAGAGAAAGATAACTATAATGCACACTGCGTCTTCTCGACATATCAGACGATGATGAATTGTATTGACTCTGTTAAAGTAGAGAATCAGAAGCTTTTTACCAGCGGACACTTTGATCTTGTAATATGCGATGAGGCGCATAGATCCATATATAACAAATACAGAGATATCTTTACCTACTTTGACGCTCCGCTTGTTGGACTTACCGCTACACCGAAGGATGACATTGATAAGAATACCTACGAGATCTTCGATCTTGAGCAGGGCGTTCCGACATATGGATATGAGCTTGCTCAAGCTGTAAATGATGGATATCTTGTAGACTTCCTTTCTGTAGAGACGAAGCTGAAGTTTATAGAGCAAGGAATCGTTTATGACGATCTTTCTGAAGAAGATAAGGCTATCTATGAGGACACTTTTGAAATGGAAGATGGAGAATTGCCGGAAGCGATTGGCTCATCTGCTTTGAATGCATGGGTCTTCAATGAAGATACGATTCGACAGGTCCTCCATACTGTAATGAAAGACGGTATCAAGATTGATTATGGTCAGAAACTCGGAAAGACGATTATCTTTGCCAAGAATCATGATCATGCGGAGAAGATACTTGAGATCTTCAACAAGGATTATCCTCATCTGAATGGTTTTGCTCAGGTTATTGATAACAGAATTAATTATGCACAGACATTGATAGATGAGTTCTCTGAGCCCAACAAGTTGCCTCAGATAGCGATTTCCGTAGATATGATGGATACTGGTATTGATGTGCCAGAAGTTTTGAATCTTGTGTTTTTCAAAAAAGTAATGAGTTACGCCAAATTCTGGCAGATGATAGGCCGTGGAACAAGATTGTGCCCCGGACTAATTGATGGTGAAGATAAGAGCAAGTTCTATATTTTCGACTTCTGCGGAAACTTTGAGTTTTTCCGTATGAGCAAGGGCAAACCGACAGCTAATATGATTGCGCTTCAGGGAGCAATCTTTAATCTTCAGTTCGAGATTACATATAAGCTGCAGGATCTTGCTTACCAGGAAGAGAGGTTTATTGCTTACCGTAAGGCATTAGTAGAAGCGATGACCGGCAAAGTTCAAGAACTCCCGCGTGAGAATTTCGCCGTTAGACAGCATCTGAAGTATGTTGATCTGTATTCTACAGAAGCTAATTATCAAACACTGACATATGCAGATACTTTGCTCGTCCGCGAAGAATTAGCACCGTTAATATTGCCTAACGACGACGAGGCGAGCGCTGTGCGCTTCGATGCACTCATGTATGGCATCGAACTTGCATATCTTGCAGGTAAGAAATATGGTCGAGCTCGAAGTGATCTGTATAAACGTGTTAGTGGTATTGCAAGTGTGGCCAACATACCGGAGATAAAGGTGCAGTCCGAGTTGATAGATAAGATTCTTCATACGGACTATATTACGGAGTGTGGTGTGATCGAGTTCGAGGAGATTAGAGAGAATCTGCGTGGTCTCATGAAATATATTCCGAAGAAACATCTTCGTTATGATACTAATTTCGATGATGATATTCTTGATGTCTCATGGAATGAATCGGAATTGGATAATGATGACCTGAAGAACTATAAAGCGAAGGCAGAGTATTATATCCGCGAGCATCAGGATAATGAAGTCATAAAGAAGCTGAAGTCCAATATACCGTTGTCTCATGGCGATATTGAGGTTTTGGAACAGGTACTTTGGTCAGATCTCGGAACTAAGGAAGAGTATGAGCAAGAATATGGTTCCAAGCCTCTCGGTGAACTTGTTCGTGAGATTGTAGGACTTGATATGAATGCAGCCAAGGCAGCATTCTCCGAGTATCTTGAGAGCAATGATCTTGATAGTCGTCAGATCTATTTTGTAAACCAGATAGTCGAGTATATTGTTCATAACGGTATGATGAAGGATCTATCTGTACTTCAGGAATCCCCGTTCACAGATCAAGGAAGCGTGGTAGAAATATTCACAGATCTGAATATCTGGATGGGAATCCGAAGGGTTATAGATAGTATCAATGATAATGCGAGAGTTGCGTAAGAATAGTAAAACAAGGGGGATTATATGCTTACTGGTGTTATAGACAATACAGATAGACCTATATTATTTACTGTTAATAAGGATGATTTCCTCTTCACTTTTATGTCAGATTCGATTTACGAAATGGGTTGTCCATCAGATCCCATAATTCTTCCCAATACAGATGGATATATATTTGGTAGAACTCATGATAATTTCAAAATTGCTATCTATGCAGGAGACAGTTGTATAAAAGTACATCAGACTCAAAAGTTAAATACTGGATCATATATTGTTTCGAAAGGAAACATTATGAATCAGGATTTTAACGATTATATCGGCATTTCTTTTGTTGGTGGATCACTCAGTAATATATTCCGCGCTGATAGACTAGATTTTGATCCCGGGAAACTTGAGGCAAGAATTAAGAATGACAATATGTCGTACGAGATTGAAATAGATGGCGAAAAAATATACATCTCAATTGAGTCTGGGATTTCCATCAGCCATGATCAATCAGGAAATTCATTAAATAATACCGATGTAACGTTGACTATGACATTTGATACATCGAAGAAGCTTAATGACATCATTAAGTACTACAGTGCAATTAAGAAAACATTATCGTTTATGTGTTTTCGTAAGAATGTAGGATTTGATCGGATATATCTTCTTAAAGACTCAGAACAGTATACTGGTCTGAAGGATAGTGTTGGAGAGGTCTTCATAAGAGACGAAAAAAACATTGCACTAAAAGCTTGGCAAACCAATATTTGTGTAGCTGACCTAAAAGATTCTTTTCCGAATCTTATAAAACTCTTTTTAGACGACAAATCACCGTTAGCCCCGATAATAAGTTTTCTTCCTGAAAACGATAAAGATTTATATTTTATTTCTCCAAGTAAAGTCAAGGAAATATGTTCCGCTTTGGAGGCTGAGTATACTCTTACCAGTAAGGACAAACGAGAAAACGACGAACTATTGTCTTCGATAAAAAAGACAGTCAGAGAAGATTTAAGTAACTTTAGAAAAACGAATCCTGATTTTCCAGATAGCTCATATAATTCTCTTGTATCAAGCGTTGATAATTGGTCACTATCCTTACGCGATAGAATTACTTATCTCTGCAACAAGTATGCAGAAGAATTATTACTTGTTAACGATTCCAATATAAGAATCGACGAGAACTCAATTAAGGGATTGGTCAAATACAGAAACGATGTGACGCATAGAGGTACCGCCTTATTGGCTTCTCCTGTTACCGAGACCGCATTCTATATTCAATCAATAGTCTATTTTTCAGTCTTGGAACGAATTGGTGTACCTCGTGAAGAAATTAAAGCACTTTGTCGTTATAGATTATTAAGATAAAACTAACAACACATATAAAAAAAGACTGTTAAACCGGCCATCGAGCCGGTTTTATTTTTGCGCAAATAACAATTCCGCGTTTGTGCAGAATAGTGTTTTCCTCTGAATTTTTGAAATAGTGGTTACCACTCATATAAAAATATACCCCAGCTTTAAGTAGGAGACATTTTTGAAAAAAATTTCGACCAATCCGTCTTAAGTGTCCCCCAGCTTATAGTAGGAGGTTCTATCAAATGAGCATTAGCAATTTATTTTTTCTACCACTGGACCGATTTCCGTCCACTGCTTTAAGTAGGAGGAAATATACAGTTGATTGTTTCAAAACTGTCTACTTTTTCTCCACACCATTAAGTAGGAGGAAAAGTCTTTCAGATGTTTTTTCCAAAATACAGATTCAGATGTCCCCTCTTTTATAAGTAGAGGGTCCTCTTGTTTATGTAGAGCAAGATTCTCATTGGCTGACAAACCTCGATTTTCGAGTTTTTCTACCAATGCATCTTGCAGGGGATTTCGCTCCCCAGACCCTCGTCGAGAACGGTAACACCGTTACAAAGCTCGCAACCGCAGGGCTCACAACTACTGATGAATCAAGTTCATCAGAGAAAGGAGATTTTTATGACACGTTACAAGCAATCAGGACTTCCGGTCAAGGATCACCGCATAACGATCCGATTAACGGAAACGGAATTCGAGCTTCTTGACTCTTTTGCTCGGAAGTCGGACATGACCTATGCCGCTTATATAAGAAAACTTATCAGCGGTAAAACTCCGACGATCAAGTATGAGATCGTTTTTAACTCAAAAGAGATACTCAAGATATTCGCTAACCTGTCGAATGTCGCGAGTAATTTAAATCAGATCGCCCACCATCTTAACTCCGGAGTGAGATGGAGCGACGAACTCAAAAAGGAGATTACAGACAACATCCGGGAACTAAGAAAAATGAGAAAGGATCTAAACGAGATAACAGGAGAATACCGTGGCAACAGTTAAACACATAAACATCCATAACGCCAATTACGGTGCCGCTTATGAATATCTCACGATGCAGCATAACGAGTTTACCAACAAGCCGATCCTCGATGAGAACGGCTTCATGATGGAACGCGACTTCTACCTGATCGACGGCATCAACTGTGATCCGCAGACCTTCGACAAGGAATGTGAGGCAACTAATGCTGCCTTCAAGAAGAATAAAGAAATGAAAGAAGTCAAAGCTCATCACTACATCGTAAGCTTCGATCCTGACGACCGTGACGAGAATGGACTGACACCGGAGAAAGCTCAGGAGCTCGGTATGGAACTTGCAAGAAAAGCATTCCCCGGGCATCAGGTTATCGTATGCACTCACCGTGACGGACATAACGGAGCTGGTAACATTCACTGCCATATCGTCCTGAACAGCGTACGCAAGCTTAATGTTCCACGTGAGGACTTCATGATCCTTCCCGGTGACAATAAAGCCGGAATCAAGCATCATGCCACGGATGACTTCATGAGATACTTCAAGACTTCGGTCATGGAGATGTGCCAGCGAGAGAACCTCTATCAGGTAGATCTTCTTTCCCCCGCACGTGTCAGGATCACGGATCGTGAATACTGGGCACAGCGCAGAGGTCAGGCAAAGCTCGATGCAGAGAATGCTGCCAAAGCAGCTTCCGGTCAGCGTCCGACTAAGACGGTATATGAGACTGGCAACGCGATCCTCAGAAGGCAAATAAAGGCTGTCCTGGAAGATTCAAAGAACTATGACGACTTCTGTCAGAAGCTCCTCGGTTCTTACGGGATCCTCGTCGGCGAGAGCAGAGGTCGCATAAGCTACCTCCCTGCCAATCGTGCAAAACCGATCAGAGCAAGAATGCTCGGAACGGACTTTGAGAAAGAATCTATAGAGAAATATCTTCAGGATAAGCTTACAACCGCTCAGAAGGCCCCTGTAACGACTCCGGGACTCATCATGCAGTTGCAGTTCATTGTGAACGAACAGACGCGTCCCTACGCCTCTCAGAGCGCAAAAATCAGAAGCCTGAAAGATATGGCCTCTTCTCTCGCCTTCTGCCAGGAGAATCACATCGAATCTTCTGAAGAACTTGAAGCCCTCTATACCGCCACACACGAAGATTATCTTTCCAAGAAAGAAGTTCATGCCGAGACGGTCGCGGAACTTAAGAAGGCCAAGGAGATCTTAAGACTTACCAAACAACGTCACGCCAACAAGAAGACATACTTGGAATTCATGAACGCACGGAACAAACCCAAATTCCGCGCCAAGCATGAATCCGAGATCATTCTTTATGAAGCGGCTACAAGAGAACTCAAGAAGCTTTTGAACGGCAAACCGGTGCCATCTGAAAAGAAGACCGCCGCCAGGATCCACGAGCTCGCACATAAAAAGAATGAAGAGTACGAAGAGCTTTCAGAGATCAAGAGACGTGAGAGATCACTTCAGGATAAAGTGATCGCCGTAAGAAGCATCTATGAACGTCCGGCAGAACACAAAAGGAAAACACATGAACTTGAATAAACTTACAGGAGGAAATCAAAATGCTTAATACAAAAGAAAACATCCCCTTCACAAAAGTCCCGGTAGAGTGCCTGAGAGACAAGAGATTGTCTTTGAAGGCAAAAGGACTCTACTCCTATATCTGCAGCTGTGCTCCGACCTGGGAGTGCTCGATAAGCGGCTTTGCGACCGTTCTGAAGGAATCACGCGGAGCTATCGGTAAAGCAGCCCAGGAACTCGAGAAGTACGGATACCTTACCAGAACCTATCACAGGGATAAGAACGGAAAGTTCGATGATGTGACTTATATTGCCGAAGCAGTTCCCGTCACCAAGGATCCACATACATGTACTTAACCTATGTAGGAGGAACGCAAATAGGTGAAACGGGCGACGTATTTTACGGCGACGGTAAATAAGGCCGGTAATAATAGACTAACGGAATAACGATTAACTAATTAGATTTACTTAACCAAATACGAAATGAACAAAGAAAGCTTTCTTGCTTTCTACGTGCGTACGTACGACGCGTGCACGCGCGAGGACAACACATCATAAGGAGGTAATGCGATGACAAAAGCTGAAATCAGCGAACTTTATAAGGTTATGTTTACGGAAT
This sequence comes from Clostridia bacterium, assembly GCA_024699245.1. Taxonomy (GTDB): domain Bacteria; phylum Bacillota; class Clostridia; order Saccharofermentanales; family Saccharofermentanaceae; genus Saccharofermentans. Next base: position 39,171 of record JAILPW010000027.1, on the reverse strand, counting down.
ATCCGGATCTACTAAGCATCAACGAACTCCGTCATATGCTTGGTGTAAGCAAGCACAAAGCATATGACCTGATCAACGACGGTTCGATAAATGCGATCAAGATCGGTAATGCTTTCCGTATTCCGAAGATCAATGTTATTAACTATATTCTTGCCGCTTAATCAGCATAGGACAATTGAAGATATAAAGCCCAGGGCATATAATTGTGACTATATCCCTGGGTGACTTCTGCAAATAAAGGAGGAAAATTAATGTTAGCAGGTCACCTACAAATCAAGAATGGATATTACTATGTGGTCCTTAGTTACATGGACTCACAAGGTAAAAGAAAACAACCTTGGATCCCGACCAACTTACCGGAACGCGGTAACAAACGGCGTGCAGAGGATCTATTGTTGCACTATCGACAGACCTATGTTCCCCCTGTGGACTTACAGAACGAATCAGATCTGTCGAGGAATATGTTGTTTGCCGACTATATGGAAACATGGCTCGAGACGACCCGTAAGACCGTAGAGAAAACAACATTCGGATCATACAGTACCATTGTTAAGAAAGGCGTTGCTCCTTACTTCAGAAAGCTTGGAGTAAAAGTAGAGGATCTTCAACCAAGACATCTGCAAACCTATTACAACAAAGAATTAGCTGATGTATCCCCAAGAACAGTGCACCATTATCACTGCGTGATCCATAAGGCACTGAAATATCTGGTAAGGTTGGATGTTATTCCATCCAATCCGGCTGACAGGGTTGAATTGCCAAAGTGTAATAAGTATGTTGCCGATCACTACACTGAGGATGAACTTAATCACCTCTTTGAAGTGACAAAGAAGCATCCGCTGGGATTGCTCATAAAGGTAACTGCCTTTTACGGGTTGAGACGAAGCGAAGTGCTTGGGCTTAAGTGGGATGCGATCGACTTCGAGAATAACACTATAACCATCAAGCATATCGTTACTTCTACAACTATCGACGGCAAGCAAACATTGGTAGCAGCTGATAGAGCTAAGACCAAATCAAGTCTTCGTACACTACCTCTTCTCAAAGAGATAAAGGAAGAATTGATAGCGCATCGCGAGAAGCAAAAGCGTAACAAGAAGCTCTGCGGAAAGTCGTACAATCGCAAATACGAGGATTATGTCTTTGTTAATCCCATCGGTGATATCTATAAACCGGATACCATCACGGCGAACTTCAAGAAGGTTCTGAAGGATAACGACATGAGAATCATAAGATTTCACGATCTGAGACACAGCTGTGCAAGCCTTATGTTTGCAAACGATGTACCGATGAAGATGATTCAAGAGTGGTTAGGCCATAGTGACATCGGAACAACGTCCAATATATACAGTCATTCCGAGTATAAATCCAAGCTCACATCGGCTGCAGTATTGGGAAAAGCGTTAAGAATTTGATGTTGCAAACGGGTCATTTCATGCAAGAAAAATCTTTTCTTGCATGGAAATTGCCAAAAAAGGCGCGAATTCGAACCGCATTTTCGGCAAAGCAAAAACCCTCGAAACGCAGTAGTTTCAAGGGTTTTCATGGCGGAGACGGTGGGATTCGAACCCACGTGCCCTTGCGGACAAACGGTTTTCAAGACCGCCTCGTTATGACCACTTCGATACATCTCCGTATATCTATTCTATTTTATTCTCAAGCACATTTGCAAGAAAAACGTGCAAGAAATGCAACTAACGCAATTATCGAAAAGTCTGTAAACCCTTATTGTGTAAAGGTTTGAGATGGATGAGCCGCTCCGTTATCTGGAACATTTCAAGACCGCCTCGTTATGACCACTTCGATACAGCTCCTTAAATTGTGCCTTGTTATTATAATAAAATGTACGAGAATGTCAATACAGCAGCTCGAAGTTGCCTTGTACCAAGGGTTTTCGAGCAGGAGTAATATGATGATCAAGACTTGTTAAGATTCTCTTCGAAGAAATTGATGGCCTTGACCATGTTACTTTCGCCGAGGATGTTATTGTGTCCGAGGTTCTCGGCGAAGACGAATTCGAAGTTAGGATCGTTGGCGAATTTCTCGTAGTAGAGGTCGTAGCCGTAGTCCTTTGGAACGGTGTCGTCCTTGCCGCCGTGGAAGATAAGAACCTTGGCATTAGCCTTCTCAAAGCCCTCGAGACCGGTCTGGGAGGCGTAATTACCAAACTTGACTCGTTCCATGAGATTCATGTAAGGCAGGAATGCGTAGATGACAGGACCTACCATCTCCTTGCCCTGAGCTTCCAGAAGATCTGATGACTTCGAAAAGCCTGCAAAGCTTACGACACACTCGACTTCGGGATGCTCGTTAAGGACACTGGCAATACAGTATCCGCCCCAGCTGTGGCCCATGAGACCGATCGGAAGATCTTTGAACTCATCCTGCTGTTCCACAAAAGAAATTACGTGATCAAGGTCGATGACGCCCTGCGGAAGGCCCTCTACGGAGTCGCCTTCGCTCTCGTCATTTCCTGTCGCATCATACGCGAAAACGTAATAGTCATGCTGTGCCAGGGAATAAAGAAAATCCATGTAGGAGTTATGTCCGCCGCCGCCGATTCCGTGTGAGAAGATGACGACGCCCTTGATGTCTTCCTTGTCCTCGAAGTAGTAGTTGTAACCTACCAAAGTCTGGCCGTCATCAGATTTGATCTCGTATCTGTCTCTTTGAAGGCCCGAAAAGTATTCGAGTTTTCTGAGCTGAGTCGGATTAGATGTGTATCTTATTCCGAAAACGGACTGATAAAGACCAAAACTTATTGCCAAAGGTGCGATGACCAGTACGATGATAAGTATGATCGGAATGACGATCAGGAGGACTTTTTTCTTCTTGCTCATATATATTCCCTTTTCCCTTTCCTATTTGGCCCTCTGAGGCTCTCACAACATGAAGTATATCACATGTCTTTTTTTATGTTCTGACGCAAATAAGAGGCATTTAAGCGCGTATTTTGATGCGTTGTTATCTGGACTTGATTATCTTTACGTTTATCTTCTGTTCCACAAGATAATCTTTAAGTGTTTTTCCGTTCTCGTTCGGTACACCGATGAAAGCCATCTTTGACGTATCCTTCGGAATGACGTAGCTTCCTTTTTCGCGAATAAGAATGAAATCGACTTCCGGCCATGCGAATGATATCTTCTGCTTTCCGATGTCCTCATATTCGAATTCCTCTTCGCTGATCTTGTAGACCACATTGCGCTCTGAAGTCATGTATTCTTTACGCTTGCTCTTCAGCATCTTCAAAAGCTTTACGTTCTTCATGAGCAGAATGATCAACATACCGAACAAGATCAACAAAGCCGCACCGAGAATGTAGAAAGTAACAGGTGCACTCTTGGTTACTATACAGTATCCGAAAAATCCCAACACACCTAGAACAGCAACGATCCAAACAGTTACGAATGTAATCCATATTGTAAGTCTCGAAAACCAGTTGTCGATCGGCTTTTTGGGATCTGCTTTTATCTTGGCAACAGATACTCCCGTGTTAAGAAATTCTTCAATGTAATCCTTACTTATCTTTTTTGATTCAATAGTCATAGTATCCCTCCCTATCCTGCCGTATATTATAGCATTAAAAAATGGGGATGTTCGTGGAACATCCCCATCAGATATTTTTACTGTTCGATAAGACCAATAAGACGGTCGAGATCCTCATAGTTTTTATAGTCGATCACAAGTTTTCCCTTACCTGTCGTAACGTCTGAAAGCTTGATCTTAACCTTGGATCCGAGAACCTTCTTAAGTCTTGTCTCTGTCTCTTTTGTGGAAAGCTTGAGCCCTTCGTTCATCGGTACCTTTTTAGGTGTGGATGTCTTGTCTTCGGAAAGTCTTTTTATGTACTCCTCAGTCTGTCTTACGTTAAGATCCTTAGTCATGATAACGTCAGCGATCTTACGCTGTTCCTCACCTGATTTAAGACCGAGCAAAACCTTTGCGTGACCTACGCTTAATTCACCGTTTGCAACGTAGTCCTGAAGAGCCTCATCGATGTTGATAAGTCTGATCATATTGGCGATCGTAGCTCTCGGTTTACCGAGCTTTTTCGCTAGCTGCTCCTGAGACATCTTATGTGCCTTAAGAAGGTTATGCATGGCGTATGCTTCTTCGATCGGATTTAAGTCTTCTCTTTGAATATTTTCGATAAGAGCCTGCTCCATGGTCTGAAGGTCCGTAAGTTCCCTTACGATAGCAGGGATCACTTTAAGTCCTGCAAGCCTTGATGCACGCCATCTTCTCTCACCTGCTACGATCCTGTAGCCTGTTCCCTTCTTCTGGACGATGATTGGCTGGATGACGCCGTTTTCCTTGATGGAAGCTGCCAGTTCATTGAGCATTTCCTCATTGAAGACTTTACGCGGCTGACCCTCGTTTGGAGATATATCGTTAATCTTAAGTTCTACAACTGAATCCTTTGTGCTCTCAGGAATTCCTTCTGATGAAAGAAGAGCTCCTAAGCCTTTACCAAGTCCCTTGTTTGCTGCCATGTCATACTCCTTTCATATAGATGACCGTCTATATATTATTTTGTCCTGTTGATAACTTCTTTTGTTAAAGCTTCGTATGCTTTTGCACCCTTTGACTTATCGTCATACTCACAGATCGGAAGCCCGTGGCTAGGCGCTTCGGCAAGTCTTACGTTACGTGGGATGAAGGTCTTAAAAACCTTATCTCCGAAGTACTTATCTACCTCATCTTTTACCTGTCTGGTGAGTTGTGTACGTCTGTCAAACATAGTAAGTACAACACCCAGGATTCCTATCTTCGGATTAAGTTTCTTCTTAACTATATTGATGGTATCGATAAGCTGGGTAAGACCTTCGAGAGCATAATACTCACCCTGGATAGGAACTATAACACCATTAGCTGCCGTAAGTGCGTTAATAGTAAGAAGGCCCAATGAAGGCGGACAATCGATGATAATGTAATCGTAGTTCTCTTCAACTTCTGCTATAGCATTCTTCAGGATCTGTTCTCTGGACATAGCAGATACCAATTCAACCTCTGCACCGGCAAGATTGATATTGGTCGGACAGATATCTACATTCTTAGCTGCAGATTCACATGCTACTTCAGACATAGGTACTTCATTTACCAATACGTCGTAGATCGTATTCTCGAGATTACCTTTGTCGATTCCGAGACCACTTGTAGCATTTCCCTGAGGATCCAAGTCGATCATGAGCACTTTCTTACGTTTTTTACCCAGAAAGGCACACAAATTGACGGCAGTAGTCGTTTTACCGACTCCACCCTTCTGATTAACGATAGAAATGATGTGAGTCATATATTGTCCCCTTTACTATTTAAATCATAATAATACTATATCATTCTAATTCACATATTATATTTCATTATCTTTACAGATATGAATTGTTCCACGTGGAACATTTTGGTTCAATTGTCATCTTTTCATTCAATTGTTCCACGTGGAACAATAAGAAAAACCCCCGCACATCGTACGAGGGTCCTTCTTCATTATAAACGTTTACTGAATATCAGTTATCAATATTAGCGTGCTTAGCGTTCTCCTGGATAAACATCTTACGTGGTTCAACCTGATCGCCCATGAGAAGTGTAAATGTCTCGTCAGCAGCCTGTGCATCCTCGAGAGTTACTCTCTTAAGCTTTCTGGTTGAAGGATTCATTGTCGTATCCCAGAGCTGTTCGGAACTCATCTCACCAAGACCTTTGTAACGCTGGATAGAAGGATTTGTCCATCCTGTCTGTTCTTTAATAGCCTCGATCTCAGAATCTTCGTAAGCGTAGTAAGCTTCTTCACCCTTATATACTTTGTAGAGTGGCGGACAAGCGATATATACATATCCGTTATCTACGAGCGGACGGAGATATCTGAAGAAGAAAGTCAAAAGAAGCGTTCTGATATGTGAACCGTCGACATCGGCATCAGCCATGATGATAACTTTATGATAACGAAGCTTTGTCTCATCAAAATCATCACCGATTCCAGCACCGAGAGCCATAACAACAGGCTGAAGCTTCTCATTACTGAAAACCTTATCGATACGGGCTTTCTCAACGTTGAGCATCTTACCCCAAAGCGGGAGGATAGCCTGATATTTACGCTCTCTTCCCTGCTTTGCGGACCCTCCTGCGGAGTCACCCTCAACAATAAAGATCTCACAGAACTCTGCCTCAGAAGACTGACAATCTGCAAGTTTACCGGGAAGAGAGTTACCCTCGAGTACGTTCTTTCTTCTTGTCATCTCTCGAGCTTTCTTAGCTGCATCACGTGCTCTGGAAGCTGAGAGACATTTATCCATGATTATCTTGGATATATCCGGATTCTCTTCAAGGAAGATCATAAACTTATCAGCTACGGCATTCTCAACAAGAGATCTGATCTCTGCATTACCGAGTTTGGATTTTGTCTGACCTTCGAACTGAGGTTCAGGAAGCTTAACGGAGATAATAGCTGAAAGACCTTCTCTGGTATCCTCAGGCTGAAGCTTAGCATCGTTATCCTTAAGGAATTTGTACTTTCTTGCATAGTTATTAACTACACGGGTCATTGCGGCTCTAAAGCCCGTAAGGTGCGTACCGCCTTCGACTGTAGCAATGTTATTTGCATAGCTGTATACGTTTTCCTGATAAGAATCGTTATACTGCAAAGCTATCTCTACAAAGCAATCTCCTGAACGGGTAGCCATATAGATCGGCGGATTATGAAGAGCTTCCTTATGTCTGTTCAGATACTCAACGAATGAAATGATACCGCCGTCATAGTGCAAATGAACATTATTCGGTGTTTCTCCTCTGTCATCGCACAATTCAATGGTAACCTCCCTGTTGAGGAAAGCCATCTCACGATAACGAGAGATCATTGATGAAAAATCAAATGTAATATCATCAAATATCTGACTGTCAGGGTAGAAGTTTGTGGTCGTTCCTGTGTCGGAAACATCGCATTTTCCTACGATATGAAGCGGAACTGTAGTCTTTCCGCGCTCAAATTCGATCTCGTAGATATTTCCGTCACGGCGGACCTGAACCTTCATATGCTCAGAAAGAGCGTTAACAACGGAAGCACCAACTCCGTGAAGACCACCGGAAACGCTGTATGCTCCGCCGCCGAATTTACCGCCGGCATGAAGTACCGTATGAACAACTTCAACGGTAGGGATGTGCATCTTAGGATGTTCTCCTACAGGAATACCTGAACCGTTATCTTTTACTGTAACGGATCCGTCTTTTTCGACTGTCAAAAAGATCGTGTCACAACGACCTGCAAGAGCCTCGTCAACTGAATTGGCAACGATCTCATAAACACAGTGGTGGAGACCTCTCGGTGTAGTATCACCGATGTACATACCCGGACGCTTACGAACAGCTTCGAGTCCTTCGAGGACCTGGATGTCGCTCTCGTCATAGTCGCTGGAGTTGGATGTGTCGAATTCGTCCTGACCTGCGGAAGCTGCAGCGATGTCATCCATCTCTTCCTTGTAGTCCTCGGTGAGGGCTCTCGGGTTCTCCGCCAGGTTACGAAGTTCGTCGTCATCTCCGCCTTCTACAGGCTGAAAATACTGGTCTACTTCGCCGCTAATAGGCTGGTTTTCATTTTTTTCGTCCATTTTACGTCATTCCTCTCAAAAACTATTAAAACCACTGATAACAGGGCATTTGTAACAATGTTAATTCAGGTATTTTCAGTAAGATCCACAGATGTAAGTCTTTTTAAAAGGACAGATACAGACATTGAGGAAACATATGTTTTATCGGTCGTAAGGACCAGAGATTTCGGAAGATCTCCCTCAATATATTGAAGCCTGTTTCCGTCTTCCTCAGCCCTGATGAAGTTGTTCATATCCTCATCGGACGGAAGACTTGTCTCGAGATTGATTATCGCCGTTATATCCGAATCGATAACGGAAACATCTCCTCCCAAGTGAACATACATGATATTACCTCCGCGCACACTTCTCGTGCATACCACAATATTATATCATAATATGCTTATTATAATATTAAATTTTTATTCGGGTGTTACAGTACCGTTTTCCACGTGGAAATAACGGGGCAGGGAAGCGCCGTCAACAAGCGTTCCGAGCTCTTTTTCGATATATTCACGTTCGGTACAGGTAATGAATATCTGGGCGTTGACCATGCCGGAAATAAGGCTTACACGGCGCTTGGCGTCCAGTTCGGAGAATACGTCGTCCAGAAGAAGGATAGGGGAGGACCTGCAGAAATCGCGTATGATATCAAGTTCCGAGAGCTTAAGGGATAGTGCAGCGGATCTTTGCTGTCCCTGGGATGAATAGATCTTCATGGACATATCGTTCAACGTTATTTCCAGATCATCCTTGTGGATCCCTATGCCCGTAATTCCCCTCTCAGAGTCGCTCTGACGCATTCCTTTGAACTTACTGTAGAGGTGTTCACTCAGTATACCCTTAATTCGCGCGTAAATGCCCCTCTCAGCGCTTCCGTTTATAAACGCATCAAATAATGCATTTTCTTCGAGAAACGCATTTATGAGCTCTATAGAGCCTTGTATCGTTGAATAGCTGATCTTGAGGTTCTCTTTTTCCTCGGAAATATCCAGATGGTGCCTTGATGAGAACTTATCAAGGAGCAGGGAATACCTGTAACGGTATAGGATGATCTCAGAAGAGATATCAGCCAGGGGATAATCCCAGAAATCCATTGTCTCATCATTTGCCGGACCGCCTCTGAAGGATTTTAAACTGGCATTTTTCTGTCCGATGAGACGATTATATTTGTTCAATAGATCAAAATACGTAGGTGATGTCTTGCTTATGATGAGATTAAGAAATTTTCGACGTACGGAAGGAGCTCCTTTAATAAGATTTAAGTCCTCGGGAGCGAAGATAACAGTGTTACAGATCCCGAGATATGAAGCTATCTTGGAGATCTGCATAGAATCTTGTTTCAGGATCCTTTTCGGGGCAGAAGTGCTGTTTTCTTCAGACTTTTCGGTAAGATAAGAGACAGAAAGATCGGTCTTATAGTTATCTTCAGGGTCCGATAAATCAATTTTAATCTCGTACTCGTTTTCCTTAAAAGTTATGAGATCTCTGTCCTTAGGGGTCCTGTGTGAAGAAAGACACGAACAGACATTTATTGCCTCGATGATATTGGTCTTACCCTGAGCGTTAAAACCGTAAATAATATTAACAGAAGGCCCGACGTCCAGGTCAAGCCTTCTGTAATTTCTGAAGTTTTTAAGATGTATGGATCTTATTATCATCTTCTGATAGGAAGGATCAGATATACAAAGTCATCGCCTTCCACAGGAGTGATGATACAAGGACCGTTACCGCCGTTGAACTCGATCTTGATGTTCTCCTCATCGATGTTCTTAAGAGCATCAATGATATAGCGTGCGTTAAAGTCGATATCGATCTTTTCACCTGTGAGATTGGACTCAACATCTTCTCTCAAAGTACCGCAGTCAGTATTAGCCGCAACTGTAAGAACTGTTCCGCTCTCGTTCATGTAAAGCTGAACAGGACATCTTCTCTCGTCGTTAAGGATGATAAGGGAAGCACGCTCAACAGCATCGAGCAAAGCCTTCTTGCTTATTGTCATGACTGACTTAGGATTCTTCTGGATGATGGAATTATAAGCAACAAACGGACCTTTGATGAGTCTGCTGACGATCCTTACGTGACCGATATCAAAGAGGAGGTGATTCTCGGAAGAATAGATGATAACTTCCTCATCCTCTGTCTTATCGTCAAAGATCTTAGCTGCTTCATTCAGTGCCTTACCCGGAATGATGTAATTCATGGTAGGGAACTCTTCGCCTGCATATGTCTTACGGAGAGCCATCCTGAAACCGTCGATGGCAACCATCGTGATATCTCTGCCGTTGCTCTCGATATAGCATCCGGTAAGTGATTGTCTCGTATCGTCCTTTGATACTGCGAAGATAGTCTTGCTGATCATCTTCTTGAGCATTGCCTGCGGAAGTATGATCTTGTTATTGTTGCCGATAACAGGGATCTTAGGATAACTCTCGGCAGATTTACCTCTGATATTAAATACGGTGGATCCGCTCTCGATGGATAGCTGGAAATTATCATCAGTCTTGATGGTAACCATATCCTCAGGAAGCTTTCTTACGATCTCACCGAAGATCTTTGAATTAACTACAACCGATCCGTCTGCGGAAACATCGGAATCAACATCTGCTTCAATACCTGTCTCCAGGTCATAACCTGTGAGCTTAACGGAAGATCCTTCAGCCTGAATGAGAATACCGTCAAGGATCGGAACTGTGGTATTCGTCTTAACAGCCTTCTGAACTATGGAGATAGCAGAATCAAGACTGTTCTTGCTGCAATTAAACTTCATCTTAACTTTATCCGCCTTTCATATAATAACTTTACCGTAATATTATACTTTATTAAGGCTCGAAAATGAATTCTTTTTTGTATCAATATAAATTTTCTATTAGTATTTCTATTATGGGTGACGATAATGTTGATAACACGTATAAGCCTAGAGATATAGTCATTATGTCCTCTCGAAAACGTGTGGAAAACCCGGATCTTTCATGTTGATAAAAACGGGGTTTTTAACAGTGTTAAATATCCACATATTATCAACATGCATATCACAAGTTATTATCAACTTATCAACACTTAAAGTTGATAACCTTCAAGACCGAGACTTTTCTTTATCTCTTCAACATCTCTCAAAAGATCGTCATCATTACTTACTTTATTGAATGAATTGATAACGGTTGAATGATCTCTTCCGCCGAAGAACTGACCGATCTTGTTAAGCTGCATATCAAGAAGCTCTCTTAACATATACATTGCAACACTTCTTGCAGTTAAGACTTCCTTGCTCCTTACCTTAGACTTCATCTTATCCACACTTATACCGTAGTACTGTGAAACAACGGACATGATGAGCTCAGGAGTAGCCTGTTGAGCTTTTTTAGGTGAGATGAAATTATGAAGCATCGATTCGACCTGTGAGAGCTGTACGACTTCGTTTGAAAGAGCAAAGAATGATGCGAGGATATTGCATGCTCCGTTGATCTGACGGATGTTGCTGGTAGCGTTTTCGCAGATATAATTAAGGACTTCATCAGATACCTGGATGGAATCTATCTCGAGTTTAGAAAGAAGGATCGCCTTACGTGTCTCAAAGTCCGGCGGCTGAACGTCCATCGTGTATCCGTTCTGGAAACGTGAAGTAAGTCGCTCATCAAGTGATACCAGGTTGTTTGGTGCTTTATCCGATGTGATTACGATCTGCTTGCCGGAATTGATAAGGCTCTCGAAAGTATTGAAGAACTCTTCCTGAACACCTTCTTTTCCGATAAGGAACTGGATATCGTCGATCATAAGGACATCCACGTTTCTGTAGAGATTTCTGAATGAATCGTAATCCTTGCTCTTGATAGTGGAGATATATTCGTTGGTAAAATTCTCACAGGTAGTGTAGATAACTCTCTTATTAGGATAGTTCTGGACGATCCTGTTACCTATGGCCTGCATGAGGTGAGTCTTTCCGAGACCGGAGTTACCCCAGAGGTACAGTGGATTATATTGTGTCTGGCCCGGCTTATCCGCAACTCTGACGCTGGCAGCCTGTGCGAAGCGGTTACAGTTACCTACGACGAAGTTTTCGAATGTATAAAGATCACTTAGGTTTGTCTGAGAAGAAACGTTGGTTATCTTGGTCTTTTCCTGGACCTTACGCTCGGCGATAGTCGAAGTCGTGAGAGCTTTCTCGTCGCCTTCGATAACGAAGCTTACTTTGTAAGGCTTATCGGTAACGGTCCTGATGGCGCCTTCAATATAATTGGTCATGGTCTTTTCCTTGGCGATGCTCATGGAGTATTCGTCGCGGCAGGATAAAACGATGAAGCCGTCATCTTCTTTGACTGTCTTAATCTTTTTGAGGATGCTGTCCAATACTACCTTGTTGATTCGGGAATCTAATTCCAATATAGAAAGCGCATTATCCCAGATTGACATAACCCATCCTCCAAAAAAAGTGAAAAGTAAACATATAATATCACAGAAATGCATTATAATAATGTTACAAATTCCAATTTTATCGGATTTTTTCGGAGATAATGATGAACGGAGACTATAAAGGTACAAAACTCTTCGGAGTGGACGAAAACGGCCGTAAATACGACAGGGAAGCAAGAAGAAAAAAGAACAGGATCATCAGTAATGTTCTTCTTGTAATGGCATTGCTGTTCGCACTTGTGGCTGCCATCTTCCTTCTCATTGACCCGATAAAGAACCGTATGCGCAAAAAAGAGGTCGAAGCTCAGGTTGAACAGGTCGAAGAGATCATCATAAGACCTGATGTTACCGAGTATACGATCGTCGTTCCTAAGGATGCGAACAAAGTAAACGGCGAAGATTACGATATCTACGCTGAAGGCGCCGACGCAGAGGCTATCAAGGCCGAGATCGAGGCGGCCCTTGCCGAGATGCCTGACGACGTGACTCTTACGGTCCTCGGCATGATCGACATCGATTCCATCGACTGCCATTTCGTTGTTTTCGATAACGATACAGTCATCGACCTTCGTTACGGGATCGGCCACCACCAGTCATCGGTACTCCCGGGCGAAGACGGCAACTGCTGCCTTTTGGGCCACCACATGCGTGTGGAGGGAATGTTCTTTAATAAGCTCATAGACGTTAAGATCGGAGATACAGTTAAGATCACGATGCTTGACGGCAAGGAATATATCTATATAGTTGATAAGACGATAGTCGTCGATCCTTCCGAGCTGGAGGATTATGTAGACGGTGATGACGGTACGGGCAAGCAGATCACTCTGGTAAGCTGTACCTACACCGGGGAAGGAACCAAGAGGATCCTCGTAATAGGTCATATCCTGGAGGGCGAGGATTAACATAAGATGAGATTCGGAATTTCAAAACTCGCGGCAAAGACCGTGAAACTGGGTTTAAGGCTGATGGGAAGAGGTGCTACGACGCTTCCCGGCAAGACAGCCCTCAAGTTCGATCCTGACGCCATAAAAAAAGCGGCAGAAGGCAAATTTATCATCACGGTTACCGGTACCAACGGCAAGACCACCACTTCCCATATGATCTCCGAGATGATCGCGTCTTTGGGCGATTATGAAGTCATCAACAATATTTCCGGAGCAAACCTCGCTTCCGGCATCGCGACGACCCTTATCTGCGAGAAGCCGAAGACCAATAGGAAGACCATCTATGTTCTCGAGACAGACGAGGCCGCTTTTGCCAAGATCGCGGGCTCATTGAAGCCGAAGATATCAGTCGTTACCAACCTTTTCAGGGATCAGCTCGACCGTTACGGCGAACTTACACACACCAGGGATCTCATCGCTTCGGGTATCGACAAAACATCCGCGAAGCTCATCTTAAACAGCGATGATTCGCTGGTCGCGGCTCTCGGCAAGGGCAGGGAAGACCGAAGCCTTTTCTTTGGCATGAGCAAGGACTCCATGACCTATAACAATAAGACCTATCCTTCTCGAAAAGGCGTGCTCAAGGCATCAAGCGACGCGGTATACTGTCCTGAGTGCAAGGTAAGATACGAATATAACTCCAGGAGCTTCAGCCATCTGGGCGATTTTTACTGCCCGTCTTGCGGCTTTAAAAGTCCGAAGACCACTTATGAAGTTATCTATGATCTAAAGAACAGTCCTTCCGATGAAGGGTATGTTTTCGAGATAAAAAAGGGTGAAGAAAAAGAGACGCTGTCCCTGAAGATCCCGGGTATGCACAATCTCTACAACACCTGCGCCGCAGTGTCTGCGGTAACCGAGATGTTAAAGCTCGAGGGCAGGGAAGAGCCGTTCAAGAAGGCCTGCAAAGCTTCTTCCGAGGTAAAGGCTGCTTTCGGAAGAATGGAGAAGATCGACCTTCCGGGAGGAAAGAAACTCTGCATACTCCTTGTCAAAAATCCGGCAGGCCTCGACAGATCGCTGTCATTCGTATCGGAGGCACACGACGCGAAGTCTTTGATGTTCCTTCTTAACAGCAACATTGCTGACGGCAAGGACGTGTCATGGATCTGGGACGTTGATTTTGAGAGCAAGGTGGAGATGCTTCCGAAGAAGATCTATGTCTCCGGCGAGAGGTACGGCGACATGCTCCTTCGCGTGAATTACAGCGGCAAGGATCAGAAGGATATTGAATATGCGCCGATGGCTGATGCCGTGAAGCTTCTCAAAAAAGCAGTCGAAGAATGCGAAGAAGGCGGCTGCGTATACGTTCTTCCGAACTATACCGCAATGCTGGACCTTCGCGGAAGGCTCGTAAGTGAGCTCGGCATCAAGGATTTCTGGAAGTGAGGACGGATATGAGTGATATTAAGTTAACGATCGGACATTTTTATCCTGACCTTCTGAACCTCTACGGTGACAGGGGAAACGTCCTCGCGCTCTATACCAGAGCGGTCCGCCGCGGCATCGACGTTACCATAAAAGAGATCTCGATAGGTGACGAACTTGATCCTTCCGAGATCGACATCGCTTTCCTCGGAGGCGGTCAGGATAACGAGCAGAATATCCTCAAGGACGACCTGGTCCACGTCAAGGGACCTGTCATCAAGAACATGATTGAGGACGGCAAGGTCTTCCTTTGTATCTGCGGCGGCTATCAGATGCTGGGAAAATACTACCTGGAGCACGACGGCAACAAGCTGGAGTGCCTGGGCGCCATAGATATTTACACTGAAGGCAAGAAGGAAAGATTCATCCAGGATACGATCTACGAGATCGAGCTTCCTTCCGGAAAGACCGTCAAGGTCGCAGGTTTTGAGAACCACAGCGGAAGAACCCATCTGGGCCCGGACGTAAAGCCGTTCATGAAGGTCATCAGAGGAGCCGGAAATAACGGCGAGGACGGCTTTGAGGGTGCAAGATACAAGAACTGTTTCTGTACATATTCACATGGAAGCTTCCTTCCGAAAAATGCCGCCGTCACAGACCTTCTCCTTGAGACTGCCCTCAAGAACAAGTATGGGGAAGACTATGTCCTTCCCGAATTATCAAGTGAAGTCGAGGATCTGGCCCTCAGCAAGGCTTTGGAATACTTAAACGGCTAAGCGGGCAAAAATCGGCAATTATTGTGACACTTTATTAAATTGAAATCCTTTTATATATGTATTATAATTCGGACGTTTGGTTTGAAACACATAATATAAACATCAACTGGAGGTTTTTATGGTTAAAGCTATCGTTGGAGCTAACTGGGGTGACGAAGGTAAGGGTAAGATCACAGACCTTTTGGCTTCTGAATCAGACATTGTTATCCGTTTTCAGGGCGGTGCCAATGCAGGACATACGATCATCAATGAGTACGGTAAATTCGCACTTCACTTGATGCCGTCAGGTGTCTGCCATAAGAACATCGTGAACATAATCGGTAACGGCGTTGCATTTAACATCCCTAAGTTCATCGAGGAGCTCAACTCCCTCAAGGAGAGAGGAATCGAGCCACAGATCAAGGTTTCCGACAGAGCTCAGATCGTAATGCCATACCACATCCTTTTCGATCAGTATGAGGAAGAAAGACTCGGCGGCAAGGCTTTCGGTTCAACAAAATCCGGTATCGCTCCTTTCTACTCTGACAAATATGCTAAGATCGGTTTCCAGGTTGGCGAGCTTTTCAACAAGGAAGCTCTGAAGGAAAAGATCGAGCGCGTTCTCGAGATCAAGAATGCTCTCATCGTTCACCTTTATAAGAAAGATCCGATCGATGCAAATGTACTTTTCGAGGAAGTATCCAAGTGGGCTGACATCGTTGCTCCTTATGTATGCAATACACAGAGCTTCCTGCATGATGCAATCAAGTCCGGCAAGAAGATCCTTCTTGAGGGCCAGCTCGGTTCCATGAAAGATCCTGACCTCGGAATCTATCCTATGGTTACATCTTCATCCACTCTCGCAGGTTACGGCGCTGTCGGCGCAGGTATCCCACCGTATGAGATCAAGGATGTTGTTACAGTTGTTAAGGCTTACTCCTCTGCAGTAGGTGCAGGTGCTTTCGTAAGCGAGATCTTCGGCGATGAGGCTGACGAGCTCCGTAAGCGCGGCGGTGATGCAGGTGAGTACGGTGCCACAACAGGACGTCCGCGTCGTATGGGATGGTTCGACTGCGTAGCTTCCCGTTACGGCTGCCAGGTTCAGGGTGCTACTGAGGTTGCTTTTACGGCTATCGACTGCCTCGGTTACCTCGATGAGATCCCTGTCTGCACAGGCTACATCGTAGACGGTGTTGAGACAAAGGATTTCCCGAATCCTACAAAGCTTGATTCCGCTAAGCCTGTTCTCACAAAGCTTCCTGGCTGGAAGTGCGACATCAGAGGAATCACTGAGTTTGATAAGCTTCCTAAGGAAGCACAGGACTATGTCCTCTTCGTTGAGAAGGAACTCGGAGTACACATCTCCATCGTTTCTACAGGACCTAAGAGAAACGAGATCATCTACAGATAATAAAACGCAAAATGAGAGAGGTTGTTTTCGAAAAGAAACAACCTCTTTTTTATTGCATAAAATTAGGGCTGCCTCAACTAGTGAGACAGCCCCGTGTCGATGTATAGCTTATTCCAAGATAAATAATCTTGTGTCATCGATGTAGGAAGTTTTACCGTTCTTCATGTGAGATACATTGAAAATAAAGATATCACTAGGAAGAGACATGGAACGGAGGTTGCTGTTTGAACTGATAAAAAAGTAGAGCGTGAAATCAAGACCAGTGATCTTTCTGAGATCAAGATTACTGACATTTGTGGCAGTGATCTCCAATACTGAGAGTCTGGATGCCTTACAGAATTCGATACTTGTTACCGGACATGATGAGATCATTGCGCTCTTGAGGAACAGTGTTCTTGTAAGATCTACTTTTCCTGTGAGGTTATCATTACACCTCAATTCGATGGTCTCAAGATAGAAAGCACAGGAAAGATCCAAAGTCTCGATTGAACTGTGGGAAATTTCAAGGTATTCAAGATCACTTCCCGCTTTGAAAGATTTGACCTTTGAGCAGCAAAAGATAGATACGTTTTTGATATTGGTGCACTTGGAGAGATCAACATCCACAACTTCTCCAGCAACAGCTGAGAAATCTGTGCAGTATTTAAGTCTTTCAATACCGGAGACATCTTTGATCTTGTTTTCCGTAGTACAGCAAATAGATGTGATGTTCTTAAGTTCACTGTCATCAAGACTGCCGTTAGCGTTCTTATCGTACTGCTTAAGATAAGTCCTGAAATTTGCATCCTTGAAAGTCTGGTTGATGTTGACGCCTGAATCTGCAAATACTGCTGATCCCATGCATGTCACTACAACTGCAGAAAGCAAGAGTGATACCGTGTTCTTTAATAGTTTCATATAGTTTCCTCCCCGGCCTTGCGGCCGCCCTTTGATTTTTTGGAAGACAGCAAAATAAGGAAAGAGGAAAGGAACCTTTTCTCTTTTCATCATATCTTCCGCTCGACAGTTTAGCATAAGTTTTCTGATTACACAAATGAAAAACATGAACGTAAGATGACAATAAAAAAGACGTTCTTCCGAACGCCTTTATCTTTATTCACATAATCATCTGATCTATTAACCGCCAATATCTAATGTCTCTCCGTCAAAGAGTGAAGAATCAACGGGATCATACGGATTGAGTTCAAGGACCACTAATTCAGGTGCTTTATATTCTGTCTTTTCATCCATGATGTTTTTGCCTCCTGTCATTATTCCTGGGTCGTATAGCAGTAGATCATATATGCTATGGCGAGATTCTTCATAGCCGGATTGGTCGTCTTGTTCATGATCATCTGCGCGTACTTGACCGGACTTATCGTGTAATTGAACTGAAGTGCTCCGTCGTAATAGACTTTTATGCCGTAACCCTTCATGCATTGCTTTGAGGTAAGGCCAACCAGCATCAGACAATACTTCTTGGAATTGACCCTCTTTACGATGACATTTATATCCTGATTGTCTATCGTTATGCTGAACTTGTCATCATCGATATCAGTGTCAGATGTAAAGTACACCTTGAAGTTCGGAGTACTTACAAAGCTTACCGTCATACTTGTAAGGCTGATCTTGTCGCCTACAGGCTGACTTTGAGGAACGATGATCTTGTTAATCTGGTTGTTGACCTGTGAAGGAAGGCTAGTAGGAAGCCTGTCTGCCGAATCAAATCCGCTGTCCGGAACTGCATCCGTCATAAAGCCGAAGTAGTTCTGAGCAGCTGCTCCGTATAATGCTACCGCTGCCGCTTTCTTCTTTGCGTCCTCACCGTATCTTCCGGAATAGAGGACATCGATATAACTCTTAACGGTTACTTCTTTACCCTCGATGACAGTTTCTCCGTTATAGGAAAGATTGAAGACCAGAGGAACCATCATGTCGGTGGAATCAAGAGTATATGTAAATGTGATATTGCTTCCGTCTTTCTTAAAACCGTCCACATCAAGAACACGCGGTTCAGATTCTCCGCATCTTAAGGCATAGCCCTGCTTAGGTCCTACTGATGCTTTCCACAACGGCTCTTCGCTCGTTCCGACTTCATAGCTGTCAGGAATATAGACATGGAACTTGATTCCGAGGCCTGTTCCGTTAAGAATGAGAGAATATCCTTCCAGTAATACCGGGGCGGATCCTGCGGTCTTATAGATATATGGTCCGCCTTTAACGTGTTCGAGAACGACATTCATGTCAATATCAGTCCTGTCGAACTTGATCTTTTCCGAGTAATCCGTCCATGTGGAATAATTGTCAGCCTTGGTAACATAAAGATGTTTGCCGTATGTGAAAGTCTTCATCGAGATACCGATCCTCAGATCCGAGGCGATATCGTTTCCGTTATTTACATATACACAGTCATAATCCGACGAACATGATTCGAAGAAGATATTTGATCTGTAGGCGCTTCCGTCAAAGTTCTCAAAGATATCCACCCTGTTGTTGAGTCTGAGGTAGTAATCTGTGGCACCAGGGTGATTGATATAGATAGCTCCGCCGCCTGACAGGTCACCTTCACGCTTATTACAGGTATTGTCATACATCCTGAGTGTCTGGCCGCTGAATTCGATGCACGCATTCTCACCCTCGGCACAGATAGCTCCGCCTCGGTCAGAGGCGTAGTTTCCGTCAAATTCCGGAGATCCCAGAAGGGTAACCATACCTTCGGCATATACTGCTCCGCCGTATACGGCTTTACAGTCATGAACATAAGTATCCTGGAATACCGCAGAAGACAGGACCGGATTACCGTAATAGTCGTAATAGATACCGTCATCGACCAGAGCGGCGCCGCCGTTGTTGGTACCGAAATCCTTGATCTCGCATCTTACGAATTCAACATAGCCCGTATCGACATAAGTTGCACCGCCTCTTAATTCCCCTGAACATTCAGGATTTTTAAGATGGCCTTCCAGGGTAAGATATTTGAAAGTAACAAATGCCGGTGTCGATCCGTAGCTGTGGGTACAGCCGATACTTGCTATCAGTGCGCCTGTCGGACACTTGATCGTGGCATTTGATCCGTAATAAGTCTCGATCACAAGAGAGCCTGAATATATCGGGAACAACGGATCCATCCACCAGTACCCGGAAGGCTCGTAAGTTATTGTCTTATCAGGTTCGATGAAGATATTACCGTAGAAGTATTCGTCATCGATAAGCTCAGCGCCTGAGACCTTGATATCATCCGCTACATAAACGTAGCATGAATAATATGTGTATTGCGGCTGATCAAAAGACTCGAACGGGATCTTACCGTTATTCGCATCGATTACTTCCTGATCAACATATACATATTTGCATGAACCGTCGACCCAGACGTAATACCCCGTCTCACCGTCATATTGAAAGGTCTTATCGCCGACTACCTTGACATCATCTGCAAATACCGCAAAAGGGAGCGAGCAGATTGTGAACATGATACACATAAGAAGTGCTAGTAAATGTGAACTCTTACTATGTCTCATAACTTCCTCCATAATGAAATAGCATTTCTGCAAACGGCTATATTTCAACCTATTACAGATTTTAGCACATAATCTTTTGCTATTCATCAAAGGACTTGTCATTTGATGACACATTTTTGTCACATTTTTTCCAAAATCTCCCATGCCTGAAAATGGGCATCATCTCATTAGTCAGGCTGAGATTATTCGGTTGGAGCACGATATCTCCCCTTTTGACCCATTCGGCATATCTTAGTTCTTATTTGTCTCGCACACTTCGTGAGCTCGACGGAGTCACGACTCACTAATGAAAAAGACGTTCTTCCGAACGCCTTTCCTGTTATTCACATAATTCCTTTTTCTACTAAGAGTTTCTTGGTTTCCTTCCTGTCCAAATACCTTCCTATAAGTCTTCCTGCTATCGACCAGATGATCCCGGCTACCAACACCATTGCCAATACACTGAATATTGACCAATCCTTAAAATACGAAGTGATGATAAAGTATTGAAACGATGAACCCAGGATTCCGCCGATGATCTGGCCTATATTTGTTCTTTTATTATCCATATCAGTTTTCCCATTATCTTTTTATCTGATTACATTCCCATAAATACTCTTCCAACAAGGAACATTACGCATACGACAAATGAGCAGTCAGCTATCATAAGGCAGGATGTGAAGATGTCGCTGGTTGTTTCTTTGTTCTTTCCGAGGCTCATGAAGAACAGAAGGCCGAGTGTGAAAGCTGCTACGATCGCGAAGCCTCTGCATACGCCGAAGATTGCCCAGAAGATGCTCAATACTAAGAAAGCGAATGTGAGTCCCTTGAAGATAGGGAAAAACTTGCTCATTGTGTTCTTCTTTTCTGTTGATGTTGTGTTTGTCATTTTTATACCCTCCTAAGGTTTTGTTGTTTTTGTTTTATGGTTACATCTTACGTGGGGAGGGTTAATGTATCGTCAATTGAGATTAAAGAAAAGTTTAAGTGTTGTTGAACCATAGTTTAAGGACATTAAGGAAAGACAAAAAGAAAACCGGCTTTGAAGCCGGCTTACTTTTGTTTTCTCATTTCCTATTGTTTTCTCAATTCATATATCTTTAATTAACCGAAGATTACTCTTGCGAACTCACCGAGGTTCTGTCCGAACTGGAAGAATACCAAACATCCGAGTGAAAGGAGTCCTACGAATGCGAGTGCGTTTACCATCTTCTTTCCTGTGATTACGAGTTCTTTCTTTGCTGTCTTTTTCATTTCTTTACCCTCCCGAGGTGTTTTTGTTTTATGGTTACATCTTACGTGGGGAGGGTTAATGCATCGTCAAAAAAGTTTAAAGATAAGTTTAAGTATTGGTGTGTTATAGTTAAAGCATATTTTTAGGAGGGCGCAGTCATGAGAACAGTAAGACTAGGTAAGACAGGGATCGAAGTCCCGCAGAATGCCTTTGGCGCTCTCCCGATCCAGAGAGTCAGCACCGAGGAAGCGGTCAGCCTTTTGAGGAACGCCTACGAAGGCGGCATGAGATTTTTTGACACCGCCAGGGCATACTCCGACAGTGAAGATAAGGTTGGCAAGGCCTTTGAGGGCATGCGTGATAAAGTTTTTATCTCATCGAAAACCATGGCTTCCGACAAGGCAAAGTTTACGGAAGACCTGGACACTACTCTTAAGAATCTAAAGACAGACTATATAGATATATATCAGCTCCACTGTGCACCAAGATGTTATGACGAAAACGACGAGTTGTATCTTGCCCTTGTCGACGCGAAAAAGCAGGGCAAAGTCAGACATATCGGCATTACCGCACACAAGATCGGCGTTGCGGAGGAGATCATCAAAAGCGGTCTTTACGAGACATTGCAGTTTCCGTTTTCTTACCTTGCCAGCGACCGCGACATAGAGCTTGTAAAAAGCTGTAAAGAGCATGATATGGGATTTATCGCCATGAAGGGATTATCCGGCGGACTTCTTAATAACTCCAAAGCGTGCATGGCTTTTATGAGTCAGTATGACGCGCTTCCTATCTGGGGTATCCAAAGACAGTCGGAGCTTGATGAATGGCTGAGCTTTTTTGATAATGAAGTGAAGATGACGGATGAGTTGAAGGCTGTTATCGATAAGGACAGAGACGAGCTTCTGGGCGAGTTCTGCAGAGGATGCGGATACTGTATGCCTTGCACGGTGGATATCACGATCAACCAGTGTGCGAGGATGAGCCAGATGATAAGAAGGGCACCTTCGCAAAACTGGCTTACGGAACATTGGCAGCAGGAGATGATGAAGATCGACTCGTGTATAGAGTGCGGTATCTGCAAGACCAGATGTCCGTATGAACTTGACATTCCGACACTACTTAAGAAAAATCTTAAGGACTATAAAGAGATTTTGGCGGGTAAGGAGATCTGACGCGTGAAGCAGGAAAGAGAATACAGATCAGTTGTTTTGACCGAGAGGGGAAAAAGAAGAAGAGAATCAAGGCACCCTTGGGTCTACGATAACGAGATAGAGAGCACGTCGGAAGGAATAACCGACGGCGAACTCGTGGATGTTATGACTTCTGCGGGTAAGTTCATGGGCACAGGTTTTTATAACGGAAATTCCAAGATAAGAGTAAGGCTTATCTCAAATAACGCCAACGACAAGTTTGATGATGCTTTCTGGGCAAGAAGGATCAAGTACGCCATCGACTACAGATACACCGTAATGAAGGAAGGCGACACGAACTGCTGCAGGCTGATCTTCGGTGAGGCAGACGAGATGCCGGGACTTACGGTCGACAGATTTGATGATATACTTGTGGCTCAGGTCCTCTCGTTAGGGATAGACAGAATCAAGGGAAGGATCTTCGAACTTCTCGTAAAAGACCTGGAAGAAAGAGGCGAGAACATAATCGGAGTCTACGAGAGAAACGACGTGGCGATTCGTAAGCTCGAAGGTCTTGAAGAGTATAAAGGTTACTATAAGTTAGAGGGCAGGGATATTCCCCAAAAGACCGTGGCGACCATCGTCGAGAACGGCATCAAGTATGATGTGGATGTTGAAAACGGCCAGAAGACGGGATTTTTCCTCGACCAGAAATATAACCGCGAAGCGATCTCGAAGATCGCCAGAGGTAAGACAGTCCTCGACTGCTTTACGCATACGGGTTCCTTTGCGCTCAATGCGGCAAAAGGTGGAGCCAAGCACGTTCACGCAGTTGACGTGTCGGAACTTGCGGTCGGGATGGCAAAAAGAAATGCCGATATCAACGGACTTACGAGTATAATGAGTTTTGAAGCAGCCGACGTGTTCGACCTTCTTCCGAATCTCAAGAGCGGAGAGTATGATTTCATCATCCTGGATCCGCCTGCATTTACGAAGTCGAGACAGACTTTCGAGAATGCGAAGAGAGGTTATAAGGAGATCAACTACCGTGCGATGAAGGCACTTCCGAGAGGCGGGTATCTTGCCACATGTTCGTGCTCGCATTTTATGGACGAAGCAAGCTTCATCAAGATGCTGGAATCGGCGGCAAAAGACGCGGGCGTCAGGATCAAGCAGATCGAGAAGAGACAGCAGTCTCCGGACCATCCGATCCTTATGAACGTAATGGAAACTGACTATTTGAAATTCTTTATCTTACAGATATTTTGACGGAGGCTATATGCAGGAAGCAAAGATCAGATTCACCAAGCTCGACCCGAAGGCACAGATGCCCACATACGGAAGCGAGTTCGCAGCAGGAGCAGACCTTTATGCCGTGCTCGAAAAAGATATCACCATCAACCCTAATGAGACAGTCATGATCGGTACGGGAATCGCATGCGAGATCCCGGTGGGCTTCGCGGGACTCATTTACGCGAGATCGGGACTTGCCTGTAAAAAGGGACTGGCACCGGCCAACAAGGTCGGAGTGGTCGACAGTGACTACAGAGGAGAGATAAAAATCGCTCTTCATAATCACGGCACGGAACCCCAGACCATCGGCTGCGGCGAGAGGATCGCGCAGCTTGTTATCACTCCATTCTTAAGGGGCGTTTTCGAAGAGGCAGAAAGCCTTGAGGAGACAGTTCGCGGAGAAGGAGGATTCGGTTCTTCCGGAAGATTCTGATGAGAAAAGATGTTATAAAAAAGACTGCTCTGGCGGGAATAATGATCGCCATTGCGGTCGTCGGAAGTTTGTTTTCTTTTCCCGTTCTGGGAAGCAGATGCGCACCTGTGCAGCACCTGGTAAATATCGTCTGTGCCGTGTTCCTGGGACCCTGGTACGGATTGGCGGTAGCGTTTATCGCGAGCCTTATAAGAGTACTTTTCTCGCTGGGAACACCGCTGGCGTTCCCGGGCAGCATGTTCGGAGCACTTTTAAGCGGACTTCTTTATTCGAAGTTTAAGAAGATCCCTCTGGCCGTCATCGGAGAAGTATTCGGAACGGCGGTCCTCGGAGGCCTTTGCGCATATCCTGTCGCCATTCTAGTTATGGGAAAGGACGCGGGCGAAGTCGCATTCTACGCATATGTGGTCCCGTTCCTGATCTCGACAGCGGGAGGCGCGGTCATCGCATCCGTAATACTCCTGGCTTTGCATAAGACGGGGATCATCAAAAAGTTCAGAGGTGAATGATATGTTCGGAAAGTATCTGACAAACACCAGAAAACAAAAGCCAATGATACACTCGATCACGAATTACGTGACCGCCAACGACTGCGCCAACATGCTCTTCGCGTGCGGCGCATCGCCTTGCATGACTGATGACGCGGACGAGGTCGCTGACATCGTCGGTTTAAGTTCCGGCGTTACAATAAATCTCGGCACCCTTAACGACAAGCGGTTCGAGGCCATGATCCTCGCGGCGACCGCAGCAGGAAGGTCCGACAAGCCGATCGTCTTTGACCCGGTCGGAGCAGGCGGCTCATACGTAAGGACCTCGAGAGCCGAGCAGTTCCTGTCGCTTTCGAAGCCGACCGTTATCCGCGGCAACCTTTCCGAGATCAAGGTCCTCTCGGAGGTTAAGGTCAACAACAAGAAGGTCTTCGGTGGCCTTACCCGCGGCGTCGACTCGCCCCTCAATGATTTCAAGGCCTCAATAGATTGCTCCGTAGGCCTCGCGAGAAAGACCGGTTCCATAGTAGTCGTCTCCGGCTCGGTTGACGTCGTCACCGACGGCAGTTCGATCCGCTTCGTAAATAACGGCGTCGAACTTCTTACATCGATCACGGGCTCCGGATGCATGATGTCATCCGTCATCACCGCGTTCGTTTCCTCAAATCCCGAAAACGCTCTGGACGCTGCAACAGCGGCAGTCTGCGCCATGGGGATCTGCGGTCAGATCGCCGGGGAGAGGATGGGCGACAAGGACGGCAACGCCAGCTTCAGAAATTACCTCATCGATGCGATGTTCAATCTCGATGAGAAGACCATCGACCGCATGGAAGACGTGAAGATCCAGGAGGTCAAAAATGAGGATAACTGATGACGAGCTCCTGCTCTACGCCGTAACCGACAGCAGATGGACAGGTGACAAGACCCTACTTCAGCAGATCGAAGAAGCCCTAAAAGGCGGCGTTACTCTGGTACAGCTTCGCGAAAAAGACTTAAGCGAAGAAGAGTTTCTTGAAGAAGCCAAAAAGGCAGTCACACTCTGCCATTCCTACGGCGTAAAGCTCATAATAAACGACAGCATCGACGTTGCCCTCAAAAGCGGCGCCGACGGCGTTCACGTCGGTCAGTCTGACATGCCCGCCGGAAAGGTCCGTAAGATCGCGGGTGACAAGCTCATAATCGGAACTTCCGCAAAGACTGTCGAGGACGCCAAAAGAGCACAGGATGAAGGCGCGGATTATCTTGGCGTCGGCGCATGTTTTGGAACATCAACAAAGGGCGATGCCAAAAAGATCGATCTCAATGTCCTTAACGAACTTTCAAGCGCGGTCGATATCCCGATCGTCGGAATAGGCGGAATCACCAAAGATAATATGGGCGAGCTCAAGGGAAGAGGCATCAAGGGTGTCGCGCTGGTATCCGCGATCTTTGCGGCGGAGGATATCACCAAGGAATGCGGCGAGCTCAAGAAACTTGTTAAAGAACTGGTGTAATTAGTGAAGTCACACACGAAAATCATTTGATGTGCGCGTTTTTTCGAGAAAAATAGCTATAAAAAATTACTTCCAATATTGACACGAAGGTCTAAAATAGAGCAGGTGTCTAAAATATTATAATATTGGAGAAGATAATGGCTGCACAGATTATAGCGGTGATAATATTCGTTTTGATGTTTGTCCTCATCGTTACTGAGAGGATCCCGAGACATTTTGTAACACTCGGCTGCGGAGCGCTGATGCTCATCGTGGTCTTCGGTATCTGCATGAGATCCTCAGAAGCAGTTATGGAAACGCTTAATCTTAAGACGTTCCTTGACTCCAATTTCTGGCTTCTTACAACCGGCGAGGAATCTTCCACCGGTATCAACTGGGCAACGATCATCTTCATCTTCGGAATGATGGTAATGGTCGAGGGCATGGCCAAGGCGGGTTTTTTCAGATGGCTCTGCCTCGGTATCGCGAAGGCCGTTAAGTACAAGGTCCAGTCCATCTTCCTGACATTCATGATCATGTCATTTATCCTGGCAATGTTCATCGACAGCATCACGGTAATCCTTTTCCTTGCTGCTGTTACGGTCGAGCTTGCACAGCTTTTGAAATTCTCACCTGTTCCAATGATCATCGCAGAGATTTTCTGCGCCAACCTCGGAGGCTCCGCTACAATGTGCGGTGACCCGCCGAACATCATCATCGGAACTTCTTTGAGCTATTCTTTCGGACAGTTCGTAACAAACACAGGTCTTATCGCAGTCATCTCAATGGTGTTCGTAGTTCTGTACTTCTACATCGTTTTCAGAAAGCATCTTAAGAGCGACCTCAAGGGCGAGAAGATCAAGTACCCTGAGCCGAAGGAAGCTATCACTTCCAAAAGAAGCTTCGCAGTAAGTTGCGTCATCTTCGGCATCGCAGTAGTCCTTCTCGTAACACATGCTCAGACAGGCCTTACGGTTGCAACTATCGGTATCCTTGTTGCAGTCCTTACACTTCTCTCAACACCCAGACATGCCGTCGAGCTCTTGAAAAAAGTCGATTACGAGACACTCCTGTTCTTCATCGGACTTTTTGTCGTAGTAGGCGGACTTGAGCAGACAGGCATCCTCGAACTCATCGCAGGCTTCATTGCCAATATCTGCGGAGACAAGATCCTCGTTATGATCGCCATCGTTCTCTGGATCTCGGCTATCGCCAGCGCATTTGTTGATAACATCCCGTTCGCAGCTACAATGATCCCTGTTATCAAGACATTGTCCTCAACAATGGGTGTTGATCTTTCGATCCTCGCATGGACACTTGCCATCGGAACAGACATCGGAGGAAGCGCTACTCCTATCGGTGCTTCGGCAAACGTTGTCGGTATCTCGGCTGCAGCCAAGAGCGGTCACCTCATCGGATGGGGCAAGTACTGTAAGTACGCTGCGCCTGCAACGATTATTGTAATTGGAATCTCAATGGCTATAATTTATGTTAGATACTTCTGATATTCCCTTCGCGGATAAACGAGAGGAGAAGACATATGGACAAACAGATCATCATATCCATCAGCCGTGAGTACGGTTCCGGTGGACACGCAATTGCAGAAGACCTTTCCAAGCGTTTTAATATCCCTCTTTACGACAGCAATCTCCTTGAGATCATTGCTACCGAGAAGAATGTAGATAAGGAAAGTCTCAAGCAATATGACGAAGTTCCGAGAGTAAGACTTTTCACCAGAAAGGTAAAGGGACAGACAAACTCCCTGGAAGAGAACGTAGCAAACATGCAGTTCGAGTTCCTCAAGAAAAAAGCCGATGCAGGTGAATCTTATATCGTAGTAGGACGTTGTTCCGAACATATCCTCAAGGATTATCCTTGCATGGTCTCCATCTTTATCCTCGGAAGCAAAGAAGCAAAGATCAAGCGTATCATGAATCTTTTCCACCTGAGTGAAGACGATGCCATCGACAAGATCGAGCGCGAGAACTTCAGAAGAAAGATGTACCACAACTACTACTGCAAAGGTAAGTGGGGAGATTCCAGAAACTACGACTTCTCCATCAACGACAGCATCCTCGGTCTTGAGGCAACAGCCGACATCATTGAGGATTACGTTAAAAAGAGGATGGAATTGATGTAACAGATAAGCAGGTGCCTCAAAAGTGATTTTGAGGCATTCTTTTTGCTTGGAAATCATCAACAGAGTGCCTTAAGTTCCTGTTTTCCCAAAAAATCCAACCTTAAGTTTTGTTCCCAAAATCCCAAAATGATAAATCCAACCCTAGGTTGGAAAAAACAGAAGGGTAAACAAGGGTGTGAATCAAAAATCCAACCCTATGTCTTTTTATTACCTTCTGGGATCCTTTCCTTGAAGTGGTAACGTAAAAGTAGACACCTTAGGGAAAAAAATATACACATCCATCAGTTTCAGTTACATAATTAAATAACAAGTGAACGGAGGTGTAAAAATGTACGGCACGGAAGAAGAAAGAATGGCCATTGGTAAACTTGTCTACGAGGGTGAACTGACAGTACATCAGGCTTCGGTTGAATACGATGTAACAGAGAAAACAGTTAACTACTGGGTAAAGAAATATAAGGAATCCATTGGTGTAAAAGGAACTTCTAAAAAGACTAGGAATAATGTTCTAAGCGATGAAAGAGCTGCATATGAGGACATGACCAAAGAAGAATTAATTAGAGAATTAATATTGGCTAAAGCAAATGAGTTGAGAGCAAAAAAAGGCTACGAAGTGAGAGGAGTTGGTGCAAACAAGGAATTCATTACTTCAAACGAAGAGAATTCGAAATAATATATGAACTCTCCGGAGAGTTCGCCGTCACGAAGCTTTGTGATGTGTTGGGAGTTAACAGGAGTGGCTTCTATAAGTGGAAGAATCGCTTGGAGAATCCTTCAGCTAAGATGAGATCGTTCGTCCAGGATGTTCAGATATTCAAGGAATATCACGAACGCTATCCTTCTCATGGTTATCGTTGGCTTAACGCTAAGATATGCTTAGACGAGGGATTGGTTATGTCAGATCAGCGGGCTCACAGGTGTTGTAAGTTCGCTGGCATACAAAGCAAAGCTAAGCACTATTACAGATACAAGAAAACAGGTACTCCAAGTAAAGTGTTTCCAAATCTTATGCTAGCCGGAATAAATGTTGATGGTCCTCTGCAATGTGTTGTTAGCGACATGACAGCATTCAAGGTAAACAACGTATACCATGAGCTCACGCTCTATATGGACCTTTGGAACAATGAGATCTTGACCTATGCTCTGTCAGCAAAGAAAGGCGACAGGATGACTTATATCAAAGGCTTAAACTGTCTTATAGAGCTTAAGAAACTGAACCCCGAGATAGAGATGGTCTTACATACTGACCAAGGCTCCGTTTACTCTTCCAAAGAGTTCAATGAAGTGCTTCCTCTATTCAACATTACCCGTTCGATGTCCAGAGCAGGAACCCCTACGGACAATGCTGCTATGGAATCGATAAACGGCTGGATTAAGGAAGAGATGAAGTTGGATTTCCATCTTGTTGGCAAAGATGTAGAAAGTGAAGTCAAAGAGTACATTAGGTTCTACAACGAGGAACGACCTGCACACGCATTGAATTATCTGACTCCAAAACAATATCGAATGATCTACCAAAAAGTTTAGGTGTATCTTTTTCTTGCTTGAGTGTCTACTTTTGATTGACTAGTGCACCTGCCTTCAAAACAGAAGGTAATCATAACCTAAGGTTGGAAAAATATTTTCCGGGTTTTCTGAATGTGACTTTAGGTTGGAAAAATGAAAAATGGCGCAGCGAAACCCTAAATCAGCACAAACTATAAGGGCTGTCTCAAACTTGTCATTTGAAACAGCCCGTTAGTTACTTTTTTACTTCGTATCAGATGTAGTGTGGCTCGACACCCTCAGGACGGAGGATCTCAAAGTCGACCATCTCGACTTCTTCTTCGACCCAGTCAGGTTCCTTTTCGGTACAGAACTCGCAGTCGCAAGGGATAACAGAGAAGTAGTTACCGCCGCAGTATGCGTAGTTTGTGAATGCTCTGGAATAACCGGTAAATCCGATCGCGTTGTAGTAGACCATGTGACAGTCTACTTCGCCTGCTTCGACCATTCTGTAAGCTACGACGATAGCCCACTCGGAATCGAGGGATCTGGCGAGATTACATTCGCCTGTCTCTCTGTCTACGACGGTGAACTGGCCCGGTCTCTTAAGAGTGGAGATGACGTTCTTTGTCGGCCAGGACTTGCAGTTTACTCTGTTGAGTACTGTGCATGCGACAAGAACTTTGTCCGTGATATTATCATCGCTGTCGGCGCCTTCGCCTTCAACGACTCTTGCAAAGAATTTAAAATCATCTGTGGAAAGACCACAAGCATATGCCTTGACTTCTGTAGGAAGGAAATAGCGCTCTGCATCAGTAGCATACTTCCACATAGTCTCGTAGCGAGCCTCGCGTTCTGCCTTGGTCTCATACTTCATTGCGGCATTTACTGGTTCGGCTGTCAGGAATGATATGATGCCGAGAATTACGACCGCTGATAAAATCTTACTTCTTAAAATAACGATTAACCCCCAACGTCTTTTTAAAAAAGTAAACATATAATACAACGGTTTTGACCCAAAAATCAAATAATTTTTTAAACATGTCATATATAGGTGATATTTAGCCTCAGACCACTAGATATAGGACACTGCCTTATTTTTGCAAGTTGTTCCGGGATCTCGGTAATGTATTCCATTCTTATGGTTCTCGAAAAAGACGGGAAATATCATAGGATCAGGGAACTTTCTAGAAAACATGGGGGACAGCGGCATGAAAAAGATAATCGCAGCAGTACTGGCATTGACACTGATCGTCACGATATTTGCAATGGACCGGTTTGTACATAAAGATTATAAGCTCGATAAGGAAACGGGCGTAGTGACCGTAAAGGGCGAGTTGGATGCACGGTTCTTTACTCACTTTCTCAACGATGAACGCGTTAAGAGTATCGTGGCAGAAGAAGGATGTGTTCTTCCTGAAAACTGTAATTCCCTTTTTTACCGGGCAACTGTGAAGATGCCGAATCTTCGTAGTATCGACCTGTCCGGAGCGGACACTTCAAATGTGAATGATGCCTGCAATATGTTTGCCTCCTGCAGTGGCCTTACGACACTGGTCATCACGGGATTTGATACGTCAAACATTACGAATATGTGCGGAATGTTTGATGGGTGCACTGATATCGGATCTTTGGATCTCAGCAGTTTTGATACATCGAAAGTTACGACAATGGCAGGAATGTTCCAGGGATGCGAGAGTTTGGAGACTTTGGATCTCGGAAGTTTTGATACGTCAAATGTCGAGTCTATGTCGAATATGTTCAGCGGTTGCGGCAAACTGAAGACTTTGGACCTCGGCAATTTCGATACATCAAAGGTCATGAACATGTCAGATATGTTCAGTGACTGCAAGGATCTGAGGGAGATCAACCTGACGTCGTTTGATACGTCTTTAGTGTCAGAGATGGACAGAATGTTTTATGGATGCCGTTCACTCTCCGTTATCGATATGTCGAGCTTTGACTCTTCAAGCCTGAAGCAAATCTGGAATATGTTTCAGTTTTGCACGGTTCTTGAGACGATCTATGTGAACGGAAGATGGGAAACTCCGAATATTGATACGGATATGTTTGGCGGGTGTTATCAGCTCGTCGGGGGAAAAGGATGGCATTACACTATTTCAAAAGAGCAGGAACTGTACGAAAAACATGATGGGGACAGCAAATATGCCAAGATAGATCGGGGCGACAACGCTCCGGGATTTTTTACTTTAAAGGAATAATTTATTTATCGGTCCGAATCTGATAGAATGTACGGAGTTGTTTTAGTAACGGAGGAATTTACAGATGGCAAAGATAATCCTCACCGGAGACCGTCCTACAGGAAGACTTCACCTGGGACACTACGTAGGTTCTCTCAGAAGGAGAGTGGAACTTCAGAATTCCGGCGAATTTGACAAGATATTCATTATGATCGCAGACGCTCAGGCACTTACCGATAACTTCGATAATCCGGGCAAGATCAGAGACAATATAATCGAAGTTGCACTGGACTACCTTTCAGCAGGACTTGATCCTGAGAAGGTCAACATCTTCATCCAGTCAGAGGTAACCGAGCTTACCGAGCTTACTTTCTACTACATGAACCTGGTCACTCTCTCCAGACTCGAGAGAAATCCAACCGTTAAGACGGAGATCCAGATGCGTAACTTCGAGACCAGCATCCCGGTAGGCTTTCTGAACTATCCAATCAGCCAGGCATCCGATATCACCGCTTTTAAGGCTACAACGGTTCCTGTCGGCGAAGATCAGCTTCCTATGATCGAGCAGGCACGAGAGATCGTCCGTAAGTTCAACAGCACATACGGCGAAGTCCTCGTTGAACCTGACGCTCTTCTTCCTAACAATTCCGTATGTTCCAGACTTCCGGGTACAGACGGTAAGGCTAAGATGAGTAAGTCACTTGGAAACTGCATCTACCTTTCCGATACTCCTGAGGAGGTCTCGAAAAAGGTCATGAGCATG
Organism: Clostridia bacterium; assembly: GCA_024699245.1. GTDB lineage: Bacteria > Bacillota > Clostridia > Saccharofermentanales > Saccharofermentanaceae > Saccharofermentans. Next base: position 6,591 of record JAILPW010000027.1, on the reverse strand, counting down.
TTCACGGATCCTAACCACCTTAAGGTAAGCGATCCGGGTTCACTCGAAGGCAACACGGTATTCACATATCTTGACGCTTTCTGCAAGGACGAGCACTTTGAGAAGTACTGCCCTGATTACAAGAACCTCCAGGAGATGAAGGACCACTACCAGAGAGGCGGTCTCGGTGACGTTAAGGTTAAGAGACTTCTCATCAACGTTCTCGAAGATGAGCTCGCTCCTATAAGAGCAAGAAGAGCTGAGTACGAGAAGGACATCAAGGGTGTATATGATATCCTGAAGAAGGGAACTGAAGCAGCTCAGAAGGAAGCAGCTCAGACACTTTCCGAGGTTAAGGCGGCGATGAAGATCAACTACTTCGATGATCCGTCACTCCTCGAAGCATGGGAAAAGAAATTCAACAAGTAATCAACTGAAACGGGAAGTTCAAAAATGAATTTCCCGTTTTATTAAGTGGAGTAGAGATGGACGGAAATACATTTTACTTTTGGTTCGAGCCGCGCTTCATGGAGTGGCTCCAAAGGACCCTGGGAGAGTTCGGCGGAATCCTGGCCAAGATCTTCACCATATTCGGTGAAGAAGTAATTCTCATAGCGGTTTTGGGATTTATCTACTGGTGCTGGGACAAGGAGTTCGGCAAGATCATCGGTGTCAATATCGTGACTGCCCTTTGCTTCAGCACGCTCCTTAAAAACGTATTTCTCAGAAGACGACCATACATGGATCACGAGTCCATCAAATGCCTTAAGCCGATAAGTTCGGATGCAGATCAGACCGACATCGCGGCTCAGGGCTATTCGTTCCCGAGCACGCACTCGACGAACAGCGCCTGCGTCTACACTTCGCTGCCGTTTTCGTTCAAGCATAAGATCTTCAAGATATTGGCCGTCGCGCTTCCGCTGGTCGTAGGGTTTTCGAGAATGATGCTCGGAATGCATTACCCGACAGACGTCCTCACGGGCTGGGTCCTCGGTGGCCTTACGGGTATCGGACTTACTATCGTCCAGAAGAAGATCAGGCGCCACTGGATCTTGTACCTCGTCATTTTCCTGATCACGGCTTCAGGCGTTTTCTACTGCAGGACCGAGGACTATTTCACGAGTCTCGGGGTCATGGCGGGACTATTCGCGGCGATACCGTTCGAGAAAGCCGTCGTCGACTTCAAGAATACAAGAAACCCGCTCTTCTGCATAATGCGAATCGCGGGTGGCTTTGCTGTTTATCTGTCGTTGAACCTTCTTCTGAAACTCCCGTTCTCGGACGAGTTCCTGCACTCGGGCTCGATGCTCTCGTATCTTGTAAGGACCATTCGCTACGCGGTCATTACGTTTCTTGCAATCGGTGTGTATCCGATGCTTTTTGGTCCTATCGAAAACAAACTCAGAGCACTTTGGCAAGGAAGGACTTCTGGCGCTCGTTCCTGAGTGCTGACCTTGTCTTTATAATTCAATCATAGTATCTTGGATTTATACACTTACTTGAAAGGGAGTTCTTCCGAGATTATATGAAAAGATATCTGTCGCTTTTATGTCTCATATTGATCTTTTCAATTAGTTCTTGTAGCAATTCTCTTTCCTTTGATTCTGTATTAGCCAAATGTGTAAATGCAACGGGATATGAGGTTTACATATGGGAAAAAGGTGATTCAGAAAAAGATGGCTGTGTGTACTATTTTCCTAACGAAAAGGATTATGCACAGGATTCGAAAACACACGTAAAAAGACATATGAGTGTGGATGATTATATTCGACTTGAAGAATATGATTTCAAGTGGAATGCCAAAAAGGGTTTCAAGCCCCGAACGGATTTTGTATTTGCTGACAGTCTTATGTTACAGACAACAGATAGAATTCAAGAACTGAATATCGAAGACGGTTACATATTGGAATATGGAACAGTGTTGTTTGATGATAACTATGAGGGATATCTTTACGCAAGATATCTAGTTGGAAAGAATATTCTTAGCTTTGTAATATTCTTTTCGGACGGAACTGACGAACTAAAAGAATATGAAATATACCGTAAGATTTGTAATGATTGCGGGCTGTTCACAAGCGAAAAAATAGATGAATGTGTTAATCACTTGTATAGTAATCAATGAATAAACAAATGCCATATGCTTTTATAGAAGAGCATATGGCAAAAATATTATGTAGCTTAAAACAAACTCAGAGCACTTTGGCAAGAAAGGTCTTCAAACGCTCGTTCGTAGGATTCGTGAAGATCTCGTCAGGCTTTCCTTCCTCGATGATCCTTCCTTCATCCATGAAGATAACGCGGGATCCGACTTCTCTTGCAAATCCCATCTCATGAGTTACGACTACCATGGTCATTCCGTCGTTGGCGAGATCCTTCATAACATCGAGAACTTCGCCGACCATTTCCGGATCCAAAGCCGAAGTAGGCTCATCGAAAAGGAGCACGTCCGGGGACATACAAAGAGCCCTTACGATGGCGATACGCTGCTTCTGACCGCCTGAGAGCTGTGACGGGAATGCGTTGCCACGGTCACCGAGAGCTACTTTATCAAGGAGTTTCTGAGCCTTGTTCTTTGCGTCCTCTTTGCTCATTTTCAAGAGCTTGATCGGAGCAAGTGTCATATTGTCGATGATGGACAGATGAGGGAAGAGATTGAAGTGCTGGAATACCATTCCCATCTTCATGCGGAGCTTGTTGATGTCTGTCTTCGGCGACGTGATATCAACTCCCTCAAAAGTGATCGATCCAGCGGTAGGTCTCTCGAGAAGATTGAGTGATCGGAGGAACGTGGATTTACCGGAACCTGAAGGTCCGATGATGACTACGACCTCACCTTTTTTGATGTCGGTGGTGATGCCGTCCAATGCCTTGATAGCACCCATGTTGTAATGCTTACATAAGTCCTTTACGGAGATCAATACTTCATTATCGCTCACTGTTTCTCAGCCTCCTTTCGAGAATGGATACAAGTTTGCTGAAGAATACGACGATCAAAAGATAGATCGCAGCAACAGCAAGGAGAGGCATGAATGCCGAATATGTACGGCTTCTTATAACGTCACCGCCTCTGGTGAGATCCTGGATACCAACGTAACCTGATATGGACGTCTCTTTGATGAGAACGATAAATTCGTTAGCGAGCGCAGGGAGGACATTCTTGAACGCCTGCGGAATGATGATGTATGTCATCGTCTGAACGTAGTTGAAACCGAGGGAACGGCCTGCTTCGAACTGGCCGTTGTCGATGCTCATGATACCGGATCTGATGATCTCGGCAACGTATGCTCCCGAGTTGAATCCGAAGGCCAGAACGGCGATCATGATCTGGTTGGTGGACGATGCGAAGATGATGTAGTAGGTGATCATGAGCTGAACTACTACAGGGGTTCCTCTGATGATGGTGAGATACAGTTTAACGATCGTATTTAAGACCTTAAGCAGGACTTTGCCGAATCCCGGTCTCATGTCGTTTATGGTCTTGTCATGAGAAGATCTGATGATCGCAGCGACAACGCCGAGAGCGATACCGAGAAGTACCGCGAAGAACGTGATCTCGAGAGTCGCGCCCAGACCCTTGACGAGGTACATGTATCTCTTGTCATCTATAAAGTTGAGAGTAAAATCATCCTTCAGTTGTTGTAACCAGGATGGAAGTGCAAGAACAACATATGGTACTTTGCATCCGATATACATAGAAGAACCCCCATTACTTCTTTTTATAACAGGCTTTCATTGTAAAAAAAATAAAGGCGGAAATAAAGTACTTTCCGCCTTTTTTAATTTATTTGTTAACTACGGATCAGCCTTCGGACGGGATATATTTCTCGATGATGGCTGGGATCGTTCCGTCATCTGTAAGTTCCTTCAAAGCCTTGTCGACTTCGTCACGGAGCTCAGTGTTGTTCTTGTTGAAGCAGATAGCATAGTCCTCAACGGAGTAAGGTGTCTCGAGGATCTTAAGTCCTGAGTTAGCTGCTACAAAGTTCTTAGCAGGCTCATTATCGATAACGACAGCATCGATCTTGTCAGAGCTCAATGCGATAACTGCATCGTTACCCTTTGAGAAACGAACGACCTTGTCAGCGTTATCTTCACCTAAGTCATCGGAGATATAGATATCACCTGTTGTACCTGTCTGAACACCGATGCTGTACTCGCCGCTTAAGAGAGTGTCGATATCCGTGACAGGAGAACCTTCCTTAACGATGATTGCCTGGATACCTGTAGCATATGTCTTTGAGAAGTTAACGCTCTGCTTACGCTCGTCGGTAACTGTCATACCTGCCATACCCATATCGTATTTTCCGCTCTGTACGCCTGCGATAATGGAAGCGAACTCAACGTCCTGGATCTCCAGCTCGAGACCGAGCTTCTTAGCAACTGCTTCAGCGATCTCGGCATCGATACCTACGATCTTGTTGCCCTCATAGTACTCGTATGGCTGGAAGTAAGCGTTTGTAGCCATAATGAGTTTGCCCTTTTGAACAGTCATGCTCTTTTTGGAGGAGCAGCTTGCAAATGCGAGGCCCATAGTAAGGATAAGACCTGTTGCGATAATCTTGGATAGAATCTTTTTCATAACATGCCTCCAATACAAATTTATAAGATTTTTCCCACAAAATAATTCTATCACACGAATGCAAGAGACGATATTTCCGCGTTTTTTCGAAAATGGAATTACGAATATTTAAATCGCACCTGTAGCCCTATTTTGGCAGTGGGGACAGGGTAACATATTATTGAGGTAAGTTTTGTTTACTTTTTTCGAAAAGGAGAACGGTTATGAAAAGTAAGAAGATCTTTGTAACAATTTTGGCTTTGGTACTTGCTATGTCAATGTTCGCAGGCTGCGACAGCGGTTCAAGATCCAAGTCCGGCAAGAAGTCATCCAAGAGCGAATCCGAAGAGGAAGAAGATGAGGATGACGAAGAAGACGATAAGGAAGAAAAGAACGGCAAGGAAGACAAGAAGGATAAAAAGGATAAGGATACAGACGACATAATGGATCCTGAAGAAAACAGTATTATGGACAAAGAAGAAAAGTTTGAAGGCTTTACAGATCCGAACATCAAGGCAATGGCTGAGGAATACGAAGCCATGGGATATGTAGTAGAGCCGGTTACGGCATCAGAATTCGGTGCACAAGATTATAACTACGTTGAAGGTTTCCGCATGTACTCGGAAGAAGATCCTGATACATTCTTCGGTTGGGCTAAGTTCGATTCATCCGAAGACGGAATCGACTTCGTAAACGAAGTCTGGATCGCTAATTGCGAAGGCTATATCGCTCACACATATTACGAGAACTATCTCACATTCTTCATTGACGGATTGTACGGCGGTTCAGTAAGCTATGGCGGACTCATGGAATATGTTCCATATGAGGGCGACGGCCGCGAGAACACAGCATCTCCTGAAGATTTCGATGACGCAGAAGTAGCTGCTCTTTGCAAAGAGTACCAGGACAAGGGCTTCAAGGTTCAGTCTGAGAGCTATTACGATAACGCATTCATGGCATACGGTGTTGATGAGAATCGTGCTCACATCCAGGTCCTCTGCCGTAAGTTTGATGATAAGGATTCAGCAGTCGCTTACCTTGACGAGTACTACTCCTCCGCATCAATGACGGAGATCACAATGACAGACAATGCTGACGGTTCCGTTTCCGTTCAGATCGACGATACAACAGGAAGCCTTGTTACGTTCCCGATGGTCGGAACGGTCTCGGAAAGCGGATTGCTCGTTCTGACATATCCGGAATAAGATCGAAAACCAATACGAATAATTGATCATCAATTCCCTCTTTGCAGGTTTTGCAGAGAGGGAATTTTAACGGGGAAAATAAACAGTTGGTAATCTTACTAAAAATATGACAATAAAATAGGATGTTTGTAAGATTGACCCTCCAAAGAATGCTGTGATAGATTCCAAGTATATACTTGACCATCAGCGAGGGAGGATCTTTGCTTTGCAGACAGACAGACAAATAAGAGCCGCTAGTCTCTTTTTATCGATAATCTTCATTCTTTTATGTTTTCCACATACAGTCGGTGTTTATGCTGAAACAACAGAGATAAAGTACTATTCTGTTCAAGACTATAGCTATGAAGTGTCTTTAACTGTGCTCTCTACTTGGCAGGATCATGCAAATATAGATCTTACTATATCTAATAATGGTGAAACTCCTATTGAAAATTGGTATCTTACCTTTAATTCTCCTTATCAAATAGAAAATATTTGGAATGCTTCTGTTGTTGAAGCAGATGCTGACGGCACCTGTACGATAAAGAATGCAGGCTATAATCAGGATATTCCCTCAAACTCACAAGTAACGGTAGGAATGACATTATCTTCAGTTGACTCAGAAGTAACGGAGATTTCTTCCTGGTATCTCCTTAACATGAAAGAAGCAGAAGTAGACGAAGAAAAGTATTCGTTCACATACATAGAGTATTCATCTTGGGGAACAGGTTTTTCGGGGGCCTTTATACTTTCATCGAATGAAATAATCGAAGATTGGTTAGTAGAGTTTGAATCTGATTACCAGATTACTAATGTCTCTAATGCAGTTATGTATGTTGAAGATAGTTTATATACATTGAAAAATGACGG
>JAILPW010000024.1:0-22567 GCA_024699245.1 Clostridia bacterium | reverse complement strand
AGTACATTAGGTTCTACAACGAGGAACGACCTGCACACGCATTGAATTATCTGACTCCAAAACAATATCGAATGATCTACCAAAAAGTTTAGGTGTATCTTTTTCTTGCTTGAGTGTCTACTTTTGATTGACTAGTGCATTACAGCCGTTTTTAAGGACAGGAAAGGATCCGGAAAGGTAATTAAGAGGCCTAGGGTTGGATTTTTGATACATACCCTTGATTACTTTCTGGTTTTCTCCGGCTTAAGGTTGGATTTATTTTTTTGGGATTTTGGAAACGAAACTTAAGGTTGGATTTTCCATAAAGATACCAGGCAAAAAGACACCTATCGGGCGACCTAAAGAATAATTGACATAATTTGCTCGAATCTGTAAGATGTTCTCGGCTAGTGTTGATAAAATAGTTATAGTATTCCAACAAAATTATTATATTGATCTGTTTGGGGGAGTTTATGATGAACAGATTGGTTAGGGCGCTCAGCGTCCTTGTTACGGTAGTGTTTTTATTGTCGATCCCGGTCTGGAAGAACGTTAATGCAGCGGTGGATTTTGATCCGAATACGGACATCAGATTTGATCTGAGTTTTTTCTACGGCGATGACGGCTCAGAGTGGGCGATCAGAAAAACCTTTGATTCGTATCATGTGGTCGATCTCACGAATTCCACGGGAGCATATCACGTTAAAGTTTTTATCGATGATCAGGAGGTCTTGGACAGAGAGGTAACAGCTACTTCTTTTGATCTGTTGTCGGTGTTGGGCAGCGGCACAGGAGAAGGCGCGACGAAAGCTACGTTGGTCGTAAGGGACTTCTCGGGCGATATCGTGTTTAACAAGCCTGCTGCATCCCGTTTCTCGAAAATAGAGGTCAACGAGACTACATACAGTTCGCCGGGGTTCAAGTCTTCCATGGAAAAAGCGGTTACTTATGCTTCTACTCCGGGACAGACATTCGGGGTTAAGCTTTATAATCCGTACACCATAGACGGAAAGATATCTTACAGCACATCTGACGGATCGATCATCCAGACCGATGCGTACAGATTTAAGATGAGTTTCAATTCCAATTCTATGAACGGTGAACCGGAGAAGATCTACTGGACTTTTGAGGATGATCCTTCGGATATCCACATGATCCGGGAGGAAAACGGCGATTACGTTTTGGACATTGATATTCCTCTTGGAAAGAGCGTCAATATCTATAATATTCCGACAGGATCCACGTTCACGAGGGGAACTGTTCCGAGAGATGCGCAGATATCATTTGCCGATCGTCAGTCTTTGGGAGTGTCAGAATCCCTGGTCTATACCATCGATCAGGGAACAGGTGTCGATCCGAATTCGTATGGAGGATACGCACACGTCATCGAGAGCGGCTGGGTCGGAGACTGGAACATAGGCGACGGTTTTGAGATGAACATCATGCTTCAAAGGTATATGGCACAGGTCATTTTCGAAAAAGATTATGATGCGAATTCAGCCAACTGTGATCCTGATGCACTTCACCATTTCAAGGTGACTTTGAATGATACGATCGCGGGTGGCGCATATGCCGACAGAGATGTTATATGTACGCTTTATGACGACGTGACCGATACCATCGGAAGCGGCACGGTATCCATGCTTCACACGGACTCAAACGGCGTGGTGGATGTCTATGCCAAGGCAGGCCAGATCGTAAGGCTCGGACAGGGTGTTCCTGCAGATTATCTCACGAGTAACGGAAAGACATTTTACTTCAGCAGCAACCAGATGACTGACAGCGATTTCAGTAAGCTCAGCACAAGTACTTTTAGCAGTCTTGGTACGCTTCCTTACGGCATCGAATACACTATCGAGGAAGTCTACGACGGTTATACCGCTGACATCACGGGTGATGCTGCCGGCATTACGGTCAATTCGGATATGACGTACTACACGTACATGGGAACCTGGTATGAGGGATATCCGAGTGGCGATCAGGATACGATCGAGGCGCTCGAGTATTATATCGAGAACCAGCTTCATATCACAAAGCCTGTCATCACCAACTCTCGTGACGAAGGCTCTCTTACCGTCTCGAAAACGCTCGTCGGCGAAGATGACGGTCAGGACTACGAGTTTGAGATCACTTTGAAGGATTCACTCAAGGCCTTCCCGACGACCTTTGCGACTGTTGATGACAACGGCAAGCAGGGTCAGATCGATTTTGCCGCTATCTCCACCGAAGACGTCAACGGAGTAACTTACACAACGTACTCTTCCACGCTGACTCTTAAGGCCGGCCAAAAGATCACCATCGAAGGCATCCCGGCAGGCGCCGACTACACCGTGACCGAGAGTGCTTCATCATCTGAAGGTTTCAATGTCGCATATGTTAACGAAAGCGGAATGATCATAAAGGGCGGCACGGTTGTGACGATCGAGAACACGGAGATCACTCCTACCCCGACTCCGACCGATACGCCTACTCCGACAGTGACTGATAAGCCGACCCCGACGCCGACAGTCACGACCACAACTGATACTCCGGTAAAAACGACGGTCCCGACTCCTACGCCGACTGCAACCCCGACTGCTACTCCGACGGCAACACCTACTCCGAAGCCGACGGGCAATGTGGTGACCACGGGAGCGCGCGACCCGAAGACGGCAGTGCTCTCGGCGGCGTTCCTTATGGCCGCAGCCGCCTGCCTGTGTTTTCGGAGAGCCCGCGAAGAATAACTGATGACTAAGAGCGTTCCTTTGGCGGACGCTCTTTTTCGTATATAATGGGAATAATATTTTTCTCGAAAAAGATGAAGTGAGCTATGATATTTGAACTCGAAGATACAACAAAAGCGGCGCCGTTATTTGACGGCTGGGAGGAGACACTGATCTATTCGTGCCTCCAAAAAGTCATGGGCAAAGTATTCGTTACCGATGTCGACGAACCTAAGTCGGCGGTGGCGTTCGTGGGCTGCTTCGCGCTTTTGGCGGGCGAGCCATCCGAGGAACTGGTCCTTGGAAAACCCGACGGATTTGTGATCATGATCCCGCAAAATGACGCCTGGTCTTTTCTTATCGAAAAAAGTTACCCGGATGCGGTAAAACGCACGCGATACGCGATCAGAAAAGATACGCGTTTTGACAGGGAGTTTTTGGAAAAGAAAGCCGCCGGACTTCCGGACGGATACGAGCTTAGGGATATCGATTCCGAGATCTACGATATGTGCATGACTGATCCCGTGACGGCGAGCTTTGTGTGTGTTTTCGAGAATAAGGAAAAGTATCTTGAAGACGGGCGCGGAATGGTGATCATGAAGGACGGAAAGATCGTGTCGGGCGCGTCGTCTTATACCCGCTACAAGGAGGGTATCGAGATCGAGATCGACACGAACGAGGACGAGCGGGGGAAGGGCCTTGCGACCATAGTATGTGCGGCGCTGATCCTGAGGTGTTTGGACGAGGGATTGTACCCGAGCTGGGATGCGCATAATATGATCTCGGTGCACTTGGCACAGAAGCTGGGGTACGAGTTCTCGCACGAGTATACGGCGTATGAGGTATGTTCAGAAAAAAGGACGCATTGAGAAAACAGATCATTGCGTTACAATTGATAAAAACAGAAGGAAGAAGACCATGAAAATCGGAATTATCTGCGCGGGCGACGAAGAAGTCGAGCCGATCTTGAAGGAAATGGAGATCACCGGGACCACAGAGAAAGCGATGCTCAAGATCCACGAAGGGACGCTCTGGGGAATCGACACTGTCGCGCTTTTTTGCGGGGCCTGCCGAAGCAACGCCGCGCTGGCGACTCAGCTTGTGATCGACCTTTATGACGTCGACAGGATCATCAACGTCGGTGCCGGCGGCGGAATGGATCCCGTTGTCCGCATCCTCGATACGGTCATCGCCGAGGAGTGCATCTACTGTGATATCCAGGAGCGCGTTCTCACGGGCTACCATCCGTGGATGGGATCAGACTGGTTCAAATCTGACCCTGAGCTTCTTTTGGCCGCTCGAAAAGCCGCGCAGAAGATCTCGTCCAAGTATAAGATCCACTTCGGCAAGATCGCAACCAGCGAGAAGTTCATTATCGATGAAGGCAGAAAAGAGATCATGGAAAAGTTCAGCCCTCTTTCTGTTGACATGGAGACAGCTGCCATCGCTCACGTATGCTATGTTAACAAGGTTCCGTTCCTCGCCATCAGGACTATCACGGATACCGAGGAATATAGCGGCGACGACAACTACAACGGCAACCTTGAAGAGGCGACATACATCGGAAGAGATATAACAAAAGCTCTTTTCGAGGAGCTAAGGTAAGGCAGGAGAAAACATGAAAGTAGGAATAATCGGTTACGGCAGCATGGGCAAGATGCTGCTGTGGAATTTTGCTAAGGAAGGCAAGATCAGCAAAGGTGATCTTTATGTCTCCAACAGAACAACAGAAAAACTTAAGGATGCGTCTGAGATCGCTCAGATCGCCGACAGCTGCGCTTTGGCATCTGTGTGTGACATCACGTTCATCTGCGTGCGCCCCGTCGATCTGAAGGCGGTTTTGGAGCAGATCAAGGACCATGTCAAAAACGGTGCGCTTGTCGTGTCCTTAAACGGCAGCTTCACCTTCGAGATGATCCACAAGATCCTCGATCATAAGACCGCCAAAGTGATCCCGAGCCTCACCGCTGAGATCAAAAGATCACAGACCCTGGTCTGCTACGATTCCAAAGTTGGGCAGGCAGATAAGGATGCTCTTACCGCGCTTCTTAAAAACGCCGGCGACGTGATCGAACTTCCTGAAGAAGAGATGGGTATGGGTTCCGAACTCGTAAGCTGCATGCCGGGCTTCATCGCATCGATCTTTGATGTCATCTGCAATTCCGCTGAGGGCCACACGTCGATCCCCAAAGATCAGATCGTGCAGATGGTCTTAAGAACGATGAGCGCAACAGGAGACCTCATGCTCCAGAAAGGTCTGAGTTTTGAGCAGGTCGTAGGCAGAGTCGCGACCAAAGGCGGAATTACGGAAGAGGGCACAAAAGTAGTATACGAGGGTTTCCCTCAGACGGCAGATCTCCTTTTCGAAAAGACACTTGAGAAAAGACGCCTGACATCCCAACGAGCAAAGGATAATTTCTGATATGAATACGGTTGGAACAAGAACGATCGAGACTGAAAGACTCGTTCTCCGAAGATTCAAGATCGAAGACGCCGACGACATGTACGGCAACTGGACTTCCGACGATGAGGTCACGAAGTTCATGCCATGGCCGACCCACGAGAGTGCCGATTTCACAAGGCAGCTTCTGACCGAGTGGGTCTCCTATTACGACGACGGCGGAACATATAACTGGGGCATCACTTTGAAGGGCGATGACCGCGTTATCGGCTGTATTTCAGTCGTCAGCAAGAACGAGAAGATCCGCTCCTTCGAGATCGGTTACTGCCTCAGCCGAAAGCACTGGGGAAAGGGCATTATGCCGGAAGCTTTGAGGGCGGTCATCCTTTATCTTTTTGACGGCGAAAAAGACCTTAACCAAATCACCGCGACACATGACACCAGAAACGAGAAATCCGGTCGCGTCATGCAAAAAGCAGGCATGCATTTTGAGGGAGTCATCCGCGAGTCAAAAGTGAATTCAAAGGGACTTCACGACACTGCTTTTTTCTCGGTCATAAGAAGCGATCTTGTGTCTCGAAAACAGTATGAAGATCTGTTCATGGAGATGCACCCAAACTTTTTCGAGAGGGAATATGTGCGAAATACCGAGGAAGGAAAAGTGGCGTCCGAGATGATCCTGAGGCTTCAGGGATTTGATACCTCAAAGTACGTGAAAGATCTTCCTGATGTAGAGTTCGGATTTTATGACGGGCCTTTGGATGCGCTTCACGAAGCGGTCAGAAAAGTTAATCCGAACTGGGTCAAGAATTTCACGGAAGACATGAGATTTTACTGTGCTTTTGCGGACGGCAAGATCGCGAGTTTTTGCATCGTCGATGACTTCGGTACACATGAAGTCAACGGCATGACATGGAAGATCGCGGGTCCCGGATGTGTCGGAACTGTTCCGGAGTATCGTGACCGCGGCCTGGGACTTACCATGATAAGTCATGTGACCAAGATCTTGCGTGATGAATTCTATGATTACAGTTACATCTTCTACACCTATGTTGACAAGTGGTACGAAAAGCTCGGTTATACAACAATTTTGAAGTGGGATAAACACGGATTTGTCGACTTTTGAACAATTTATAAAATCGTGAAATATCTATGGTAGAATACCTGCAAGGGAAAGCAGTTTATGGAAGCAGGAGATATATACTATGTCAACGATTCACTTTAAGACTTTGAACTCGAATCTTCAGGAGTCGATCCGACTTGCCAAGATGCCTGAGAAGAATGTAATAGATGTCAGCAAGCAGTTAAAAGCCGACAACAAAAAGAACTTCAAGATCTTCAATATCGTTATGGGTGCCGTTGCTCTTCTGTTTGGCGGAAATCTTGCATATCTTATGATAATCAAGTCAGAATTTCGTGAAGCTATGCTTCAGTGGATCCTCGGCTTTGTTGCGATCATTGCGATCATCTATTTCGGAACGTATCTATGCGTTTGCGGCATCATCAAAATCCAGTTCAACGGTGCGCTGAAAGAAGGATATCCAGATCTTTATAAGGAGCACAAGATCTGATCTTATTGAAGACCTGAAATGCCCGATTCAGTGATAGTTGTAACCAGAGCATCATGATCCGAAAGATCCATGTTTTTGATCGAAGGTGAGTAGATAGATGTCCTTATGAGATCTGTCTGATCTGCAAATCTGTTTACAAAAGAGTAATCCAGTATATTTTGAATTCCGGTAGGTCTGGTCATAACCTCTATGGTCTTAGTGTCCCTCAGCAAAGCATTGAGTTTCAAGAGTCTGTCTTCAAAAGGTCCGCCTATAAACGAATTTAAGTCTCCGACCAGGAAGAATTTCTTTGCCCTGCCTGAATAATACTGAGAGATATCCATGATATCTTTCCACATCGTTTCTGCTATGTTTATTCGATCGTTCTGGTTGTTGAAGATCTGAGGTATCCAAGCATTGAGGATCACATAATCATCAGTATCAACCAGGTTGTATCTGAGTCTGAATCCTTGGTGATCATCCTTAAGGTGCATGGACTTGATGTTTGTAACATGTTTTCCTTTCAGCATGATACACATACAGTTGTTGTAGTCTTCATTATGCTTATAAGCTACAGGGAAGACCGGTTCATAATAGTTACCAAGAGTTTGCTGTAAAGCGTTAAGACAGACATCATTTTCTCCTGCTTTAAATTCCTGCAGAAACAATATGTCAGGCAGCACATTAGCTACCTCCTTTGCAATGTCTTTAAGGCGCTGTGCAAGTTCTGCGTTTGATGCTTTATAACCCTTAACATTCAAACTCATACATACCTTTTCTTTTGGATTTTTATAGACCTGTAATAAGACACATATCAATATCGAATATGGAACAAAAATACCATACTTACTTTTGATTTCTTTCTTAAGTTCCCTAAGGAATTCAACACATTCAAGATCGACCTTAGCACCGACTTTTTTACCGTAATTAATACTCTTGTCTTTTACCAGTCTTGGCCAGAATAAGTCCTTGACTTTACGGTCTTTTCTTACAGCCTTTAAGAGCCTGTTTACCGTAAGCGGTGCACATTTTTCTCTTGCAGAAAGTCTGATGCTTATGGTGACCATGGGTTCCTCCTTTTTCCACATATTAGCAGGTTTGAAATTTTATATAATCGACAATTTTACGTAATTGTCGACAATTGGTACGAAGACCCTTCTGAAACACACTTTTTTAAGCATCTTTCCAACCTTAGGAGACAATTAAAATTTCCGTAAAAATCTTTTCCAACCTTAAGTTATTTATTGAGTAGAAAAAGGATGATCCGGTACTGTTTCAGATGAGGAAAAATGAGAAAAACAAGTATAAATCCAACCTTAAGGTTTTTATGTAGATCAGAGTCATCTTTTATTCGCTTCCTAAGGTTGGAAAAAGATTTGTGTTGAATCGAAGAACAGTACTTAAGGTTGGAAATCGTGATACAATGCACTTGAGACATATCAACCGCTGGTTGAATTTATGTGTGGTATTCGATTAAGGAGTTATTGCTCTTTTTCTGAACCGGGGGATAACATAAAAGAAAAACGGAGGTTTCGTGAGATGCTGGACAGTATGAAAGTCGGACATTTTATCATGGAAAAACGTAAGGCCCTCGGCATGACCCAACAGCAATTGGCGGAAAGATTGAATGTATCTTTTCAGGCAATATCCAAATGGGAAAATGGCGCTGCTTATCCGAACATAGAAATATTAAAAGACCTTTCTACCGTACTTGATGTTACTGTCGATGAGATCCTTCAGGGCAGCGAGAAACAGGCTGACGGATTATCCTACAGCAAAGCAGGAATAGATATTGCATACACGGATACCATAAAAACAGAGATGGCAAAAAGTCTGGAGACAAAGGACAAACGTGTATTAAACGGACTTGGACCTTTTGCCTCCTTATATGACATTAATTTCCCTGAGATCAATGAGCCTGTACTTGTACTTAAATCAGAGGAACCGGGATCTAAACAGAAACTTGCATTGGAGTATGGTTATACTGAATCCATTTGCCATGACATGATCAACCACTTGGTAAACGATGTTATTGTTATGGGTGCAAGACCTCTTGCCGTACTGGATACGATCGTGTGCGGCAATGCAGAAAAGGATACTATCAAGACTCTTGTAAAAGGCGTGTCTGATGCGTGTAAAGAAAATGAGTGTTCTCTTGTCGGAGGAGAGACTTCTATCCAACCTTTGGTAGTGGATGCAGGTGTTTATGTTCTTACTTCAAGTATTGCAGGAATCGTTGAAAGATCCAAGGTCATTGACGGATCGGCAATTGAAGAAGGAGATTCTGTCCTGGCAGTTGCATCAAACGGACTTCATACAAATGGGTATTCTCTTGTAAGACTTCTTATGGATAGAAAGCCTCAGATAAAACTCGACAAGATAGACGGTATGACTTTTATAGAGCAGATAATGAAACCGCATACTCCGTACTACAAGGCAGTAAAAGGTCTGTTCGGAAAAGACGTTATCCATGGTATGGCACATATCACCGGCGGTGGTATCGAAGGCAATTTAAGAAGAGTGATCCCTGATGGATTAAGTGCAAAGATCGACTTGTCCAAACTTAAGCTTTTGAACATCTTTAAATACATCAGAAACAACGGAAACATAAGTGATGAAGAGATGCTTCGAACATTTAACTGCGGTGTTGGTTTTATAGTAGTTACTTCACAGAAAAATAAGAATACAGTCATGGATCACATTAAGAAATCCTACGATTGTTATGAGATCGGCTCTATAGAAAAAGGCGACATGAAAGTCGCCTTTGAGAATCGTTTGAATTGGCTTTAAACCTTAGCGGTCTCTTTCCTCTATAACGTGGATAATCTCCTTGGTATTTAGGAATTCACCAAGGCGTTCTTTAATGAACGTCGGCTTGATGTTAAACTTTTCTATCTCGTCAACAGGAAGCCATACAAGATTTTCTCCGTCATCGGTTACTGTCTTGCACTTCGTAAGTTCTTCCGGTGTTACGTTCATTCGATAATAGAACTCAATAGTATGGCAGTCGTATCCGTCGATAACACCGTCTTTGCCGTTGAAGAAATTCTCGCAGACAATCGCGAGCTGGTCGATGGTGGCATGCATTCCGGACTCTTCCTCAAGTTCTCTCACGATGCAGGTTTCCGTTGTCTCGCACATCTTGACCGCGCCGCCGATCATATAGTTATAGTCAGCAGCATTGCTCTTTACGAACAGCATCTTGCCGTCACTTATAACTATAGCTCCCGTTCTGAAACGGAAGTACTTTGTCGGTCTTACAAAACCGCAGTCAGGATTAAGAAGTTTTTCGGCTCTTTTAAGGATCGGAAGTTCTCTTTGTGCAATGAGTCTTCCGATACTTGAATCCTTGTGCTTTTCGTACTCGGCAACGGCTTCATCATATGTGAGCTTCAAAGTAGCAAGGTGGAAATCATTGATCTCATCCTCGGTCATGTGCTTGTCGCCCCAGGACTTCACCTTGCACAGGAAGTAATTACTGATATTGTGTCTCTTGATAACGTTGTAGTAATCGCTTACCGTACCGATCTTGCAAAGGACATCGACCTCTGCACCGAGCTCTTCACTAAGTTCCCTTCTTATTGCTTCTTCCAGATCCTCCCCGGATTCAACACCGCCGCCGGGAGTCTCAATGTGAGTTGCCTTGCCGAAAGCATCATCCCGGTCTGCCCTTACAAAATAGAAGCAACCTTCATCATCGAAAACGATCGCTCTCGCGATATTTCTGTCATGAGTAATCTCCTCGAGTGGCCACTCGTTGTCCTTAAATTCCAACTTCAGTTCTTTTCCGATCATCAGATCACTTCCTCTCTTTTAAAAAGTAAACGGAATAAGAAAATAGCATTATCTTGACATGATTGCAAGAAGTTTTTTTGAAGGTTTCACTTATTTTTCCAACCTTAAGTCGAGTTCTCATTTTCGAAAAAAAATAAATCCAACCTTATGTTGCAAAGAGTAGACAAGTCTTTTTCATTTTTCCAACCCGGGGTTGCAGTTAACCGGAAAACGAACGAGATCCTGAAGACAGGAGAAGAGATAAAGCTGATTTTGTAGACAAAAATCCAACCTTAAGTTTTAAAAGAAAAAAAGAAATTTCAGATAATAATCTTAAGGTTGGAAAAAAGGAAAGTGGTTTTTGAAAATCCAACCCTAGGTTGGGGCGGGTTGTTTCATTGAGGTTTTGAGTGCTACAATTAAACCTACTAAACGATGCAGAGGGTTATATGCTTAAGGTTTTTTTGGTCGAGGACGAGTACGTCGTTCGAGAAGGAATAAAGAATAATATCGATTGGGAAGGACACGGATTTGTTTTCTGCGGCGAAGCAGGGGACGGCGAGGTCGCTTATTCCATGATCCAAAAAGAGCAGCCTGACATTGTTATAACTGACATCAAGATGCCGTTTATGGACGGTCTTACGTTAAGCCGCATGATAAAGGCAGAGTTCCCGTGGATGGAGATCATTCTCTTGACGGGTTATGAGGATTTCCAATTTGCGAGGGATGCAATAAGGATAGGCGTATCCAGATATCTTTTGAAACCTATCAGCGGAGATAATCTTGTTAAGGAGCTCGATGCCCTGTCGGAAAAGATCCGCGAGAAGAAGGAAGAAAGAGCTGCCGCAGAGCGTTATGAGAAAGACATGCGCGAGAGGATAGAGCTTGATAAGAGAGACTTCTTCTATAGGATGGTAAAAGGCGAGAAGAGTGCGTCGGAACTTATTGAAGAAGCAAAGAAACTCAATATCGACATTAACGCTTTAAGATACAATGTGGTCCTTCTTAAGATCTGGTCCATCAAGCATGATATCGGTGAGTTCTCGAAAAGCGTAGTCAAGGTTGAAGACGAGATCAGAAAGATCGCTGACGAGAACGGTGCGATATTTTTTGACTTTAAGGTTGAGGGAACGGCATTCCTTTTCAGAGCAGATGATGATGCTTCTATTAATAAGCATGTGGACACTGCGACTAAAAAGATGAAGGAACTGTTTGTAAATTATCCGCATATAAGATACTTCGGAGGAATTGGCCAGACCGTAAACAGGATCACTGAGATCAGGACGTCGTTTGACTGGGCAGGAAGAGCTTTTGCGCACCTGTATCTTACGTCGGAGAACGCGTTCCTCGTAGGTTCCGAGGAAGGTCTTAAGCCTGTTAACGATGCGGATATCTTATCCGAGATCGACCCGAAGCACATCGACAGAAGGCTTATAAAAAAGTTCCTTCGTGCAGGTGAGACGCCGGAGATCACGTTCTTCCTGGAGGAGTTTTTAAACGGCGTCGGCAACAACGCGATAAAGACTTCGATGCTGCGGCAGTATATCGCGATGGACATGTATTTCTGCGTGGCGGATTTTACGGAGAATGAGCTGGGGCTAACCAAGGAAGAGCTAGCCGAGAATGTTGAGTTCCCGGGGAAGGATATCCTTGCTGATGAGAAGAAGACTTACGACTATCTTTACGCGCTGATCGCGACCGCGCTGTCGCTTCGCCAGAACCACGCGATGAGCAGGTATCATGATGTCATCAACGAGGCTATCACTTATATCAATGAGCATTATTCGGACGAGGAGCTGTCGCTTAATGAGCTGGCGGCGCAGGTCAATTTCTCGCCGAATCACTTAAGTGCGATCTTTAAGCAGGAGACCGGGCAGCCGTTCATCAAGTACCTTACGGATTACCGCATGAATATTGCCAAGGACCTTCTTTGCAGCACCTCGAAAAAGAGCAATGAGATCGGAGTCATGGTGGGCTACAAGGATCCGCATTACTTCTCGTATCTTTTCAAAAAAACACAGGGCGTTACGCCGACACAGTACAGGAATCACGAGCGGGGCAGCGGGACTGAATAATGATCGGAAAAAAAGAGGAAAAACAGAAGTCGCGTTTGGCGACGCAGATACGTATATCGTATATGATCCTTATTTTGCCGAGCATAATTTTCATGGTCTTTGCGTTTATTGTCCTGTGGACGGTCAACAACAGATATAAGAAGATGCTAAGCTCGGTCGTGATCGCGAGCGAGATCAGTCTCGACTTCAAAAACGATTTCGATTACGAGACGTATCTTCTTCTTGTAGGTAACACGACGCCGGATAAGACGACCATTCCGCAGCAGCTCGACGATGCCCGGAAAGTCATCGACGGACTTAAGGATTACACCACCACCGACGACAACCAAAAGCGTCTTCAGAACGCCGAGAAATATCTTAACAACCTTGAGTCTTACATAGAGAAGATCAAGGAGAATCTGGGCTACGAGAATAAGTATGAGGACAACATGCTCATCTGGGAAAACGACGTGCAGATCGTTACATCGCTTTTCCAGGAGACCATGAACGAATATATCTATTATGAGAACAGGCAGATCCAGACTGCGCAGGAAAAGAACAACCGGCTCTTCGCGGAGATGGTCGAAGTTTCCATCGTGATATTCGCGA
Organism: Clostridia bacterium; assembly: GCA_024699245.1. Lineage (GTDB taxonomy): Bacteria > Bacillota > Clostridia > Saccharofermentanales > Saccharofermentanaceae > Saccharofermentans. The sequence goes on along the minus strand of JAILPW010000024.1, from coordinate 9,498 downwards.
TCAGTATCGGCAGTATCATCGTGGTATCGAGCGTCGGCCCGGTGTGGATCACAAGGCCTATCGAGGAGCAGGTAAAAGAAGAGCAGAAGCAATTAAGGAAGGCCGAGTTCGAACTACTGCAGGCGCAGATCAATCCGCACTTTTTGTACAACACTTTGGACGCGATCATCTGGTCGGCGGAGTCCGGAAACAAAAAGCAGGTCGTAAACATGGTCGGCAACCTGTCGGACTTTTTCAGGCTGTCGCTCAACAGGGGAAAAGAGACGGTTCTCGTCAGTGAAGAGATCAATCACGTCAGAAGTTATCTCGAGATACAGCAGATCAGATACCAGGATATCCTGAAGTTCAACATCGACATTCCGGAGAGCATAAACGGGTACAAGATGCCGAAGCTCACCGTACAGCCTATTGTCGAAAACGCCCTCTACCATGGCATAAAGAACAAGCGCGGCGGTGGCTCTATCAATGTGTCGGGGTACGAGCAGGGCGACAGTTTCACGCTGGTCGTAAAAGATGACGGGATCGGAATGACCGAGGAAAGACTCGCGGATGTAAGGAAGGCGATCGAGGAAGGAACGTCGGACAAAAACATCGTGTATGGTCTTTACAACGTTAACGAGAGGATCAAGCTCAATTGCGGCGAAGGATACGGAGTTAATATCGACAGCAAGCACGAGGAAGGAACGACCGTAACAATAAGGCTTCCGAAAAATTTCAACCTCAATCGTTGAAAAATGTAACTGTTTTCGAAAAGGGATAAAAAATCAAAAGGCATTCATTTTTTTGTGAATGGTGTTTTTTGCCTCGAAACCTAAAATGGGGGTAACAGAAGGGGAAGACCCTGATTTACTACTGTTTATGGGAGGTAAACGTTAATGAAAAAGTTATTGTCTATTGTCTTGGCATCTGTAATGCTCATCGGCTGCGCAGCTTGCTCCAAGAAGGACGCAGAGGAAGGCGGTCTTATTAAGGTTGGTATCATTAATAATGACCCTAACGAATCCGGTTATCGTACAGCTAACGTAGCAGACCTTAAGGCTATGTTTACAGAGGAAAACGGATATGATGCAGAGTTCGCTTACAGCTTGAAGAATGACGAGCAGATCCAGGCAGCTCAGACATTCATCCAGAACGATGTTGATTATCTTCTCCTTTCCGCAGCAGACACGGCAGGCTGGGATTCAGTTTTGCAGGATGCTCAGAAGGCAGGCGTCAAGGTAATCCTTTTCGATAGAACGATCGATGCAGATTCAAGCCTTTATGAGGCTTCCATCGTTTCCGACATGGCTAAGGAAGGCCAGACAGCAGTTGACTGGCTCGCAGGTCAGGGACTTTCAGAGTACAACATCATCCACATCCAGGGCGTTATGGGCTCCGCAGCTCAGCAGGGACGTTCCGGTGCTCTCGACGATAAGGTTGCTTCAGAAGGCAGCTGGAATATCGTTAAGCAGCAGACAGCTGAGTGGAACGCAGAGAAGGCTCAGCAGATCGTTCAGTCCGTTATCGATGCAGGCACACCATTCAACGTAATCTATGCAGAGAACGACGATATGGCTAAGGGTGCAGTTGCAGCTTTGGACGCAGCAGGTATCTCTCACGGTGTCGGCAAGGACGTTATCGTTATGGGCTTTGACTGCAACAAGTGGGCTCTCGAAGAACTCCTCGCAGGCAACTGGAACTACGACGGACAGTGCAATCCTTTCCAGGCTAGCTACCTCGATCAGATCATCAAGGATCTCGAAGCTGGTAAGGCTCCTGCAGAGAAGGTTGTAATCATGGAAGAGAAGGGCTTTGATGCCGGCTCCATCACACAGGAAGATGTAGATAAATACGGAATCTAATAACTATTCGTTATGTTAAGGACGCGGTGCGGAGAAATCCTTTTGGACAGTCCGCACTGCGTTTTTTAAAACAGAAAAAGAGGTATAACCCGTGGATAACAACAGAATACTTGAGATGCGCGGCATCAATAAGTCTTTTCCGGGCGTAAAAGCTCTGCAGAACGTGGATTTCACGCTCAACAAAGGTGAGATCCATGCGCTCATGGGTGAGAACGGAGCCGGAAAATCCACACTCATAAAAGTACTTACCGGCGTCTATTCCAAGGACAGCGGAACCATCAATCTGGGCGACAAGAACAATGTCTCCATCCGCTCGCCGCAAAGCGCGCAGAACCTGGGTATCAGTACCGTTTATCAGGAGATCACGCTGTGTCCTAATCTGACTGTTGCCGAGAATATCTATATCGGTCGCGGCAGTAGCCAGATCACGAATTGGAAGAAGATGAATACCGATGCGGACAAGCTACTCCAAAAGCTTGATATTCCTGCCAGAGCAACACAGCAGCTGGCGAGCTGTTCCATCGCGGTGCAGCAGATGGTCGCTATCGCGAGAGCAGTTGACATGGACTGTAAAGTCCTCATTCTCGACGAGCCTACGTCGTCACTTGACGAGCAGGAAGTTGAGAAACTTTTCGGACTCATGAGAGACCTTAAGGCGCTCGGAGTCGGAATCATTTTCGTAACACACTTTTTGGATCAGGTGTACGAAGTTTGCGACAAGATAACCGTTCTTCGCGACGGTCAGTTTGTCGGTGAATATGAGATCAAAGATCTTCCGAGAGTCAAGCTCGTAGCGACGATGCTCGGTAAAGAGATGGATGACCTGAGCGACATCAAAGGCGAGCAGGGAACATATAGCGGCGAGAACAAAGACGAGAAAGTTTTCGAGGCAAAGGAACTTCAAAGCGATGCAGGCATAAAGCCGTTCGATTTCTACATCAAAAAGGGTGAGGTCAACGGTTTCACGGGCCTTCTCGGATCCGGCCGAAGCGAGTGCGTCAGAGCGATCTTCGGCGCCGACCGAGTCCTCAAGGGCAAGGTCAGGATGCACGGCAAAGAGGTCAAGATCAGTAAGCCTCTGGACGCCATGAAAAACGGCATCGCATACCTTCCTGAAGACCGAAAAGTCGACGGCATAATCGGTGACCTGTCAGTCCGCGACAACATCATCATGGCTTTGCAGGTATTAAAAGGTTTCTTCCGACCTTTTTCGAAAAAACAGGCCGAAGCTTTTGCAGATGAATACATCAAAAAACTCAATATCAAGACTGCCTCAAGCGATACTCCGATAAAGTCGCTGTCGGGCGGAAACCAGCAGAAAGTTATCCTCGCGAGATGGCTTTTGATGCACCCTGAATATCTGATCTTGGACGAGCCTACAAGAGGTATCGACGTCGGAACAAAAGTTGATATTCAAAAACTCGTTCTGGAACTTGCTTCCGAGGGAATGAGCGTCACGTTTATCTCATCTGAAACAGACGAGATGCTTCGAACCTGTTCAAGGCTTGTCGTAATGCGTGACAGAAAGGTCGTCGGGGAACTCACGGGTGACGACCTTACACAGAGCAAGATCATGAGCACGATTGCAGGAGGCGAATAACAGATGGGCAAAAGCATGATAAAAAAGATAACGGGACATCAAATGTTCATCCCGATAATGGCGCTGCTGCTCCTCGCGGTCGTTAACCTGATCGTGGATCCGGGATTTTTCAAGGTGACTCTCGGAACGAACAACAGCGGCGATCCGGTCCTGTCAGGATCCATAATTACGATCCTCGACTACGGCTCTGAGCTCGCCATCCTCGCGATAGGAATGACACTCGTTACGGCAGCATCAGGCGGACAGGATATCTCCGTAGGCGCTACCATCGCCATCGCTGGTTCAGCTATGCTTCGCGTACTCTGCGGAACCAACACGAGACCTGAGACTATCCAGGCACCTATCATCGTCGCATTCCTCGTAGCTTGTGTAGTAGGAATGCTCTGCGGTGCATTTAACGGCGCACTGGTATCAATATTCAAGATCCAACCGATGATCGCAACTCTCATACTTTTTACTGCGGGACGTTCGATCGCAGCATGGATCAACAACAACGAACTTCCTATCGTTCCTGATCCTAAGTTCAAGTACTTCGGCGGATTCATTCCGGGTATCCCGATCCCGACAACAGTGTTCATCGTTATCGCATGTATCATCGTCATAGTACTCGTACTTAAGTTCACCAACTTGGGACTTTATACACAGGCAGTCGGTATCAACGAGAGTTCTTCAAAACTCAACGGTATCAATCCTACATTCATCAAATTCCTTACATTCGTTATCCTTGGTCTTTGTGTTGCAGTTGCAGCTCTCATCAAGGTAAGCCGAATCTCGACGATCAACTATTCCGTTATCGCGAAGGACATCGAGATGGATGCGATCCTCGCCGTTGCTCTCGGAGGTAACGCACTGTCAGGCGGTAAGTTCAACATGTGGTCTTCTATCCTCGGAGCATATGTTATCCAGTTCCTTACCACCACACTTTATAAGTTCAACGTTCAGTCTGATGCACTCTCAGCTTACAAGGCTGTCGTAGTTATCCTTCTGGTTATCTTTTCTGCTCCTGCAGTCAGATCATTTTTCTCCAACCTTTTCGCGAAGATCTCTGCTTCCGGTAAGGGCAGAAAGGAGGCTGCAAAATGAGTAAGAAAAAACTAATTAAAGGCAACCTGTTTAACAGGATGAGTGATACTAACCTCCTGCTTATCATAACGGTAGTGATCTTCTTTCTGATGTACATCGGAGCGATCATTTTCCAGGGCGGCGGATTTACAAAGCCTCAGATGTTGTTCAACATCTTAAACTCCAATGCAGCCCTCATTATCACCGCCTGCGGAATGAGCATCGTAATGATAAGCGGAGGTATAGATATTTCGGTCGGCGGCGTTGTCGCACTCGTATCCATGAGCTGTGCGGTATATCTCGACTTCCATAACGGAAGCATCATCGGATCATTCCTTATCGCACTCGCGATCGGACTTGCATACGGTATCGTACAAGGTCTCCTTGTAGCTTATCTTGATATCCAGCCGTTCATCGTATCTCTCGCGGGAATGTTCTTCGCGAGAGGTATGACGACCATCATCAACACAAAGCCGTTCAACGTTGAGAACAATCAGGCATTCCTTGCTCTTAAGCAGACGAGGATCACGGTTCCCGGAATGGGATCATATAACAGAAAGGGAATCTACGTTCCTGCATACATCGAAATAGGTGTAGTTGTGGCTCTCGTTCTTGTGATAATATTGTTCTTAGTACTTCGCTATACAAAACTCGGCAGATCGTTCTATGCTGTCGGCGGAAATAAGCAAAGCGCACTTATGTTGGGAATTAACGTCAAGAGGACAAAGTTCTTCTCACACCTCATCTGCAGCACACTTGCAGGTATCGGCGGATATGTTTACTTCCTTCACGTAGGTTCAGGTTCGGCAAGCCATGCGATGGGCATGGAGATGAACGCCATTGCTTCTTCCATCATAGGCGGAACGATGTTGTCAGGCGGTGTCGGTAACATTATCGGAACACTGTTTGGAGTTCTCTCACTTAGTACCATTCAGAACATCGTGTCATCAGCAGGTCTTGACCAGGCATGGTGGACAGGTATCACGATCGCAGCGATGCTTTGTATCTTCCTTTTGATCCAGAGTATCGTCATGAGACAAAGAAAGAGAGCACTCAAATCATAAGTAAAAAACGAGAGGTCGTTTTGATGAAAACTAGAGCCGTAATAGCGGCAGTACTGCTCCTGTTGGTGACGCTTGTAGTCTCCTGCAGGAGCAGTGTCGTTGAAGAAAGCATAACTGAGAATTCTACTGAAGAGGAGCTGATCACTGTCGGCTTTTCACAGCTTGGTGCGGAATCAGACTGGCGAAGCACCAACACTGAATCCATGCTTTCCGCACTGTCCAAAGAAAACGGCTATAACCTTATATACAAGAACGGTCAGCAAAAGCAATCCAACCAGATCACGGCGATCAGAATGTTCATCCAGCAGGAAGTTGATTACATCGTTTTGGCACCTGCAACAGAGACAGGTTGGGACACCGTTCTTAACGAAGCAAAAGACGCCGGCATCCCGGTGATCCTGGTCGACAGAAGAGTCGATACGACAGACAAGACTTTGTACTCCTGCTGGGTCGGTTCCGACTTCGAACTGGAAGGTAAGAAGATGGCAGCATGGATCCACGATTATACGACCATGATCGGCGTGGCTCCTGAAGACATCCACATCGTAAACATCCAGGGTTCCATCGGATCGACCGCACAGATCGGAAGATCCAAAGGTCTTTCCGAGGCGGTAAAGAAATACGGCTGGGACCTTCTCGATGAAGTCAGCGGTGATTTTACCGAGACAAAGGGCCGTGAAGTTATGGCCGATCTTCTCCAAAAGTACGACAACATCAACATCGTTTATTGCGAGAACGACAACGAAGCCATCGGTGCCATCGACGCCCTCGAAGCTGCCGGCAAAGTCGTCGGCTCCGACATCAATAACGGTGAGATCATGGTCGTGTCTTTTGACGGCATCAACATCAAAGCTCTCGAGTACGCCAAGATCGGAAAGATCTCCTGCATCGCCGAGTGTAACCCTCTGCACGGTCCTCGTGTCCAGGCCCTCATCGAGGCCATCGAAGCAGGCGAGACCCCGGACAAGTTCAACTACGTTTCCGAGACTTTGTTCAGTTCCGTCTCAGGCATCACGAGCATAGAAGTCGAAGGCAAGACTTATACCATCACTCCGGTCGAGTAACAATTCCTGCAATCTGTCTTCGTTTTTATGTAAGTTATTCGAAAACAATATACGGCTTTCACGCCCCCTTGTACCATGTGAGTACAAGGGGGTGTTTCGTATGTTGAATAAATGGTTCATCCGCACAGCAGTTGCTTTATACATCATCACTTTCGCGCTCAACCTGGGCGTTGTCATCCGTAATGACCGAAGCAAAACTTTCGAAGTTCTTCCGGAGTTTATGGAGTACAGGGAACACTACTATCCTTATGAGCACGACTATGTTTTTCGAGCATACAAAAAAGGATTGTCATACGTCATCGAAACTCTTGACGATGACGACAACGTAACGGCATCCTTTGAACTGTCCAGGCGCGAATACGCATATGTGACCTCGTTCATCGAGGACAACCGCAAAACAATAAGCGCGAACAATACAAATCACGACACAAAGATCACCGTTAAATACCAATACCCGCTCAAGGACGAAGAGTCGTACGTGTTTATCCAGCACGACACAATCGGATGGGCCGGCTGGCTCCTGGACCTTAAGTCTGAGCACCCGGATGTTGAAACGGCGATCTTTGAGATCATGGAAAAGTACAACGCGAAAAGCGGCATATCCGCCATGAACAGCGGTAAAGCCCAAAGATACATCGATCTTGACTTCTCCCGGATAGGCTTATATCAGGCTCCTTATGGCATGAGTGCCGAGTACACCCAAAAGCCGATGATGCCCCGAGAGGTCGTCGAGTATCAGACCATGAGAGAAGCATATTACTACCTCCACGAGAACATGTGGCTGACCTACAATAACGGCATTAATTCAGCCGCAGCCGTCTTTGGCTACAATCACGGCTTGAACGGCACCCACATCTCCCACAGCAAAGTCTTCGTCCTCGACACGGATATCCTGATCGTCTACTGCGTCCCCGACAAAAATGAATACCGGAACATCGTCATCAGTTCCGTGGATCCTCTTGTTCGAAAACAATTGATACGCGACATCAAGATCGCCCTCATGACCAACGGCAAATCCAGTGGTCTTCCGGGAAGTTATCTTCTTACCCACGTGATGGTCATCTGCTTTTCCGAGACATTCATTCTTGCCCTTGTTCTCATTCTGTTTTCCCTCAAAGAGCAAAAGCCGAATGCTATAATTGAAAGAAAAAAGTCGAGGGCAAAGACTAATGGATCACAAAGAAAGAATGCTTAAAAATCTTCCGTACAAAGCATGGCTTGACGGCCTTGCCGAAGAGCGTATGGAATGCAAGAAAAAGATATACGAATATAATAACCTTCCGCCTGAAAAGGCCGAGGAAAAGACAAAGCTCATCAAGGAGATCCTCGGCAAGACCGGAGACTACATCAACATCGAAGCACCATTCCACTGCGACTACGGTTACAACATCGAGATCGGTGAGAACTTCTTTGCGAACTACAACTTCATCGTCCTCGATGTAGGCAAAGTCCGCATCGGCGAGAACGTGCAGATCGCACCTAACGTTGCTATCTACACTGCAGGTCATCCGCTCCATCCTGACAGCAGAAATTCAGGCTACGAATACGGTATCGACATCACCATCGGTGACAATGTCTGGATCGGAGGCAACACCTGCATCATGCCTGGGGTCACCATTGGCAATAACGTTGTCATCGGAGGCGGCAGTGTGGTCACCAAAGACATCCCTGACAACATGATCGCAGTAGGAAATCCTTGTCGAGTCGTCCGAGAGATCACAGAAGCCGACCGTGATTTCTACTACAAAGACAGGCGTTTTGACGTAACCGACTATTGATCTCATGATTTTTTCATAAGACATGCAACGGAGTAAAATTTTGCTTCGTCTATTAAGTGTGAGCGAAAAAAGGGATAGGAAGATCGCTCAAGATAGATACATTTTTTATTGGAATAAGGAGATATAAAAATCATGAAAAAGACAGCAATCGCCGCAGCCTTCTTGGCTGTATCAATCATGCTCGCAGCATGCGCAACAAAGACAACAAACCCTAACACATCCGTAAGTTCCGCGCCGGTTTCCGAGGAGACAACAACAGAGACTACAACAGGAGAAACCACAACAACTTCTGAAGCACCTGTAAAAAGCGTTCCTGAAAATCCTAACCTTTTCGGAAATCCGGATGAGGCAAGCAAGACCGAAAGAGGAGTCATGAAGTCTGCGGATGTTGAAACAGCATGGGTCAGTGATTTGTATTGCTACACATCAGTTATCGAATGGGTAGATTATTCGCCGATAGTTGCAGGTTCTGAATTAACAGTCGAATTCTTGATCAGCGATGAGACTATGGTAGGACAAACGATCAAACTGTATATTTTCGATAAGAATGATGAGTATGCTTGGGACACCAGCCTTGCAGTAGCAGAGTTTGAAGGTTCTGCTTGCAATACAGTAATCGGATATGAATACTGGTGTAAGACAGACCTTCCGACCGATATCGCAACAGGCGATTACACACTCGTTGTAGTCCGCGGTGACGGAACGGTGGATTCCATGGTGGATATTGAGATCGTGAACTCAGTTGATGAAGCTTCAAATTTTGAGTACATCGACTAAGGCATATATAACTAACCAAAAAATTGTCCTGCTTCGGCGGGACAATTTTTTTGTGCGAAACTTCAGAAACAGGTTGGATTTTTATTTTTTCCAACCTAAAGTTGTGTCTGCAAAATCCGGAAAAATTATTTTCAACCTAAGGTTGTATTTTTGTCACCAAGATCAGGCTAAATGAAGTGGTAACGTAAAAGTAGACACCTTAGGGAAAAAAATATACACATCCATCAGTTTCAGTTACATAATTAAATAACAAGTGAACGGAGGTGTAAAAATGTACGGCACGGAAGAAGAAAGAATGGCCATTGGTAAACT
>JAILPW010000022.1:0-132331 GCA_024699245.1 Clostridia bacterium | reverse complement strand
TTGAACTATAAATTGCTTTGGCTTTTTGTACCAGCACCAACGCGTTGGTGCTGGTACAAATCATCTAATTGCAAAAGTAAACTCGATGTTTTTGGTGATATTCAGTTGTCAAAGTACAGTGTTAGTTTTTCAATCTACTTTCTTTATGGCTCTATAGTATCACGGTGCCCTGTCTATTAATGGTACAGTAAACAACTTTTTTGCCAGTTAATTGCAAAACTAAAGTTAGTTTTTTCAAGCTTGCTTATTATTCGGAGCAGGAGCATTAGCTGACGGATGTTTGCGGCTCAATTCAACAAGTATCCAGTCCAGAGATTCGATATTGTATTCTTTTCCGCAGTACGGGCAATACTTGTTCTGAACGGCATTAAAGTTACCACCGCACGAAGGGCACTGCATCTTGGTCATCGAGAAATTCATATCCATAGGGATATCCAGTCTTCTCACAAAGACCGCCTTGAATACATCGCGCTTGAAGATTACCTTGTCGCCTTCTGTATAGAGCACATCGAAAAAGGCATTCGTAGTTACGAATACTTTTCCGTAATCTTCCTGGAAACCGGTCAGTCCCAATGCGCTTCCGTAGTTCAACTCTATTATGTTCTTGAAGTACGGATCAAGATCAGGTCCCTTGTAGAACATCAGGTTATGTTCATTCGGAGCAAAAACGGCAGTCTTGATAAGGGATATAGCTTTGCTTGTGAAATACTCAAAAGAGAAATCAGGAGAGATAGTCTTCATCCTTTGCTCAAAACTGTTTCTCGAGCCGATCGTTCCGAATTTACCGTGGGACTGCCTCGGTCCGACTACAAAAAGTCTGACCAGGCGGTATATACCGTAGGCCATAAAACCTGAGCCCGCACCATATAGTGGGACTATAAATATGAAAGTCGGTATGATCGTAAACTCAAGTTCGCCTCTGAACAACGCAAACACAGCACTGATTATAGAGAAGAAGAAAGTGGTTAGTATTCCGCCCAGTATGAAAAGCCACATTTTTGCTTTGTGTTCGCCGCTGGTTGGAGCTACGTCTTCCAGGAAATGATAGCCTGTTACCTTCGGGAACAGATCGTCCATCTTGTACACGGTACCGCAATAAGGACAGCCGCCCTGAAGCTGAGCCAGAGTGCTTACGTTTCCGCAGTTCGGACACGAAATGCTCTCGTTATCAGGATGAATGCCGGATATCACATCTGTAATAGTCGTATACATGACGTTGTGTCTGTTGTCGTCAAACAGAACAACTCCGTTTTTGGTTATCTTTTTCTTTACGCCGTACTGCTCATGACAGACAAAACTCTCATATCGGGCGTCTCTCCATTCTGCGCCGACCGAAGCATCAGTTCTTTTATCCCTGTCATAGAGCTCGTACTTGATATTCAGGCCCTTTTCCTTGAAGCGGTTATGCTGGAGTTCCAGAGCATAACTTAAGTCACTGTCTGCGAACGGGATCTTCTTGCCGTCACTTATTGCAGGACCCAGAGCACTTACGAAATTTTTCAACTTCTGATTGAAGGAATCTTTTAACTTGCCACCTTGAAAATTGTATCCCATCTTTTTTTTGTTCCTCTGTATTACTTCTTCTGCTCGAAAAAGAGCACTTAACCCTAGTACAAATTATACAGTCAGGAAAAATCGTTATCAATGATGCTGTTATCTCTTGAGAACGTATATGTCGTCAGAAAGACAGACATAGATGAGGTTTTCCGTTACGGCAATACTATATGATGCATCGCCATATTTTGCGATGAGTTTCGCATTTTCGCCGTTAAGGTCTGCCTGGTACAATTCGCCTAACCCGTCTACCCATCTGAAGTTAGTGTAATAGATAACGTCATCATATATGTTGAAATCATCCATATGTTCGATGATCATGTCCTTGGAGTAGTATTCATCTTCTTCTGTCTTTGTCCAGACATTCAGAACGTTTGAACTGTAATTTTCTATTTCGCTTGAGTTTTTAGGAACATAATCTCTGTCGTAAAGAGAGCCCTTGTAAGGTATCATATTTTGAGTGGAGTAAGGACCTCGCTTTCTAAGTTCATCAAAGCTCAGACCATAGTAGTTGTAGTACTGTAAATTTTCTCTGTCCAGCATGTCGTGGAAGACCACAGCAGGCTTTGAATGGATGTCCTTTGTATCAAGACAATACAGTTCGGAATTGTTACACGAGAAGTAGAGTTTGCCGTTCTTGATATAAAACAGCCTTATTGTGTCATTGGGTTCGTCGTTGGAGAAGATAAGCGTGTTTTCGCCGGTCTTAAGATCATAGCAGCGGACGTCTGTTGATATTATCTGAGATTCTACATAGAAGATCTTATCGTCATATACCAGCAAGTACTGAAGCTCAATGTCGAACTTAAATACCTCGGACACGTTTTGTTCTTTGTCGATCTTGAAGACAGATCTGGCACTGCACATGTAAACGTCATCCCCGTATACAGCTGATCTGTTGAGGTAGTTGCCGACCTCGTTAGGTTCCAGGATATCTGACTGATCGAAGATGCTGTAAGGATTCTTTTGGTAGTAATGCATGGCAAGACTGATCGCCTTCACACCGGAGCAAAGCGGCAGGAGAGTAACGATGATGAGTATGATCCCCACTATAAGGGAAACGGTCCTATTGGAAGTTGAGAAGTTTTCCTTGTCTGTCTTGTATCTTTTCGCATAAAACAAGGTCATGAGAACGTCCAGAACAAAGAAGATAATGAACACGATGATGATTCCCGAGAACTTTATCGTCGACTTGCTGATGATGCATGCCATCGGGAAATAGATCGGAAGACTGATCGTGAGCATGGCACTTATAATGACTTCCAGAAGAGCCCTCGTCTTCTGCGAGATGAACCTCCAAGTGGCAGTGAAGATGTGGACTAGTCCGCCGGCCGCAAAGAAGAAGGCCAGGCCTCTGTTGAAGTAGGTCCAGAAAGAGCCTGCTGTATTGCTGTTCTTGAGCTCGGAAGGATTGCGGAAGATAATTCTTTTGGCGAGGAGGTCGTAATCGGAAACGAAGACGAACTTTTTCGCGTAGAAAAAGACCCAGAAGAGGATGAGGCAAAGGATAACTGAGAATATCTTTGCCATTATGTAGATGTCGGTGTTTGTCTTTGGTCTTCTATCCTCAATCATATGATCCTCCCGGATAAGTGTCTTTATCCTATTAATCGAAAACAAGACCGCCTTGGTTTCGCTATTTATTATACATTTATTATACATTTCCATTATGACCAGAATGCCGATTGACTTTGTTTTCGAGCGGGTGTAGTATCAACTTGTTCATTTTTTAGCGTAACAGAATGGTTTTTGAACAAGAATAAGGAGAAAATCCATGAATATTACTCGAAAACAGTTCGATATCCTGGCAATTCTTGCCACAGATAAAACAACGAAGACCCAAAGAGAACTCGAGAGCATCTCAGGATATTCACTGGGAACGATCAACAAAGTCGTTAACGAACTTAACGAAGCGGGCCTTATCAAGGACGGCATGATCACGGATAAGGGGATCGAGGCGCTGGAGCCTTATAGAGCAAAGAGGGCGGTCTTCATCGCAGCGGGCTTTGGCTCACGAATGGTGCCGATCACACTGAACACACCTAAGCCGCTCGTTCGTGTCCACGGCAAGAGGATCATCGATTCACTTATCGATGCTTGTCTTGAGGCGGAGATAACAGAGATCTACATCGCGAGAGGATACCTCGCTGAGCAGTTCGATCAGCTTCTTTATAAGTATCCTATGATCAAGTTTTTGGAGAACCCGATGTATAACGAAGCGAACAATATCTCAAGTGCGCTTCTGGCGAGCAGCCTCCTTTCCAACTCGTATGTTTTCGAGGCGGACCTTCTTCTTTCGAATCCGAAGATCATCAAGAAATATCACTATACTTCAGACTTCCTGGCGATCGAGAAAGACCGCACGGACGACTGGTGCTTCGTTGTTAAGGACGGCATCATCAAGGAAGAGAAAGTCGGCGGCGAGGACTGCTGGCAGATGGTAGGGATCTCCTACTGGAACGAGGAAGACGGCAAAAAGCTCAGTAAAGACATCGCCGAGATCTACGAAGGCCCGGGCGGAAAAGAAAGATACTGGGAGCAGGTGCCGCTCGTTTACAAAAAAGAGAACTATGCGGTCGAGGTTGCCGAGTGCAAAGAGGAAGACATCGTAGAGATCGACACCTTCAGAGAGCTCAAGCAGATCGACAAGTCATATGACGTTTAACGGAGGATACAAAAATGGAAAGCATCAAGAGAAACATTCTTCTTAACCCGGGTCCGTCCACCACGACAGACACCGTAAAGTACGCACAGGTAGTTCCTGATATCTGCCCTCGCGAAAAAGAATTCGCAGGTCTCATGAAGGGCCTTAGAGAGGACCTCGTAAAGATCGTTCACGGCGATCTTCAGAAATACACATCCGTTCTTTTCTGCGGATCGGGTACCATCAACATCGACGTGTGCATCAACTCGCTTCTTCCTGAGGGCAAGAAGGTACTCGTAATAAATAACGGCGCATACTCAACAAGAGCAGTGGAGATCTGTCAGTACTACGGACTTCCGCATATCGACCTTAAGTTCCCTGTAGACGAGCTTCCTGATCTTAATAAGATCGAGGAGACTTTCAAGGCTAATCCTGACATCGGACTCGTTCACACGACTCATCAGGAGACCGGTACGGGAATCCTTAATCCTATCCGTGAGATCGGTGCCATCTGCCACAAGTACGGCGCTACATTTACTGTTGATACGACGAGTACATATGCTATGCGTCCGATCGATATCGAGAAGGACAACGTTGACTTCTGCATGGCTTCCGCACAAAAGGGTCTCATGTCATTTACGGGACTTTCGTTCGTAGTAGGTAACAGAGAGATCATCGAGAAGTCAAAGGACTTCCCTAAGAGAAGTTACTACTGTAATCTCTTCCTTCAGTATGATTGCTTTGAGAAGACAGGCGAGATGCATTTTACTCCGCCGGTTCAGACTATCTACGCTACACTTCAGGCTCTGAAGGAATATTGGGCAGAAGGCGAAGAAGGAAAGTGGGCAAGACACACAAGAGTATTTGATGCTATCTGCGAGGGTCTTGATAAGCTCGGATTTAAGCAGGTCATCAAGGAAGAAAACAGAGCAGGTCTCGTTGCTTCCGCCATTTATCCGGATGATCCGAACTGGAGTTTTGAAAAGGTTCACGACTATTGCTACGAGAGAGGATTTACCATCTATCCGGGTAAGATCTCCACGACTAATACATTCAGGCTTTGCGCTCTCGGTGCCATCGACAAGGAAGACATCGAAGATTTCTTCGTAACTTTCGAGAAGGCGCTTAAGGAAACGGGAGTTCAGGTTCCTGTAGTTTACAAGGCATAAGGAGGACAACATGAAGACAGCTTATACTTGTTTTTGCACAGACGTGATCCACGAAGGTCACTTGAACATTATCGCTAACGCTAAAAAGTACGGCAGAGTCGTTGTGGGATGTCTTTCCGATAAGGCGCTCATCAGATACAACAGATTCCCGACAGTTTCTCAGGAAGAGAGAGTAAGGCTATATAGGAGCCTCGAAGGTGTGGAGGAAGTAGTTATCCAGGACGATATGCTCTACGATGACGTCATTACTCTCATCAAGCCTGACTACATCGTTCACGGCGACAACTGGAAGGAAGGTCCTGAGAGTGCCATAAGAAATCACGTTGAGGAACTTTTGAAGAACTACGGCGGCGAGATCATCGATGTTCCGTATACATATAACGAGAAGGTCAAGAAGATCGACATGCAGCTTCGTGAGAAGCTCGCCATGCCTGAGTACAGAAGAAAGAGATTAAGAGACCTTATAAAGATGACTCCTATCGTTAAGGCAATGGAGGCTCATAGCGGTCTTACGGGTCTCATCGTTGAGAAGACTGTCGTCGAGCATGAAGGTAAGCTCGATCAGTTCGATGCTATGTGGATAAGTTCGCTTTGCGACTCCACCGCTAAGGGTAAGCCTGACATCGAGCTCGTTGACATGACAAGTAGATTCAGGACCATCGACGATATCACTGAAGTTACGACGAAGCCGATCATTTTCGATGGGGATACGGGAGGACTTACAGAGCACTTCGTATACACGGTTAGAAGTCTCGAGAAGATGGGTGTATCAGCAGTCATCATCGAGGACAAAAAAGGCCTTAAGAAGAACTCGTTGTTCGGAACAGAAGTAGAGCAGACACAGGCAACCATCGAAGAGATGAGTGCCAAGATCGCGGCAGGTAAGAAGGCGCAGCTCACGGACGATTTTATGATCATCGCACGTATCGAGAGCCTTATCCTGGAAAAGGGTATGGAAGATGCACTTGAGAGAGCATTCGCTTTTGTTAAGGCAGGCGCTGACGGTATCATGATCCACAGCCGTAAGAAGGATCCTGCAGAGATCTGCGAGTTCTGTGACAAGTTCAGGGCAGAGGATAAAAAGACTCCTATCGTTGTCGTTCCTTCGAGCTTTAACACCATCACCGAAGAGGAGCTCGCTTCACACGGTGTAAACATCGTTATCTATGCTAACCAGCTCACGAGATCCGCTTTCCCTGCAATGCAGAAGACGGCAGAGGATATCCTCAGGTATCACAGAGCCAAGGAAGTTGACGACAGGCTTATGTCGATAAAAGAGATCATCACGTTGATCGACGAGATCTGATAGGAGATAAAAAATGGACGTAAAGAATTTCGCGAACATTCTCGGTGCCGATTTTTATACGGGTGTCCCTGACTCCCAGCTGAAGGCACTTTGTAACTACCTCATGAACACATATGGCATCGATCCGAAGCATCACGTGATCGCTGCCAACGAAGGTAACTGCACCGCACTTGCTGCAGGCTACCACCTCGCTACGGGCAAGGTCCCTGTAGTCTACATGCAGAACAGCGGTGAGGGCAACATCATCAATCCGGTAGCAAGCCTTCTTAACGACAAAGTCTACAAGATCCCTGTGATCTTCGTAGTAGGCTGGAGAGGCGAGCCGGGCACCAAGGACGAGCCTCAGCACATTTACCAGGGCGAGGTCACAGTTAAGCTTCTCGAGGACATTGGTATCAAGTCCTTCGTCATCCGTAAGGAAACAACAGAAGAAGAGGTCAAGGAAGCTATGTCCTCTTTTTCCAAGACTCTCGCCGAGGGCCTCGACGTTGCATTCGTTATCTCCAAGGGTGCACTCTCCTATGACGAGAAAGTCGTCTACAAAAACGACAATCAGATGATCCGTGAAGAGATCATCAAGCATATCGTTAAGGTATCAGGTGAAGACCCGATCGTGTCCACAACAGGTAAGGCATCAAGAGAGCTATTCGAGACGCGTGTCGCCAACGGCCAGTCTCATAAATATGATTTCCTCACAGTAGGATCCATGGGTCACTCTTCATCAATCGCTTTGGGCGTTGCCATCAACAAGCCTGATCAGAAGATCTGGTGCGTGGACGGTGACGGCGCAGTCCTCATGCACATGGGTTCCATGGCTGTCCTCGGTTCCCAGAAACCGAAGAACATGGTACACGTAGTCATCAACAACTGTGCCCACGAGACAGTCGGAGGCATGCCGACAGTTATGGGCGACGTCGACCTTGTTGCAGTAGCAAAGGCATGCGGATATCCGAAGGCCGTTAAGGTCAGTACATATGACGAGCTGGATGCTGAGCTTCAGAAGGCAAAAGACAGCAACGAACTTTGTCTCATCGAAGCAATGTGCTCCATCGGCGCCAGAGACGATCTCGGAAGACCTACCACAACGGCTCTCGAGAACAAGGAAAACTTCATGGAGTATCTGAAGACCTTATAATTTGAATACTGATCATAACCACGAGGGGCAGTCTCAGGCTGCTCCTCTTTTTTGTGTTTTTTCGGCTTGTTTTTGTGTTCAAAACACAGGGAATCGCCCGTATTGCACAGCGCTGTGCAAAAAGAACGTTTTTCTTGTGTCTTTTGCACAGGAAAAGCCTCAAATATTGCAGCCTGCAAAAAAAGCAGGCAATCCGTGTGACTTTGTCACAGAAAAAGGCCTGTTTTGTCACAGGAGATTCCGTTTCCATCCATTCATAAACATATTGTGAATATGCATGATCACTTGCCAGATAATGCAACGGTGATAAAATTGAATTCGTCCATGTTATAACTACAAATGGAGTAAGGAGACTAATATGAAAAGGATAAAAGCAGAAGCTCTTATTCTTTGTTTGAGCCTGATGGTCACATCACTTGCAGCTTGTAACAGCAAGTCGACAGATGAGACGATCAAGGTCAGAAACAAAGATGTCGCGGAAACGACAGAAGACACCACCACAATCGAAACAACGGAAGCAACGACTACTACGGAAGAGACGACGGCTGAAACTACCACAAAGATCACGGAAGAGACCGAGCCTGTTTCATCCGGTAATCCGGGTGCCGGAGATGCCAGATACGATACCTACATGGAGTTTTGCAGGGGTTATAACAATGTAGATCCGGATTACCTGTTCGGATTCTCGAGTAATTATGATGGTGCTCCGATGACTTTTAATGTTTTGATGTATGATCCGGACTTTAAGACGCTTACCACATATTTTTATGACGGTGAGAAAAGCTTCGATCTCATAGCTCAGGAAACGATCGATGAAAACAGTGAGTATAAGATCGAGAATCTTTTGTCTTATGATGATCTTTGTAAACTGCCTTGCATGCTAAGCGAGGACGAGTTCTGGGAACCTATTGTTTTTGAGGATGTGTTAGAGGACGGAAGGTATTTCGGAGATGCGATCGCTTTCTCGAATGACGGAACAAAGGCGTTCCTTATGCTGGGCAAGGGCATCATCTATACCGAGGAAGAATTCAATGCTCTTAAGGTCGGCGATAAGATCAAGATCGATTATTACGGAACCGAATATGCGACTGTAACAGAGGTCAAGGATTCCGAATATGCTTATGACAGAGTCATTCTTGACTGTGACCTGTGGTTCGAGCAGGGGGCTTATACCGAGAACGAGACAGACTATATCCTCATGAGCGACAGCTCGAATCCGGTCTATACGGACATAAAGTACGTTACGCTCGACATTGCTCCTGATGCTGAGGTAACCGATACGTACGGTTGGCTCCTGGGTGACAACTTCGAGGATTCCAAGATCCAGTTCGTCGAGGACAACGGATATGAGGATGCGCTCAGGGTAACTGATTTCTGGTACTACAATTCGATATACGAGTACAGGAGAGAGTCCTCTAACGGATGGACCCCGATGTTTGGTCTTGTCTATCCTGTAGTCATCGAGGATGGCGAGATCACTTCCATCAACATCGAGTGGAGATAACATAAACCATAAATCTTTTTCATCAGTGAAACCTTTGCGCCCGGAATTTCGATATATGAAGTGAAAGCGCCTAAAGGGGAGTAGACCATGAAAAAGAGTTCAGTGATCACATTAATACTTGCGGGGGTCCTTCTGACCAACTGCGTCTCATGCCTGAACGACAAGAAGAACGATCAGGATGATAAGCCGGAAGAGACCGAGGAGACGACGGTAGAGACATCGGCAACGCCAACACCTACCGAGGAGCCGACGCCTACCTCTACGTCTGAACCGACCGCTGAACCGGAACCGTCTGAGATCACCGAACCGGACGATCTCACAGCAGATGATCTATATCAGCTCTGCAGACAATACGCAGAAGAACTCAACTCACAGGAGGAGGGTCTTCTTTACGGCTATCACTTCACAAGGCTCGCAGCAGGCGTTGACCAGTTCTGGGTCCTTGCAGTTGTTTATCCTGACGGCACTTTCGGCGACTTTGTAAGTGTTGACGGCGTGATGACCGATATTAGCAATGATGTCACGACCAACTGTACGCTGGACGCCATGCTCCCATACGATGATTTCATGAAGCTTCCGTACCTTGCCGAGAACTTCTACCTGTCCGACGCTGAGATAGTCGACACTATTGAAGACGGCAGATATTTCGGCAATGTTTATGCCTTTACCGAGGACGGCAGGTATATGTTCGCCATAGTGGGCGATCCCGTAACAGTCACACCTGAGGAGTACGAAGCCCTCGAAGTCGGCAATCTCATCTGCACGGGTCCTTCCGGAGTCGACTTCGTTGTAACCGATATCACCTATAACGACGACGGTTCCGTAAAGAAAGTCAAGGTCAATGATCACTGCTGGTTCCTGAATGATATGTTGACCCTGGGAGACACCTACCATCTCATATCCGGTGAATCCGATCCCGTATATATCAACTATAGAGCAGTTGTCATCCCGGTAGCCGACGACTGCGGCATCGACGATCAGTTCGCCTACTATATCCCCGACGGCTATGACGCGTATGTGGAAGGCCTCGAGGACCCGAACGTCATAACATCTTCCGCCTTCTGGTACCAGCAGCTCTTAAATGCCGAAGATGACCCCGACTACAAAGATTACGGCAATGGCTGGATGCGTTCATACGCCCTTTTGTACCCTATCGACATCAGGAACGGTCAGGCAGTCGGCATGAGCCTTCAGTCGTAAGATACTTTAAGCCTCTGATATATTAAGCCTCATGTTTCTCGAAAACATGGGGCTTTTTACTTCTACATTAAAAATACTTTACAAAATGTTGTTTTTCTCTTTCGCCATAAAATAGTTATGTTATAGTTAAAATTGTTCAATTATGAAGTAATCGGAGAAGAGGCTATATGGCATCATCTGCAAAATTTAACAATATGGAGGAGATCGATCTTTTCAAACTCCTCAAGGCTCTATGGCGTAAAGCCTGGATCATCGTCCTTTGCGCGATCCTCTGCGGCGGCCTGGCATTCGGCTTTGCCTATAAGACCCTGAAGACGGACTACGTTTCCTCCGCACTCTTGTACGTTAACAGCAATTCGCTCTCCCTTGGAAGCGCCAAGCTTTCCATCAGCAGCGGTGATATCCGTACCACCAACAGCTTAATGGAGACCTATTCCATCATCCTCACGAGCCGTAACACTCTCGAGGACATCATCGCAGAGACCGGCCTTCCTTACTCCTACGAACAGCTTTCCAGAATGATTACATCAGAGCCTGTCGGTGAGACGGCCATCTTTAAGATCACTGTTACGGCAGACGATCCGGCGCTTTCCGCTCATATCGCGAACTCCATCCTCGAAGTCCTTCCTGAGAAGATCAGCACGGTAGTCGAGGGCAGTTCCGTTCAGATCGTTGAATACGCAGTTCCGGGAACTCCTAAGGTCAACAGGAGCATCATGAAGACTTCTATCATGGGTGCTCTCATCGGTGCCGTCTTAAGCGGGTCCATCGTAGTCCTTATGTTCCTTCTCGATACAAAGATCAGAGGAGAAGACTTCCTCCTCGAGACATACAAAGACATCCCTATCCTTGCAACTGTTCCTGACTTGTCTCAAAACAATAAGGGTGGTTACTACGGATACAAGAAGGCCTATGCCAAGAGTAAGCGAAGCTATAGTAAGTCCTATGCTTCAGCAGCTTCAAAGGCTAGAGCAGAACAGGCTCAGGCTGACAGGAACAAGGCTTCTCAGGCTCCAAAGGCCAAAGAGAACATCTCTGTTGATGAGATCTTGGAGAGCGATTACTTCCTGAATACCAGCGATGCTCCTAAAAGACCGGGAAATAAGGAGGGACAGTCATGAGTACTAAAGCCCCTAACCA
Source organism: Clostridia bacterium (assembly GCA_024699245.1). Lineage (GTDB taxonomy): Bacteria > Bacillota > Clostridia > Saccharofermentanales > Saccharofermentanaceae > Saccharofermentans. The sequence continues at coordinate 120,679 of JAILPW010000022.1, read as the reverse complement.
GATCGAGAAAGACGGAATGAGTTTTATCGGTGATAAGCTTGGATTCGAAGGAAAAGAAGCTTACAACCTTCTTCGTACTAATATTCTTTATGCTGTCAGACGTAAAGAGAGAACCGCCCGAGTAATCGGCGTTACCAGTTCCCTTCACGGCGAAGGCAAGAGCTTAACAGCAGTTAACCTCGCATATTCCCTCGCAGAGAGCGGCCGTAAGGTCCTTTTGATCGAGTGTGACATGCGTCTTCCAACCTTGAGACGTAAGCTCAACCAGCCGAAGACCGCAGGTCTTTCTAATCTCCTGGCAGGCATGAACGAGAACGGAACGGTCCTTCACCAGAACGTTATCATCAACGGCCTCAACATCGTATTTGCAGGTGATGTCCCGCCGAATCCTTCCGAGCTCCTTGCTTCCAAGAATTTCGGCAAGCTTATTGAAAGTATCGAAAACTACTACAACTTCATCATCCTCGACCTTCCGCCGGTAGGCGAGGTATCCGATGCCCTCATAGCTTCCAAGCTCACCGACGGCATGATCGTTGTAGTGCGACAGGACTACACCAAGAGTTCCGATCTAAGCTACACCATGAGACAGCTTGAATACGTGGATGCTAAGATAATCGGATTCGTTTATAACGATGCATCCAGAAAGACGCACCGCTATAAGTACAACAAGTACGGAAAGGGCTACGGCAGCAAATGATAGATATCCATTCGCACATCCTTCCGGGCATAGATGACGGCAGCAGGGATACCGAGATGTCGCTTCAGATGCTCGAGAGAATAAGCGGCCAGGATATCGACACAGTGTTCTTGACTCCGCACTTCTACGCGGACATGAACGATCCCGAGACATTTATTCGGGACAGAAGGTCAGCCTTCATGAACCTCGTGGAGGCGCTTAAAGAAAGACAGACACCTTGTCCGAGACTTCTTGCAGGAGCGGAAGTCCACTACTACAGAGGTATCGGACGAAGCGAACACATAAGTAAGCTTTGCATGGGCATAAGCAGGTTCATCCTCATTGAACCTATGTTCCGTCCCTGGACACCTGCTTTTGTCGATGAGATAAGAGAACTTGGATATAGCGAAGATCTGAAGGTCATCATCGCCCACATCGAGCGATACTTCGACCAGGACAAAGACCTGGTAAATGCCCTTATATCAGATCCTAACATCTATATTCAGGCGAACGCCGAGTTCTTCGTTGATAAAAAGACGAGGAGAAGGGCACTTAAGATATTTGGTGAAGGATCCATCGATTTTCTTGGATCTGACTGCCACAACACCACATCCAGGATACCGAACCTGGGTGAAGCAATGGAGATAATAGCCGACAAGTTCGGAAGTTCTGCTTTAAGCAGGATAGAAGAAAATAACGACATGCTTCTTCGTGAAGCAATGGAAGGATAGTAGAAGGGAGGTCATGGGACGCCATGCGTAAGAGATTTGTCTGGATCGCACTTGCATGTGTGCTTTTCCTGGGCAGTGGAGCTCTGGTCTTCTATTATCTGTGGGGAAACGGCTACCTTAAGCCTACTAAGACCGCGGCTCCGACCCCTACGTACTCGGAGTTTACATACCCTTCCATCGATGAATCCATCATGCAGTCTATCGTGGTTACAGACCCGTCAGCCGATCCTTCGGTAATAGAGACTAATGAGGATCTGTATGTCTGTCCGGTAAACTTTGATGAACTCCAGGCAGTTAACCCTGACATCATAGGGTGGATCTACATGAGTAAACCGGAGATCAGCCTGCCTATCCTACGTAGCCCGGATGATGACACGCAATACCTGTATCATGATGCAGTTGGAGAGTATAAGAAAGAGGGTTCGCTTTTCGTTGAACACACCTACAACAGCGATGATTTCTCGGATCTTTGTACAGTGATCTACGGTCACAGGATGAGTGACGGAACCATGTTCGGAACCATGCAGGCAACCGTGTCCGAAGACGGGTATTTTGACGAAGATAGGTTTATTGTGATATTTACGCCAAAAGAAACGAAGATTTATCAAATTTTCGCAACAATTCCTAGTGACAACAAACACATCCTGTATTATAATGACTTCAATAATGCGGACGTGTACGCAGATTTTGTCGACACCGTTTTTTCTAAGACGGGCCTGGATGTCAGGTTAGTTGAGAAAGCAAAGCCATCGTATGGCGATCGCATGATAGTTTTATCCTCATGTTTGTGGGGAGACAGATCAAGTCGTTTTTTGGTCTTGGCCAAAGAAATATAAAGTGTTAGAAAACCAGATTATTATGAGGGGGTAACACAAAATGAAGTTATTGAAGACAGTATTGGCTGCAGCATTGACAGTTGCACTTCTCGGTGCAGCAGTATTCGCAGCTGAAGGTGATGACGGCAAGAGCAGTCCGACACAGGGCGACGGACCTAAGGTAGTTTCTGCTACAGATGCTTCCGGTAAGGACATCACAGGACAGATCGTTACAACCCGTATGGGAACGAAGTCTGACATTGCCAAGATCAATGAATATCTCGATAATGCTAAGAAGGATCTTGATGCAGTAAGCAACAAGCCTACAGCTCTTAAGAATGATAAGGGTGCTACACTCGAGGCTGATCTCCAGAAGGCACTCGATGCGCAGAACGCTAATGCTAAGGCGGCAGACCTTACGATCATGGAAGTATTTGATGCTTCTTATGTTGAGGGTGATGTAGTTAAGCCACTCGATGGTCCTGTAACTATCACTTTTGAGCAGGCAGTTCCTTCCAATAGTGCTGTAGTTGTTATCCACAACGAGGCAACCGGAGTTTGGGAAGTTGTTGATTCTTCTAAGGTTAAGATCGAGAACGGTAAGGTTACGGTTACTCTTGACAGCCTTTCTCCTATCGCATTCCTTACAACACCTATCAATCCTACAGCTACTCCAACAGCTACTCCAACAGCTAAGGCTGACGATACAGTTAAGTCAGCTCAGACAGGCGAGCACGTAGCTATCTACGTTCTTATCATTGCAGCAGCACTTGCAGTTGCAGGCGGAGTTTGTATCAAGCGTGCAAAAGGTTCGAATAAGTAAGAAGACCATAATTCAGTTATGTGGAATAGCAGCAGTATTGCTGCTATTCTTTTCTGTGATATTTTTTCTGACCAAACATAAAGAGAAGGAAGTAGGTATAACCGTATCGACTGAACAGTCAGTGGATCCTTCCGCTATTTCCTCATACCTTGATAACTATGCTGACGAGGAGATCGATCCTGTCATCTACTATGGCGGAAAGGGCTACAAGGAAAAGAAGAATATTGAGAGTTTCCTTTTTATAGGTATCGACTCTTTCGGTGAACCTTCCAAGGCAGACAGTTACATCAACAATGATCAGGCAGATGTCCTGATGCTCATCGTTGTTGACCATGATCAGAAGAATTACTCTATCCTTCAGATAAACAGAGATACCATGGCCGAGATAACCATGATCGGTGCGACAGGCGATAACCTTGGTACCGGAGTTGCTCAGATAGCATTCTCCCACACATACGGTTCAGGTCTTAATGACAGCTGTGAGTATACCGTTCAAGCAGTATCCACACTTCTCTTGGATTCGAAGATCGACCACTACGTGTCGCTTTCCATGGATTCCATCGGAATAGTAAATGACAGCGTAGGTGGTGTAACGGTCAAGATCCCGTATGATATGACATCCAAGGATCCGTCTTTTACTGAAGGTGCTGAGGTCAAGCTTGATGCTAGGCAGGCTGAATTATTTGTAAGAAGCAGAATGGGTCTAGATGAACCAACTAATATAAGCCGAATGGATAGGCAACTCATATATCTTTCCGCATGGCAGACGCTTGCCAAGGATAAGATGAATGACGATCCTGGATTTGCATTGAACTTCATAGGTGATCTTACCAATTACATGGTAACTGATATGGATCTGTCAAAACTTTCAAACGTGTCGTCTTATCTGTCGGAATACGATAATCTCGGCATAATAAAGCTCGACGGTGACAGCAGGGAAGGTGATCTGTATATGGAGTTTTATGCATATGATACATCTATTAAAGAGGCAGTTTTGAGTCTCTACTATAATGAAGATCAGTAAGAGGTATATATGTGGTATGTGATTTGGACATCCACGGGAAGCGAGAGAAAAGCCAAAGAGGCCATAGAAATTTTTGCAAAAAGGTGTTTTGTTCCAAGGAAAATAATCAGTATCAAACGTGACGGTGATTGGAAAACTACTGACAAACCACTATTTCCGGGATATCTATTTGTTGATACAGAAGATGCGGAAGAGTTATCCCAAAAGATTAGAAAAATAGAGGGTTTTACGCAGATTCTGACTACCGATAAAAAATACTTTCCTTTATATGGAAATGATGCGAATTTTGTCGAAAAACTGTATAATGGAGGAGGTGTTTTCGATATGTCCGAAGGATATATCGAAGGAGACTTGGTAAGAGTTACTGCGGGACCGCTTTTCGGACTCGAAGGATTCATAAAGAAGATAGATCGGCATAAACGTATAGCATGTCTAGAATTTGACATGTTCGGACGAACTGTTAATACATCTGTCGGTCTTGAGATAACTGAGAAACGTTAGTGTTCGTTTAACAGGAAATCTTATTTTTTCAATCGTCGCCCGGTTGCGCGTTGGATAGATAAGACGGAAATAAACTTTATAAACAGAAGGAAACACCTTCTGCGGCGAAGCGTACCTTAAATGAATAACAAGAACAACAAGACAAAACGACAATTTAATAATTCACAGTGGATAAAACGCGCCATATTGGTTCTCCTAGCAGATATCTTTGTGGTGCTGTTTTCTTATTTTGCAGCTTTATTTTTGAGATTTGAGTTCTCTTTTGCTGCTATTCCAACTAAATATCTAGAAACATATATTTGGATGATGCCCTTGTGGTGTGTTCTTACTGGTGTAGTTTTTTACGTTTTCAAGTTGTACCATAGTATTTGGTCGTTTGTAAGTATAGACGAAGCCATAAGTGTAGTTAAAGCGTACGTAGTTTTGCTCGTGTTGTTCATAATCTGCGAATTGCTATTAGATTTTAATATGCCAAGGTCATACTACTGTATAGGCATAATGTTATCGTTCATTTTACATATAGGAATAAGATTTGGATATAGAGCGTTAAGATATTCCATTAGAGGATATGGCAAAAAGAACGATACTCATAAAAATGCTGATAGGGTAATGATTATTGGTGCAGGATCAGCGGGAAGCATCTTGGTGAGAGATTTAAAAAACAATAACAATACTAATCAAGTTCCTGTATGTGTAATAGATGACAATGAGGGCAAATGGGGAAGAGCGCTTTATGGTGTTCCTATAGTTGGTGGAAGAGGAGATATCATAGAAAAAGTAGCTGAATACGAAATTAACACTGTTATATTTGCGATACCTACGGCTTCTGCGGCTGATAAGAAGGAAATCTTAAATATCTGCAAAGAAACAGGTTGCAAGCTTAGAACATTGCCTGGAATGTATCAGTTAGCTAATGGCGATGTCAAGATAAGCAATCTTAAAGAAGTCGAACTTACTGATCTTCTTGGTAGAGAACCAATAGCAATTGATAATGAAGAAGTATTTGGCATGATTTCCGGGAAGACGATCCTTGTTACTGGTGGTGGAGGATCAATTGGTTCTGAACTTTGCCGTCAAATTGCTAAGCATAGTCCAAAGCAACTCGTTATTTTTGATATTTACGAAAATAATGCATATGAGATTCAGCAGGAACTTAAAAGAAGCAATCCAGATCTTGATTTGATTACTCTCATTGGATCAGTACGAAACACTCACAGAATAACAAGTGTAATGCAAGATTATAAACCCGACATTGTTTTCCATGCGGCAGCTCATAAACACGTTCCTCTTATGGAGGATAGTCCTAATGAAGCTATAAAGAATAATGTAATGGGAACATACAAAACAGCTAGAGCTGCCATTGATGCAGGAGTTTCCAAGTTTGTATTGATATCAACTGATAAAGCTGTTAATCCAACTAATGTTATGGGTGCAACTAAGAGAATCTGTGAAATGATAATCCAGATGCTTGATAGAGAACAGGTGACAACAACATTTGTAGCAGTTAGATTCGGAAACGTTTTGGGTTCTAATGGATCTGTTATTCCTCTGTTTAAGAAACAGATAGCTGAAGGCGGTCCCATTACCGTAACACACAAAGATATTATTCGATACTTTATGACAATTCCTGAAGCTGTTTCTTTAGTTCTTCAAGCCTCTTACTATGCCAAGGGTGGGGAGATATTTGTTCTTGACATGGGAGATCCGGTAAAAATTGATGATATGGCTAGAAACCTTATTAAATTATCTGGCTATAAACCTGATGAAGATATTAAGATAGTCTATACAGGTCTTCGTCCCGGAGAAAAGTTGTATGAAGAAAAACTTATGGCTGAAGAAGGGATGGGTACAACAGCGAATAAACTTATATTTGTAGGTCAACCTATTGAAATGGATTATCAGTTATTCAAAAAAGAATTGGAACAACTTGATATTGAAAGCAAAAAAGATAATAAGGATATTAGAGAGATTGTAAAAGAGATGGTCTCTTCATATAAAACTGGGAGTAATTAAGTGAAGGAAAAAAGAATAATACCTTTTAGTCCACCAGATATTACAGAATTAGAGATTGAAGAAGTGGTGCAGACTCTTAAGAGTGGGTGGATTACTACAGGACCTAGAACTAAGAAATTAGAAAGAAGATTAGCAGCATATATTGAGACTGGGAAAACAGATATTGACACAGAGAGTGAAGTTGACCTGTGGAGCAATAGAGTAGTATGTCTTAATTCTTCGACTGCAGCTGAAGAATTAAATCTTAGAATCTTTGGAATTAAGCCTGGTGATGAAGTTTTGGTACCGGCTTATACGTATACTGCAAGTGCATCAGCAGTTATTCACTGTGGGGCTACAGTAAAGTTTATTGATATTCAAAGAGATGGCGATTCTATTACTCATGTGCCTGAAATGGATTATGAGAAATTAGAAAAGGCGATAACTTCGAAAACCAAGGCTATTATTCCTGTAGATATTGCAGGAATAGTTTGTGATTATCAACGATTATTTGAAATCGTTGAAAGAAAAAGGGCTGAGTTTTCTCCTTCGGAAAGTGATGGAAGTCCGTTAGGAGAGTTATCCTCTAGAATTCAGAAAGCACTAGGTCGTGTTGCCATAATTGCAGATGCTGCTCATAGTCTTGGAGCTAGTCGAATGATTAATGGGAAGCGTTTATTCTGCGGGGCAATGGCAGATTTTACGAGTTTCTCCTTTCATGCTGTGAAAAACCTTACAACTGCTGAGGGAGGAGCAGCTACTTGGTTGCCAATAGACGGTGTAAGTAATGAGGAAATATATAAAATGTATCAAGTACTTTCACTTCATGGACAGAATAAGGATGCATTGGCCAAGACCAAAATAGGATCATGGGAATACGATATTATTGGCACGTGGTATAAATGCAATATGACTGATATTATGGCAGCAATTGGGTTACGTCAGCTAGACAGATATTTGGAATTGCTAAAAAAAAGAAAAGATATAATATGTCGATATGATAAAGTGTGTGATGATCTTGGAATCAGTCATCTGGTTCATAGTACTGATTACATGAATAGTTCCAATCACTTATATCTCATTCGAATTCCTAACATGGACGAAATATCCAGAAACCAAATTATCGAAAAGATGGCTGAGCGAGGAACGTCTACAAATGTGCATTATAAGCCACTCCCGATGATGACGGCGTATAGGCAGATCAGTGGAGGGATAGACAAATATCCAAATTCATACGAGTATTACAAAAACCTAATAACTCTTCCATTGCATACGTTGTTGAGTGATGAGGATGTTGAATATGTGTGTGAAACTCTAAGAGAAGTGTACACTGAAGTGCGAGAGATAAAATGCTAAGGCAATGGGATAGACTTCCAACTTACATGAAAACCCCTGAAGTTCGTCCGTATTGGGAGGAACTATATAATAAACGGATATATTTTGTGCTAAAGCGTTTTTTTGACGTAATATTGGCCTTGTTCTTGCTTGTAATATTTTTGATTCCAATGATTGTAATAAGTATTCTTATAAAGCTAGATAGTCCAGGGACAATCTTCTATAGACAGGAGCGTGTAACTACGTATGGGGAGCATTTTCGAATTCATAAATTCAGAACTATGGTAATGAATGCTGAGACTATGGGTACCTCAGTAACTATAGAAGATGATAATAGAGTAACATCAATTGGAGAAAAGTTGAGACGGTTTAGGCTAGATGAGATACCACAGATTTTTGATGTTCTTGAAGGTTCTATGAGTTTTGTAGGAACAAGACCAGAAGCTGTTAAATATGTTGAGAAATATAAGCCAGAATATAATGCAACTTTATTACTACCCGCTGGAATAACTAGTGAAGCCTCGATTCGATTTAAGGATGAGGACAAATTGCTGTCTTCCGAGTGTGATGCGGATGAGGTATATATGGAAAAAATATTACCCAGAAAAATGGAGATAAATCTATATTCACTACACAAAGCTAGTCTTAAGAATGATTTGTGTACAATGATTAGAACAATTTTTGCTGTTCTAGGAAAAGAGTATAAGTAAGAATCAGTAATAAAATATGGATGATAAACCGCTAATAGCTCTGCTTACCAATAATGATGATGACATATATTGTTTTCGACTGGAACTGATCCAAGCCATTTTGAAGGAAGGCTATCGCTTGTTGATTTCTTGCCCAGATGGTCCGAAGTTTGAGGTGATGGAGAGTATTGGATTGTGCAAAGACAAAGATTATTTGTATGACGATCCTCCTATTGATAGAAGAGGTACCAGTCTGATAAATGACACAAAGCTTATTATGCATTATCGATCACTATTCAAGAAGTACAGGCCTCACGTTATATTGTCATACACGGCAAAACCTAATGTCTATGCCAGCTTAGTAGCTAGCGGCTATCATATTCCTGTAATCAATAATGTGACAGGTCTTGGGTCCATAATCCATGCAAAAGGAATTAAAAAATTCATAATCATGAGCCTGTTTAAGACTGCGTATCGAAAGTCTTCATGTATTATGTTTCAAAACAGTACGAATATGAAACTTGCTAATGATCTAGGCTGGATTAAGGGAGACTATAAATTGATTCCTGGATCAGGAGTTGCGTTAGATCGCTTTCCAATTCAAGATTACCCTGATGGAGGTAATGGAATTGAAGGTGAGCCAATTGTGTTTAACTATATAGGTCGTGTTATGCACGATAAAGGAATTGATGACTATATCGAAGCTGCCAAAAGAATTAAGGATAAGTACTCCAATACGGAGTTTAATATTTTGGGATTTATAGAGCCAACAGAGAATCATTATGAAGCTGAACTCAAACTTTTTGAGGAACAGGGGATTTTGTTTTATAGAGGAAGTCAAAAAGATGTTAAACCGTGGATAAGACGAGCCCATGCAATAGTTCATCCAAGTACTTATGGTGAAGGGATGAGTAATGTGCTTCTTGAAAATGCAAGTTCGGGACGACTAATAATTACGACTGATAATCCCGGATGTAGAGAAACAGTAGATGAAAATATTAGTGGGTATATATATCGTGGCGGAGATGTTGAGAAACTCGTCGAAAAGATAGAGATAGTTATTAATGGCATGAGTAATGATGATAGAAAGAAAATGGGATTGAATGGCAGAAGAAAAGTTGAAAATGAATTCAGCAGGGATATTGTTATTGATGCATACATTCGCAAGATAAAGGAATTAATCTAGATTGATGAGAGTTTTAATTACTATCCTAGATAACATAACAGAAACTAGCATGCCGTTTAATGAGTTTGTTTTGTATAGGGCAAATCATTATAACGAAGAGAATCAAATATTGATTATCTGCGGAGAAGAGGGAGAACTTCCTAAAGTTGAAATACCTAATAATATTTCGATTGTATATGTTGGTCGAAATCTGATCAGTATTAGAAAGAGTGTTAGGCAGATTATAGACGAATGCAAAAAAAACGATTTGGAATATGTTATTCATTTGCATCAAGTTCAATCTGGTTTTTTATCAGAGATAGCTATGTTGGGGACTGGGTTTAGAAAGAGAACTATTTTCACTGTACATAGTACTTTTGGTGGATACAAACTTCATAACAAGATACTAAGCTTTATAAATGCATTTCTAGCTTATAGGACGGTATGTGTCAGCAAAACTTCATACATGGCATATCCTAAACTAATAAAATACGTGAAGAAAGAAAGGATATCTACTATACAAAACGGTGTAGATACAGAAAGAATAGATTCAATACTTGTGGATGATAGAACTCCAAAAGAAAGAGATATAGTTGATTTCATTTATGTTGCAAGAATGGTACCGATTAAGAATCATACCTTCCTTGTCGATGTTCTCTCCAATTGTAAGAATGGTATTCACTTTACATTTGTTGGTGCGGAAGATCCTGAAAAGACAATTAGAAGAAAAGCTGAAAAACTAGGGGTGTCAGATAGGATTACTTTTACCGGACTTATTCCACGAAATGAAGTTTTCAGAAGATTGCAACGTTCGGATTTTTATATTTCTGCATCTACATTAGAAGGACTTCCTGTATCAGTTTTGGAGGCGATGTATTGTGGCCTTCCATGCATTCTTTCTGATATTCCTCAGCATAATGAATTGGGTGGAGAGGCTATTATTCTTTCTTATGAGATTAATAAATGGGTATCTGAGATAGAAAAACTAGCTTCGCTGTCTGTTGAAGAACGCGAATTAAAAGCTAAAACACTACGAGAATATGTTAAGAATACATATTCTTTAAGGGGAATGCATGAGAAGTATGATTCTGTATATGCGTTGTATTAATGGAGGTTGAAGTCTTGATATCATCGATAGAAAAACTGCTTGATTCATTAGATAAGCAAGGAATTCGATATTGTCATTGGAAAAGCAATGAGCACTTAGCAGCGGCGTTAGAAGGTGATACAGATTTAGATATATTATTTGATCCTTCCCAGCGTTCTGATCTTGAAAAAGTGTTTAGTGAAAACGGATTGAAACGCTTTCGTGCCACCCCTTTAATGCAATACAATGCCATAGAGGATTATATAGGGTTTGATCAAGAAGAAGCTAAAATATGGCATGTGCATACTCACTATAGGATGACACTTGGCGAGAATCATTTGAAGAGTTATACGATAGCTCCATGGGGCATAAATCTAATAAATGATCGAATAAGAGGAGAATTCAATGTATGGACAGCAAATCCATCGGATGAAATGGTTTTACTTTTGTGTAGAATCTCGCTTAAACTCAGATGGCGTGATTACTTTCGCAGCATTGGGGAAGATGACTTAATAGAACTTAGATGGTTGAAAGAAAGAGTAAGCAAAGATGATTTGTTGGAGGCTGCTTCGAAATATGTTGGAGAAAAGAGCAGAAAAACAATAGGGAATTTGTATGATAGCAACTTGAAAAGAAAGAGGCAGTTTCTGCCTCTTCAAGGGGCTTTAAGAAAGGAACTGAGGGCATTTTCGGCATACTCTCGTTTCCAATCATGGAGACTTCGAACTGTAAGAGAGTTCTTTTGGCTTATTGGCGGAGTGAAAAGAAGACTAGGTATAAATAACTATAATGCCAGTCGTCGAATATCCCCTTCAGGAGGTCTTGTAGTTGCATTGCTAGGCTGTGACGGAGCAGGGAAATCCACTACTATGTCATATATCAAGAATGAATTCAAGAAAAAAATAGATGTGGTATCTATATACTTGGGAAGCGGAGATGGTAGTAGTTCCCTTTTACGAAAACCCATGAAGTTAGTTGCTAAGAGAGTTGGAGGAAAGGGGCTAGGTCAAGCTGTAGAAAAAGAGTATAACGAAAAAAAGAATGTATCTATTAAGGCTCGCTTCTATTCACTAGCTAAAATTCTATGGGCTATATCTTTGGCTAAAGAAAAGAAAACTAAGCTTCGAAGAATTACAAGAGCACGAAATAATGGTTTGTTAGTGCTGACTGATCGGTATCCACAGTGTGATTTTGCTGGAGCAAGTGATGGGCCACTCTTAAGCAGATACCAATCTGGAAAAGGACTGATGCGAGTTATAAGTAAATGGGAATACAATGTATACAAAGACTTTTCAACTAACCCGCCGGATTTGACAATTAAACTCTTGGTTCCAACTGATATTGCAATTAATCGAAAACCTGAAATGACTGTTGAAGAAATCGAGAAAAAAAAGAGTATTATCATGGGAATGAATTCATCAGTTCACACAGTAATTATTGATACTTCTCGCCCTTTTGAAGTGACTCGTGGTGAAGTTATGAAAGAGATTTGGAAATTGATATGACGCAGTTCATAGAATTTTACGGATTGCCAGCTAGTGGTAAAAGCACAATTTCACATTTGCTTTCTAACGAATTGCGAAAGAGATCTAAGACCGTAGCTGAACCAACTTTTTATCTGGATCATACTTGCTCAAAGAGTGTCCGAAGGATAAAAAAGACGGTAGGATTTCTAAAATTTGTGTTGAGATATGTTAACAAGGGAAGAGATTTGATGAATTTTCTTAAGAGTAAAGGTTATACAGGGTCAAGCAAACTGCACCATGCCATAAACATATCTCACAAACTTTGGGTTTACTATCATCCTAAAACAGACTATGTAGTATTTGACGAAGGATTAGTTCAATCAGCTATCTCAATAACAAATGATGAAAAATGCACATTTGAAAATATGATGCACCTTTTCAATCTTTGTCCCCAAAGAGAAGTAGTAAAAATATACCTTAAAGTAGATGAAGAATTGGCATTGTGTAGAATGCAAAATAGAGAAAAGCATGATTCCAGGATTGAAAAGATAGATGATCCAATAGAAAAAGATAATGTAACCCGAATGTTTGCGAAAAAGTGCAACTCAATTCCTTTCGAGACTGTAATTGATAATAAATCCATGGAAGAATCCGTCGAGGTCATTTTGAGATATTTAATCGAAAGTAGTAATGAGGCAAATATCAATAACTGCTCAGATTTGATTAGTTGATAGTGATTTAATTATGAAGACAATAATGTTTTACATAAATGCAATAAATGGCGGTGGTGCTGCTAGAGTCATTCTCCAATTGGCCCATCACTTTGCAGAAGAAGGATACAAATCTATCCTTGTAACATCATTTGTAGATATCGATAGGGAATATAAGGTTCCAGAAAACGTAATTAGGTATTCGCTTGAAAATGAACAGTTGAATGAATCTAAGTTAGTAAGGAACACCTCTAGGATTAAGAAACTTAGGAAAATTTGCAAAGAAGAGAAGCCGATAGTGTTGATATCTTTTATGGCTGAACCAAATTTTCGAGCTTTGATTGCAACACGAGGTTTAGATATTAAACGAATTGTATCTGTTAGGAATGATCCTAAACACGAATACAAAGGTATAATTGGTCGTTTTGTTGGTAAATTTATTCTTCCTCAGGCAGATGGTTGTGTTTTTCAAACAGAAGAAGCGAGATTATGGTTTCCCGAAAAACTTCAGAAAAAGTCCAAAGTGATTTTTAATGATGTAGTTGAAGAATTTTTTAATGTCTCTCGAGAAAAATCGGAGTATATTGTTACAATTGGAAGGTTGAGCAAACAGAAAAATCACCATTTTTTAATTAGATCATTTGCAAGAATAGCATCCAAATATCCCAATCAAGAATTACGTATTTATGGAGCTGGTCAATTGGAAGAATCAATCAGGCAGCAAATTAGTAATCTTGGATTAGATAAACAAATACTTTTAATGGGACCTACAAAGAATGTTGCTGAAGTGTTGGGAAATGCCAAGATGTTTGTATTGTCCTCCGATTATGAAGGCATGCCCAACTGTTTGATGGAGGCATTGGCAGCAGGGGTTCCTTGTATATCGACGGATTGTCCATGTGGAGGTCCCCAAATGCTTATCAAAAGTGGAGAAAATGGCATCCTGGTTCCTGTTGGAGACGAAGAGGCAATGGCTAATTCAATTGACAGACTATTGTCCGATACGCAATTGTCTGAAAGAATAGGTGTAAAAGCTAGGCAGGACGCTTATAAGTTTCACCCCAACAGGGTATTTGATATGTGGAAGAAATACGTAGAGAATATAGCGGGTATCGATTGTCATTGATAAGGAGTTTAATATGAATAGATTAGATAAATTGCGTATAAAATTGATGTCGCCATTTAAGAGAGCAGAATACTATAGAAAAGACGGTATGAAAATAGGCGAGGGTTGTTCAATAGCATATAATGTTGAATTTGGAAGTGAACCTTATTTAATTACAATAGGCAACAATGTACGAGTTACTGCTGGTGTGGAGTTTATTACACATGATGGTGGGATGTGGGTTATCAGAAACATGTTTCCCGAATATCGCAATATGGATCTGATTAAACCCATTAAAGTTGGAAACAACGTTCACATTGGAACACATTCAATAATTATGCCGGGAGTTACGATTGGTGATAATTGCATTATAGGTTGTGGTGCAGTTGTAACTAAGAGCGTTCCGAGTGGTAGCATTGTAGGTGGTGTTCCTGCAAGACTAATAGAAAGTGTTGAAGTATATAAAGAAAAAAACAGAAGCAAGTATATAGAATCCAAGAATTTGTCTAAAGAGGAAAAAAGAAGGTTGTTGGAGAAAACTGTCGTATCAGATGAATCATGGAGTTCAAATGACAATTAAAAGAATTAGAATCATAGATATTGTATTAATTGCATATATCATATCAGTTTTTTTGTTTACAGCAGAGCTGGATGAGATATACATATCTAATATAGTCTTTGTTATTTATGGTATATTAGTGTTTTTCAATATATTCCAAAGTAATCATGGAAAAATAACCTTGAAAAACACACAGTTCTTTTTGCCTATATTCCTGTTAGCAGTAGTAACAATTCCAATAGCAATTAATAGCAGTTTAGCCGTTGAAAAAGCTCAAACACTAGCTTTGTTAATTATTCTTTTTATTATGATATATAACACATACCATACCGAAGGAAATTACAATTACATCTTGATCGGTTTTCTGATAGGAGGCACTATTCTTTCCGTTAGAGTAGTTAGTTTGTACGGAATAGCTTTAATTGGAAACAGCATGTCTATTGGCATGCGAGTAGGAAGAGATATTTTACAACTCACATATTTGGGTAGGTATACTTATATAGCTGCAATTGTTGCACTGTATCTTGCTTATTACAAAGGAAAACGCATTATGTTTGTTTTATACGCATTTTGTGGTTTCATATGTGTCTCATCTGAAAGCAGACAGTCTCTAATTACCTTGATTGTAGTAACTACTTTGCTCTTTTTGTGGAAAGATTTCTCTAAGAAAAAAATATATAGTCTCATTAGAGTAATGATAGTTATAGCAATAGTTATTTCATTGTTCAGACTTCCTGTGTTACAGGCTGTTACAAGGAGATTGATTGATGGTCTTACTTTGCAGCAGACTCAGTATGCAGGTTCCTTTAGTGATGTAAAACGTATCGAAATGATCAGGCAAGGATTAATAGTCTTTATTCATAATCCAATTTTTGGAATAGGGTTGGGAGGAGCTAGGGAAGTTGTAACCGGAATCATATCCGAGTATAAATATCTGCACAACAATTATGCTGAACTATTGTGTTGTGGAGGAATATTAGGATTTATAGCTTACTATTCTATATATGTTGTCTTATTCAAAAGAGTGAGAAAAACTATTATTCTAAAAGGAAAAAACGATGAATTAGTTTTATCAATTGCACTTCTTTTGGGACAATTGATTTCTGATATGTTTGCTGTCAACTACTATGGAAAAATACAGTATATTATATTCGCATATTGCTTCCTGAGTCTATCCCGGAGGGAAAGTGTAGATGTTTCTATTGAAGGAGAATAAGACATTGCTATTCTCGATTATTGTACCTGTATTCAACTCGGAAAAATACATCACTATTTGCCTGGATTCAATTCTGAATCAAACGTACTCTTCTTTTGAAATAATAATTGTTAATGATGGTTCAACAGATCGTAGTAAGGAAATATGTGAATCATATTGTGAAAGAGACAGTAGAATAAGATTGTTTAACAAAGAAAATGGTGGCCAGTTTTCTTCCAGACTATTAGGAATAAAAATGGCAAAAGGAGATTATCTTATCCCGGTTGATTCTGATGATACTATTCGGAGAGATACATTAGAAGTATTGAACAATTATATAGTCGAGTCATCGGCTGATTTGGTTATTTTTGGTGGTAGTAAAGAAAGTACATATAGTTGCCCAATATACAAATTGGGATTATCTTGCGAAAAGACGTATTCAGGAAATGAGAAAAAAGCAATATATGATATTCTCCTTGCTCAGAATTATTTAAATTCATTTTGTATGAAGGCATATTCTCGAGAATTAGTTAGTAGTATTTCTTGGGATAATAGCACACTCTCTGAGATGAGAAATGGAGAGGATATGATGCAATTGCTTCCTGTATTGACAGAATCAAAAAGAATAGGTTATTGCGACGAAATTCTATATTACTATCGTCAAAATAACACTAGTGTTTCTCGAATATATAAACCTCAAATGTACGATTCGAGAGAAATAATATATCGAACGCTCTTTTCTTATCGAGAAAAATGGGGTATTTGTACGGAAGAATCAATAGAAGCATTGAAACTGAGAACACTTAGAAATGTTGTTTCAATAATAAAGATGCTAAAATCTTCGAACAGGGATTATGCTGTATCAGAATTGAAAAGAATAGGAAATGATGAGTGGGGGAGAAAAATATATATAAGTTCTGACAAGAAGGAATTAAAATGTACAGAAAGAGCCATCCTGTTTTTACTATATCATCATTTTCCCCAGCTACTAATGTGCGTCTTAAAGAATTGTTAGAATCGAGATCAATATGAAAAAAGTGTATGTTCAAGCGTATTTAAACAATAATCTGGGAGATGATTTGTTTATTCACATGCTTGTGCAAAGGTATAAGAATATAGAATTCTATATTTGTGGAAATCCCCGAATGACAACTTGCTTTAAACAGTATGGTAATGTGCATACTTGTTCAAAAATGCATTGGATTGCTTTAAAGATCAAACGGAAAATAATGGGCACAGAAGGACCAATTATTGACCAATCGGCTATAGATAAGTGCGAGGCTGCAATTAGAATAGGTGGTTCGATATTTATCGAGTATGATAAGTGGGAAAAGAATTGGGTTGAATTTGATATGCCATATTTTATAATAAGTGCCAATTATGGTCCTGCTAGATCACAGGACTTCCACGATTTAGTCGAAAGCAAGTTGAAGAAAACAGAAGGTTGTTGCTTTCGCGATATGTATTCATACAAACAATTCATGAAGTTAAAGAATGTATCATTTGCACCAGATGTTGTTTTTGGCTTCAATCCATATGGGATAATCGAGGGAAATAGCAACCCGAAAGGAATTGCAATAAGTTTGATAGATTTAAGTAGTAGAAAGAGTTTGAGAGAGTACTCGGAAGAGTATTATTCAGCAATAGCCAGAGTTATAGATCATTTTACTAGTAAAGCAATTCCAGTCACCATGATTTCATTTTGCTTAAAAGAGGGAGATAAAAATGCTGTGATGAATGTCATAAATAGGTGTCAGTCTGTGACCCAGATTAGAACTATAGATTATGATGGGAACTATATAGAGGTTTTGAGAGCACTGGAATCCTGTGATACAGTTATAGCAACTAGATTTCACGCTATGGTTCTGGGATGGATTATGGGGAAAAATGTTGTTCCGATAGTATATAGTAACAAACAAGATAATGTAATGGACGATCTTTCTTTTAAAGGTCCTCGTTTTTATATAGAGAGTTTAAATGGATCCTCAGATGACATTATATGTGCTTGTGAGAAGAGGGAAGGATATATTGAGAACATAAAGGTTAGAGCTAGAGAATCCGAAAGTCAATTCGCCGATTTTGAAGAATACTGTTCTAGGGGATGAAATCATGATTCGTTTTTTAAAAAAAATAAAGTTTCAAAAAAAACTAAAAAGTTTAGGGCAATTAGGGAATCATACATATATTGACCAATCATGCATTTTGGAAAATCCTCCAATGATAAAAGTAAATGATTATGTTCACATACAAAGGAATTGTCAGTTATATGGTAGTGGAGGTGGAATTTCGATAGGTGAGGGAACCATCTTAGCACATGGGGTTCAGATTTTTGCTAGGAATCACATGTATGATGCTCCTGACTTGAGATTTCTGCCATATGATGAACGTTTTCAGGAAAAGAAAGTTGTTATTGGTAGATATGTTTGGATTGGGGCTAATGCCATGATAATGGCAGGTGTTAATATTGGTGACGGTGCGGTTATAGCAGCCGGCGCAGTAGTTGTTAAGGATGTTCCATCTTGTGCTGTTGTTGGGGGGAATCCTGCCAAAGTATTAAAATATAGAGATCAACAGAAATATGAGCAATTACTTAATGATAATAAGGGTTATATAAGGAACTGTAAGAATTACTGATGAGCATACAAGAAAAGAATCACATGGGGAAATCCAATAAGAATCTACTGTTTCTTGCGTTGATGATCGTTATATCATGTGCTACTCAGGTTTTAGCACTGATGAAATCTTCTATGGTTGCAGGATTGTTTGGAACATCAGAGGAGATTGACGCATATAACTTTGCCAACAGTATTGCAGCTTTTATTTTCGGTTTTGTGTCAGCAGGAATATCCACTATTATAATTCCCAGCTATGTCAAGAAAAAGAATAACGAAGACATCAACTCGTTTATAACGCTGATTTATTCGATTTTATTTCTTGTAACCGTAACATGTCTTGTATTCAGAATCCCAATTATCAGTATAATTACACATCGAGACAAGGGATTTATTAGCATTGCAGCCAATTCATTGATTATTTTGATGCTTTCCACATATTTGACTTCTTTTGCTAATATTACGACGGCTTTTTTTCAATGCATAAACAAATATAATACGCCAAAAATAATTAACCTTATTTCGCAATTAATAGTTATAGGGATTCTTATATATGTGGATGAAATAAGTATATATCAATATGCAATGATAATCGCATTAGGTGTAGCTTTCAATTTTGTTTTCGACACGTTGATCGCAGTTAAATATGGTTGGAGAATAAAGCTAAATTTTCACTTTAATAATCTGGAAACTAAAAAGTATGTAAAAATGTTTTTGCCAATTGTTTTTAGCACGGGAATCTACAGGCTTTCTTTGATGATTGATTCAACTATAGCCGCACGTCTCGAAACTGGAAAGATAACAGTATTAGGTTATTCAAATCAAATTGCAAGCATGGTAAATTCGGTCATTGTAGGTAATATGCTCGTATATTTGTATCCTAAAATTGTTTCTCGTATAAACAAAGAAAACAATCAGCGATTTTTCTGGGAACAATCTGCATTTTTTCATTCAGTTGTTTGTTTGATCATAGCTGGATTTGCCTGTGTTGGAAAAGATGGAATCCAGGTATTATTCGAACACGGAAAGTTTAATTCTGATGCAACTAAAGCAGTTTTTTATGGAGCGTTAATATATATTATTGGACAGCAAACAAACATAATAAGAGATCTGATTTATAGATATTTCTATGCAAAAGGAAACACAAAAACAGCAGCAGGGAATAGTTTGGTTGTTGGGATAACAAATATTTCTGTCAGTCTAATTCTTGTATATTTCATCGGCTTCTATGGTATTATTTTGGGTACGATAATTGCTTCATTTGTCTCTTTGATTACAATCATGTATAGATTTCATAAGTTAATTGGATATGAAGTATCCATAATTAAAATACTATCGTCATACTTTATGAACATATTGATTTCTGTTGTTACTATATTTGCTGTCATGTTCACGAGACATATACTTATTCTTCAAATTCCGATTTTGCGAATTCTCATTTTTGGAACAGAAACGGTTTTGATATATTTCTTGTTAACCATTTTGATTAACAGAAAAGTTCTCTATGCGGCTAAAAGCATATAGGTAGAAATTGATTTGGGGTGAGCAGTAATTGATAATTGAAAATGATTTTGTAGTTTTGCTACTTAGAAAGAGTTTTGATGCATCAATAGAAATGCCAAGACTTGATACATATAATGGTGTGTATGAGGCGATCATAAGAAATGGGATTCTTATGAATGTTTATCCTGTGATAAAAGAAATGGTCGAAGAAAAAGAAGATCAAAATCTAAAGATGCTAGAACAAAGATTACAACAAAAATACTATTCGTCTATAAAACAATCTATTACACAGGATTATGAGGGAAAAAGAGTACTAGAAAAATTGAGTGGTTCAGGGCTTGATTGTATTGCTTTAAAGGGATGGGAATTAAGATATTTATATCCGGATATTACAATGAGGCAGATGGCCGATTTAGATATTTTAGTAAGGCCTTACGATTATGGGAAAATAAAGGACATTCTTGATGACCTAGGATATGAATCTGAGAAAGAATCATCTTGGAAGCATGACAGTTTTAGAAAAGATTCAGTACACATAGAGATGCATAAAAGACTTACAGATAGCAGTTCTGTTATACGCAATTGGGAAAATGAAATGTGGACAAGAACCAATAAGGTATCTGATCATTTATTAAAGATGTCAATTGAAGATTATTACATTTTTCACTTTATTCATATGCACAAAGATTTTAAAAACGGATCGCTTGGTTTGAGACGAGTAGTTGATACGTGGTTATTACAGAAATTAGATGTAGACATGAAAATCGTGGAAAGCGAGTTAGATAAGATGGACATGTGTTTGTTCCATGATAAAATAGTGAAATTATGTAAAGCGACCATGGGAGAAATACCTCTTGATGAGGATAGTGAAATAATGCTTCAACATGCTTTTAAATATGGCATATACGGCTCTTCCAAGAGTTATAAGGCTGGACGAATAGCTTCGATGGGAGGAGATTTAAGAGGTGGGAAAATTAAGTCGTTTGTTTCAGCTATCTTTCTTCCCAAAAGCAGAATGAAAGCTCATTTTCCCATAGTAGAAAAATATCCAGTGCTCTTGCCATTCTATTGGATCAAGCGAATAATTCAATTATTGAGAGGCAACATCTTGGATCACAAGAAAAAACTTAATTATAGAGATATAGATGAAGAAGATTATCTATATATGAAGCGCTTTTTTAAAGCGGGTGGAATAATACAGTGATCAGATGATTTCTTTTATTCATTTGGTTGTAGCGAATACGTCTTATACCACTTAGCAAATTTAGACAAACCTTCTTGTATTCCGATCTTAGGTGTAAATCCAAAATCATGCTCTAAAGCTTTGCTATCGGCATATGTTATTGGCACATCACCAGGTTGCATAGGCACTAGTTCCTTATGAGATTCAAAATCATAATCATTTGGGAGGACAGAAGCTCGAATTAGTTCTTTCTGAAGAGTATCTATATAATCGAGCAGATTTTCCGGAGTACCACCACCAATGTTATAAAGTGCATATGGTGGAATAGGAAGACCATCCTCACCAACATTTTTTTCTGGCGCTCCCTGCATTACACGATATATACCTTCCACAATATCATCAATATATGTGAAATCGCGTTTGCAATTGCCATAGTTGAAGATTTTTATTGTCTCGCCCTTAACCAATTTCTCTGTAGCAGAATAATAGAACATATCCGGTCTTCCTGCAGGGCCGTATACAGTAAAAAACCTTAATCCAGTTGAAGGAATATTGTATAGTTTAGCGTAACTATGAGCTAAAAGTTCACTGCTTTTCTTAGTGGCAGCATAAAGAGACACCGGATTATCCACTTTGTCTTCTGTACTAAATGGGACCTTCTTGTTTCCTCCATAAACAGATGAAGAAGAGGCATACACAAGGTGTTCTACGGGATAATGACGACAGGCCTCGAAGATGTTGTATGATCCGATGATGTTGCTGCTAATATAAACATCAGGATGGTCTATAGAATACCTAACTCCAGCCTGGGCTGCCAAATGAACAACAACGGATGGTTTATAATCTTCGAAGATTTTTTCTATCAAAACCTTATCAGATATATCTCCCTTTATAAAAACATGTTGTGCTTTAGATTGCCTAGCTTTTTCTTCTATCAAACTGAGTCGGTAAAACTTTAGCTTAGGATCATAATAATCATTCATGTTATCCAAACTGATAACAGTTCCGGATTCAAGTTCATCTAATAGTCTCAGGACGAGATTAGCGCCAATAAAACCTGGCGCTCCTGTAACAAGGATAGTTTTTCCATTAAGTTCTACTTTTGTTTTGCCCATGTATTAATCTCTCTTGAAAAGATCTCGGGTGTATACTTTATCTTCAACATCACCAAGTATATCGGAATCAAATCTGTTAGCCAATATAACATCACTTTCTTCTTTGAACTGCTTTAAATCATTAACAACTTTGGATCTAAAGAATTCAGATCCATTTTCCAGTGTTGGCTCGTAAATGATGATAGGTATTCCTTTTGCTTTGATGCGCTTCATTACACCCTGAATAGCAGAAGCTCGGAAATTGTCCGAATTGGATTTCATGGTGAGTCTATAGACACCAACAGTTCTTGGGTTCTTGGCAATTATTTGATCTGCGATGAAGTCTTTACGGACAGTGTTTGAGTTAACAACAGCTTCAATCATTGTTTGAGGAACATCTTTGTAGTTTGCAAGAAGTTGCTTGGTGTCTTTAGGGAGACAGTAGCCACCGTAACCAAAACTAGGATTATTATAGTGACTGCCAATACGTGGATCCATACAAACTCCATCGATGATCATCTGAGTATCAAGTCCTTTAGTCTGCGCATATGTGTCCAACTCGTTGAAGTATGAAACTCGTACTGCGAGATAGGTATTAGCGAAAAGCTTAATAGCTTCCGCCTCAGTTAAGTGAGCAAGGAGAACAGGAATGTTCTGAGGTTTCTGACCTGCTCTTTGTTCTTCTAATCTGGCACCTTCTAAGAGAAGATCAGCAAACATCTGGGCCTCTTCTTTTTGATCATCGTCACATCCAACTACAATTCGACTTGGATGGAGATTATCATAGAGGGCTTTGGATTCTCTGAGGAATTCCGGACTAAAGATAATATTCTTGATGTTATATTTCTTACGAATGCTTTCTGTGTATCCAACAGGAATAGTGGATTTGATAACCATAAGCACATTAGGATTAACCTTGAGAGTCCACTCAATGGCATCCTCTACAGCGCTGGTGTCAAAGAAGTGATTCTCGTCATCATAATTAGTAGGGGTAGCGATGATAACAAGTTCAGCACTGCCATAAGCCTTAGCCTTATCTGTTGTGGTGGTAAGATTCAAGGTTCTCTTTCCTTCTCTTGCTTCCTTGAAAAAACGTTCAATCTCATCGTCCTGGATAGGGCTGATGAACTGATTGAGTTTTTCTGCCTTTTGCTCTGTGGTTGTAATAGCTGTGACTTCATGCTTCTGAGCAAGAAGTACTGCCAGTGATAGGCCTACGTAACCGACTCCTGCAACTGTGATCTTCATAGAAGCATCTCCTTGAATGTTTGTCACTATTATACACTAGATATTCTTATATCAACGTTTTATTCAAAGTATTTGTCATATCAATGGCATTTTTGGAAAAAGTTTCTATTTAGAATGTGAGGCGATGCGCTTGGCCGAAGAAAACGTTTGAATATTCAAAAGATGACCATAATATATAAAAAACAGAGGATTTAAACGAAATGTGTGTTTAAATGTTGACACTGGCTTAGCATTTATATATTATTATATAGCATATATTTGTGGGGGGTGTTGTAATGAAAATTCTTAGAATAACAGCAGAAGGATTAGCTTTGTTTAAGGAAAAAGTAGTCATTGATTTTTTTGCAGAGCAGCGAGTTCTAAATGATAATAGTGACATGCTTACTAGATTGTTTGGGAATATCTATTCAAATAATGTCTTATCAATAGTTGGTATTAATGCTTCTGGAAAAACAACACTTCTCAAATTACTATCTTTTATTTTTGATATATTGAATGGTGGTTCTTTGAATAGAAAACACAACAAGGAAATACTGATGGGATCCAAAGAAGTTATTATTGAGACCTTCTTTTGGGATGAAAACCTGGGAGTGTGCAAGTTATTGTCCCAAATATCCATATTGAAGGGAAAGAAATATGAAGAGGTTTATGCATTTTCAGATGAGAAGATGTGGATAAAAAGTACTTCTAAAGCCAAAACAAAAAAAGACTTGTTTGAATTCAGTGATAAACCAACTAAAATACGCGATAATTCCTCAGAATACCTACAAATGGATACGAGCATAGCGATTGCCATTAGCAAGAATGAACCATTACAAGTATATAATTGGTTGAATTATACTAACATCAATTTTCTTAGTTTGGTTGGAGACTATCCACCTGAATTAATTGCTTTTTTGGATCCTAGCATAGAGGCAATAAGCTTTGACAATGCTACTGCTGAAATTGTAGTTAAATTTTTCGGAAGAGATCCTATTCGTGTACCCAATCCTCTCGCACTAGAGTCAATTTTATCATCAGGTACGGTAAAGGGAATCAATGTGTTTTTAAGTGCTTTTATGGCATTTGAACAGGGTGGATACATTTTGGTGGATGAATTAGAAAATCACTTTAACAGAGAAATTGTGGCCACTTTGATAAGATTCTTTACTTCACCTAAAGTCAACAAACATGGGGCTACTTTGGTTTTTTCGACTCACTATGCTGAACTTTTAGATGAATTTGAACGATCTGATAATATTTTTATTGTTAGAAATAAAGAAGGGATAACTGTTCAAAAACTTAATGAAATCCTTAGGAGAAACGATATAAAAAAAAGCGAAGCTTTTAAGAGTGATTATCTTGATGGAACGGTTCCTTCTTATGACGCCTACATAGATCTTAAAGAAGGATTAATGAGAGGATTAATTACATTGGGTGAAGGATAATGAGTGGAAGTTATCTTTATGCTTGTATATGCGAGGGAACAGCAGAACGAGTGATAATTAACAAACTTCTTGATGAAGAAAGGTTGGTCTTTAATAGAAAGGATCTTTTGGATAGAGAGGTATTACGTTGTCGTAGTCCTAGAGATTTTGAGAGACAGTACTTAGGCAAAAAATTCAGTCAGAAAATCAAGGTGTTTAGAATTCAGGATTCTAGAAGAGAGGCATTTAATCTTAAGGCTGCCTATAAGGATAAAGTTGAGGTTATTAATGTTATTACGGCACCTGAAATTGAAGTATTAGTCATCATATGCGAAAAGAAGGTTAAAGATTTTAATAAGTGTAAAAGCTACATGAAGCCCAGTGAATATTGTAAAACGGTGTTGAAAATATCTGACGTAAAGAAAGAGGATTTTTTAAAAGAATATTTTTCTGATACGAATCGCTTGATATTTGCGATAAAAGAATACAAGAAATTGTTTAAAGTTCAAAGAAATGAGTCCTGTCTGGCAGATATCCTTAAGTAATAATGTATTCAAGAAGCCGCAAGGCAAACTATTTGTGGGAGGATGTTATATGTTATTAGAATTACATTCAAATTGTTGGAGTGAAGGAATATTGACTCATTTTTGGGATTTTAAGACATCGAATCTAGAAGTAGTACTAGATGAGGATAACGGGGGAAAACCTGGCAGGTATAAATTGACCTTTAATTGGAAACTTTATCAATATTCTGGCTTTGGAATTATATACTTTTCAGGGGATAATTTGATACTTTGTTCTGAATTTGGGAATAATTATTCTAGACTAGATATGAAAGAAGGTTTTAGAACCCCTGGCTATTTGGGCGGTGAATATTGTGCCTTATATGACGATGAAGGCTTAAACACTGTGTTTCAGCTTGTATTGAATGATAATAGAGAGAATATTAAAGGGTTAATAAAGTAAGAGTGAAGCTTTTATACATTTGATGCCATCTGATATTTCTGAAGAAAGAGGGAATGGGAAATCACATATTGAAACATTGGAATATAATGACCATTGTTAGTGCCCAAAGATTTTAACCATCTCCGCGCTCGACGATTTTGACCAATTCCAGACCATAAGGTGCTATACGTTAATCTATTGACTAGTAACAGCCAACTGTAAAATTATTACTTACTAAAACATGTTTTAGTAAATTGCTATTTGATTAGGGAAGAGAGATAAAATATCTCTGTACAGGCATCCCTCATGAGTGAATTGTGTCCTTTTGAAAGTGGAGATGGTAAGCTTTTTCAATAGTATTCACTGTAGTATGACATTTATGAAAGCAGAGGAGTAGATGATGACTTTATCACCGGAAGAAGTACAACTGTTTTATAGGATATGGCTGCCGCTTCTTGACTTTGCTAACAGGAAGTATCGTATTAATCGAAACCTTAAGAGCATTGCAACAACAGCAAAAGGACTAGATTTGGCAGATATGAAAGAGGTAGCGAATAAGCTGTGGTTCGATGTCATGATAATAGACGATTATCTGATGGAACGACATCTGAAAAGAGGGAACGATCTTCATTTTCCTGAAGAATGAGGAACTGGATCAGGTAAGAGAATCATATTGAGTTGGGAAGAAATGTTATGCGGAGCTCCAATGCCACTATTACCGGAAGCGACTTTTATGCCGTTCCGAGATATTATCATATCAGATAGATTGGTGATGCCTTACAACATTCTTGTTGGAGATGACAAAGTATATATATGTAACTGCAAAAAGGAATGGACGAATTCACCAGTCGCTCTAAAAAGTAATTTGAGTGAGTAAAAACAGGGCTTTCTGAGGTTCTGTAAACGGAACGAGGTATGTTATACGAGATATTGTGACGATATGACGTTCTCGGGTGTTTTCGAGCTGGATGAGGTAATATCAAAGGTGGCGTGGGAACTTAAGAAGATGGGCCTGCAGCTTAATCCTGCAAAGACCAGGGTGATCTGGCAGGGGCAGCAGATGAATGATACCGGGCTTGTGGTCAATGACAAGGTGAGTGTGCCTGCGTCGTACAGGCGCAAGATCCGGCAGGAGATCCACTACATATGGAAATACGGGGTGGAAGACCATCTGAAGCACATGAGAAGAGAAGAAGACGAACAATACACATATTTAAGTGATCTGCGCGGGAGGATCAACTATGTGCTGTCGATCCATAAGGATGATATTGAGTTTCAGGAGTACAGGGATTATGTGGTGATGAGATGTGACGGCAGGTTGAGGTATAAGGAACGGCCGTATCAGATCGGGATGGATGAGTTGCTGGGGGAGAGGCCACTGACATGGCGTGAGACGGTTGAAAAATATAGAAATTTACTGTAATAAACCAGAAGTATTTTATCCAGCTTCTAGGGTATGCTTTAGTTTGGGGTATGGTTATAATTCTTGATAATATGCTACAATAATTTATGGTCAATTAAATGACAGTGTGAATAATTATTGACAGAGAGAAGCATATGGAATCTTTTAATGAACCTTTCAAACATTCAAAAAAACTAGGTGAAACCGCTATTTGGATACATTACAAGGCCTTAACGGAATCTGATGAATTTCTTTCAAGAAGACTATGGGTAATGAATGTATATAATCAAGCCGTTAAAAGGCTAAGCAGGGTTGTTGAAACATTCCCCAATTATACATTGCATGATGAGACGCATGTTATTAATGTTTTGGATGCTATGGGTGGTGTATTGGGAGATAGTGTAAATAATCTCTCTGTAGGTGACAGTGAACTGCTTATTTTGGCGGCTTCCCTACACGACATAGGAATGGTATATGATGAGGATGAACGCAATCAAGCCTTATCTGATGCGAGAGCAACAGATGATTATCTGAGAAAACGACAGCCTGATTTAGTCGGTTGCAATCTTTTGACATATCCTGATGAGGCAATTAAACAGGATTATTTACGTTATATACATCCGTTTCGTATTAACGATGTGTTAGATAAGCACTTTGATGAGTTGATATCTAGTCGAGATAAACTTGTAGTTACGAAAGAAACGATAGTAGCAGTCTGCCAATCTCATGGCGAGGACATAGAAGATATAAGACGAAACAAGCATATTAAATATGATAGAGCAAGAGATATAGATCCAATGTTTTGCTCTGCACTTTTAAGACTAGCGGATTTGTTAGATTTTGATGATACAAGAGCACCAAGAACTCTTTTTGGATACGCACTATGTAATAATACCAGTAAAACAGAATGGGAAAAGCATATGCAATCTGCAGGATTCAATTATTCCGGAATGCCGTCAGATACAGAGTTGCCATATATAGCTGAATGTGAATCTCCCTCAATAGAATTTGTTGTACGTGAATTTATCAGTTGGATTGATATTGAGTTGAACAACTGTAGAATACTTCAAAAAGATTTTAACAGTGATTGGAAAAGCGCTCTTCCTTTCCCAAGTAGAATATCTCAAGATAACATAACATCAAAGGGATACAAGAGTGGCAACTTTTCTGTAGAACTTGATCAAAAACCAGTATTAGAATTACTTACCGGAGAAAATCTATACGATAGGAAAGATGTTTTCGTTCGTGAACTTCTTCAAAATGCAGTAGATGCTACTCTTTTGATGTCTGAGATGGATAATCAGTTTTCTTATGAGGAGTCACCTATTAATATATGGGACTGGAGAGACGAAGAAAACAATCATTGGTTCCGAATAGATGATTGCGGAACAGGAATGACATTGGGAATGATAAAGCGCTACTTCCTAAAAGTTGGGAAATCATATTATACTTCTGATGAGATGAAACGCGATCTTTCTTCAAACAAAGTGAAGACAAATTTTAAAGGTATAAGTCAGTTTGGTATAGGATTTCTCTCTTGTTTTATATGTGGAACTTATGCAGACATATCAACTCTTTACTATGATGTTGATAAGAATATTCGTGAAACAGAGTACTGTAGCAAAGCAACTCCTAAATTCGGGATACGAATGGAGAAGGATGTTAATGAGCGTTTTTATACTGTGAGAAGTGAAATTGATGGCCATGATGTTAAACCTATGGTATCTCATCCGCTGAATGAGGATAAGGAAAAATACAGAACAAAGCATGGTACGTCTATTCTTATCAAACTAGATGATACTAAACTTGCTGGAGTGAATTTGCGAGAAACTGTTGATGAGTATGTTATGGGAACGCGCATGCCCGTTTTCTTTAATGGTGAAAAAGTAAGTCAAACTCTTCAAGAAATTGAACTTAAAGTAAAACAAAATGAATCTTTCTTTTTTGAAATGTCTGAAGTTGAAAAGAATGCGTATGACAGAAACTTTTCTAACCCATTGAAAATCTATCCTAGGTTTAGATATCTGCACAATTCCATTTCTCAAGAAATGGAAAACGGAATTCAAAATTGTACAGTTATATATAACCAAGGCAGCGTTGAATTTGATGATAAAAAGGAAGTTGATCCGTCTAAAGTTGAAGCACTTAACGCGTCTATTTATGATAACCGTGAGGTGGTTTTGAGAAGAGAAAGCGATTACATTATAGATTTTGAAAGAACAGATTGGGATTTCTTAATATCATTATATGGAGATGAAAAATGCAAATTGCTTAAAGAGTATTTCTCGACTTGTAAGTCATGTCCTTCCTCTACAGAAGTGCAAGAAGCCACTGGCTTTTTCGGAGAAGTGAAGACAGAAACTTTGTGGGAGTTGTATGAGAAAAAGCATTTGAAACGTGCCTGTTGTTCGGTTGGTGTTCCGGAGAAATTACGGAAATATCAAGGTAAAAATACGATAAAAATATATTATAATGGCATCCTACAGAAAGAAACAGAAGAACATTCACCCGATAGTTGTTATCTTCATTGTAGCGGTGATGCTAGAGTGTTTGCTATAGGATATCAGGGCTTTATTTTTCTTGAGAAAGATATGAGAACTGAGACTAATGTAAGTCGAACAGATATTTCCCAAATCCCTTTTGAGCCTATGTTGGCTTTGAGCTATTTGATAGAATTTTCTAATAAGTCCTATCCGACATATGTTTGGGGAAGGTTTGAAAATACATTAAGAGGAGAGGATGTCTTATTATCGCAGTATCGTAAGATAAGAACAACTCCTTTTGGGAAGTATTTGACAAAAAAAACACAGGGAGCTATGAACAGTATAATAGGTGTTTTGAGCAGATCGGAGACTAAACGCGATAAGATAAGTGTATTTGGTGCTCATGCCAGATCGGAATGTAAAAATGTACTTTTGTTTATAGCTGCAACCATACAAGATTCATAT
This sequence comes from Clostridia bacterium, assembly GCA_024699245.1. Lineage (GTDB taxonomy): Bacteria > Bacillota > Clostridia > Saccharofermentanales > Saccharofermentanaceae > Saccharofermentans. Next base: position 90,465 of record JAILPW010000022.1, on the reverse strand, counting down.
TCAATGAAGATAGATTTTGATGGCGGACAAATTATTCATTTTGATGAGAAAGACAATAATGGAGTGCATGATGCTTTTCCACCATTAATGTTCTGTGAATCTGAAACCGAAGATAGCAGAAGGTTTATTTGTGAAGCTGATGAAGAACGAAGGAGATGTATAAATCAAGATCATCGTTTTGTACGTAGCATGTTGAAATATGTAGATATCCTTAAGAAAAGATATGCATCTGCTCTCGATGATATTGTGAATGCATTATACGATGGCACTTATGATGATATAATTTCTAGTATTGATGTCTTGCAAGAAGCAATCAAGGCAGGCTGTTGCGAGACTCTTTTTGATGTTGATCTTTTGAAAAAAGTTACTAAAGAAGATTTCTATTTTAGTCCTTATGATTCTGAAAAAGGAATAGATGGTGTTGAACAACGCATATTGTTTAATGAAATACACATAATATGAGAAGGATACCATAACATAGTTATGACACCTTCGTTATAGAAGGTGTCACTTATCTATTTATAAAAATTTTTAGCATGAAGGCATGTCTTCAAAGTCTCAGATAGACTTCGATTGAGTAATCGGTGTGCTTCCGGATCACCGATATAGCTATATATGTTCTTTGATCGAATTCCTTTGTTTACTCGATATACATAAGAAAGAATGACAGAAAAGATAGATCGACTCATAAATGCATCAACAAGTCGATTAGTGTTGTGTAGTACCCTGTAATACTTTGTCCACTTGACCATCTCTGAGCGTTTTGTAGTTGCTATTCTTCTTCTGTTTGTAACTACATATTTCTTATTTGCTCTGAAGTGTTTAAATGCTTGATTCTTATTCATAAATGCCACCTCAAATATGACTAAAGCCCCAACATGTTTTCGAGTTTGTAAAAGAACGTGAGGAGCTTCAGATACGGTTCAATCGTGTTTCGGATATATGCCTCGGCTTCCTTGTCAGTTCGAGCTAAACTCGTATCCTGTAGACATGCAATTACCAAAAGACCTATGAGCTTTTTCTTTTGCCAGAGTACCGGAATGAAAAAGAGTTGGTTATATTTTGAAACTTCATGGTTTTTTCTTCCGATTTGTGTGCGATTTTGAAGTTTAGCCTGCACTTCATCATAATCAGTAATGCATCTGATTTCATAATTTCCATCCCTTATATATTCAGAGTCCAGGTAATTATCGGTATCAACATTACGAACCATCCCACAAATATGCGGATCCGAACTCTCATCCGTACTACAGGCTGTGGTTTTAACCTTGCGAGAATTATTTTCCTTATCTACAGAGACTTGATCATAAATGACCTCAACATTTGGTTCATCGCTTCCAAAATGTTCCATGTAATCCTTTATCATTTTATGAATCATTTTCATTCCTTCCTTACAGGCAACTTCATAATTCCATGAACTTGAACTGAGCTGTTCATTTGTGTTTTCACATGAACTGCTGATATTTTTTATCAGGCCATTTGAATTGTCGCAGCATCTTTTCAGCTGCTCGTTTGTCTCTTGAAGTTTGGAGATAGACGCACGATAATTTATTGTCTGGACACCATAATAAATTATTACAAATAAATCAATCATGATAATGATGGCCAAAATGCACCAAGCTACTCCAGTCCATCTAGGTATGACAGCGGTGTATACAGCTAAGATCAAATCAATTATTCCGTTAACCAAAGCACGCGTAACAGGTTTATTAAAGAAGTCTTTCATAGAACTTCTCTTTTGGGTATTAATTGTTTTTTTCATATTGGCCTCCTTGAGTTGGTATATTTGTGACTTTTATGTTAACGGAAATAATTTGTATAATCACGATACACTCTGACGAAAAAAAGTTGATAAAAACTGCGTATTCCACTACAATAACTTTTGTGAATATTTGTATTCATAAGGGCCTTTTATTGTGAGTAAATTTATTAATTATTTGCTTATTTTGAATAGGAGTTTATATGGCTGATAAACAAGCAAAAGGCAATGTAAAAGAACAACGTTTTTATAAGACGATCGGAAATCGATTGAGTCAAGTCATGAAAGCAAAGAGCGTTAATCAGCTTATGCTTGAGGAAATGAGTGGAGTTTCTCAGTCAACGATATCTAGAATACTCAATGGAACTGATAAGCCGAATTTGTACAAATTTGTTTTAATTTGTGATGCTTTAGAAATAAAACCAGAAGAAATTCTTTCCGGAGACCAGAGTTCATATGACAGGGCAAAAGTAAATAAATCAGCTTTTATAGTTGATGCTACTCACGATAAATTCAACGGATACTTGGGAGATTATTATGCGTATTTTTATTCAACAGTAAACAAAGGTGCTATTCACGATGGAATCTTTCATATCTATAAAGATCGTTCATCGAAGGAATGCCTGATTTCTTTTGAGTTTGATACAGGAGAAAAATCAAAGAATGGTAAACCTAAAATCAAGAATTTTATAGGCAAAGCCAGATTGTCTAAGAAGTTAGGCGCGCTCTGTTGTGAGATGGTTGATAAGGATAATAATTCAGGTGATGTTAGTTATATAATATTCAAGCATGAATACTTGATTAATAGAGATTGTGAAAGCAGAATGGGAATGGTAGTTACTATTTGTGCTGGGTTGAGTAGACTTCCGGTTGCACATAAACTTCTAATTTGTCGACGAAAGTTAAGCAAAGAAGACCTGTACTATATCAAGGGGCAGTTAAAACTGAATGATGATATCATACATGTGTCTGAAGAATTATATAAAGAATTCACCAAGGATGATAGATTGCCAGAATCATTTAGACGACTTGTGGACAATGACAAGGATATTCTTATGGCTAATGCTGACAAGCAGATGTTTTATACCTTAAATGAGGATGATATCGAAAATAGGAAAGATATTTCTGAAGAAGATAAGGCTAAAGGAATAAGTTTACTGAGGCAGTATTCAAATACTAAACGTTGCAAAAAAGTTGGTGATAAATGCGAGAAGTATGTTTTCAATTATATCAAGGCAGCGAAGAAAAATGATGAAGACAACAAGAGAATGCGTAAAAAATCAAGAACCACAAAAAAAGAATCATTATCATAATTGAGTTAAAATGCTAAATAGTAATGTGAAATATAGGAGCAGCTTCAAAATGAAACCGCTCCTATATATTTTCTAACATAATGGATTAAAGATCTAATGAATCATAAAACTCAGGGGAACAACGCTCGGCATAGTTCCAGGTGATTTCGGAAGGTGGATTCATTACTTGGTTGTAGGCCTGGTACATCATAGCCGCGATGGAATCGGGAGGGACTGCACCGCAGCCGCCATCCATGAGACTGTAGGAGTTGGCGGGAGAGACGATGCAGTCGACCTTGTGGGTCTGCATGAAGAAGTCGAATCCGCCGTGAAAGATGGTGAAGTCCGGATTGTCGGAGAAGTATTGTGACCAGACGTTGACGGTATTGATGTTTTGTCGATGAGATAAATATGCATAGGACACCTCGTAATGTTTTCGAGGATTATAACAGAATGGACGGGGCGAAATCGGTCGAACGTAGCTATAGTAATTTGTTTGTATCCGTTAACACGAACTTAACCATGTAGTTATTTTGTTAATTCTATATCCCTTTACTTGATAAGGAGACCGCTACTGAAATTATTAAAATATGTTTTTATTGACACATCTTGTGAAGTATTAGATTTGAACTATTGTTTATTTTTGAAACAATTACAGAGGACAAATGCATAGACTTAATATAGACATTATCTATAATCATCTGTGTCTCGAAATGTTTGGCGTAAAAGAGTTTTGACGGTGCACCGGATAAAACTAGCACGATTTTGCCGAGTTTGGCGCCGGGTATTTACATAGTGTTTTCGAGATGTTATCTTGCACTTAAGAAGGGGAGAACATTGTCAGGATTCTGATGATGTTCTTTCCTATTTTTATGAAAAAGAGAGGTAAAAAACATGACAAAAAGAATCTTGAGCGCAATCATGGTTTTGATCGTTTTCTTTGGCGGATATGCTATTCTCCCGAAGAAGTACAATCCATTGCCGGTTGATGATGCGTACTGTGCTACAAAGAATTACGGTGGTCTGTATTATGTGAATAAGACTTTTACCGTATGGTATACAGATACCATTCTTACTATTAATAAGATTCCTATGATGACTAAAAAATCCAAGGTATTTAAAGCCGGTACTTATATATCCTTAAGAACCGATGGATATGATAGCACTAATCCTAGGATTGACTTAAGAGGATACTCAAAATACATGAGTTTTATCCGTCGATAAAAGAATTAATTGAGAAACAAAAATACATGCACTTGGGTGAATATACATACGTATTGGTTCACTAATTGATCTGAAGCATGAAATGATCAGACCGGAGGCAAATTGTCTCCGGTTTTTTATGCGCTCAATTCGGAACATCGGTTTTGATAAGGTGGCCGCAAAGATCAGTTTAATGTTACGAAGGGGGGGAGAACGATATGTTAAGGTCGGGCAGGGTTGAGGATGAGAGAGTTTTCGATGATATAAGGGAGATGATGGAAAGGAACTTCTCGGGCGAGGGCGTATGCTGCGGCAGGCGCCCTTTATGCTGTTGACAGTTTTTTGTAAAACTGATGAGTTATGACATTCAATTATGCGGTATTGAATGAATAACGGAATAGACAAGAAAAATCTATTACTTTAGAATGGACTTACTGTAGTTAGGTATGCATTTGAGTTACGTTTTTTGAGAGGATCCAATATGAAGAAAACAGTTTCGTTTATTGTAAGCATTGTTCTTCTCTCGACATGCCTTTTGTGCGGCTGCGAGAAGAACGACAATTCCAGAGGTAAAAAGGTCAAAGATAGGGAAGAGGAAAAAGAAGAAGTAGAAACGGAAGAAAAGGAAGAGACGAAGGAGACAGCTGATACGAAGGATTCCGAAGGCGCGGAAGGAACCGTTGCAGAGGTGTCCGAGAGTGAAGAGACGACTTCGGAGACGAGTGCTACCATGGGACCGAGCGGACACATTTTCGAGGATGGAAAGTGTACTGATTGCGGAATTTTCTGGACGAGATATGTTTATGAGGCTTCTGAAGGAATTACGGAAGAAGGTATATTTGGACGTTACCTGTATGTCAGGGACCACGATTCAATGCTCTCGAGTGATGATTATGTTCAGTTCACTATAAATGAGAAAAATGTGATGATACAGTACTGGCATGAGGATGGTGACGATGAATGGTTCACGTTCGACGTGAATGTAAGTAATGAGCATTCGTCTGATGAGAGATCGGCCGTCATTTTTTCTTATCGTTATGGAATAATGCATTACGAAGATGAAGTTGTTCCGAGATACAAATTCGCTTATTCATTGGAATTTCTCAGCTGTCCTCCCGGTATTTATGATGAGATATTCGGTTCAAAAGAAGAGTTTTTACTCAACAGTGAGCCGACTTTGACTATTTATGATGAAGAAAATTACCCTTTCAGGATCAAAGCCTGGGAGGAAATGACAGAAGAAGAGATCAAAGCGCTTTTCGAAGAAGCAGGTTACACATATTATTCGAAGGAAGAGTTCCTTGAGATGGTCTGGAATGATCGTGAGATGTTCTCTGAATGCATTGAAACTGGTCTGGCGCCGATGAACACAACGCTTGAGGATGCAGGTGTCAACTGGAACTGATGAGAAACAGATAAAAAGTAGCTTTTACAAGGGCGTCTGCTGCGGCAGGCGTTCTTTTTGCTGCGAATAGGAGTAACTCTTGCGCCCCTGTATGAACCGTATAATAATGTGTGTACGACATGTGTGTACAGGAGGTGATCATTATGGTACCGACAAGAGTATTTAAGAACGGAAACAGTCAGGCGACCAGGATCCCTCAGGAAATGAGGACGGAAAAGTTTGATTATTATATAAGCAAGATAGGAGATATCTACGTAGCATACCCGTCTGATGATCCGTGGTCTTACTGTTATTACGAACAATACGAATGAGTTTAAGAGAATTCCGGGTCTTAATGTTGAAGATTGGACAAAGTAGTTCGCTTCAAAAAACCGATGCGGCATTTTCACACACTTTTCACTAATCTGTTTCAGGTTCATTTAAGGTTGGGGTATCATAATCAAGCCGTAAAACAAAAACTTCTTGTTTTCATAATACCCTCGCAGCAAACAAATAATTAAGTTCGGAATTAGGCCTCCGGACTTTTTTATTGGCGGAAAACGGCAGGGCAGGGATGGAGTCTGACAAAAGACGGACGGATTATTTGTGCATTGTAGAGGATTGATGAACACTTCGGAATGTTGTAAAAAGAGCGTAGGGGAGTATAAGGGGTATTAATATGGAATTGACAGATAGGAATGTATTTTTTCAGAAGCAACTCGATAAGTTTCCTGCGATCTTTCATGTTGACGGTGAGAAAAAGAGGATAGGTTACTTTATCTATTTTGTGCTGTCGATCGGACTTTTGGCACTGCCGGTCATCTGGGACATAGCACGGTCTAAAAGTGAATGGAATATCTGGCAGATGATCTATATCATGGTCTTCGGCTTCGGATGGTTCGTCGTATTTAATTACTATTGTCTAAAGAACAACCATAACAATTGGCTTTTCTGGGGATTCGGAGGCGCTCTCGCGTCGTATATAAACGGTGTATTCTTCGGACATCTTTTATATACTGCTTTTTCAGCGAGTTTGTTCCTTCATTTGATCTTACTTTGCGGATGGGTCACTCTCGTTGCGTATATCCGCGCAAAGGCGATGGATGCAGCGTGCAGGGAGTACGCGATGCAGAACAGGGTCCTCGCCGAGGAGTCGAGGATAGACTTTTTCGATGGTGAGGCAAAGAAAGAGGAAGTTGTTGAGATCCCTGATGAGAAGACCTTTATCGATGACAAGCCGAATTGGAATTCCAAGGTCGTGCTGGGTGCTTCAAAGACCTTCTGCCCGAAGTGCGGATTCGGATTGGTCCCGGGAGAGGATATGTGTCACGTGTGCGGAACGAAGGTTATCGAGAAACAAAAGACAGCCTGATCCGATAAAGGATCACAGACCATTCCGTATTACGTAATGCATGTAAAACAGGATCGTGACCTTGTATTTGATGGAGAAATGAATCAGTTTAGTACTCTTTTTGCCAAAAGAAGCATTGCGGATCGAATCCTCGTAAAACGGGTCTTTCAAAGTCTGCTTGATCTGTTTTAAAACGCGGCTTTTCTTCTCTTTCTGAAAGAACTGTGTCACGACAACGTTAAACAATGCACGAACCGTACGCCTACGTATCTGATCGCTGAAATCGTAATCGATGTCTTTCAGTGCTTGCTTCCGGTACTGTTCCACGAGTTTGGGACCGTCTATGGGAAGCGACTTATGTGCTTTTGAGAAGTTGTGATCATGGTGGCGATAGAAATATTCACATTGTTTGGAGCAATAAAGGCTATTGGCTTCAGTTATACAAGGAACAACGCAGGCAGTATCTTCGCCCATCATGATCCTGTTGTCCACAGTCCTTTGATTTATATCATACAGTTCTTTCTTGTAGACTTTGGCTCATATAGAGTTAGGAAAGGACGGACCTTTCTTTCCATATATCAATCGAGGAAAAATGTCTTTGACGATCTCATCTTTTTGCATGAATCGATCAGAATCAAAGGTCCTGTCTAAAGTTTTGTCGGAAAAAACTTCATGATATCCGAACGCGATAATATCCGGATCATATTTTTCAATTATCTGAACTGCATTTGACAGATAATTCTCGTCAATCCAATCATCACCGTCAACGCAGATAAGATAATCTCCGGTTGCCTTCGCAAGACCTGAAATACGGGCTTTTACCATTCCTTCGTTAGGCTCGTGGATTACAACTATTCTCGGATCTGAACTCTGATATCTGTCGCAAATTGAGCCGCTTGAATCACAGGAACCGTCATCTACCAGAATTAATTCAAAATTCGGATAGCTCTGACGGAGAATGCTATCAACACACTAAGATAAATAATCTTCGATATTATAGATCGGAACTACAATAGAAAACAGCGGCTTACCCAACACAAACACCTTCGATCAAACCATAAAACTACATCATCATTTTTATGATAATTCATTGAGATAAAAACATCAATAATATGGCAACAAAATATACGCAAAACGGTTGATGTAAAAGACTTTTGACAGATTAGCAAACAAAATCTTTATATTGACAAAAACGTTGGATAATGTCTTTACAATGACAATATGATGTGATAATTATATAACTAGCAGGACAAATAAATGACTTTTCATCATGGAATGATTTGGAGAGTTGTCTCAGTGTGAACCGTGTCACATTGGGGCAACTCTTCATTTGGTCTTAAATAATGAAAGGCTATAAAAAAGGAGGCCCCAACTAAGTGGAGACCTCCATAAACATTAGGGGGTAAATTGTCTTATCAAACGTAAGGAATGATCCTCGCGGCATCACACTTCTCGATGAATTCGGCGCTTCTTGTGAAGCCGTATACAACGGTCTCTCTTGATGTGCCTGTGGAGAGGAGATCGATCCAGTAAGCTGCGCCTTCAGGATCGGACTCACGGTCCATGAATGTCAGGTAGAGGCGGTTAACGAATTCCTCGTTGGAGAGGTTGTAGGATACCATCTCTTCGGAAAGGAAGAATGCTACACCGACGGACTCTCCTGTCATGTTGTAATTAGCAAGGCCCTGAGCCCAGAACTCTCTCCCTTCACTGTCGAAGTCTCTGCCGAGAGCAGTTGTGTACATGCGCTCTACGAATGCATATGTGGCATCGGTAGGCCGGATCGATTCTTTGGCCTTTATGTTGCCGCCGGAACGGATGCCGTAAGATGCACATGTGTCGGCCCACTCCTGAGAGAAGATAAATCCGTTCGCGACGGCAGTTCTGTCCATCGTGTGTGATGAGAGCTGACCGAGCCAGAATGCCATGCCTGCGTCATCAGGTTCACGATTGAAGAAGGTTTTATAAAGGATCGTGAGGAACTGCTCGTCAGTTGTTCCTCTGCTCTCGAACTCTGCACTGAAGATAAAGCCCTGTGCTACTTCTGCACCTGTACTCCTGAAGTTAAAAAGTTCGCCGGACCAGAACTTGAGACCTTCCTGCTCAGGTTCACGGTCGAGTACATAGATGTAAAGACGTCTTACGAAGTCGAGGATCTGATCGTTTGCTACTGTTTCTTTGTTTGGCTTCTGGATAGTCATAGCGTAACCGAAGTCATCTTCGCCGCGGACTACGAGAATGTAGCTGCCGGCTTCGAGTGTTTTCGAGATGTTCGGAGAGACTTTCCTACGGTATTCCTTTGAAAGGAGTGTGTTGCCGTCCATGTCGTAGATATAGAAATATACGAAAGTCGCCTTGGCGTCTGTGAGGTCAAAATTGAATGTGTACTCACCCTTCTCGTCGACTCTGAGGAGGTATTTGTTCTTCTGATAAACGAAGGTGAAAGAGTCTTCGATCTTGTCGTAATTCGTTACGTCCAATGTTGGCTTTTGTGGTGTGACATAAAGAGTGTATGAAGATCTCGTGTTGCCTGATGCTGTTCCGCAGCCTACGCTTATAGTGTATGTCTCGTTGGCTTTAAGATCGACTTTTGCTCCGAGCTTTGTAGTGACGAAATCAAGGCTCTTGATCGACTTTCCGTTGCTGTCCTTGACATCGAGAGAAAGAGCAGATCCCTGGCTCTCGAGGGCGAAGTAGTATGCACCGTCATAAGGAGCCTTGTAGGAATATGTGTTGATGCAGCCGTTGTATGACTGTGTGTCATCTATTCTGGTGTAGCCTGTGATGTCAGGTTTTTTCACGAGGTTATATGAAAGGCCGAAAGTCGTTGTGTCGTTGCCTGTTACAGTGATAGTGTATTTCTGACCCTTTGTAAGATCAGCGCTTATCATCTTTCCTGCTGCGATGTTGGTAGCAGATCTCAGAGTATTTCCGTTTGCATCTTTAACGTAGATGGAGATCGGGTTCTTGGATGGCGATGTAACGCTGTCCAATACAAAAGCATATTTACCTGTCTCAGAAGGAGTGTAGGTATAAGTATTCGTCATGCCCTTGAATTCTGTCTGATCACTGATGTAGTTGTAATTCGAGACATCGATAACATCCTTAGGCTCGATTATTAAAAGACCGATATCCGTGTTTATCTGATCTACGGTTAAGGTATAGGTTTCTCCCTTAGTCAGCTCCATCTTTATCGCAGAGTTCTTGGACACATATGTTCTTCCGACGACTACTTCAGCATCGGAGTCCTTGACGAGCACTCTTCCGCCACCATAGTTGCAGAGTATGTACCATGTTCCTGTTTTGTTAGCGATGATAGTATGAGCGTTGAATCTGTCGGTCTCATAGCTCTCGGCCGAGATCGTATAAGTGCTCTTATATTCTTTCTTCTCCGGCTCAGGGTTAAGGACCGCTTCGGTAACCTTCGGGACCTTCAGGATATCATTGGTAAGCTTAACAAGTCCTGATCCCGGAACGGGTGACGCGTTGACCCGGGCAGGTGTTGAAAAACAGGCTGCGCCCAGGAGAGCTGCCAGGCAAAAAGTTCCCGTTTTTAAGATGATGTTTTTGATGTTCATTTCTCTATTCCCTTTCATGTTATAGGTATTTGCATTTTGTGCATCTGCCTATATGACACACAGGTCATGGGAATTATTCGAAACTTTTTCGAAAAAAATAAAAAAATTTCAAAGTGGGGCAAACGACCTTGTTTTCGAGATAAAAAATATATACCGATCAGCTTACATGGTGTAGAATCATATCGGGGATTATTGATACTATCGGAATAGGGGAAAAAGGAATATGGCTGACGTTATCCTGGATCGCGAGTTGTTTTTTCAGCAGGAACTTAACAGGTTTCCTGCTATTCTTCATGTGGATGGTGAGAAAAAGAGAATAGGGTATATCACTTTCTTTGCTCTTCATATCGCATATGTGCTTGTACTTCCGGTCTATAGCTGGCTGAGAGGTGACAGTTCACAGACCATACTGTTTTATCTTTATGCAATGGCTTTCGTTTATGCGCTTGTTACTTTTTTCAGATATTACTGTATCAAAAATAATTTTAATACTTATTTGTTTATCTCTATGGCTGTCGGACTGTTTTTCCCGATAAGGAATATGATGTTATTCGATGGGGGGTCTGTTTTGGATATTGTCTCTTTGCTGATAACATCTCTTACGACAGCGTGGATGATCCTGACGGTCTTTATCCGCGGGAAATGTATGAATGCAGCATGTGAACGCTACAAGGTCGTCAGCAATATGGAAACGGAAAAGAACAGAAGAAGGACCTTCGACCGCAGAAGAAAAACGGAAGAAAAGATCCCTGATCTTACTCCCTCTTTTCTCGATGACGAACCAAACTGGAATACCAAGACAGTGATGAGAAAACCCAAGAGATTCTGCCAAAAGTGCGGATTCGGACTGTTGGAAGGCGAGACTGAGTGTCATGTCTGCGGGACGAAGATAGACGATATGAATAATTGACAATTCTTTCCATAACATCTGTCATCAAGATGATACACACCTCTCTCTTAAACGGTTGTATAATCATCTTGAGTTTGAATGTCCGTCCCATGACATGGCGGGCAAGAGTAGGGTTTATGAATTTTATCTATCTGATGCCGTTATTGGTGCTGTTGATCCTGGCGATAGTTGTCCTCGGACTGCGCTATCTGTTTCTGCGCGTCAGAAATCTGGTCCTGCACGGCAAAGAGAAAGTCACGAAGGAAGACAAGATCCGGGCTTCGGTCATCGCCGCGGCGCCGATACTCCTCATCGTGGTACTTTGTATCGTGAGACCCTACTTCTGGGTCATTCCGGTCCTGCATCTTTTCATGTTCTGGGGCCTTCTGGAGATAATCCTGGGTATAGTCAATCTGATCATTGTAAGGAGGCACAAGTCAGCCAAGGCCGAGAAGTTTGCTGATATTTTTCGAAAAAGAAGGATATACTCCTTCATCTTCTCGTCGCTCCTTGCCTTAATACTTACGGTAACTTACCTGAGCATCGCGTTCTTCCTGGCACATTACCTGTACGAGACGGACTACACTGTCACGACCGACAGAACGCCAATGAAGATCGCTTTTATCGCGGACACTCATATCGGCTCCAGCTTCGGCAGCGAGGAATTCGCAGAATACGTGGAAAAGATCGGAGAGCAGGATCCCGACATAATGGTGATCGTCGGCGATTATGTTGATGAGCACACCAAAAGGGACGACATGATCCGGTGCTGTCAGGCTTTGGGCAGCATAAAGACAACATACGGCGTGTTTTACGTGCCGGGCAATCATGATGACAGCAACAACAAGCTTCGCGGATTTACTTATTCCGAACTTCTTGATGTTCTACTCGATAACGGCGTGACCGTGCTCGAGGACGAGGTGTCTTACATCAATGACGAATACTGCATCATCGGCCGTAAGGACAAGAGTATGGAACGTCTTTCCATGGAGGAACTGATGAAGGATGTGGACCCGTCATACTATACGATCCTCCTTGACCACCAGCCTAATGATTATGACGCTGAAGAAAAGGCGGGATGCGACCTGGTGCTCGCGGGGCACACTCACGGCGGACATATGCTGCCGATAGGTCAGATCGCCGAGATCATCGGTATCAACGACGCCACATACGGCCTCGAGAAAAGAGGCGGCACGACATTCATAGTTACCTCCGGCATGTCCAACTGGGCCATTGCCTTCAGGAGCGGCACCATCTCGGAATACTGCTTTGTCGATCTTGTGAATGAGTGACCATTAGTCTCGCTTAAAAAGATCTCTCGTGTAGACTTTATCCTTAACGTCGTCCAGAACAGGATCATATCTGTTGGCGATTATGCAGCCGCACTTTTTCTTGAACTTCTTGATGTCGTTTACGACCTTTGAACCGAAGAAAGTCGAGCCGTTCTCGAGAGTCGGTTCGTAGATGATAACGGTCGCGCCCTTGGCCTTGATCCTCTTCATGACGCCCTGAATGGATGACTGTCTGAAGTTGTCGGAGTTGGCTTTCATTGTAAGACGGTAGACACCTACAATGACATCTTTTTCCTTAGTCCTGTCGTAACGGTTATGAGAGTAGCTATAGGCCCCTGCCATCTCCAGAACACGGTCGGCGATAAAATCCTTCCTCGTTCTGTTGCTCTCGACGATGGCCTCGATGAGATTTTCCGGGACATCCCTGTAGTTTGCCAGGAGCTGCTTGGTGTCCTTCGGCAGACAGTATCCGCCATATCCGAAAGACGGATTATTATAGTAATCGCCGACTCTCGGATCCAGACACACGCCCTTTATGATGTCTGCGGTATTGAGACCTTTGATCTCAGCATAAGTGTCGAGCTCATTAAAAAATGAGACTCTCAGTGCCAGGTATGTATTTACGAACAGCTTGGTCGCCTCAGCCTCCGTCGTTCCCATGAAGATGGTCTCGATCTCAGGCTTTATCGCACCATTCTTTAACATCTGTGCGAAAACATCCGCCTCATCCCTCATACTCTCGTCACATCCCACGATGATCCTGCTCGGGAAGAGGTTATCGTAAAGCGCCTTGGATTCTCTCAAAAACTCAGGCGAGAAGATTATGTTATCCATTCCCGTCTTTTTTCTGATGGAAGCCGTGTATCCGACAGGAACTGTTGACTTGATAACGACGGTCGGTTTTTTCTTTGATCTCTTAGTTGCTTCCTTGATAAGTTCCAGAACATTTTCTACTGCAGAGCAATCGAAAAAGTTCAGGTTCGGATCATAATTTGTCGGAGCGGCGATGATGATATAGTCCGCATTCTGATAAGCTTTCTTCGCATCCAGCGTCGCCTTGAGGTTCAGTTTTCTCTTTCTGACTTTTGCTTCTTTCAGATATTTCTCGATATAATCGTCCTGGATCGGCGAGATGTAATTATTTAACTTTTCTACCCTCTCGGGAATGATGTCAACTGCCGTAACATTGTTACACTGCGCCAGCAGCACCGCCAGAGACAGTCCTACATAGCCTGTGCCCGCCACAGCCACATTAAAAGATCTTTGCTGTTCCTTCTTTTTCTCCGGATCGACGAACAGGGAGTCGATGTCAAAATCCAGCACCTCAGACAGCAGTTTCAGCTGGTCAACTGACGGCTTCATTGATTGGTGCTCGATGAGCGACAGCATGGATCTGTTGATACCTGTCGCCTTACTTAAGTCGATCTGGCGCATGCCTTTTTCTTTTCGCTTTGAAGCTACGATATTGGCAAGCAGCTCTGGAGATAATTCCTTCATCTTATCGCCTCCCGGAACATGTTTGAGTGGAGAATAACACAATTGATCAAATAGTGCAATAATTGACTATTTCGTGTTAATAATCTTAACATTTCCCCGAAAGAATGTTATGTGATACGGTTGCCGGTTTTTAACAATCATTTGATGATATTGTTCTGAAGTATACAACAACATAACGACTCTTAATTTGTTTTGCGCCGTGTTTTACCGTGTCCGTAAAAGTGCTAAAGTAATGATGTATTGATATGTTTTTCGGAAGGTATAATATGGCGACTTTAAAGAGTTATTCTTGTTCTGAATGCGGCGGAGTCTTGAATTATGATAAGGATCAGGAACTGTTCGGATGTCCTTTTTGCGGTGCTGACTTTGCGGTTGGTAATATCCATCGCGATGAACTCTTGAAGGACGTCGAGATCCGCTTGAACAATCTGGAATTCCATGCGGCGAGGGAAAAGATCGACAGTATCCTCGAGCAGTATCCCAACGACCCGCTGGTGCTCCGTGATCTGGTGCTGTGCGAAGGAAGATGTAATTCCGTGGATAATCTCGATCATCCCGGCAAGATGAGTTCGTGTGATTTTGTGAAGATGGAACAAGCTGCCTTTGAGGTTCAGGAGAGATGTGACGTCAAGGACAAGGCGTATTTTGCAAAGCTCATCGAAATGATACGGATGGCTCATAAATATAGTGATCTGAGTTCAGGAGTCAAAGCGGTCCCAAAGGCAGGAACCGATCAGTTTAAGGAATTGGCGAAGGCCGGTGAAGATTATAAAAGATCCGTGGAAAACAGTAAGGTAATTCTTTTTGGTTCACAGGGACAGAATTCTGAAGATGATTCCTCCGGACTTCTGGTCGTAGGCGGCATAATCGTTCTGGCAGTATTCTTCATCGGCGGAAAGAAGGCAGGCTTCATTGCACTGGCGATCTTTGCGGCAATAATCGCGCTTTACCTTTTGCTCAGCACGCTCATAAGAAGAGCCATATACAGACATAAGGCAACACCTCACAGAAAAGATCTGGACACCCTACATCAATATGAGGATTCTTCAACGGCAGAACTCGGAACTTTGGAAAGTACGTACGAGACTACTTATAAGAGGTTCAAGCAGATCACTCCGGCGGGTGACAGGGAAGCTGCAGAACAAAGGCCGCGTGCTCCGAAGATCCCTATGGCCGAGCTGATCGACTTTGATAAGAAGATCGTCTGCAGTAACTGCGGAGGAAACCTCATCGCCGACAAAGACAGGATGCTCTACGAGTGTAAGTTCTGCGGTGTTGCTTACGGAAGTTCACTGTTCTTCGGCCAGCCGTTCAAGAAAGCTCTGGAAGCTATAGGCGTCGGCGAATATATCGAAGCCGACCAGAGATTTACGCATATGCTCATGCTGGATCCTCACGATTTTAATGCGCTGCTCGGAAGATTTCTTTGCGCCGGCAAGTGGAAGAAGATCGAGGAGCTGACACTGGCTCACTCCATCCCTCAGATCAGACTTAAGAACCTGAAGGAGAGGATCGATGAGATCGTGCCTCAGGCATCGGATGAGGACAGAGAGTATTTTGCCGATCTTCAGAGAATGATCAATGACCGTCTCGAATTATCCGAACTCGAGACTGATCTGAATCGCCTTAAAAAAGGTGTTACGGGAAACGAATCGGAATTCCATGACCGTAACCGCCTGACCGCCGACTTTAATGATCTGCGCGACAAGGTCCTTCGTGCAAACAGAGACCTGGATTTTATTTCCGGGATCCCGATGGGATAACATATAGCGCGAATTCCACGACAGTGATCGTGTAAAATATATCCATACTGATCGAAAAGGAGGAGCTGATATGCAGGACAGGTACATCAGGGTCACGGGAACAGGATCTCTTACGATAAAGCCGGACCAGACCATTATCGATATTACGATAAGAGATACTGAGGAAAGACACGAGGATGCCGTGAGACGTTCGGCGGAACTTACAAATGTCGTTAAGGATGCGCTGGGCGAAGCGGGCTTCGGCAAAGAAGACGTGAAGACAACGAGTTTTTCCGTTCAGCCGAGATATGAGAGCTATAACGATGACGGCGTGTGGAAAAAGCGCTTTATCGGGTATGAGTATTCACATGCGATGAAGGTTGTTTTCGATATGGATAAAGAAAGGCTCGGCAAGGTATTTGAGGTGCTGGGTTCGTGCGAGGCCTCTCCGGAGTTCAACGTGAGTTACAGTCTTAAGGATCAGGAGCGTGCCAAGAAATACCTCATCGAGAAGGCGGTGCTGGATGCCACGGAAAAGGCAAAGATCCTGGCAAGTGCATCGGACGTCAGGCTCGTTCAGATAAGCAACATAGATTATTCCTTCGGGGTCATTAATTTCTCCGTATGTTCTCTCGAGAAACCTAGGGGCGGCGCGTACGGCAAGAGTGCGGGATTCGATGTTGAAATCGAGCCGGACGACATCAGGGTAGAAGATAACGTAACGATCGTCTGGAAGATAGAGTAAGTTTGTTTATGGAGCTTCTGCAGGAGCGGACGCTCTTTTACTGTGAAAGACAGATCATAAGAGCAAGAAAAAAGTTCCGTATATTGACATGGATGTGTTAAATAATTATAGAAAACATCAACGATATGTGATATGCTCGCAATTAATCAGTTTTTTTGCCTTGTTTCGTTTGCTTTTCGGAGGAACTCAGAATGAAGAAGAAATTTCTCTTGAAGGTCGCTTCAGCTCTTCTGTCGACAGGTATCCTTATCTCGCTGATACCATCGGCTGTTCTTGCAGATGACGATGTAATTACCGTTGACGGTCACGATTTTGTTAAGCAAGAGGATGGTATGTATAAGTGCCAGCTTGACACATTGGAATACTGGACCGGCGGTTCACATGCATACCATTACGTTTACAATCTCTTGACTCAGGAGATAATCGATCGTGATTTTGGCGGTACGCTCCCTGATATTGTGAATCCGACGCAGGAAAATGTGTATTTCTATCTGGGTGAGGACATCACGATCACTCACGGTGTAAAAGTAAAAGAATATTCCGCTGCGTTCATCGAACTTCAGGGAAGGACGATCACCTATGATCCTGAAGATATAAGTGAGTATCTTTGGGATGCTTCCGGAATCAAGAGCAGCTCGCTTAAGCTGCTGGGCAATTATTTCTATAACGAACCAAGTGAACTTTACGACGGTAAGGTATATTCTCCAAAAGGAGCTCCTATTGCCAGGATCGATGGTGAATCAAGTGATGTCTGCAGTGAAGTGCGTATATCAAATATCAGTGTAGTTGGCGGATACGGCACGAATTATGCTGACAAGAGATATAGTGCATTCAATCTGTTAGGATATGCCAAGTTATACACGGAAACCGAATCGATCATAAGCTATTTCTCTGCGGAACAGGGTGGAGCGATCCGGGCAAGCGGTAATACACAAGTATGGATAAACGGAGAGATCACGAGATGCATTGCGACTGAAGGCGGAGGCATCTATTCTGAAGGACGTGTGATCTATGGTGGAAGTATGACCAGCAATGAGGCCGACAGAAAAGGCGGAGCGATATGCATGGTAGGTGAAAATGCGCAATTCGAGTCAACATATTCCACTGATGGAAGACCTTATTATCTTATTCCGAAGATAACTTATAACAAATGCCATAGTTATGAAGCTACCAATGAAGGCGGTGGCGGAATCTATATTGACAGCGGACGTGAAAGCCCGGTCATTTTAGATAATGAAATAAACATTTTTGACAACAACAGAAACATGGATGGAACGAAGAAGAATCTGTACATCGTATGCGATGACGGTTTGAAGGATTACATCCACGCATATTACTACAATGATACTGAGTTTAAAGTAGGAATATCGGCATACGGACTGAATGAAGGAGATGCTCTTATCAAAGTACCGAGTTATTCCACTAGCGTAGGAATCGCTTATTATACCGACAGATTCATCTATGAAACTTCAGATAATTCAACCTTGGAAGCATGTACACACAATAATCCGGATGATAGTCGTCATTATTATCTGGAATTTGAATATATAGCCGATAAGGATAAAACGACATCTCTTTGCGGGTATTCGCTCATAACAGACGGTACTTCGATCGGAATCAGGTTCTGTGTATATTTCTCTGAGGGGGATATAAGATACGGTCTCGATCAGTTCACGGCAAAGATCAGCACTGTTGACGGCAGCGAATGCTGTCTGCTCGGAAGTAATGAGCAGACTCTGACCCGTGTTGACGCATATGCAGAAGGATATCGCGCATACACGTACTATCTGGATTCTATGGATATGACGGTTCCTCTTAAGTTTGAACTGTACAAGAAAGGAAAAGACGAACCGGTCTGCTCTATGTCAGGTTTCACTGTCAGAGATTATATCGATGTTGTAATCAGTAATCCGGGTAAATACGGACAAGCCGGAGTAAAGACAGCGATCTGTCTTGCTTTGTACGGAGCAGCTTCACAGAAGTACTTCAACTTCAGGGAATATGATCTTGCTGACAGTATTATTACAGATGATATGAGAGAAAAGGTTGCACTTTCGGACCAGCTGGAAAATTACAAAAACACAATATTCTACGATCCTGCAGATACACGAACCGGATCAAATATGCCGTTTAATATTGCTCCTTCTGAGCATCTTTCATTCTACGGATGGACGATGTCTTTTAAGGGTAAGACATCATTAAAGTTCTATTTCCTGCCTATGGAAGGATTCACTATTGATGATTTCTTTATTAGCGGATATTACCCGGATAATGCTACAATGTACGCTAAGGGTCAATACATTATTGTCCAGTTCTCGGATATCACTATGGAGGATGTTATTGAAGGCGGACATATCTATATCGCTTACAACCAAGGCGAAGGTTATCAAGACGAAATGGATCTGTTCTTTAAGCCGATAAACTACATCACGAGGATGCTGAAAAAGGACAACAATACTGCTGAAGCCAAAGAGCTGTTTGAAGCATTCTATCTGTTGGCGATGCAGTTCCTGCCGGATTATTATGTGAATTATTTCAATTGATAAGGAGATGCCAAAATGAAAGATCTTAATGAATATATAACACCTGAATTGGAGATCATAATCCTTGAGGCTAACGGTGCTCCCGAATCTTTGCTCGATCCGGGTGACGGACCTATCGATGTAAACGGATGATCACATCTCCTTTTTCGAAAATTATTAGGAAAAAATAAGTTATTCCAAGAGCGTTTGCATAAAGCAGACGCTCTTTTTATATCATAAGCTAACTATTGCGTTCTCGTAAAGATCTTAATATCTGCTGATGAGCGGTGATCTCATTTTTGCTTATCGAAAATGTGTAGAATGGTAGTATCAGATATTAGACAATAATATCATCAAGAAAAAACCGCGAAACGTTTGGTGTAAAAGACTTTTTACTAATAGGCATTTATTTGTATCATGTTTTTGCCGAATGCGAAACCATGTATTTACAATGACAATATAAGATGTTAATTTGTCAACAAGGTGAAGGCCTCGATATCAAATCATTGATAAAGAGATCTTCAGAATATTCCATGAAAAGAGAGGTATAAAACATGACAAAAAGAATCTTGAGCGTTATCTTGGTTTTGACTGTTTTCTTTGGCGGATATGCTTTGATCCCGAAGAAGTACAATCCGTTGCCGGTAAATGATGCTTATTGTGCAACTAATTACGGCGGTGTATATAGGGCAAAGAGAGATTTCAAAGTGTGCTATAGAACAGTAACGATATATTATTCTGATGGTTCGAAAGTCATCGTAAAATATTATAAGAATTATTCCAAAAATCAGACAATTACTTTGACTAATGCTGGAAAAGACAGTACTGATACTAGGGTAAGTCTGGTTAATAATATGAGTGATCTGTATTTGCTGTACCACTAATATCATTATCTTACCATTGATCATCTGTTGATAGGTCGCATATATTAGGCAGGGACGATCCTTATCTTCGGATAGGGGTCGTTCTTCCATGTGTGTCAATTATCAAGTTTGAGGAATTGTCTTTACGTTGATAACAAATGATGTTATGTTGAGAACATGGTGTCCAACTCGATTATCTGGGAGGATATCAAATAATAAAATGAGAGGTTTGAAATTGACTAAGAGAGTACTGAGCATAATCATGGTGGTATTGGTTTTCTTTGGCGGATACGTAGTGATTCCATCCAGCATCGATCTGATTAAGAATGCAGCTGTTTGTGCATCTGAAATTGTCCGTCCGGGTGCGTATAAGGTAAAGAATACCTTCAAGGTGAAGAAGTGGATCGGAAGAGAAAAGAAAACTCGTAAAAAGGGACTTTTCGGCAAGGAAACATACTATGAGGATGTATATGAGTACAAGACCTACAAGTATGGAAGTATTGTTGCAATCGATCGATGGGGAAGAGATAAGGACGGTTTTGAACTGGCAAGTTATGTCGGAAAAAATCTTACACCATACATCGTAAACCCTCATGGTGTTTTCTGATGTAACATAAGGCTATCAATTGATCAATCTTGAGGGCGCTTGCGGGATACGCAGGCGCTCTTTTTCGAGGACAATATTGAATATATCTTATATTGTTGTTATCATACTCGCGGTAAACGGATAGGGAGGATATTATGAAGAAGAAATCGATCATATCTATTATCGCGGCGACTCTTGCGGCTGTGTCATTATTCTGGATGATCCCGGCGGGTAAAGTAAGTGCAGTTGATAAGAAGATCAGTGACATTTTCGCGGATAAAAATCTTCAGGCCTGGGTAAAGGAAAACGTTGACTCGAATAAGGACGGGAAGTTGTCTCAAACTGAGATCAATGCCGTAACTGATATCGTGGTTAGTAACATGGATATCAGTGACATGACAGGCATCTCGGTCTTCACTAATCTTACAAAATTGAATTGCGCTCATAACGATCTTACTGAATTGGATCTAACCGGCCTTACTGCCCTTACGGAGATTGACTGCAGCTACAACCAACTGACTGTATTTAACGCCAAGAGCAGTAAGGATCTGGAAGTTCTGAACTGCCGGTCGAACAAGCTCAAGAACGGAATGGCATACTTCAATGTAAGCGGAAGCATACTTTTGAAAAGAGTTGACATCAGTTCCAACGAGTTTACTTCTTTAGACTGGGGAAACAAGCGCACCAAACTTGAATATTTCGACTGCTCATACAACAAATTAAAGACACTCAACATCAGCGGAGTTACAGCCCTCACGGAATTGAACTGTTCCCATAATCTTCTGGATTCAATAGACATATCGGGTCTTAATGATCTCGCCTTGTTAAATTGTTATGATGTCAAGAACGTTGATATCAGTAGCAGCAATGTTACTCAGCTGACATGCGGAGGATCGCGGCTGGAATCGCTGATCCTTTCAGAGAAACTCGAGACTCTTACTATGACAGACTCCGTCAAGATCAAGGAACTCGATCTTAGAGATTGTAAAGAGTTAACATCCGTCAGTTGCCGTAAAAACGATCTGGAAATACTCAATGTTTCCGGTCTGGAAAAACTTAGAACTCTGCAATGCAGTTACAACGAATTAACCGATCTGACGACAGGCAACAACAAAGAATTAAATACTGTCGATTGCCAGCATAACAATCTTAAAAATCTTAAGATCGATGCGAATCTTTACAAACTTAATTGTCAGGATAATCCGCTCGAATATCTTGATATCAGCGAAGCCTCTGAACTGCGTGAAGTAGGTCTCATGGGATACTCAGGTAATAACGGGCAGTATGTGATATATAGCGGCAAAGTATCAGGAAATTATCATGAATACAGAGTCGATAAAGGAGTAAAGATCATTACCGAAGCTAAGTCCGGTGAACCCGCGAATAACAACCGGGGCCAGGAACCTTCAGGCGAATCCGGAGATCTGATAAGAGGCTTTGTGGAAAGACTATACACAAGTGTTCTCGGAAGAGATGCGGAGACCGACGGACTTAACTTCTGGACTTCCGATCTTTATAACTTCAAGGTGACAGGTGCTCAGGTTGCGCAGGGCTTCATCTTCAGTCAGGAGTTCAAAGACAGAAATACTTCAAACGAAGACTTCGTCAGGATCTTGTACAAGACCTTTTTCGATAGGGAACCGGAGACAGACGGATTCAATTATTGGGTCGGACTTCTTAAGTCGGGTACTTCCAGAGAGACAGTAGCAAACGGCTTCATCTTCTCCCAGGAGTGGGCAGATACATGTGCGACATACGGCATCAGATCCGGATGCGATATTAAGGCATTGGTAAATATTAAGCCGACTGACCTAACGTATGCTTTTGTTGAGCGACTTTACGTCAAAGCGTTTAACAGAGATTTTGATGCAGAGGGACGCGAATACTGGGCTAATCTGTTGTCCAATTACAGCATCACCGGAGAGCAGGCAGGCGCATCATTCTTCCTGAGCAAAGAGATGACGGATTATAACTTGTCGGATGAAGAATTCGTCAACAGATTGTATTCTACTTTCATGGACCGCGAAGGTGAGAAAGACGGAGTGGATTACTGGGTCGGATTACTCAAGGGCGGTGCCTCAAGAGAAAGCGTTGTCTACGGATTCACGAGAAGTCCTGAGTTTACCGAGAAGTGCATCGTGGCAAGAATACTGCCATATTGACATGAGCTTATCGAACTTTGAGTGCCCGAATCAACGGGCACTTTTTCTTTCATTGATTATCTTCATCCTTTCGCTTCAGCAGGATATCTATTATCTCGTTAACGTTATCGGAATTAAGAGAACGTGGTCTTATTCTTTGATATTCGAGAAGGATATTCTCTTTTATTGTCTTCGATTATATTCTCGACAGTTGTTCCAAGTATTCTGGCTATCTTATAAAGAGTCCCGGCAGAACATTTCTCGATATCGGCTTTTCCGCTGCAGATATCGAGTTATTGTTATTCGTATGACAGAGTGATATGCCGTAGTCAAAACCGTGTCATAATTATCTTAAACAACCATTAATGATAAAATGTTCATAGCTTTTTCGAGAAGACAGAGAAAAGCGATGAAAGTGACTCTAAAAATATCGGAGGATACCATGAGCAGATTAAAAGAACTTCGCAATTATGTATACGATGTGATCAACAAATTGGATGATGTTGACGAGCGCACGGCTGCCATAACTCATCTTAACGGAGTGGCACTTGCAGCGGTTATCCTGGCCAAGAAAAGAGGACTTAACGAGGAGCTCGCATCAATGGCAGCGATGCTTCATGACCTCCATGCATATAAGACGGGATCATATGATGATCACGCGCATCTCGGATCTGAACTCGCACGAACGATACTAAACGAACTCAATCTGACAAACGGAGAAGAAACAGATATTATCTGTTCTGCGATCTTCCATCATGACGATAAACTCGTTGTCGACTCTCCCATGGACGAACTTCTCAAAGACGCGGATGTCATAAGTCACACGATGCACGATCCTTCAAAGGCGATCAAGGAGAAGGAACAGGCGAGATTTGACTGTATCTGTGCCGAATTAGGAATATTCAAAAACTGATAATCCATCACTGTTATCAGATAGAGGGTCATTTTTATTCTAATGTCTTTACGATACAAAGAAGATATTAAGTTTAGTATTGGCTTTATTTCTTACGGTAGGAATTTACACAGTTTTGCCGAGCAAGGTGAATCCGTTGCCGACGAATGATGTTTGTGCGGCTAATCTGTCCGGGGCATACAAGTGCAGAAAATACGGCGTTGTTTCAGTTGTTGTTATTCAGTGGACGGGAACAAATACTTTCAAGATCTATAATGCTAAGTTCACTTTCCAACCAAGTAATGTCGGTCAGGTATTTGTTCTTGACGAATGCGGCAATTACGGAAGATCAGGTGCTGTTCTCATCAATATGAACACTGCTATCAAACAAGGATACCTTCAGAAATACTATTGATAGTTGAGAGAGTTTTCCAAGCAAAAGAAAAGGGTTATAAACTTTCACATTGTCTGATAAAATGGATGGTATCCGACATTAGAATTGAAAGGCAGGTATCACCATGAAGATCGGTTGCGTAAAAGAGATCAAGAACAACGAATTCCGTGTAGGCTTAACACCGGATAATGTACGCGCTTATGTAGCGGCGGGACATCACGTCTATATCGAAAAGGGTGCGGGCGAAGGCTCCGGCTTTTCTGATTTTGAGTATGTTGATGCGGGTGCATCGCTCATTGATAATGCGGCCGATGTCTGGAACATGTCCGAGATGATGGTCAAGGTTAAAGAGCCTCTCGAATCAGAGTATGAACTCTTCCACGAAGGCCTTATCCTTTACACATATCTTCATCTGGCAGCTGACAAGGAGCAGACAGACGCTCTTTTGAACGGCAAGGTTAAGGCAGTAGCTTATGAGACACTTCAGGAAACTGACAGATCACTTCCTTTGCTCGCGCCAATGTCTCAGATCGCAGGACGTCTCTCAATTCAGGAAGGCGCTAAGTATCTCGAGAAGAAGTTCGGAGGCGAAGGAATCCTTCTTGCAGGTGTTCCGGGAACTCCTAAGGCTAACGTTGTTATCCTCGGCGGCGGTACAGTAGGAATGAATGCTTGTAAGATCGCAGTCGGAATGGGCGCTAACGTAACCATTCTCGATGTTAACCTCAAAAGACTCGAGCAGCTCGACAACATGTTCGGTGCTCACATTCAGACATTGGTATCAACTGACAGCAATATCGAGCGCGTCATCAAGGATGCAGATCTTGTTATCGGTTCTGTTCTTATTCCGGGTGCTTCCACACCGAAACTTTTCAAGAAGAAGTATCTCCCTGAGATGAAGAACGGTGCTGTCTTTGTAGACGTAGCCATCGACCAGGGCGGATGCGGTGAATCCAGCAGAGTAACGACTCACGACGATCCTGTTTTCATCGAAGATGGAGTTGTCCACTACTGCGTAGGTAACATGCCGGGTGCAGTTCCGAGAACGAGTACCATCGCTCTTACCAATGCTACTTTGAAGTATGGTCTTCAGATCGCCGAGTCAGGACTTGAAGATGCATGTAAGAAGAATCCGGTTATCGCTACAGGCGTTAACTGCTACATGGGTAAGCTCACCAACAACAACGTGGCTATCGCTCACGGTTACGATTATACAGATCTTGCAGGTTTGATCTGATCTTATATTTTTTGGGTCAAGAGGCCGTCTCAAACAAACAGTTTGAGGCGGTCTTTTTGTCGGATGTGAAAGTTTTCCGGGGTCAATAAATATGAACATGTTATAATGGTGTCATGGAATAAGAGGATCCGGATATAATTTCTTAATGGAGGGTAGAAATATGAAGTACAGGAAAGCCATCGCTATGGCACTTCTTCTTACCTTTGCTTTTGTCGGTTGCTCGAAAACGATAACCGAAGAATCAATTAAGGTAAGACACAAGGAGATCAAAGAAACCGAAGAATCCAAAGAACCGAAATTCTCGGAACCGACCGAGACCGATCCGGAGCCGACTGAAGTCGAGCCGACAGATGCGCCTTATGACGTGAATTACAGCGACCAGATCGTTGATTTTGAGATGTGGATCGGATATCCGGGTAATGAGATCGAAGAAGGAAACAAGATCCGGGAGATCATTGCCGAGAAGACAGGTGTCCGAGTTAAGGAGACATATATCACCGGACAGACGCTCGATGAGGCTGTCGGTGTAATGCTGGCGTCAGGTCAGTTTCCCGATTTTATAGATGCAGGTGACTGCAGCGAAGATCTCTATGAAAACGATGTGTTGGTCTGTTGGGATACTTATATCGATATGTATCCGAACATAAGGGAACTTTATACCGACGAAGAGTGGGATCAGTTCCGTATGGATGACGGCCACATCTATTGGGCAAATGTTTTCGAGAATCACTATAAGGACATTGATACGACAACCGGCCACAATGAAGAGGCATTCTGGATCCAGAACCGTGTACTTAAGGAGTTCGGTTATCCGAAGATCGAGACTTTGGACGATTATTTCACGATCCTTGAGAATTACTATGAACTCTATCCTACGATGCCTGACGGAACAGACATCATCCCTTACACGATCTTGTGTGAGGACTGGCGTTATTTCTGTATCGAGAATCCGCCTATGTACCTGGACGGCTATCCGAATGACGGCTGCTGTATCGTAGATGTATCGAATCCTGCTGATCCGGTGGTAAAGGATTACAACACTACCGACACGGCGAAGAAATACTTCAAGAAGCTCAACGAAGCATACAGCGAGGGCCTGATCGATCCTGATTTCGATTCGATGAACTATGATGATTACATCAGTAAGCTTTCCACAGGATGCGTTCTCGGAATGTGCGACCAGTACTGGGATTTCAACTACAGCCTCGCGGGAACTTATACACAGGACTTGATAGATCTCGGATGCGAATATGTTCCGTTGGGACTTACGATCGAGGCTGGCATGAAGAACCAGTGGCACTCCTTCGGCGACACGAACAATTACGCTTCCGGAATCGCCATCACGACATTCTGCATTGATCCTGATATGGCATTCAACTTCCTGAGCCGTATTCTTGATCAGGATATCCATGACTTGAGATTCTGGGGTATCGAAGGCGAGGATTACCTCGTTGACGAGAACGGAATCTATTACAGGACTACTGAGATGAGGCAGCTCTGGAGAGATTACTCCTATCTGGCAGAACATGTCTGCAAATATGATTACATGCCTCAGTGGCTCGGTATCAGCAGAGACGGCAAGAATGCGATGCAGCCTTCCGAGCAGACCGGCGAATTCTACGCGACCTTGTCACAGCCTATGGTCGACTGCTTTAAGGCATACGGTGCAACAACTTATGCGGAGATGATGGGTTCTGAGCAGACAGATCATTATCCGTGGTACCCGTTGTGGACCTGGTCCAACAATCTGAGCACCAATGACGACGGCGGTGTCGCTTTCCAGAAGATGGGGCAGACCAAGCATAAGTATCTTCCTATGCTCGTTAAGAGCAGTGACTTCGAGTCCACTTGGGAAGAATACATGACCGCATACGAGGACTGTAATCCTCAGGATTTCATCGATGTTGCACAGCAGGAAGTCGACGCACGTCTCGAATTCGCCCGTGCCAACGGCTATCAGGGCTGATCTTGATCCGAATATAAAACAAGGCTTCCGTCTGAGACGGGAGCCTTTTTGGTCGCTTAAATATATAAATTCCCGCAAGTGGTTAGGGGAGACCTGCGGGATATTATATGCCAACTCCTGCACAAACTCATTTCTGCCTTCTATGGCTTCAGGAATTAACCACTTGCATTATAGCACGGTGGAAATGAGAATTGTCAAAGGATTTTGTCGAATTTGTATCACTCTTTTGTCACATTTTCTTCACATTTCAAAAGCACGCATTTGCACTGCTTTTTTAACACAAATCCATACATATCAGTTCTTTTCGCATTTTCGAAAACACAAGTCAGTTTCATTACAATGTGTAGCAAATGTGAAATGTATGTTAAAAAATAGATATTTAATATTTAATTTATATAGAAAAGATGATATATTTGTCATGTATAGAAAATGAGGGAGGGGTTAATCATGAAAAAGGGCTTAAGAAAAAGCATTTCCTCTATAGTAGCCACTATAATGCTGAGCGGCTCATTTATATTTGCTCCTATCGACATTCCTGAGATAGGGCTCAAAGATTTCAGGTTCTCCAGAGATCCTGCAGCACCGCAGATCTTGACATATGATGAGTCCACGGGCAAGTACTCGATCGACGGAGTTGAATCTGACATTAATAATGTCCCGACATCAGGCGATTACAAATTGGAAAGCAATGTTCCGATCAAGAGCTCGGGTATTACATTATCCTCTGGTTCGATGTCTATCGATCTGAACGGTTATGATCTTTATGATGCATGTACCGGCTCTAATAAAACGCTTATTACTCTCAAAGGTTCAGCTGTTTTTACTTTGTCAGATTCGCAGGCAGATCCTACTGATCCTACAACAGGCGGACATCTCATGGGTGGTGCTTCTGAGACCAGAAGAGCAATTAGTCTTGCCGGCACTGCTACACTGAATATGACAGGCGGAATCATTTATGGTTTTAAGACCACTGAACAAGGTGCCGGAGTATCGATGTTATCTGATTCACCTAAGTTCAACTTCACCGGTGGAATGATCGATAGTTGTGAGACAAGTAGCAGTTCAGGCGGTGGAGGTGTAATACTAACAAAAGGTACATTTACCATGGACGGATATGCCTGGGTCACTAATTGTAAGACAACCGGTACAGGCGGCGAAAAGAGTGGTAACGGTGCAGGCGTTAACCTTGGACAGGACGGAATTATGTACCTTCAGGGTCATGCAAAGATCACGAACAACGTAGGTAAAGGATACCATGGAGCAGGTATTGACTATTGGGGTTCTAAGTACAAGTGCAAACTATATATTTCAGGCAGCCCGATAGTAATAAATAACAACTGTGGAAGAGGTTACGAGAATAATGTTTACTGTGGTAAAGCTTTCTACATGGGTGACCTCGAAACAAATAATGCCGTAGATCAGATCGGAATCTCTATTCAGGAAAATCCTGTCTTTACGATTGGTGCTAAGGAACATAATGATGAGTCAATCGAAGAGATTTCTGCATACTTTTTCTCAGATAGGTTCCATGCAATCCATATTGATGACCACGATACATATAAGATCGAACCATCTGATGATAAGCAGGAACTCAAGCAGACTCCTACAGTTAAAGTTAATTTCTGCGTACCTAATTTTTCAGACAGTGAGAATCCTTGGGCGGTTTATAAAACAATAGAGGCTGTTCCGGGTGGATATATAGGTACTACTGCATTGGATTCAAACAAGAAGAACTATAACAATCACTCGGTTCTTGGTTGGAATACTGAGCCTGGTAAGCTTGCGGCTAATTTCGTCGGTGATACAAATGGTGAATTCTCTGATTACAATCTGTATGAGGTTGTGCTTCCTAAGGCCTCAGGACATACACTTTGCAGTTTTGATGATGGCAGTATGGGATTGAATGTTTATATTTCCTATAACGAGGATGTTGGAGTTGTTGATTCTTCAACTTGCGTCCAGCTTAGTGGTTTTACCTCTAATCCAAATGAATCAGACACTGTTTATGTGGATATGTCCAACATTAAAACCGTAAGTGGTAGCCAGTTTGTTATTGCCACATTTAAGTTTAATCCTTATGACATGACAAAGCAGATCACGGAGAAGGTAAAGTTCTCCAACGGTTATACTATTAACACAGGTGTTCAGCCTAGCAATATCGGAAAAGCTATTGTGAACGGAAGTGGATATGGCGGAAATGATTACAGTTCTACCACAGCTAAGCAACTTGCATCCACTATGTTGGTATTCGGAGCAAATCTTCAGAATCAGTTGGGTTATTACATCAATAGTGCCGGAGATCTTGCCACAGTCGGTACAGAAGGCAAACTTAAGACACACGAGAATATCTCTTCTGTTCCGAATGTAACGGAAAAATCAGTTGATGTTGGTGATACAGCTCTTACATTCTATGGCGCGAGCGTGGTTTACAATACAAACATACAGATCAAGCACTACATCAAGCTTAACGGAGAGAGTGCAGGAGACTACACCTATTCCATAGATGGTGAAGGCGATTATGAACTTTCACTTGATAATAGCGGAAAGTATATGTATGCTAAAGTCAATGTTCCAGCTTACAATATGGATCATTCCTATGCAGTAACTATCAAGGACGGATCCGGAACGGTAGTCATGACCATCAATTATTCGATATATAACTATATCGATAATGTGATCACAAATAAGCAGGGAACTGCCGTTTATGATACAGTACAGTCATTGTATTGGTACGGTGAAGACGCTAAGGCTTACATGGGGGCATAAGAAACATGAAGGAATTGTATAAACCGGCAGAAATCGAGATCATCCGACTCACATCGGGAAGTCCGATAGAAAACAGTGACCCGCAGACCACTGAGTGGGGTGAAGATCCGGGTCAGATCGATACTTGGTAATCAACATTTTAGTGAAACTCCCTCGTTCATACGGGGGAGTTTTTGTTTTCGATGAAATCATACCCGTATTTGCGGTTTTCAAATCGCTTTTATACGTGATAAAATAATAAAAGGAAGATGTGCAGTTGGTTAAATAAGGAGACATGGATATGAAGAAAAAATGGATATCTCTTTTAACTGCTTTTGCTTTGTTGCTGGGAGTTTTCTGCTTTATGCCGACTGATAAGGTATTAGCTGATGAGACTTGGACCGATTGGACTGATGCTACAAGTTTTCCTTGTCCGACAGGTGAGGTTACCAGTGCAAACTACATTCTGCAGACAGACGTAGAAATAACTTCAGAGAAAATACTAAGCGGCGTTACGATCAAGATAGATCTTAACGGACACTATATCAAGCTTTCCGATCCGGAAGCGAACGTCAGATTGTGTTTTTTGAAGGATCAGTCATCTCTGACAATCAGCGACAGCGGTTCTGACGGATATATCATGGGTAAACAGGTGGTCCCGAGCGGTAACAAGGATCAGGGCGGCATTTTCTTTGTAGATCAGGGTTGCACTCTTACATTGGATAGCGGCACATTTAAGGATTCTATCTGTGAAGACGGTGGTGCTGTTCACATTGTAAGCGGCGGTTATTTTTACATGAATGGCGGCACGATCTCGGGTTGTAAGTGTCTTACAGGCGGTGGAGGCGTTCACAGTAAGGGCACCTTTATAATGACAGGAGGTCTCATTACTGATTGTCATTCTGATAATGGCGGTGGAGGATTCCAGGTTAGAGCGGGTACTACCAAGATGTCCGGCGGCATGGTAACAGGATGCTCTGCCAAGATAGCTGGCGGTGGAGTAAGGATCTTCTCAAATAGTACTTTGGAATTGAGCGGAGATGCCAAGATCGTTGGTAACCAGTGCAAACATAGCGGACTTGTATCCGGTGGTAATAATAATGGGAATTTGTCTGCAGGTGCTGGTATATTTATGGTCTCAGGAGGAAATATAAAGATCAAGGGGAATGTTGAGATTACCGGAAATGATTCCGATTATGCTCCCGGAGATCCGAGAGATAATCTATACCTTGCTGATAATAATAACTGTAAAATTACAATTGTCGGATCTCTTGGTGATAATGCCAAGATAGGTGTTTCCGTTCCTCCGGCTCACCTGGGAAAAGTTCTTACCAGCGGACTAAATAATTACGGAACAACAGCAGCATTCATTAGTGATAACAGTGAATATGAGATTACGACAAACAGCAACGGTGAAGCTATCTTCAGTAAGATCGAGACAATGTACATAAAGAACTGTAACGTAAGTTCTGACGGAGATATCAAGCTCAACGTCTATCTTGGAATAGGCGAATCTTACCAAAGCGATGCACAGGCTTCTTATTCATACTCTTATACCGTTACCAAGAATGGTCAGAATAAGACAGAGAACAAGAGCGGTAGTTTTACGTTCGATCAGATGACCGAGGTTGACGGATTCTATAAATTCTCTATCCCGGTCGAGTCGGCTTGTATGACTGCTCCTATTGAGATCACTGCTACAAGCGGCGATCTGAGCATAACAAAGACAATAACTATAGAGAAATATGCCAATGCGATAATCAACGGAAAAGATTATACCGCCAGCCAGAAAGCGGCAGCAGAGGCGCTGATCAAGTACGGCGGCTACGCTCAGGTGCAGTTCAGCATCAATGCGAATAAGTTGCCGCAGGGATATGACTTTACGGCAGAACCTTCGTCGAGTCTTACGAGCGAAGAGTTCACGAAGCCTGATACGCTCTATGGCGCGAGCGTTGTATTCCTTACGCAGAACAACATCAAGTTCTACTTTACAGAGGATGTGGGAACCGTGACCGTTAACGGCAACGCGATCGACGGACCGTTTCAGAGCGGCAATTACTATGTATACGAGTACAAGGGCGCAGACGGCAACGGAATTCCGGCGGGAGACTTTGATGCGAGCTATACGGTAGTTGCAGGATCGACGAGTTTTGATTATTCTATTTATACGTATTTGAAGGCGATCTACGCCAGCAAGGGCAGTGGCTCGATGGTGAACCTGGCGAAAGCTTATTACAATTTTGCTACGGCAATCAAAGCACTGTGACAGAAGGAGAAGTATGATGGATAAACCAGTATATGAAGCACCGGAGATCGAGATAATCGTTCTAAGTCAGAGCGGCCTTGATTCGAGCATAGTTCTCGACGATTTAGAGGGCGATATCGCGTGAGCGTTTTCGAGAAAAAGTAATGTCATAAAGAGGGCTTTCTTCGGCAGATGTCGGAGGAAGCCTTTTTGTATGCTTGTATTTCTCGAAAAAGCTCTATTACATTCTTATTAAAAAGTTCTGATATTAACATATTATGTTATAATCGTGCTATTAGGGGAAAGTGCATTGTACAGTCAAGGGTATGATGAAGAAAGGCAGAACAACAGAATGAAGAACAAAAAAGTAATAATCCCTATCGCTATAGTTGTGGGTTTGGCTGCGATCGCTCTGGGTGTGATCCTGGGTCTTAAGGCATGCTCCAAAGATACAGATGACGGAACGGTGACGACTGTTATAGTCACTGATGAAAACGGCGAGACTTTCATCTCGACAGTCGATTCTACAAACGCCGCTAATTCAGGCGAGAATTCAACTGCAGGAACGGACGGTTCTGATGTAGAAAGGAATGGCAACACGATCGGAACAGATACATCCGATACTTCTGACGGAACGAGTGCTTCAGGCACAACGACTACATCAGGTTCAGGTTCCGGAAACGGAACGGGCGAATCCACCAGCGCAACAAACGGCACTACAAAGCCGACTGAGAACATACCTCCTCCGGAAACAGAGGAAGGCGAGATCCTCATCATCGAGCCAACGACGACAGCTTCAGGCAACAACGGAAGCGGCAGCGGTAATGGCGGAAGCGGCAACGGCGGCAAGAATCCGACAACGACTCCGGCAGGCGGCGGATCATCGAATCAGCCTACTACAAGCCCGACTTCAAACGGCGGTGGCGGATCGACACCTGCTCCGACTTCATCAGGAGACGGTGACGGCGTTATCGAGTTGCCGTTTGTTCCGATCGAGGATATCGAAGGAGTCGAGTGATATATGAAGCTCAATAGTGATTTTGTCTATCGTAAAATCGGAACCGACAGTGTTTTGGTGCCTGTCGGCTCCTCATCTTTTTCGGGAATGGTAAAAGGAAATGCGACCACAGGTGAACTTATCGAGTGTCTTAAGGAAGACATGACGGAAGAGCAGATGGTCGAGCGTCTTCTTGAGAAATACGATGCACCGCGCGAGGTCATCGAGAAGGACGTAAAGAATGTCCTAAGTAAACTCAGGGAGATCGGTGCAATAGTGGAATAGGAAACGTGTAATGATAAAAGGATTACGGCACTTCTTTAGTTTTTGAAGAAGTGCCGATTTATGAAGATTAGAAGGTTTCAGATGACGGGCAAATACAATTTCGCAGACAAGACAGTCTATATCGACTCCATCTATCCCAATGTGCATGATTACTGCAAGGGATACGAGTCGGACAAAGTACCGGATATCAGCATTAAGATTTCCGAGCAGGATATCGTTTTCGAGAAGGACAGGTCAGAAGAAGGCGGCAGGTTTCCGGATTATTATCTGGAGGAACTCGCGGTCTACCGTAAGATCTGTGAGCAGATGCCTTACTACGATGCATTCCTGTTTCACGGATCCTGCATCAGCGTTGACGGCGAAGGCTACCTGTTCGGCGCCCCAAGCGGCACGGGCAAATCCACCCACGCCAAGATCTGGTGCGATAACCTGGGCGACCGCGCGATCATGGTCAATGATGATAAGCCGCTCCTCAAGGTCGAGGGCGACTATGTCTACGCCTACGGTACCCCGTACAACGGCAAGCACCACAGGGGCACCAACATGCGCGTTAAGCTCAAGGCGATCTGTATGATCTATCAGTCTCCCGATAACACCATCCGTCCTATGGATATCAGCGAAGCATACCCGCTTATCATTGGTCAGACTTACAGGACCATCGACCGCGATGCGTTTATCAAGACTCTCGACCTGGTGGATATGATGTTCGACAGGGTCAAGATTTACTCCCTAGGATGCAATATGGAGCGGGAAGCGTTCGAAGTCTCCTACGGTGCGATGAGCAAATGATCAGACTAACAGACTAAGGATCGCTAATGCGATCCTTTTTTGATGTATTTGAAGAGATAGGTCCCCAATATAGGTAATATCGTATAGTATTTGTTTAGTGGAAAAGTTCGTTGACTATGATAAAATGACTTTGATTTATGTAAAAAACAGGTTAGGAGGTAGTGTATGAAAGCAAAAAGTGCAGTTGCTTTTGCTCTTTCTTGTGTAATGAGCTTAAGTATTGTTTCATTTGTCCCTTTTGGAAATCTGTTGGCTGACGATACGAAGACCCTCAAGATCAGCGGTGAGGATAAAGTCTTTTATCTGAAGACCGAAGGCGAAGATGCCGGTTGGTATACAAACGGGGATTACAAGATACTCTCGCAGAATAAAATCGTTGACGGCAAACTTCCTGATGCTGGAAGATACGTTCTTGATGAGGATATCAGCATCAGTGACGGCGTGGATACTATCGGAGAACTCGAGATCAATTTCCTCGGTAAGACCATCACGTATACCAATACAGATAAGAGCGAGTATATGATCAATTCTGATGGAAACTTTGTTCATCTATGCAGTACGGTAGAAAGTGATCCGCTCTATAACATTCATGGTGCGTTCAAATCAACAAAGGGTGCTCCTTTCCTCAGTGTAAAGAATTATTCATGCAATGTCCTGAATCTGGATATTAACGGAGGAAAAAATGCAAGCTACAGCGCAGACGAAGATGGAAAGAGTCTAATTTCTTTCTATGGTAATAATTCTCTGTCAATTGTTGATTGCTTTATCTATAAAGGTTCAGCTGATAAGGGCGGAGCTATTATATTGGGTGAGAAATCTCAGTGCTATATATCTAAGTCAACTATCTCTGATTGCAGTGCCAACGAAGGCGGAGCGATCTACGGTGAAGGAAGAGATATCAGCATCGAGAACAGTATGATCAGCAATAACTGGTCTAAGAAAAACGGTGGAGCGATAACGATCGTTAAAGACGGTGCTGTCTATCTCGCAGGAAGTGCAATGATCAGAAATAACACCTGTGATGCCGGATATGGCGGCGGTATCTACGTTGACAAGACCGGATATACGAATTGGTACAGTTCTGTTGTCGTAAGCGGTGATGATCCGATGGTTATGTATAACAAGGGCAGCGGTGTTGACAGCAACATCTACTTTGCATCCAATGAAGCGAACAGTTATGTAGACATCGAATCCGGATGCGGAGACGGAGCAGTTTTCAAGATCGGTATCTCTTTCTTCGAGTTCTATAACAAGGTCCCTGTTCAGGGATTCGGCGCAAAGAACGTTAATGAAGATTCAATCGTCAGTGACAATCCTACATTAATAGCTACCCGTGACGCCAACGGCGGCATCTATTTTATTCCTAAGCTTCAGGCAGATTATTTTGATGTAACCGGAGTAAATCTTTGCTTAGACGGTAATTTTATCGGTGTAACATTCCATGTTCCTGTTGTTTCCGGTTATGACGGTGCAGACCTGAACGGATACTACAATGCCGAGAGGTACAGTTCGACTCCGGTCAAGGCCGATAAGGTTGAAGAAGTTAACGGTGAGTGGCTGTTTACATGTTATATGGAATCCATGGAGATGAGTACACCTATTACTTTCTCCGTAGGTGCTTCTTATAACACTTCTTTGATCCT
Source organism: Clostridia bacterium (assembly GCA_024699245.1). Lineage (GTDB taxonomy): Bacteria > Bacillota > Clostridia > Saccharofermentanales > Saccharofermentanaceae > Saccharofermentans. The sequence goes on along the minus strand of JAILPW010000022.1, from coordinate 54,428 downwards.
CTTAGAAGGATTTACTATCAGTAATTATGCTAAGGCAGTATATACCGGCAATTACACTGAGGGTCAGAAGAATATAGCTGCTTCCATGGTTACATATGGTGCCGCTTCTCAGAAATACTTCAATTTTATGGCAAATGAGCCAGCAGATTATTTCTTAGCAGCTGCAGATAAGGCGATCATGAGTCAGGATGTTACTTCATCTTCTTCAATATATAATAGTTTCTTCAAAGGTTCTAAGCCTAAGGCTACGCCTGTAAGCGAGAATATCCATTACTATGGTTCAAGTATCATCTTCGGCAGTCAACCAACTCTTAAGATGTATTTCACTTATGATGAGGGCGTTGATACGGAGCTTATTACCTGGGGAGTTATGGCGGATGAAAAGCCTACATTTATCCCGGGAACAAGATACTTCTACATTACACTCCCGGATCTTGATATGGTCTATGGTTTTAATTTATTTCCTATTGTTCCGGTATATTACGGAGATACTCATTATGATTTCGGTATGTCACCATCCAGTTATCTGTATAATGCATTAATGTCTGATAAGGCTTCCCCAGCAATGAAGGAACTTGCCAGATCTATGGTGATATATAACTACTATGTTTTCTATAATAACTGATAAGAGGTATGGTATGAAAAACAATAGATCATTCTATAGTGCTCCGGAAATAGACATTATCAGGCTTTCTGGCGGTGGAGATATCATCATCAACAGTGAGACTGACAAGAACGGCGATGGAATCCCTGATGAATATCAGAATCCTGAAGAGGGTCCGGTTTTCTAAGAGCAGAAAAAAGAATTATTGCGGCGCTGAGGTTTTCGGCGCCGCTTTTTTGTGGAAGTTTTTTCTCGAAAACGTTAATTAGTCCGTTCTCATAACGGACCAAACGATGAAATTCGGGGGGTATGGTCCGTTCGAGCATATGATATCTGACAGAGGACAACATGGATATGACATGAGAACGGACCATACCGGCAGTTTTGAGGGGGTTAGTCCGTTACGGGAACGGACCAATCGGGGATTTTGGGACGTTTAGTCGACGGAGCGGCGGAAGGGATTTTTCGAGAATGGCAATGTGGAAGGGAAATAGGATATAATCGTTGTATATTGTTTTCGCGGAGAGGCAGATGAAGATAGAGAGTCTCGAGATCGTTAATAAGAAGCGCAAGGACGGCACTTTCAGGGAGATGTTTGACGACTGGAAGTGGATCTTTACGTATTCGTCGATGTACAAGGGCAGGATCGTGCTCTATACGGTTCTGGGCCTTCTGAGTAGTTCTCTGGGACTCGTGTCTTCGATCGCGAGCAAATTCCTGATAGACGTTATCGTGGGCAGAAAGACCGACAAGCTGTGGCTGGCGGCGCTGATCACGGTGGGCGGCGCGCTGGCGTCGCTTTTGATACATAACCTCATGAGCCGCGTGACTTTGAAGCTTGAGGTCGACATGACGAATGTGGTGAGGAAGGATGTTTTCGATAAGGTAATGAGGGCGAAGTGGCAGTCGCTGAATGCCTTCCCGAGCGGTGATATCCTGAACAGGTTCCACGGCGATATCGGGAATGTGGCGGGCAATGCCATCAACTGGATCCCGACGTTTATCATTTCCGTCTACAGCTTTATCGCGACTTTTATCGTTATCTTCTACTATAGCCCGGTGATGGCCCTGATCGCACTGTCATCCGCGCCGATTCTCCTGCTGGCGGGCAAGTACCTGGTCAAGAAGCAGCGCGAGTACCAGAACAGCGTGATGAAGTCCACCAGCGCGCTTTACTCCTATGAATCGGAGGCGCTCTACGGCATCGACACGATCAAGTCTTTCGGCGTCTCGGACCGCTTCAGCTTCGGTCTTAACGAGCTTCAGGCGGAGTACAAGCGCATAAGTCTTGTGAAAAATGCTTTCGTTATCAAGAGCAACATATTCATGGCGCTGACGTCGCTTCTCGTGCAGTTCGGCGCTTACGCATACTGCCTGTTCCTTCTGTGGAGCGGCGCCATCACTTACGGTACCATGATCTTGTTCCTGCAGCAGAGGATCAACCTCTCGGGCGCGTTCAAGAGCGTCACCGACATGGTCCCGACCTTTGTTAACGGCTCCGTTGCCGCGCACAGGATCAGGGAGCTCGTTGACCTTCCGTCCGAGAAGGTGGAGGCCGACATCTTCACTGAGAAAGGCGTTACTATCGAGCTTAGCGGTGTGAACTTCGGTTACGTCCCTGAGACTCCGGTCATCGTTGATTCTTCCATGACCGCGCTTCCGGGCAAGATTACCGCGCTGGTCGGTCCTTCCGGCGAAGGCAAGACCACGTTGCTCCGTCTTCTCCTGGGCATGGTCGAGCCTTCTTCAGGCAAGATGGAATTTGTTTTTCCTTCCGGTTCTCGAAAACCTATCGATCCGACGAGCCGCGTCAACATCTCATACGTCCCTCAGGGCAACTCCCTGATGTCAGGCACCATCGCTTACAACATGCGACTTGCCAAGGATGACGCCACCGACGGCGAGATCGAGGCTGCGCTGAAACTCGCCTGCGCCTGGGACTTTGTCTCCAAACTTCCGGAGGGCATCAACAGTGAAGTGAAGGAAAAGGGCAAGGGACTTTCCGAAGGCCAGGCCCAGAGGATCGCCATCGCCCGCGCGCTTTTGCGTGACGCTCCGATCATCCTCATGGATGAGGCAACTTCCGCTCTCGATGTTGAGACCGAGCGTCTGGTCCTTAAGAATATCCTTCACAAATCACCTGATAAAACGTTCATTATTACAACTCACCGTCCGACTGTACTTTCCATGTGTGACAATATCTACCGCGTGGTCGACAAACACGTCACACTCCTGTCAGAGGCCGAAGTTATCGAGCTTGTAAGGCAATTCTAATAATATAGACCTTGTCTATTTTTTCGAAAATGCAACAAAATTGTGTACTTGTTTTCAATTAGTCTTAACATTATTGAAACATTCGCTTGTCAAATCCGTGATAGAATACCGTTGAATTACTATACGTAATTGTTATATTTTTGTGGGCAAGCGAGGGTAAAAATATGAGGAACAAGCTTCTAAAAGCCGTATCAACAGTTATGGCCTCTTTAGTTTTCGCTGGAGCTTTTGTTTTCATCTCACCAAAGGCTGACGTCTTAGCTGTAGACGAAGAATGGTATGGTTGGGATTGGTTTCTTGACGAAGAACCAGATGAGAATGGGATCAGATGGTTTAATCTTTCCAGTGATAACTATAGTGAAATATGCGGTTCTACCAGTTATTCGCTTCCGGATCCTGATTTATTTTCCAGTACAGTATTAACAAATGAACATCTGTATATCCGATTGGTTAGCAGTTTCTCTGTTAGCGAATTGCTTAATTATACTGATCGCTCTTCTACTCCCGCTCCTGTAACTATCGACCTTAACGGAAATAATATATATGCAAATTCTGAAGCAGGGTTACTCAACCTGGCAAAGAGCGCCAGTTATGAATTTGTTGATTCTAAGCGTAGCGGAGTAATCTCAAACGGTGATGATTTTAGTTTTGGTGTTACGAAGAATGGTGATGGTGGCTTCTTCAATGTAGCAGGTGGCTGTACGCTTACTATTGACGGTGTAAATCTGTATTCTGCTTGGGCATCAGGAAATGGCGGCGCCATATATGCGGGTAGCGGATCTTATGTCAATATTTCTGATTCCAGCTTGATTGAGTGCATGTCTTCCAAAGATGGATTTGCGATCTATGCTGATGCTTGGTCCAATGTGACACTGACAGATGTAACTATTTACGGCTGTGACAGGCTGGGCGGAGCAGGTGTTGGAGCATTCTACAACGGATCCGTAGGTACGGTTTTCAATGGCAAGATCGTAATTAAGGATAATCGTTACAATGAAGCCGGTGACAACCTTTACGTAAAAGAAGAAAGCCCGATAAGTGTTAACTCTAATTCATCCGGAACTGACGTGCTGGTAACTTATGAGACCCCTGCGGCAGGAAAGCAGATCTTCCTTCCTGGTACGGGAGTATCTCTTGGCGGATATGTATATGATGACAATGCTAATTATGTAATAAAATCTAATGGTCAACTTGCAAAGGCAGCTAGTTCCGTTACTCTCAAGGGATATAGTCTGCTCTTAGACTCAAGTGATTTCTCTAAGATATCGATCAGATTTGTATTCCATGTTTCGGAGAACCTCTCTGACAGAGACTTGTACTTCTATATCAACGGTAATGAGTATTGTGCTGACGGTGACCTTGATGACAACCACGATTTTGTGGCAACTTACAAGATCGATTATCTGCACATCGTTGATGATATTGATATAACAGCAAATTATTACGGTGAAGAAACGAATTACTTCGTTCAACCGGATACAGAGATATCAGTTAAGGCATATGCTCAGGCTGTGCTCGCTGATACATCCGGTGAATATTCTGACACAGATAAGACTATTATCAAAGGAATGGTCAACTATGGTGCATATATGCAGGCTTACTTCAAAGCAGGCGGAGAGCCGGCTAACAGTTTCCTGACTGAAGCTGAGAAGGCAGAGGCATTCTGCAGCGAGAGTGAGTATCAGGCATTGAAGCAGGTTGGAACAGTTCCTGCAGCATCAGAAGATATAGCTTTCTATGGCACCAGTTTTGTAACAAAGGGTGAAGGTGAACTGTGGGGTTATATCTACTTCAAGCTTTCTTCCGGAAAGGCTAGAGAAAACTTCAATCCGTCTGTTGATGGCACAGGTCGTTCGTTGGGAGCTAATGCTAATCCGAAGTTTGCCAGTGTCTATGTTATGAACATAACTCCATATAATCTGGATCAGACTCATGAGATCGGAGTGGCAGGCCATAACGAGAACACCACGGGTCTTGATACATTCACATACTGTCCTTTGGATTATGTTTATCTCGTATACAACTATTATCAGGATAACGAACCATTGTATAACTACGTGAAAGCGCTCTATGCTTATCACAAGATCGTTAAGGGGGCTATGGAAAATGTTTGAGAAGACTAAATACTTAACACCTGAGATCGATATTATAAGACTGCAGATTGATGGTGATGATCCGATCAATTCCAGTGAACCTTATATTGACGATCCGGGATCTGAGTTCCCGGTAGTCACTTTCCCGGGTCAGAACTGATAACTCTGAATAACCGCACCGATCGGTGTTCTGCCGGTCGGTGCTTTTATTTGTTCAAATATACTGCTTATGTGGTACAATCTAGAAAGCTTCTCAAGGAGGAAGGATCATGGATATCAATAATCAGGCGGCAAAACTTAACCGTTTTACAATGTTAATAAAGGAAATCAGTTCTTACGGATCACAGACAGGGATCAAGGGAAAGCCTTTTGGTGATTACAGTGATGCCGAGGAACTTTACATAAGTAAATCCAATATGCCGGTAGTAAAGATCAAGCCATCTTTTTCGAAAAGGGAAGGAGATATGCTCGAGATCATTATCGACGGCGATTATCTCCCGGACAACGCGATCAATGCTGTTGTGACAAATATCGAGCCGCAGGCGGCTGTTGACGTCAGCAAGCCGATCGAGAATCCGTTCCTGCTGGCGCTGGCTCGTGACTACAAGGATAATTACAAGGACAGAGACTATACAAACGAGTTCTGTTACAACCTGGTCCACGCGAAGTTCGTGGTACCTGTTGTCTCAGATGACCTCGGCACGGAGAGCGGCACTGTTAAGAAGGGAACTCAGGTCGGTTTCCCGATGCTGAACATCAACGGCTCTGACAAGAAGGTGCTGCCGACATTTACGGATTGGGGCGCTTTTTCGAAGTGGACTGCTTTTACGAAGAACAAGGGACCTGTTAAGGTTCTCGTTCTTAAGTTCGATGATATCGCGGATATCGCTTCACAGAGCGGTGAGGGTTTTGTTATCAACCCGTTCTCTGAGCCTGTTCCGGTTCCGCCTCAGTTTATCGAGAGCATCAGGAATTCCGAGGGCTACAAGAGCGAGACTAACGTTCAGAAGCGTACCATAAAGCAGGATACGACTGTTAAGATCGGTATCATGAAGGAGACCGAGAAGACACGCCTCGTTAAGGAAGCTCTTATGGATTTCGGCCAGAGGAACGATCTTGTTAAGGAGATCTATCTGTTCGCGAAGCAGGAGAATAACAGCGAGGCTAACATCATCGTTGTATTTGACCTCGACTTCAGTGTAACTGAGGAAGAGCGTAAGAAGATCTTTGACGAGGCTTACAAGGTTATCGTGCCTTGCCTCGGCAGAGAGATGAGAGTCGAGTTCGCCATGAAGGCTCCGACATTTATCAAGATCTGCGCTAACTACGAACCGTTCTACAAGGCTTGAGTGATCCATGATCAGATTATTCAATGAGTTTGTTCAAGATGCCGTAAATGCTGAAGATAAGGAAGAGTACCGCTTCAGTTGGATCTTTCTTATCCTGATCGTCGTTTCTACGGTAACATCGCTGGTTGATTATCTGACCGGATACATAATGCTTTTCTGGGTGACACTGTGCTTCGCGCTTCTATGCGCGCTGGATTATGCGCTCTGCAGAGTCAGCAAAAGAGGCGTCAGGCTGTCGTCATGGCTCTTCGGTGTTGAGCTCATCGCGCTTTTCACGTTCTTTATCTATTCGGGATTTCCGGAAGGCGTCAGTATCATCTGGATATGTGTGCTGCCGGCGTGCAGCCTGTTCCTGTATAGGAGAAGGTTCGCGGTACCGATCACTGCGGTCATGTTCGCGATCATCATCTTCTTCATGTGGACCCCGTGGGGCTATAACATGCTAAGATTCCACTACAGCGATTCACTGAGGATCAGATTCCCGCTTATCTATCTGACGTTTTTCCTTATCGCACTCCTTCTGGAGTCGATCCGTCAGGGACTTTATAAGGAAGTTAAGCGTACCAAGATCGAGTATGAGTATCTCTACTATCACGATGAGCTGACAGGCGCCATCAACCGCCGCGGTTTTAATGATCTGGTGGAAAGGACCCTGAGCGACGAAAAGGTGGAGAGAGTTACTCTCCTCGTTCTCGATATCGATCATTTCAAGACGATCAACGATACTTACGGACATCTTAAAGGCGACGTGATCCTTAAGGAACTCTCGGATTTCCTCAAAAAGAACACCAGTGCACCGATCTCGCGTTGGGGCGGCGAGGAGTTCGCGATCCTTGCTACGGATGACAGCCTGAACGAGAAGAATGTCAATAAGCTTTTGCGTCAGATCGAGAGCCGTGTTTTCGATAAGGGAGATAAGAGGATTAATCTGACGGTGAGCATCGGTGTGGCGTATTCTGACAGAAACGTCGATCCTATCGCGCTTTTCAGGCATGCCGACCGCTGCCTTTACGATGCGAAGAACAAGGGCCGCAACCTGGCGAAGTTCTGTTACATCAACAAATGATAAAAAATTGAACTTTTCTTTGCTTGTTTTTCGAGTTCGAAAAATATAAAATAAATAGGCGAATGGAAATGTTGCCGTTCGCATTTTTTATGCCTAAAAACGCGGGCGAGTATGGTTAAGGAAGGTTTGTTATGTACAAGATCGGTTTTGACAATGACAAGTATCTTGAGATGCAGTCATCTCACATCCTCGAGAGGATCAACAAGTTCGGCGGTAAGCTCTACCTCGAGTTCGGAGGCAAGTTGTTCGACGACTTCCACGCTTCCAGAGTTCTCCCGGGCTTTGCACCTGACTCCAAGATCAGGATGCTGTCCCGTCTTAAGGACGAAGCCGAGATAGTGATCGCGATCAACGCGGCAGATATCGAGAAGAACAAGATCAGAGGCGACATCGGAATCACATACGACCTCGATGTTCTCCGTCTCATCGACGCCTTCAGGAGCTTCGGCCTCTACGTAGGCAGCGTCGTTCTCACCAGATTTGCCGAGCAACCTGCGGCTCTCGCTTTCGAGAAGAAACTGAACTCCCTTAACGTTCCTGTCTACAGACACTACCCGATCCCGGGTTATCCATCCAACATGAAGCTTGTCGTATCCGACGAAGGCTACGGCAAGAACCAATATATCGAGACAACACGTAAGCTCGTAGTCGTTACGGCTCCGGGTCCGGGCTCAGGAAAGATGGCTACATGCCTTTCCCAGCTCTACCATGAGCACAAGCGCGGCGTTAAGGCGGGCTACGCCAAGTTCGAGACATTCCCGATCTGGAACCTCGCACTGAAGGACCCTGTTAACCTCGCATACGAAGCTGCAACAGCAGACCTCAAGGACGTTAACATGATCGACCCGTTCCATCTCGAGGCTTACGGCGAGACAACAGTTAACTATAACCGCGATGTCGAGATCTTCCCGGTCGTTCGTGCGTGCCTCGAGCAGATGCTCGGCGAGTGCCCTTATAAGTCACCAACGGATATGGGCGTTAATATGGCCGGCAACTGCATCTTCGATAAGGAAGCCGTATGGGATGCTTCGAAGAACGAGATCGTTCGCCGCTATTATGAAGCAGCCTGCAAGAGAGTAAAGGGCGAAGGCGATGAGTCCGAGATGATGAAGATCGAGCTTCTCATGGAGCAGGCAGGCATCAGTATGGCAAGCCGTCCTGTTATCGAAGCGGCAAACAAGCGTTCCGAAGAGACCAACAACGAGCCTGCAGCAGCCATCGAGCTCCCTGACGGCCGTATCATCACAGGTAAGACAACGTCTCTTCTCGGTGCATCTTCCGCGATGCTCCTCAACGCTTTGAAAGCCCTCGCAGGTATTCCGAAGGAAGTCGACCTCATCCCTGAGGAAGTCATCGTTCCTGTAATGAACCTCAAGACCCAGTCCCTGGGCGGTCACAACCCGCACCTTCATATCGATGAGATACTCATCGCTTTGTGCATCTCAGCCGTAACCGACGAGAATGCCAAGAAGGCCATGGAGCAGCTCGGCAAGCTCCGCCACTGCGAAGTCCATTCTTCAGTGCTCTTAAGCTCCGTCGACGTCAACGTCTTCAAGAAGCTCGGCGTCAACCTCACATGCGAGCCTAAGTACCAGACATCAAAGCTTTATCACAGATAATCATAATCTTTTTCTCGAAAACAATGAAAGCTGTCTCGATCCTGAGGCAGCTTTTTTTGTACCTTCTAAATCCAGTAAAATGTCCCTGTTCCCAGGGACTTGAACACTGTATTTTCACTTAAAACCCAGCAAAAACTCCCTATCCATAGGGATTTTCTAAGGGATTTCAGCCTAAAATCCAGTGCCGGGTCCCTAACGACAGGGATTTTCGAATGGATTTTCGTTTAAAATCCAGTATTGTGTCCCTAATGATAGGGAGTAATGACTGTATTTTTTCAATTGTTTTCTTCCGTGAAACTGTATATTACAGCGATCTTTTTCGAAAAAACAGACACTAGATATAGGAGGGCAAAAACTATATATTGTGTTTTGTAATATTATTGTAATATTCGAAAGTTAGTCTGCGTAAACCTAAAAAATAAATGAAAATTGTGAAAATGTGCCCGAAAAACGTGCCTCAAGACCTAAGAAAAACGTTTCGCGGGTAGTATGCAAGCAAAAAGCGAAAAACACTAAATATAGTGGCGCGAGGTTGACTTAACCACTATATATAGTTACAATGATTAGGCTTAAAGAAGAAACTAAGGGGGCAAAATCAGTATGAAGCTGGGTGGACTACAGAAACTTACGCTTCTGGATTTTCCCGAACATGTTGCTTGTACCGTGTTTACGTTAGGATGCAACTTCAGATGTCCTTATTGCCACAACTCTTCTCTGGTGTTACCGGGTAAGGTTCATGAAGAGGGGACTGTTGAGGAGGAAGAGTTCTTCAAGTTCTTGGAAAAGCGCAAAGGTCTTCTTGACGGCGTAGCGATAACAGGCGGTGAGCCTTTGATCCATGCCGATATCAAGGATTTCATCAGGAAGATCAGAGCGATGGGTTATCTGGTAAAGCTTGATACCAACGGGTCATTCCCGGACCGTCTCAAGGAGATACTCGACGAAGGGCTTGCAGATTATGTGGCAATGGACATCAAGAATTATCTCGAAGGCTACGGTCCTGTGTGCGGACTTGAATCACCGCCGATCGATAAGCTTAAAGAGAGCATCAGGATCATAAGGGAGTCCGGAACGCCCTATGAATTCAGAACAACGGTGATCGATGAACTTCATGACGAGGAATCGTTCGAGAAGATCGGAGAACTGATAGAAGGAGCAGACAGATACTTCCTTCAGAGGTTTGAGGATTCGGGGGAACTCATCGAAGAGAACAGGTTTCATGCGACGAGTGAGGAGAAGCTCATGAAGCTTTTGGAGATCGTCAGGAAAAAGGTTCCGAATGCGCAGATACGTGGCGGCGAAATATTATAAAGTTGGAGGGTTTTATGTATCAGGTTGTAAAAAGAGATGAGAAGATAGTAGATTTTAATATCTCTAAGATCTCAGAAGCCATCAAGAAAGCGTTTGAAGCAGTAAAGGTAGAGTATAACGATGACGTTATCGATCTTTTGGCTTTGAAAGTAACTGCAGACTATGCAGGCAAGATCAAGGATAACAAGATCACGGTCGAGGAGATCCAGGACAGTGTAGAGTCCGTTCTCCAGAGAACAGGTTATGAGGAAGTAGCTAAGGCTTATATCCTCTACAGAAAGAACCGTGAGAAGATCCGTGCCATGAAGTCCGCGGCTCTTAACTATAAGGAACTCGTTGACAGCTATGTTAAGATCGATGACTGGCGTGTTAAGGAGAACTCCACAGTTACTTATTCCGTTGGTGGTCTCATCCTGAGCAACTCCGGTGCCATCACAGCCAACTACTGGCTCTCAGAGATCTACGATCAGGAGATCGCAGACGCTCACAGAAATGCAGATATGCACATCCATGACCTTTCCATGCTCACAGGTTACTGTGCAGGATGGTCCTTGAAGCAGCTTATCTCACAGGGCCTCGGCGGTATCACAGGTAAGATCACATCTTCACCTCCGTCACACCTTGCTACACTTTGCAACCAGATGGTCAACTTCCTCGGTATCATGCAGAACGAGTTGGCAGGCGCACAGGCTTTCTCATCATTTGATACATATCTTGCAGCTTTCGTTAAGGCTGACAACCTTTCATATGAGCAGGTTAAAAAGGCAGTTGAGTCCTTTATCTACGGTGTAAATACTCCAAGCCGTTGGGGTACTCAGGCTCCTTTCTCCAATATCACACTCGACTGGACAGTTCCGAATGACCTTGCAGAGCTCAACTGTATCGTTGGCGGCAAGGAGATGGACTTCAAGTACAAGGACTGCCAGAAGGAAATGGATATGGTCAACAAGGCTTTCATCGAGATCATGATCGAAGGTGATGCTAACGGCCGCGGATTCCAGTATCCGATCCCTACATATTCCATTACAAGAGACTTTGACTGGTCCGAGACAGAGAACAACAAGCTCCTTTTCGAGATGACAGCTAAGTACGGAACACCATATTTCTCCAACTACATCAACTCCGACATGGAGCCTTCTGATGTACGTTCCATGTGCTGCCGCCTTAGACTCGACCTTCGTGAGCTTCGTAAGAAGTCCGGCGGATACTTCGGTTCAGGTGAGTCCACAGGTTCTATCGGTGTTGTTACTATCAACCTTCCTAGGATCGCTTATCTTGCTAAGGACGAGGCTGATTTCTTCAAGCGTCTCGACAAGATGATGGATATCGCAGCCCGTTCCCTTAAGGTTAAGAGACAGACCATCACAAAGCTTCTCGATGAGGGACTCTATCCTTACACAAAGCACTACCTCGGATCATTCAACAACCACTTCTCAACGATCGGTCTTGTCGGTATGAACGAAGTTGGTCTCAATGCTAACTGGCTCCATAAGGACCTCACACACGAGTGCACACAGGAGTTCGCTAAGAAGGTATTGAACCATATGAGAGAGCGCCTCTCCGACTATCAGGAAGAGTACGGCGACCTTTATAACCTCGAGGCAACACCTGCTGAGTCCACATCCTACAGACTTGCTAAGCACGACAAGAAGCGTTATCCGCAGATCATCACAGCTAACGATGCAAGCGGCGTATTCTACTATACAAACAGCTCACACTTGCCTGTCGGATACACATCCGATATCTACGATGCACTTGATATCCAGGATCAGCTCCAGACACTTTACACATCAGGTACAGTATTCCACGCATTCCTCGGTGAGAAGCTCCCTGACTGGAAGAGCGCAGCTAACCTCGTACGTAAGATCGCAGAGAACTATTCTCTCCCTTACTACACAATGTCTCCTACATACTCCATCTGCCAGGCTCACGGCTATCTCGCAGGCCAGGTCGAGGAGTGCCCTATCTGCGGCAAGAAGACAGAGACATACAGCCGTATCACAGGTTATTATCGTCCGGTTCAGAATTGGAACGACGGTAAGACTCAGGAGTTCAAGGATCGTAAGCTCTACGATATCAAGACTTCCGTATTGAAGCACAGAGGACCTGTCGTAAATGCTGAGGCTACAACCAACAACCTCCAGTCAGAAGCAGCTGAGGTCGGAGGCAAGGCAATGCTCTTTACGACAAAGACATGCCCTAACTGTAAGGCAGCTAAGGGTTACCTTGACGAAGCAGGTATCGAGTACGTAGTTATCGATGCTGAAGAGCAGCAGGAGCTCAGCGAGAAGTATGACATCATGCAGGCTCCGACATTGGTTGTTTTCGAGAATGGACAGTATCAGAATATTTCGAATCTGAGCAACATCAGAAGATACATCATCGATTCTCAGGAAGCTCAGGCAAACTGATCATAAACAAAGCATAAGAAAATCTCCTCATCGGTCGATGGGGAGATTTTTTGTTGCCCGTATTATTGCTCGACAACGAAGACATAGATCACGTCCTCGCTATTACCGCCGCCTCCGCCTCCGGATGAGGAACCGCCGTCGTTGATGATGACATCCTCAGGATACATCTCGGGATCGTATATCTCGGCAAGGCTTATACTAGGGACGGGAAGCTCCGTCTCGATAGTGGTGTTCTCACCCGTAGAAGAGGAAGAAGGCTCAGCCGTTTCTTCTTCGATGGTTTCTTCAGCGGTCGTGGTCTCTTCAGAGGCGCTGTCGGTCCCGCCTGAGCCGCAGCCGGTCAGAAGGATCAGTAAACTTATGGGGATAAGTATCAGCGGGTGTCTTAGCCGGGTCATGAGTGTTTCTCGAGTCCTTTCAAGATGAGAAGGCCGTCCGACGAGATCGAGCCTGTGTATTCCATGCCAAAGCGGCCGAATTCCAGATATACATTCGTACCGTTGCCGAGGTCTGAGAAATCCTTGTTAAATGCAGCTCCAACGCCGGAGAGAGCTTCCTCGACGCTTTCAAACTTGACTACGTAGATCTCGTAATCTTCCAGGACAAAGTCCGAATCGTCCGGCCAGTACATGCCGTATCCGGTGAAGCCTTCGACTGCGTTCGGAAAGTTCTTAGAGGAGTCGGGAAGATCAAAGAGATTGTAATCCTTCTCTACATATTCCTTGACCAAGTCATTGATCTCAGAAGTGTCATACGTTTTGTTCGCCGGGTTCGTGGCAGAAGCCGGATCATATTGAAATGTCGTTACTTTTTTATCATCGAAAATGGCCAGCCCGGTATCATAGATGTATATATCCATCATATGCTCGCCGTCGTCAAAATCGACCCAATAAGTATCAGGATCATTTGTATCGTAGATATGAGAGATACTGCCGGCGTCTCCCACGATATGCTCCTCGAGATTATCATAGGCTGTGTCGTGATCTTTGTAGTAGATATAGTAATGCGGATATTCGTTGATGTCGTAAGCCACGAATCCTTCCGCGAACTCTTTGTCGGTCAGGTTCAGATCAGCTGCAGTAAGGACCTCGACAGGCCATCCCATGGATGCGCACTCCTGAGCGAAGTCATCCAGATCGCTGTGGTTGAAATCACCGTCAAAGACATAAGGCACCGGGTTATTATCCGGTTCGCTGTCACCTGAATCGAATTCGAACGAGATATAGTAATCTCCTTCGTCGTATTCAATTATAGAGACACTGCCGTCATCGGTGATATTATATTCGTCCTTAATATCATCGATCAGCTGTTGCGTTGACGGATCTATCTCTGTGGTGGTCTCTTCTTCCTCTTCCTCTTCTTCGGTCTCCTCAGAAGTTGTCTCAGAAGATTTCTTCTCTTCTGTCTTTTCTTTGTCACAACCCACGAAAACTATCGGAGCACATGCAATTGCCGAGGATAGCACAATAGCAGCCAGACACTGCCTGAACTTAAGATGTTTCATATATCATTCTTCCTTATCTTTTAAAAGATAAAAAAATTTTACAACATTTTTCCGAAAATAGAAATCCCCGGGTTACTGCCCGGGGATCACTTGTATTGAGGCTCGCATCTGAGCGATGTGAGTTATGAAACTATTTAAACGCCTACTTTTACGATAAACAGGCCGTCAGCGCTCAAGGAACCTTCTGCGTTACCAAGAGGAGTTTCGCACTCAAAGCTGATGGAACCGTCAGCGTTCTCTGTTGTTGTAGCTTCGCCGAGATCGGCAAGAGACTCTTCGAGGTAAGCCTTACCGTCATCAAAGTTCTCGAACTTGAGGATCTCTGTGAACTCATCTTCACCGTAAACCATGAAGCCCTCTGCGCCTTCTTCAGCTGAGTCCAAGAGTGTAGCACCCTCGTCGATGTACTGCTGGCAGAGTTCCTTGATCTGAGGATCGTTGTATTTGTCAGGAGATACTGTGAAGAGATCTTCAGCAGCCTGATCATCCTCTGTGTATGGGTAGTAGCACATTACACCGTCTTTTGTGATAGTACCGGAGATCTCGTTGTCGATCGAGAAAGCAGATGTTCCGTTCATTGTGGAGATACCGCTGCTTTCTGCACCCTCTTTCATTACTGTCTCGAAATGAGTCTTAGCTGCATCTTCGTCTGTGAACTTAACGCATACGAACTCGCCGTCCTGGGATCCGCCTGTTGCCTTGAAGCCCTCTACGAATGTGGAAGCGTCTGCGTTGATGTCAGAAGCTGAGATCTCTTCGATCGTGCAGCCCTCGCTCTTTTTAGCTTCCATCTGGGAATTAACTTCGGAATCGCTGAATGAGAGCTCTGGCTCTGTCTCTTCCTCAGTTGTTGTCTCTTCGGCTGTAGTAGTTGTTGTTGTGTCAGCCTTTGTCTCAGTTGTTTCTTCCTTGTTGCAAGCGCTGAATGCGATTGCAGAACCTGCGATGGACATTGTTAAGATCAATGCCATAAGTGTTTTCTTCATTTGAATGTTCTTCATTTTTTCAAACTCCTTATTCTTTTTGAGTCAAAACTCACTTGCAATGTTACCATTTTCGAGAAAAGGCAACAGTTCAAAAATGAGCAAATTATTGAGCACTATTTTGCTATACAAAAAGGAGCTGCGGTCAGGCAACTCCTCGGTATTTTGTAAATTACTCTGCAACAGCCTCAACGTCTTCAGTAGACTCTTCTACAGAAGGGCCCTTCTCTGTCAATGTTATGAGACCTTCAGCATCGATGGAACCTTCAACTGTTGTTGACATTTCGCCTTCAACCTCAGCTGAGAATGTAAGTGCACCGTCAGCACCCTCTGTGTAGTTTACGTCAACGCCTGTCTGCTCAACGAATTCCGTGATGAATGTCTTAGCGCTGTCTACTGAATCGAACTTGAGCATAAGGATCGTGTCGTACGATGCCATATCGATAGCTGCGAGACCTTCCTCGTAACCTTCCATATCGATATCCTCGTATGACATAGGCATCAACATGTACTGCTGGGATGTCTCGTTCTCTGTGATGAGGTTCTTGATAGCTTCGCAGCTATAGTCGTCAGCGCTTACAGTAGGAAGACCGAATTCGTTTGTCTCCTCGGTAGCCTCAGTATCCTCGGAAGTAGCCTCTGTTTCTTCCTCTGTTGTTGTCTCTTCTGTTGTTTCCTCAGTTGTTGTTTCTTCTGTAGTAGTTGTTGTTGCCTCAGCCTTTGTCTCGTCAGCTTCCTTAGAGGAACATGCTGCTACTGCGAGCATCATGGAAAGAGCAAAACCTGCTGCAATGATCTTAGACTTTTTCATTGTTTTTTCTCCTTGTCCAAAATGTATTGTCTTTTGACAAACAAGAAAATTTTATCATTTATTTTTCGAAAACATGAAACAAAAAAAATAATGCAGTTAGTACTGAAAATTGTCACAAATATACTAAATCCGACAAAAAACAAAATATCTGCCACAAATGTAGTGTTTTACGTGATTGACACCCTCTTATAATCCATGTAAAAATAACTCGGTTATATTTTCGATTGTGTTGGAAAAAGGTAGGGACATATGCTTCAGATCAAGAATATCAAAAAAGAGTACAAGACAGGCGACCTCGTTCAGATGGCACTTGACGATGTATCGATCAACCTCCGTGACAACGAGTTCGTAGCGATCCTCGGACCTTCAGGTTCAGGTAAGACGACGCTCCTTAACATCATTGGCGGACTCGACCGTTACGATTCGGGCGACCTTATCATCAACGAGATCTCAACAAAGAAATATAAGGACCGCGACTGGGATTCCTACAGAAACCACACTATCGGCTTCGTTTTCCAGAGCTATTTCCTGATCCCGCATCAGACTGTATTAAGTAACGTCGAGCTCGCACTGACGATCTCCGGTATCAGCAAGGCCGAGCGCAGAAAGCGCGCCATCAAGGCACTGGAGCAGGTAGGCCTCGGCGATCAGCTCCATAAAAAGCCGAATCAGATGAGCGGCGGACAGATGCAGCGTGTAGCTATCGCCCGTGCTCTTATCAATAATCCTGACATCCTTCTTGCCGACGAGCCTACAGGTGCTCTCGACACAAAGACAAGTATCCAGGTAATGGACCTTCTGAAGGAAGTCGCAAAGGACAGGCTCGTTGTCATGGTTACACATAACCCTGAACTTGCCGAAGAATATGCAACAAGGATAATCAAGCTCCGCGACGGTAAGGTTACGGCCGATTCCGATCCGTATGTCCTCGAGAAAGAGGAAGTAAAGGCTGAGCACAAGAACATGGGTAAATCCTCCATGTCAGTTGCAACAGCTGTTTCCTTAAGCTTCAACAACCTGAAAAGTAAGCTCGGAAGAACGCTTCTTACTGCTTTCGCAGGTTCCATCGGTATCATCGGTATCGCTCTTATCCTGTCACTTGCAACAGGCGTCAAGAACTATATCGACGACATCCAGAAGAATACCATGACTTCTTATCCGATAACCCTCGAAGAGCAGACCATGGACTTAAGTTCGCTCATCCAGGTGTCCGCCGAGAACGGTGAGAAGAGGAAAGAAGAACTTAGCGACAGGACTTATGACAGAGTCTATTCGAATTCGATGAACCTCGAGATGGCCAATGCACTCACGACCAGCATGACCAAGAACAATCTCAAGAAGTTCAAGGAATATCTGGATTCTCCGGACTGCGAACTTAAGAAATATGTAGGCGAGAACGGTATCGTTTACGACTACAGCGTTGATTTCGACGTTTATACATACGACACGGAGGGCGTGTTCTTCAACACGAACCCGATGGCCGGAGGTCAGACCATCACGGGCATGAACGGTGCCAGCTACTCCATGAGCTACGGCAAGAACATATCATTCGGCGAGATGCTCCCGGGTAAGGACGGCGACCTCATAAGCCGCGTCGTCAAGGACAACTACGAAGTTATCTACGGTCAGTGGCCGCAGAGCTACGATGAAGTCGTCATCGTCGTAAATGCCGTAAACGAGATCCCGATCGATACGATGTATGAACTCGGTTTCCTTCCTAATGACGAGTATGTCGAGATGACCGAGAGCTTCAAGAGGATGGACGAGATCGAAGTCAAGGACGTTGAACTTCAGTATGAGGACATCATCGGAAAAGAGTACTATGTTTTCGCGAATTCGGATGAGTATGAGAAGAACAACGGACTTTTCCAGTATATCGGTGACAACAAGCTCAAGATGGAGGACAGGGCAAAGGATGTTACGACAGTCAAGATCGTAGGAATCATCAGGGCACTTCCTGATGCGGAGAATGCCAACCTCTATAAACCGGTAGCTTATACGAACGCGCTTGCTAAGCACCTTATCGAGACAGCCAACAACAGCGAAGTCGTTAAGGCCCAGGAAGCTACACCTGACATCAACGTCCTTACGGGATTGTCATTCAGCCCTGCTTCCGATGAGGAAAAGTGCGAGGATGCGAGAAAATATCTCGAGGGCCTCGGAGTATCCGACAAGGCCGAGTTCATTAAGGAATCCACCAAGCAGATGTACGCCGGAAACGACGACATGCTCGCTCAGATCGAGGAAATGGACGAGACGCAGCTCGCTGCCATGTTTGACCAGTATATGGGAAATCCTGACGACGAAACGCTCCTTCAGATCTATAACTATATGATCTCTCCGGGTTCATATGATGACAACATGACCGCGTTCGGAATGACGGATGTCGATGCTCCTACGTCTATAAAGATCTATACCGATTCATTCGAGAACAAGGATCATATCTCGGAATGTATCGAGAAGTATAACGAGTCCGCGGATGAGAAGGATAAGATCGTCTATACAGACTATATCGGACTTCTCCTTTCTTCCGTAACAAAGATCATCAACGTTATCTCATACGTTCTTATCGCGTTCGTTGCGGTATCTCTTGTAGTATCCTCGATCATGATCGGTATCATCACATACATCTCCGTTCTCGAGCGTACCAAGGAGATCGGTATCCTTCGTGCCATCGGTGCATCGAAGAACAACATCTCTCTCGTGTTCAACGCGGAGACGTTCATTATCGGTCTTTGCTCAGGTATCATAGGTGTCGGTCTGACGCTTATCATGCTGCTGCCGATCAATATGATCATTCACCATATCGCGGAAAGAAATGACGTCAACGCCGTTCTTCCTGTGATCCCTGCGATCGTACTCGTACTTCTGAGCGTATTCCTGACATTCATAGGTGGTCTCATCCCATCGAAAAAGGCCGCCAACATGGATCCTGTCAGCGCCCTTCGTACGGAGTAATATCAGATCAAGATATCCTGTCAGAGAGGGAGGACTGCGTTCTCAAAGGACTCGGCTACAACGAAACAGCCGACCATGCGTCCTCCTATCCTTGACGGTTTGTACACGAGAAATTCCAGATCTTTGTAGCTTCCGTCTTTGCAGACCTGTCTGAACGCGGCACGCACGGTCTTCTTGTCCTGCGGGAATCTTCGCAGGATCTTTCTTAAGCCGTCGCGGTCGTCCGGATGTATGCACTCGATGAAGTCACTCGAGAACTTCTCATAGAATTCTTTTTCCGTAAAACCGTAAGCTGCCGTGTGCTTTATGCCGAGCGGCGTTACGATCGCTTTTTCTTCGCCGACTTCGTAAGTGAAGATTCCCGTGTTGCCTGAATTTATGACGGCAGACAGGAGTTTTGCGAGGTTGGTGTTCTTCTCTTCGAGAACTTTACGCTTGGTAATGTTTTCGATAGAGATATAGAAAAGACAACGTTTGTCGGTATGTGCGATCCTTCGGGCCTTGATATGAAGCCACAGATTGCGGTCCTTGCTCGGGACGGCAGACGGGAACTTAAGCTCGACCACGTGCTCATCGGACGTGGTCGATGCGGACTCGAGGATCTTGTTGACCCTGTGCCTGTCGGAAGGATCGACGATCTCGAGGATGTTTAAGCTCGAAAAATCGATACCCTTTGAATCAATAAGACGCAGCTCCTTGTAGAACTCTTCGTTGAGCCTCATGGCCGTAAGCTTACCGTCATACAGCTCGAAAACACCGGCAGGGCCGATGAACGCGTTGAACAGGAGCGATGTCTGTGACGTGGAATCCCAGAAATCGTAGTTATCAAAGTTATTGTCCATACTGAGCACAGGCGGGATCTCGCAGATGGTTGCTTCATCGAGCATCTTCTCGAACTCGTCCAGCGGGAGCGGCCTTGAGAAGTAGAATCCCTGAACGATCGAACAATCGATGGTCTTCAGGAAGTCAGCCTGCCTTGCTGTCTCTACGCCCTCGGCGATTACCGGAATACTCAGCCAGTGTGCCATACGGATTATGGAGTCGAGGATGACGCCGCCGCGGTAAACAGTTGACGGGTCATCTTCTTCGTCAGAATAAAGGAACATCATGTCGAGCTTGATCATGTCGACAGGAACGTGCTTCAGCGTGTTAAGAGACGAATAGCCGCTTCCGAAGTCGTCCATCTTGATGTTAAATCCATGGGTCCTGAGCTCATCCAATGTCGAGATGATGACATCACCGTTTTCAGTGTATGCGGACTCCGTAACCTCCAGATCAAGAAGGCTCGGTTCGATGTCGTACTTCTCGATGAGATCATAGATGATCTGTGTAAAATCCCTCTTGTAAAAGTCGCGTCTTGAGATGTTGACCGCCAGAGGAACGTTCTTCTTGCCCTCTTTTTTACGCTTGCTCAGGAACTGACATGTCTGTTCCCAGACGATCTGGTCAACGCGGGCGATGAGACCTGTTTTCTCGAGCAAAGGCACAAAGACATTAGGAGGGATGACCTCACCGTCAGGTCTGATCCACCTTACAAGAGCCTCACCGCTCAAAAGTTCCATGCTCATCTGATCGAACTGCGGCTGAACATAGATGGTGAACTGATCGTTCAAGAGCGCGGTCCTCAGGTCACGAATGAGCTCGAGCTCCTTCACGGTCTCAAGTCTCATCTCTTCCTTGTACCAGACAAACCTGGTGGACGTACTTTCCTTGATGGACTTGATGGCGATGGCAGCACGGTCGCACATGAGATTTACGTCCAGACTCGGGTCCTCGATCTTATAGCCTGCCATATGGAATGTCAGGGTATAGTTCTGGAAAAGGTTATCAAAAAGGTTAATGAGGAACGCGCAGTGCTCATCCGGGTCGAACTTGTTATTCGGCAGGCAAAGTGCGTAATTATCTCCGCCTAAGTTACCGACAATGATGTCCTGCTTCTGGAACTTCTCGTCCCTGTAGGCATTACCGATCATGGCCAGGAGCTCGTCGCCCTGCTTTGCACCGAAGATATCATTGAATATCTTGAACTTGTCGATATCCCATCTTACGATGACAAAACTGGTCCTCGGATTTGAGTCGATGAGATTTCGTACTCTCGAATAGAACGAAGCCCTGTTATAAAGTCCTGACACGCGGTCGAACTCCGACTTATACTGGTCGGTGATATCGCTCTTGGTAAACGCGATATATCTCTTCGCATCATCAAGATACGTGAACAGGAACTTCTTACGCTTGACCTGAACTTCCTCCTGTTCCTTGTCATATACAGAGAATGAATCGGAGAATACGTTCTTGGTCTTAAGTTCCTTAATGAGGTTCTTGAGCTCGATCGCCCTCGCGCAGTTCATCTGCTGGTTTTCTACAACGTATCCTTCCAAAGCGGAATAGATAAAATCACCATAGTCCATGGTATCTTTTGCCTTCATGGCAGGGTCTTCCTGAAGGATCCTTATGGTCTCTGTCTTCGTATCGATAACTGCCAGCATCTCATACTCGAAGTTGAAGATCCTCTTGATGATCATCTTCGAAGTATGATCCGAGTTGATATTCGTCAGCTGTGCGAAAAGCTCTCTGTCTCTGGTCTCCGGATTGGTAACAAGGAACATCCTCGCCTCGAACCACTCCGAATCATCCGTCGCGAGCCTTATGAAAAGTTCTTCCTCCAGGCTGTCTACGTTGTCATTCATCAGATTGATGAGATTTTCCGTCGTAAACATCGTGTCGTAGTAATCTCTTTTTTCCTTCGACGTGTCGATCAAACCCTTGAAGAAATCCAGGTACTCCGATGCGCTGTTGATCTTCTTTTCAGGCTCGATAAAATCCTTGGCATAGAAAGTGCTCAGCACCGTATCAGTCGTAAGGTTCAGATGGAAAGTAACCTTATCGTCTCTAAGCGCATTGGTATATCTTCTTCTTGACGTGTCATACTTATCCACGTTCTTCATGAAGTTCGTGACATCATGCGCCGCAAAAAGTGCACCGATAACGTGCTTGCTCTCATTGTAGGTGGTCTTATAAGACACCTGCATCCACAATGTCTTACCGAAGATCGAACTGAAATGTATAAATTCCGTCCCCTGATCAACGCCCGAATCAATATCCGAATACATCTTGAGATATCTCTCCTTAGACTCATCGAAAACCATATCCTCCGAATAATAAGGAACCGGTTTGCTGTCAGAGTCGTGAAGCGAGATCAGCTTCGTCGTCGCGTCATAATCCCACGTGATCGTATTCGATATGGAAAGAGCCAGGCTGTTCTTTGTATTTTCTCTCTTAAGGAGCTGCTCGGTATTCTTGAACTCCTTGATATCAGTAACAAGCGCCACCAGCTTCAAAGTGTTAGCTCTGTCAGGTTCTACAAAAGATCCCTTGACCCTGATCCACAGCGATACGCCTCGGTATTCAAATGCCGAGGCCGCGGTATAATCCACATCATTCTTCTCCAGAACAGCTGCTTTCTTGATGGTATACAAAAGTGCATTATATTCTTCAGCCGGCATGCTCTCGATAACATCCTGGCTGTACATCGGATCACTGGAATAAAGTATGATCAGCTCATCTTCTCTTACTTCGGCAATGATGAAGACACCGTCGATACCGTCCAAGACTGTCTGCAGGTTAACAGAGATATCTGCAACAGGAGTATCAAGTGCAAATGACTTAACATCAGAATCTTCACTGAATACGAATCTGTTCTTACCTAAGTTCTTAGCCTTATAAAGTGCTGCGTCAGCCTCAGAATAGAGGTCTTCAAGGGAAGCCTGTCCGCCTGTAAATACTACAACTCCGACACTGCTGGTCATAAGTACTGATTCGCCGTTTCTCTGGCAGTCATACTGCAGGGAATTTATAAGTTCCTGAGCCTTGTTGTTGGCAAGCCAGGCCTTATCAAGATTCGTCATCAATACGATGAACTCGTCACCGCCAAGTCTTCCTACGATATCGTTATCTCTGAATGTCTTCTTGATCTTCGTAGCGATATCAACGAGAACGTTGTCACCTGTCCTGTGACCGAAGTGGTCGTTTATCTCCTTGAAGTTATCGACGTCGATCATGAACAGGGCATTGAGCTGATCCAGACCGTCATTTTTGATATGATAGTCGATCTTGTTCATGACTGACTCGTGATTAAGTACGCCGGTCATGAGATCCTGCTCAGCTGCTTTGATGAGACTGTCTTTTTCCTCACGCTGCTTACTGATATCAAGTACTGAGAAAAGTATGCAGACGTGGTCGTTTTCAGGATTTATCAGGAAGAAGTATTCATAGTTGACCCATTTTGAAGGGAATTCTTCCGTGTTAACGTAGAACTCGGTCGAAGAACCCGTAAGTCCTGCGTTGTATTTCTTCATAATGTTTTCTCTGTCGAGGTTTGCGAAGTATCTGTGCTCGCTTATATCTACCGAGATAAGTCTGTCAGATCTGGTGATGAACTCGCTTATGGACATATCCATATGGACGACCTGTCCGTCTTTAAGTGCCGTGAAATCAAGCATCTTCCAGTCTGATACATCCACAAAAGCGCAGCAGAGGGCATTGTTCGGAAGAGCCATGTAGATCTCGATCTGCTTCTTGAAGCGCATCTCAGCTTCATAGGTCATCGTACAGTCTTCAGACGTTCCGATGATCCCGACGATCTTGCCTTTGCTGTCCTTGACGGGCCTTTTCGAGCATCTGCAATAGATGGTCCTGGATAATTCAACTATCTCTATAGGGATGACGACATTCTCAACAGGCTCACCGGTCGCAATGACCTTAAGTTCCAGATCTTTCTGAAGTTTGAGATGGTCAGGGGAGCCAAACAGTTCTTCATCGGTCTTGCCGATAAGATCTTCCACGCATTTGGAATTGGTGAGTACTGCGAATTTCTCTGAGGCAGCCAGATACTTAAGATCCGTGTCTTTCAAATAACAAGGTATAGGAGAGTTGTTAAAAAACTCTGTGTATGCCGAAAGAGCAAGCTTGCTCTTCTTAGAGTTAGCTCTGTCTAATACCATACTTCACCATCCAACACATAAACTACTTATTATTATAAATAGCAAATCGTCATTTTACAAATAAACATACCGTGAACAAACCCAGGAGAAATGTATCTATGGGCTCTGAATTAATTACCCGTGTACCGCTCTAAATGACTGTACAGATCACGGTGACAACAGGGAAACTACAGTCATATGTACAGTCTTTAATAACTGTACAAAATACGGGATTTTGTGGTTGATTACCGTTATCAGTACCGTTCTAAGGAACTGTACATATTACGGGAATAAGAAGAAAAATACAGTCATCTGTACAGTCTTTTATGACTGTACAATTCACGGGAATTTGTGTTTGATTACCGTTATCTGTATCGCTCTAAGGAACTGTACATATTACGGGAATAAGAAGAAAAATACAGTCATCCGTACAGTCTTTTATGACTGTACAATCCACGGGAAAAACGGAAAGATTACCGTCATCAGTACCGTTGCTATAACGGTATAGAAAGCGGGTTGTTCGTACTTTTTGTCGAAAATTGTTTTATTTGTCGATAATTTTTTGAAATTGGCGGAGTATCCTTGAAAAAAGAATTTATAAAGGAGGTAAACATGTTTTCCAAAGAGTACTTATCAGCGAGGATCGCCCATATTCAAAGCGAAATTAAAAAGCTTCCCCACGGATCATACGGTTGTTCCAGAGGAAAGGATGTCTTATACATCTCTTATTCTCCTTCGGATTCTTCAATAAGCTGGAAGAATAGCAGACGGTATTTTCTGAATACGGCTCGAGGGATCAAATACAGTTCGGAAATCGATAAGAGCAATGCTCTTCGCAAAGAACTCGAAGATCTTTATTCTGAATGGCATACCAGTTACAAAGGTGAACCCTTTATGATGGATAAGCCTATAAAGAGGATAACCGGAAAGCTGAATTACGAGTTCTTTCAAAAGACGAATGGGGAGCAAAATCCCGGAGAATATAAAGATTCCATTGAGTATAAAGGTATTAGATTCAAATCTAAAAATGAGGTGTTGGCTGCTCAGATCCTTGATAAACTTAAGGTCGAATACAAGTTTGAGCCAAAACTTATCTTAGAAGGTAAAACTATCTATCCGGATTTCCTGATCGGAGCCGTAGAGGTGGATAAATCAGCATACGTAGAGATATACGGTATGATGGAGGATTACGAGTATATTGATATCAATGCCAAAAAGAACGCCAAATATCTGAGGGCAGGTTTAAGGCAAGGCAGCGACTATATCCCATTCTATTCCGGAGATGCCAAGACATTTGATGTGGAAGCATTTGAAATGC
Source organism: Clostridia bacterium (assembly GCA_024699245.1). Classification (GTDB taxonomy): domain Bacteria; phylum Bacillota; class Clostridia; order Saccharofermentanales; family Saccharofermentanaceae; genus Saccharofermentans. The sequence continues at coordinate 29,148 of JAILPW010000022.1, read as the reverse complement.
AGATCAAGGCTTGGTTGGAATTAGCAGCCGAGGAGATTGTGCGGCAGGCGGCAGGTGAGGGCGAAAAAACTTGAAATAAAGTAGTAAACCGCTTATTATATTGACAGCAACTTTAATAAATGTTACAGTTGCTTGTATTTTTTTAAGCGAGGTATAGAGTCTATGGAGCATATCAAGACAGTTGAGACACGCAACCTTTGCGAGAGCGCTAAGAACGGTGGATGTGGCGAGTGCCAGACATCTTGCCAGTCTGCTTGTAAGACAAGCTGCGGTATCGCAAACCAGAAGTGCGAGAACGAGAACAAGTAATTTCTTGTTTTATGCGAATTTTAAGGCAACCGCTTCATTTGGGGCGGTTGTTTTTTAAAGGAGAAACATGATCCATCAGTTTAAACTTAACGGCTATAACATAGTACTAGACGTGTGTTCAGGTTCTGTCCACGTTGTCGACGACGTAACTTACGACCTTATCGCAGGCTTTGAGACATCCTCCAAAGATGAGCTCTTAAGTAAGCTTGCTTCCGATTACAAAGACATAGATAAGAATGAACTTACCGAGATCTACGAGTCTGTTGAAGGACTCAAGGAGCAGGGCAAGCTCTTTACTGAAGATACTTTCGAGCCTAAGGCAACGATGCTCAAGGCTAAGACAAACGGCGTCGTAAAGGCACTTTGCCTTCACATCGCACACACCTGTAACCTCAACTGCGAGTACTGTTTTGCATCCCAAGGCAAGTACCACGGTGACAGGGCAGTAATGAGTTTTGAGGTAGGTAAGCGTGCTCTTGATTTCCTTATCGAAAACTCCGGCTCAAGACGTAACCTCGAAGTCGACTTCTTTGGCGGCGAGCCTTTGATGAACTTCGACGTTGTAAAAAAGCTCGTTGCTTACGCGAGATCTGTCGAAAAGGAAAAGGGCAAGAACTTCAGATTCACCCTTACGACCAACGGCGTTCTCATCGATGATGACGTTATCGAATTCGCAAATAAGGAAATGAGCAACGTGGTCCTTTCTCTTGACGGAAGAAAAGAGATCCACGACCACTACAGAGTTGACTATAACGGCAAGGGAAGCTGGGAGAAGATCGTTCCTAAGTTCCAAAAACTTGTAGAAGCCCGCGAAGGCAAGAACTACTACATGAGAGGAACTTTTACTCACAGAAATCCTGACTTCCTTGAAGATATCAAGACCATGCTCGATCTCGGATTTACGGAGCTTTCAATGGAGCCTGTAGTCTGCGGTGAAAATGATCCTTCTAGACTTACGGAAGAAGATAAAGAGATCGTCATGAAGCAGTATGAGGATCTCGCAAAGCTCATGATCGAGAAGGACAAGGAAGGGAAGCCATTTACTTTCTACCATTACATGCTCGATCTTAAGGGCGGCCCTTGTATCTACAAGAGGATCTCCGGCTGCGGCGCAGGAACAGAGTACATGGCAGTTACTCCATGGGGAGACCTCTACCCGTGTCACCAGTTCGTAGGCGATGAGAAGTTCCTTCTCGGCAACATCTTTGACGGCGTCAAGAACGACAACATCAGAGAAGAATTCTTCAAGTGCAACGTATACACGAGAGAAGAGTGCAAGAACTGCTGGGCAAGGCTTTACTGCTCCGGCGGATGCTTTGCCAACGCATATCACGCAACAGGTTCAGTCAACGGCATCTACGAGTACGGCTGCGACCTTTTCAGGAAGCGAATGGAGTGCGCGCTGATGCTCGCGATCGACCGCGAATTCAGAGAATAAACATGAACACACCGATCGTCGATTTTATTTCTTCCTATATCGAGAAAGACTTTGTTCGGCTTCACATGCCGGGTCACAAAGGTGCGCTCAACGGAAGAGATATTACCGAGGTCAAAGGAACGGGCGACCTTATTGAGGAAAGCGAGAGAAACGCTTCTTCTATCTTCGGTTGTCCGACTTTTTATTCTGCGGAAGGATCGTCACTTGCGATCCGCGCCATGCTGTCGCTCCTTTCAAGATACACCGGCAAGAAGACCGTGGTAGCAGCCCGAAACTGCCACCAGACCTTCATTTCAGCCTGCGCTCTTTTGGACCTTGACGTGATCTGGCTTCCTTCAGGCGACCTTATCTCATCATCAATATCCTTGGACGCTCTCGAAAACATCCTCAAGGACACCGATCCTTGCTGCGCTTACATAACTTCCCCTGACTACTTGGGAACTATAAGCGATATCAGAACCATTGCCGATCTCTGTCACGAGAACGGCACTTACCTTGCAGTGGACAACGCCCATGGCGCATACCTCAAGTTCTTCAACAAGCATCCGATGGACCTTGGAGCAGACATATGTTGTGACAGCGCTCACAAGACCCTGCCTGTCCTTACGGGCGGTGCTTATCTTCACGTCTCAAATGAGATCCCTGTTGATGCTAAGCGCGAGCTCTCGCTCTTTGCTTCCACCAGCCCGTCCTGGCTGATCCTTGAGTCCCTTGACCGCGCCAACGCCACGATGGATGATCCTGATTTCAGGAGCAGACTTTACGATACTGCCTCAAAGGTCAGGTCTTTAAGGACCGCCATGGATACCTGCGGCAACGAGCCTTTGAAGATCACTTATGCTACGAATTCCTACGGCTACACAGGCGACGAGATCGCCGACATCTTAAGGGCAGGCGGCATCGAGCCTGAGTTCAGCGACATGAATTATCTGACCTTAATGTTCTCGCCTTATAACACGGACGAAGACTTTGAGAAACTTCAAAAGGTCCTTGATCCCATCTCTCGAAAACCCTCACTCAACCTGCCGCACTACATTGTCCCTGAGCCCTCCAAGGTTCTTGGCATAAGACAGGCAGTATTCTCGAAAACCACAACGATCAATGTTGAAGACGCAGAAGGTAAAGTTGCGGGCTTTGTTAAAACATCTTGTCCGCCTGCTATCCCGATCGTTACGGCAGGTGAGAGGATCACATCCGAACACATAAAAGCACTTAAAGCATATGGCTTTGATACCATTGAGGTATGTTGTGATTTTGAATAATATATAAGCATGAACTTTTGGTAGATTGTCTCCGTACATGTGTTGTATACTTGTATGGAAGTTAAATTATAAAGGATATATACTTATGGATTTCATTATTTCTTCCACGCAGTTAAAGAAGGGCGTAAATGCCGTCATATACGACCGCAAGGCTTTAAGCGGCGTCAAAAAGATCGCTTCCAAGTTTGCGGGCGACATCAAAGCCGTATTCGGAACGGAGCCGGAGCTCCTTGAAGACGGCGAAGCCAAAAGTCCGATCTGCGTAGGAACCGTCGGCGACAAACTTATCACAAAACTCGGAGTAGATATTTCCGATATCGAAGGCAAGCGCGAGGTCTATAAGATCGAAGTAAAGGATGGCGCTCTCATTATCACGGGAAGTGACAAGAGAGGTACCATCTACGGAATGTTCAAGATATCTGAGATGCTTGGCGTATCGCCGTTTATCGACTGGCTCGACATTCAGCCGGTTAAGCAGAAGGACTTTAAGATCCCGGGCGATTACTGCATGGTCTCCAAAGAGCCTTCAGTCAAGTTCAGGGGATTTTTCATCAACGACGAGTGGCCTGCTTTCGGCAACTACTGCAACAAGAGGTTCGGAGGCTTCAACGCGAAGGTCTATGAGCATGTTTTCGAGCTGCTTCTAAGGCTTAAGGGAAATTACATGTGGCCTGCCATGTGGGCGGCGATCTTCCCGAACGACGGTCCTGGACTTAAGAACTGCGAGCTCGCGGATGAGCTGGGTGTTGTCATGGGCATGAGCCACCATGAGCCGTGCTTAAGGCAGGGCGAGGAGTATAAGTATCTCAGAGGCCCGAAGTCCAAGTATGGTGACGCGTGGAATTTCCTTACCAACGAGAAGGGTATCACGAAGTTCTGGGAGGACGGCCTCAAGCGAAGCGGCAAGTTCGAGAATGTCGTGACTGTCGGCATGCGAGGCGAGGCTGACACTGCCATCATGGGCAAGGATGCGACCTTAAAGGACAATATCGATCTTCTTCGAAAAGTATTGAAGACGCAGAATAAGCTCATCAAAAAGTATGTCAACGAAGACCTCGACAAGGTGCCCAGGATGCTCGCGCTCTACAAGGAAGTCGAGCCGTATTTCTACGGTGACGATAAGACACCCGGTCTTATGGGAGACCCTGAACTCGAGGGTGTTACTTTGATGCTCTGTGATGACAACTTCGGTAACTTAAGGACCGTTCCGACACCTAAGATGCGTAAGCATAAGGGCGGCTACGGAATGTACTATCACTTCGACTATCACGGACTACCGGTATCATTTGAGTGGTTCAACACGTCGCATATCAGTAAGGTCTGGGAGCAGATGACGACTGCGTATGATTTCGGCATCAGGGATCTGTGGATCGTTAATGTGGGTGATATCTTCAGTAACGAATATCCGCTGTCATACTTCCTGGAACTCGCTTATGACTTCGACAGATGGGGCACAGGAAACTTCGGCAGTGCCAAGGAATATACAAGGCTGATGGTGGACCGTAACTTCAAGGGCAAGATGACTTCAGCGGAACTTAAGAAGTGCGCTGAGCTTTTGGAAGGCTACACCAGGATCACGTCGGCCAGAAGAACGGAGGCCATGAACGATCAGGTCTATCAGCCGTTCTCCTATAACGAGGCTTTCGAGACACTTGAGAAGGTTGAAAAATTGATGAGCGATGCTCAGAAACTTTACGATAAGCTCGAAGGCAATACAAGATATGCTTTCTACGAACTTATATGGTTGCCTCTTACGGCAAACATGAACGTTCAGAGAATGTGGCTTTTGACCACTCTCAATCACGGATTTGCTCAGATCGGAAGTACGTATGCGATGACTCTCGGCGATAAGATCAATGAGTGCATCAGTTACGACAGAAAGATCGTCGACGAGCTTCATAAGATCCATGACGGAATGTGGTACGGCATGGGCCTGTCAGAACATATCGGATTTAATGCCTGGTGCGAGGAAGGGTGCAAGTACCCTGTCGTTCACAGGTTTGAGCCGGCTAACAAGGAGAGGCTCATCGTACTTGCAAGGGGCAGCAACTGGTATTCCGAAGGTAAGTTCTGGACAGGTCACGTGCCGGTAGTCGACACATTCCTTGATCCTTCCAAGGACGAGGCAGAGTTGATACTCACGACTGCAGGAACACCTAAGGCGAACTTTAAGGTGGAAAATCCGAATGCGTTCCTGAGCGTATCCGAGACGGAAGGCACAGTTAAGCCGTTTACGATGAAGGTCCTTAAGATCAAGCTCGACAGGAATAAGTTCAAGAAAGCAGCGAAGGTCCCTGAGATCTGCATTCACTGCGCGGACGGAAACGTCGTCGTTAAGCTGCCGGTAAATAAGGCGGCAGATGTCGGCGCCGGTAAGAAGTCTGACGGAACATACTACTGGTGCGGCAGGAAGATCGATATGAACGAGACTGTCATTAACGCGCCGCTTCACCAGAGAACCTGGCCGAACAGCATAGATGCGATGGACTATATCTCCATCGAGGCCAAGGATTTTTACAGCAAGACAGATTCCGCGAAGGGCGGATTCAAGGTCATCGAGGACTACAGCAGGGGCTTTGATGCGGTTAAAGCTTATCCGCAGGATATCGTTTTCGGAAAGGATGCGCCAAAACTTACTTACAGGGTATGTGTGCCTCGTAAGGGCGAGTACGGGGTCACGCTTTATGTGAACCCGAGCAATCCGCACACCAGGGACAACGAGATCTGGTTCGGCATAAGCGCCAACGACGGCAGGATGAAGAAGGTCAACATGATAAACCCATACTTCGCGGTCGGCGACGGCAATCCTTACTGGTCTTTGGGTGTGCTCGAAAACAAGCGCGAGATCACAGTCCACTTGAACCTCAAGGAGGGCATGAACGAGATCAATATCTTCGCGATCGACCCGAATCTGGTCCTCCAAAAACTCGTGATCTACGAGGGTGAGGATGATCCGGCAAGGTCGTATCTCGGACCGAAACCGACATTCAAGAGTTAAGCGGGATCGACTCAAAATAATTAATTGGACCTAAGTCAGCATCTGCCATCTTACCGTGGCAGATGTTTTTTTATATTCTCGAAAACCCTGATTGCAAGGGCGTTGCGCTCATGTTAACATTAGTTGCTTGCCTTATGCGACATGGCGGTCATACCATGGAGCCATCAAACAAAGGAGGCCGACAAACATGTTAGCAGAAAACATCAAAACATTGAGAAAACAAAAGGGATTTTCACAGGAGGAAGTAGCGACCAGACTTAATGTCGTACGACAGACTGTTTCCAAATGGGAAAAAGGATTATCCGTTCCGGATGCAGATACAACCGTAAGGCTCGCGGATCTGTTCGGAGTATCGGTAAGCGAACTCGTGGGAGAAGAGATCAAAGAAACAGATTCATCAGATGCCGTTGAGCAACTCTCGAGACTGAACGCACTGATGGCTATCCAGATCCAGAATAAGCAGAAGTACAGGAAGATCATCATAACGATCGCGATCATCATGGTCCTGGTAGCAACTCTTGCATTAATACTCCCTCATTGGAACAGCATCTGGCATGATTTCGGAGCTAATCTATATCATATGATCAACGGCTGATCTTATGATCAGAACCACTTGTTCTTGCGGGCTATGATGGCAAACGCCACGATGACCGCTATCGACAGGAGAATGACGTAGATGTAGCCGAACTGCCATTTAAACTCCGGCATGGATTCAAAGTTCATACCGTACCAGCCGACGATGATCGTAAGAGGGAAGAAGATCGTCGTCAAAACGGTGAGGTATTTCATTGTGTTGTTCATCTTGGCGTCCATGTGGGCGGAGTAAGCGTCCTGTACGTGAACGACGGCGTTGTTGATGGAGTCGACGTCTTCACGAAGGCGCGTGATGCGCTGGTTCATGTTCGCGATATACATGAGAGAGTCGCTTTCCAGGAACAGCTCGTTCTCGTCTGCTTCAAGGACCTCGAAGATATCCAGGCACTGCTCGTAGTAGTTGCGGATCTCCAGAAGCTTTCTTTTGAGGCGCAGGAGCGTCAGGTTGATATCATCATCAGGCTTTCCGTGGAGGATGCTCTCTTCCATCTCGTTAACTTCGAGGCTCAGGCGCTCGATGAAGGAGACGTCCTTGGACAGCAGCTCGTCGAAAAAGGCATAGATCAGCTTCTCGAGAGTCATGGTGGAAGGAGTGAAGCGCTTGGTGGCGCGGATAAACTTCTCGTATGTGGAACGGTCCGTATCAAGTACATCTACCACATAAAGAGCATTCTTCATGATATACAAAGCGACGTAATCGCTGTCGTCGTTATCGGTCTCGAGGCCATTACAGTGAACCGGGTCGACGACCTTGAGTTCGGTAAAGGTATAGTCATCGTAGATCTCGACGCCGGAACGGAAGATCGTGTTGGCGGTCTTGCAGGCCTCTACGGTGGAGTCTGAGACCTTGAGAGCCGGGGCGATCTTGGTAAGCTCCTCAAGGGAGAGGTAGCCTGCCACTAGGCCTTTGGCGTTGCTGGGAAGCATGGAAGACTCTTTTATGGTGTTGTCGAACTCGAAAAACATAAATATACCCTCTTTTCGAAAACATGACTTATTTATATCACACGAAAAGGCAATGTGAGAAATTTTCTATATAAAAAGGCTACTTTCGTTAGGAATATTTATATATAGCACAATAGTCACCTTTTTCGAGCGGTGGTAAGATAATTCCATACTAAAAATATGAGGTGTCAAATGGACAAAGAACTCATAATCGTGTTGGATTTCGGCGGCCAGTACAACCAGCTGATCGCCAGAAGAGTACGTGAGTGCAACGTTTACGCGGAGGTTCATCCGTACACGTTGTCGCTCGATAAGATCAAAGAGATGAACCCTAAGGGAATCATCTTCACGGGCGGTCCTAACAGTGTTTACGAATCGTCATCCCCGTCATACGAAGAGGCTATCTTCAATATCGGCGTTCCGATCCTCGGTATCTGCTACGGCTCGCAGCTCATGGCTTATAAGCTCGGTGGCGAGGTCAAGACCGCTCCTGTAAGCGAGTACGGTCACACAGATATCACTATCGACAGCGACAGCAAGATCTTCGACGGCGTATCCCGTGAGACTTCCGTATGGATGAGTCACACAGACTACATCGCGAGCGTTCCTGAAGGATTCAAGATCACGGCCCACAGCAGCGTCTGCCCCGTCGCGGCAATGGAATGTGCCGAGCGTAAGCTCTATGCCACACAGTTCCATCCGGAAGTTATGCATACCGCTGAAGGACAGAAGATGCTCAAGAATTTTGTTATCAATGTCTGCGGTTGCAAAGGCGACTGGACGATGGAATCATTCGTCGAGACCAAGGTCCGCGAGATCCGCGAGCAGGTAGGAAGCGGCAAGGTCTTGTGCGCTCTCTCCGGCGGAGTTGATTCATCTGTTGCTGCTGTACTCCTCTCAAAGGCAGTAGGAAAGCAGCTTACATGCGTATTTGTCGATCATGGTCTTCTTCGAAAAAACGAAGGCGACGAAGTAGAAGAAGTCTTCGGACCAAACGGTTCCTACGATCTCAACTTCATCCGCGTTAACGCGCAGGAGAGATTTTATGAGAAGCTCAAGGGTGTGGATGAGCCTGAGCAGAAGAGAAAGATCATCGGTGAAGAGTTCATCAGAGTTTTCGAGGAAGAAGCAAAGAAGATCGGTAAGGTCGACTTCTTCGTTCAGGGCACTATCTATCCTGATGTTATCGAGTCAGGTCTCGGCAAATCAGCCGTTATCAAGTCTCACCACAACGTAGGTGGTCTTCCGGATCACGTTGACTTCAAGGAGATCATCGAGCCTTTGCGACTCCTGTTCAAGGACGAAGTACGTCGTGCCGGCTTGGAGCTCGGAATCCCTGAGTACCTTGTATTCCGTCAGCCATTCCCGGGTCCGGGACTCGGTGTCCGTATCGTCGGCGAGGTTACAGCCGATAAGGTCCGCATCGTTCAGGATGCAGACTACATCTTCCGTGAAGAGATAAAGAATGCAGGTATCGAAGGCCTCGGCCAGTACTTTGCAGCTCTTACGAATATGCGTTCCGTCGGTGTCATGGGCGACTTCAGAACATACGACTATGCCGTATGCTTAAGATCCGTCAACACATCCGACTTCATGACTGCCGAATGCAGCGAGATCCCGTTCAATGTTCTTCAGAAGGTAATGAACAGGATCATCAACGAAGTCAAAGGCGTTAACCGCGTACTCTTCGATCTGACGAGTAAGCCGCCGGGAACGATAGAACTCGAGTAATTAACGGCCTCCTGAAATCCTTGAAAATAAAAGGTTTGAGGACTCCCAAGAGCCTATTTGATAACAAATTGATAACATTTGATATTCTGTGATTATTCTTCCGTGATACCTGTGGTTTGCAGGTTGATAGGAAGAATATAGTAAAGAAACTATAGGGCCTGTCTGAACTCACGAAAGTTCGGACGGGCCCTTTTGTGTTGCTCGGAAGGAAGATCATTTTTTTCCCTTCGACTTCTTCTTGGAATCCGTCAGGACTTCGGAAGGAGCAGAAGCATGGATCAAAGAAGAATCTTTCAAAGAGAAGTTGTAACGCCAGTTGTCGTATTCCTCTTGAGTGATACGACCGTGTGCAAGTTTATCTTTCATGACATACCAGTCATCAAGCATATCCCAAAGCTGTCCGCCCGGCTTACTGATGTTCTTATCAAGATGCAGACAGACTGTATCGTCAATCTTGTCTATCGTAAGACCATACATATCTTCCAATGTAAAGAAAGTATGCATAAGGCCTATATATGTATCTATATCAGGTACAGACAATGCTTCAGGAGAAACACCGAAGATCTCTGCCATCTTAGCGGTAAGATCCGCCTTGGGCTTACGCGAATTGTTCTCATACTGGACTATACGCACATCCGCTCCCTTGGCAGGAAAACCAAGCTGTTGTCCCAGATAGTTCATAGTAAGGTTATTTTTCTTGCGGAAGAAATTAATGCGTTCTCCGATAGCCATAACAAAAGTCCTCCTAATCTGCTAGTAAGACGAAGTATAGCAAATATGATTAGTATAATCAACACCACACTTTACAAAAATATACAGAAATTCTCGAAAAATCTATTGACTTAAGCTAAGAAGTGTAATAAACTACGCATCACACTAAGCAAATATGTATAGCAGAAAGGAGGAAAGCACAGATGGAAAGAAAAATGTTTATGAGGGTAGAGGAAGTAGCGGATGTCTTGGACGTATCTGTCCCATACGCCTATAAGCTCATTCGCGGGCTTAATAAGGAACTTAAGGAAAAGGGCTGCATGGTCATCGCAGGAAGGATAGACCGTAAATACTTCTATGAGAGGTTTTACGGCGGAACACTATATCAAAGGGAGGAGGAAAACAGTAATGCCGGTATATAAAGCAAAGAACGGAACATGGTATGTCATGGTCCGCTTTACGGACTGGACAGGGGCCAAGAAGCAGAAGTGCCAAAGAGGGTTTGAAACTAAGCGTGAAGCCCAAGAGTGGGAGGCACAGTTCAAGCTTCAGAAGAGAGCAGATATAGATATGACTCTCGAGAGCTTCTATAAACTGTATGCCGAAGACTTAAGACCGAGGATCAAGGAAAACACATGGCTTACTAAGGAAAGTATCTTTCAAAGTAAGATCCTTCCTTATCTTGGTAAGAGAAAGCTGTCGGAGATCACGACGAAAGATATCGTCGACTGGCAGAACACGGTCATGAAACTTCCCGGAACAAACGGGAAGTCCTTGTCACCCACGTACATGAAAACGATCCACGCGGAGCTCAGTGCTCTGTTTAATCACGCGATCCGTTTTTATGATCTCGGCGTTAATCCGGCAAGCAGAGCCGGAACGATCGGCATGGAAGAAAGCAAGGAGATGAAGTTCTGGACAAAGGAAGAGTACATGAAGTTTGCGGATGTCATGATGGATCGCCCGATACTTTATTACGCTTTTGAGGTTCTTTACTGGACAGGGATCCGAGAAGGAGAGCTTTTCGCGCTGACTCCCGAGGACTTCGATTTCGAGAAGAAGACGCTTAGGATCAATAAGTCTTATCAGAGACTTAAGGGGAAGGACGTGATCACTTGTCCAAAGACACCGAATAGCGTTCGCACGATCGCGATCCCAGATTTCCTTTGCGAGGAGATAAAGGAGTGTCTGAACTTTTGTTACTACGATATCAGACCTACTGACCGAATCTTCCCTCTATCGAAACATGTCTTGTGCAAGGCAATGGAGCGAGGAAGTAAGGTAGCAGGTGTTCAGCGGATCAGGGTTCATGATCTGAGACACTCACATGTTTCTCTTCTTATCAACAACGGATTCAGTGCTTTGGAGATAGGAAAGCGCGTCGGGCACAGCGGCGAGAAGATCACATACAGATATGCACATCTGTTTAAGAACAAACAAAAGGAAATGGCAGAGTTCCTCGAGAAGGAACGAGGCGAAATCGAAGGAGGACAAAACAATGTCACATAAGAACAGAGATAACAGAGGCAGATGGAGAAGCAAGACTGTAGCGTTCAGGGTATCACCGGAAGAGGATGCCCTGATCGAATCAGCTGTAAGGATCACAGGTCTTACCAAACAGGATTACATCACAAGGCGGTTAACTGAGATGGATGTAATCGTACAGGGTAACCCGAGAGTCTATCGCGGATTAAGAATCGAGATGCAGAAGATCCTTGAGGAGCTTCAGAGGATTGGCTCCGGGGAGCCGGTAGATGAAGATCTCCTGACGAGGATCGATTTGATCACAGCCGTGATGGAAGGAATGAAAGAAGGGAGGTAACAATGCACACACAGAAAAAAGACAGAGATTATGCTAAGACCAAGAGAGTCACTGTTAGGATGACTGAGACGCTTTACGATGTTCTGGAAGCATATGCGGAGAAGGCCGGTATGACACCGGTTGCATATATCAGGAACCTGATCGTATCGAAAACTCCGACGGTAAAGTACGAGATTGTATATAACTCCCCTGAGATCCTGAAGATCTTCAGTGATCTGGGGCATGTATGCGGTAATCTCAACCAGATCGCAAAACACCTTAATCAGGGTGATGCTTTCACGCGGGATCTTAAGCAGGAAGTATCGGATTGTATCGCCCAGATACTTCATATGCGTGACGATGTTCAGGAAGTCGTAGGTGAATACCGTGGCCACAGTTAAGCATATAGCGATTCATAACAGCAGTTACTCCGCCGCGACGGACTATCTCACGATGCAGCATAACGAATTCACCAATAAGCCGGTCCTCGGACCGGATGGTGAGATGCTGCCAAGAGATTTCTATCTCATAGACGGGATCAATTGTGATCCCTATACTTTCGCTGCCGAATGCCAGGATACGAATGCATTTTATAAACAGAATCAGCGTTACGAAGATATCAAGGCACATCACTACATTGTCAGCTTCGATCCTAACGACCGTGATGAGAATGGGCTTACGCCTGAAAGAGCTCAGGAGCTCGGCATGGAACTTGCTCGTAAGATGTTTCCTGGGCATCAGACAATAGTCTGTACTCACAGGGATGGTCACAACGGAGCTGGGAATATTCACTGTCACATCGTGATCAACAGCGTTCGCGCGAAAGATACGATGCCACTTCCTGATCAGGAACGCAAGGTAGATAACGTGGCAGGGTTTAAGCACAGAGCTTCCGATCAATTCATGCGGAACTTCAAAAACTCCGTAATGGACATATGTCAGCGAGAGGGTCTATATCAAGTTGATCTCCTCAACCCGGCACGTGTCAGGATCACTGATCGTGAGTATTGGGCTCAGCGCAGAGGTCAGGCGAAACTCGATCAAGAGAACAAGGCAAAGATCGCATCCGGCGAGAAGCCTGAGAAGACCGTCTATGAGACAGGAAATGCGATCCTCAGAAGGCAGATCAAGGCTGTGCTTGAAGATTCGCAGAACTTCAATGACTTCAAACAGAAGCTTCTTGGGCAGTATGGAATCCTCGTCGGCGAGAGCCGGGGAAAGATCAACTACCTTCCATCGGATCGAACGAAACCGATTCGAGGACGCATGCTGGGAGCCGACTTCGAGAAGGAATCCTTAGACGAATACTTCCGACAGAAGAATCAAAAGCTTCATTATGTTGATACAGTCAAGCGCGCGAAGGTTACCGAGATCGAAAAATCATCGGTGCCCGAAGTTACGCATATGAGTCTAATAATGCAATTGCAATTGATTGTCGAAGAACAGAAAAAGCCGTATTACTCACAGGATGCCAAGATCCGCACCCTCAAGGATATGGCTTCTACTCTTGCCTTCTGTCAGGAGAATCACATCGAATCCCGAGAGGAGCTCGAGTCTCTCCTTGTCTCGACTCATGAGGATTACACGGCTAAGAAAGGGGTGCATGCCGCGACGACGGAAGCACTCAAGGCAGCTAAGGAAATCCTTCTGTACACAAAACAGCGTCACGCTAACAAGAAGGTATATCTCGAGTTTATGAACTCGAAGAAGAAAGCAAAATTCCGCTCAGAGCATGAGTCGGAGATAATGCTATATGAAGTGGCAACGAGGGAGCTCAAGAAGCTACTTAAAGGTAATCCGGTTCCTTCCGAGAAAAAGACAATCGCGAAGATTCGCGAACTCTCCACGCGGAAGAATGAAGAGTACGAAGAACTTTCCGAAATCAAGAGACGAGAGAGATCACTTCAAGAGAAAGTGATCAATGTACGGAGTATTTATGAGATCCGAAGCGACAGGGTACAACAGAAAAGGAGAGATCAGGAGCTGGGGTAATACCCGGCTCTTTATTTATAGATCACATAATTAAAGCATAAACTTTGCTAATTCAAGATATGTTTTACTATCTTTTAATGGTATCTCATCAACGATTCGTATTTTTCCGTTATCCTTACCAAGAATTGTCATACTGCCATCATACAAAAATGATATAAAAGTTTCATATGTATTATTATGCTTTCTCTCTCGATATTCGAATAGAATACCATAATCTTTAGCGACTGCATTCGCTATAATTGATTGTCCATCAGAATGTCTTATCGCATCTTTGTCAAAAGTAAATCTGTAAGGGATAAGGCAAAGTAGATTTTTGCGAGTTCGCATATCCTTGAGCAGTCGATTAACATCTCTTTCTAATCCCTTTTTCTGTACATTACTATTTTCATATTTAATTAAATCGTCATACCCCATATGACTTAATACAGCATGAAACAAAGTGGCTTTTACAGGTTTGTAGTTTTTATCTTTGGTGGTAATGCGCGGGGATCCGTATCCCCAAACCCCTTCATTGAACTGAACAATCGAATCTGTAAATTCTCTTCTTGCTAAACCAGCAGTTTCAGGTAGAAGTAGTTTAAGATCTAGACTGTAACAATTGCTATTGCAATCGCTCTGACCTGACTCTTCCGTTTCTGGTGCTACATATAACTCTTGATTTGACTTGCTGAGAAAAAACTTGGAATTATTCAGCAACTCCCTCATATACACTTCGTAGTTGCAATCTTTTTTGTTTTCGACGAAGTCTTTTATTATCAACGGAGCTGGCAAAAAACTGATTCTAAATGATGGAGCATCCATATATTATCCTCGTAAACGATACAACAACAGGAACCACGTATCCTTATCTATAAAATTATAACATATGAGTTCTCTGACAGTTCCTTACTAACAGAAGTTGTGAGTCCTAATGAAGGACGAGCGTTGCAGTTTCTGCAACATATTACGAGGGCCAGGGGAGCGAAATCCCCTGCAAGATGCCGGGCTCCGATTTTTATGAAAAAGAAAGTTGGCAGCCAAGGCGAATCTTGCTCTACCTCTAAATGACAGGTGATCCTAGAATAGTCTGTCGTAATATTCTTTTCGCAGGCATAAAGATTATCAAAACTGCTGGAATAATCAATCCCTTTTCTTATAGGGGGAGGCAAAAACGGAGATTTAAAGAAAACCGCACAATGATCGATCTAACGTTAACGTAGATATGGTGGTTACTGACTTCAACATGAAAAATCAAATATTCGGAACAATTCTTGATTCTCCTTGTATTTGCCCTTTATTGTATAAATAGTATCCTTCTCGCCGTTGCCATACTTGATTATGTTCCTCAATGAAGAATTGTTTTTCGCCAACCATACTCCAAAACAGGTGAGCATTATTATCTTTTACAAATTTATCAAACAGGTCTTTTCTGATAATTAGTTCACCGTACTCATCTCCCACTATTTCAGAATCAAATGCAGCTATTTCATCATTGAAGAAAAAAACACCTCGAATATCTCTTTCCTCTAATCCCAAGGCGCGAATAATACATTCTGAGGGTATCAAGTAAGATGTTGTAGTTTCTTGGGATGCATCATATTGAGACTCCCATAGCACATTAATAACAGCTGGGATAGCTTTGATGGAGCATTTATTATCGTCGTTACCTTCTTCTTCGGATTCATATGCGAACCCTGGGCTCCATACATATTCACGCGAAAACAAGCCGCTAAAGCTCCTCAATGAATTCATCCCCATACTCTGTCTTACATAGGCAGATGAGTGTAGCGTTTCTACAGTTGGAAGCGATCCATCAATCAGAATATGCACAGATGATATTGCCCAAATATGTTGTTCTCCTCTTGCATATCCAAATCTAAATTCATCATCATCAAACGATTTACGTCGCATTTCCTGATGTAAGTATAATGATACCCATTGAACCCCGTTGCTGTCAGTTCGAATAAGACGTCGGGACAGACTTGAATACATTTCATCATCCGTTTTAACCCATCCAGCCACTGTTTCCATATCTGAATCCATATCAATAAACCTGTTTTCATCTACTACTATTCCTTCAAATTTCGGAAACAAACTAAGATCTACAGGGTATCTTGAATTCATTGTGGGATCAAAATCTCTAACAAAGAGTTCCCATGCTCCATGATAAAAACCATGTACATTGCCACTCCAATCCTCAACCATATATGAATCTGACAAACGCGCTAAGATATTATAAAGTGTTATCCATTCATATTTTTTCCCTATACGTTCTACTCGTCTCAAGTGATTTCTATCAAAATCAGCCATTTGAGTATCATATTTTCCAAAGAGATCATTAGTATATCCAAGCTCATTTAAGATGTAATTCACCGCATAATAATAGATATTTTTCTCATCAACGCCTTTGAAATGACCTATTACGGCCTGAAAAATGTATCGACCGAAATCTCCGTACATTCCTATTCCTTTAACATCAGCATTAAATTTTATAGAAAAAAGAAGTCTGTACAGTCCTCCGTTGTGATATTTCTCATCGCTATAGTCAACTTCATTAACTACCGGTATCGGATCTGATTTATACGGCGGACGCAATCTACTGATATCAAATGATTCTTTCTTTTTTGGATATACATAAATAAAGCGTTCAACAATTAATCGAGCATAATCTCTCAACAGTATATCTGGATACACTTTTTCTTTAAGGAATACCTCTGAATACACGAAAAGAGCCAAATCTTCAAACTCTTTATCCATAGCTACGCGACATTTCATTAAGGCCCCAAATGTTATACCATACAGCCTCTGTATAATATATGGATCATTTACATCTCTAAAGTTTTCAAGAAGAGTCTTGCATAAACCAAAATGTACTTTCAAAAGTTCAATCATTGCCTTTGACACACGATCTCTTAACTCTCTATTCGAAGCAGACAACATCCACGAATAAAGGATTAGCAGCAATAACACCTTATCGTCAGACAAATCTTTTAAACTATTTCCGGCTTCAAAGTAGTAAGCTAGATTTACAATTCTGTCGAATTCAGACAATTCATTAACATATGTAGTCCACAAGTAATCCCTTTTACTCAATGAATAACTCATCAACAATTTGCTTAATCCTCTAGAATTTAAAACAGAGTTCTCTTTAGTAGAATTATTGAAAAAAATATCCCATACTGTATCCGGTGCAATGTTAAAGTGATTAATCATTTCAACAAATCCATCCAAAGAGATATGAGGGTATCTCCATGAAAAAGTCTTAATACATTCATCTACGACATATTGTTTATCATCTTCATCCCCAATTCTATCAATCAACTCTAAGCATTCTTCTCCGTACTCATTGGAGTACAAAGACGTTACCATTGCAAATGTCGATATATTCCAAGTATTCTTAACTCGTCCACTCTCATCTACAGCAAGAAGATTACTAAGGCAATAATCTGCAACAGATTCTTTCGACTTCTGATTCTCCATTATCCATGTTGCATGAACATACTCTTCAAGTCTGTTAAATCCAATATAGTATCGTTCCTCGCGGTTTCTTGCATATGATACTAATACACCTGAACGTTCCAAAGAGTTCAAGTATGCAACTTTGTTCGAAACTCCATAAACATCCCAAACACTTAATTTCAGCACAGCATCCAAAGAAAGAAAACCAGAATCTGAAATCTCTATAAACTCCATTAATAGTCTTTTCAACAATTTTAAAGGCTCAATGGAACCAGACGCTTTTGAAGCTTCGTTATCAGCCTTCTCCAATACTTTACTAATAAGGATATCTATTCCATATTCATCTTTGGAGTATGTTTGGCAAAACCATGTCAAGTATAGAGGGTTATTCATTTCTCGCTGAAGATAATAATCAGGGGATACAGGGATACCATAATAAGAAAGGAAATCAAAGATTCCCCGGGGATTATCATCTTCCAATCCTATATGATTGATCGATGCAATTCTACCGTCATGCATATCTTCGATCACTTTTTCACTAAATACTAATTGTTCAAACTTATTCCTAAGTGAAACGACCAACAGAATATTACTATAGTGCTTCACCGTTGCTAGCAGACGATTAATGCTTGTCTGCCAAACCTGTTTATAGCAAGTTTCATTTATAGCATCGATATAAACAGGAGCATAACTATTGTTTAAAAAGGCTTTTTCATCCATTACTGCCAGCAAAGAATCGAAAGATACATTATTATCTAACTCGACTAATCCATTAATAATTTGTACCTCTATGGGATCCTCAGATATGAAAGTTTGACCTAGCAATAACAATGTGGGATTACCCTGTTCAAGAGTTTTCTGTGCAGATGATGCTAACAGTTGAGATTTTCCAACGCCCATCTCACCTGTAACAACTAGGACTTTTTCCGTCAGCAACAGTCTTTCGTGTTCAGATAATCCGAGAATGTCAGAAACGGATTGGAGTTTTCTAATAATAAACAACTCGCTTCTTAACTTATCAACCTCTTCAGACTTCTTATGATCTTCTAATTTGGCTGTTATAGACTCTTTCTTTTCAGCAAGATCTGAAAGGATCCCAGCATTAAGGGATTCAAATTTTGCTTTCCAGTCTAGGGAGTGTGAAATATCGTTTGTTGTTATATCTTTGATTTCTTTAATAGTCTTAATAAAATGCCTTATAGACTCTCTGTATTTACTATCAGCTTTCCACATAAGGTCGCTAAGCAAGTTTAAAGCTTCAACCTTCTTCTTATTAATCAGATTGATTCCTACATCATTTTTCAAGAACAATCCCAACTGATGCTCTGCGTTCGTATCAATATTGAATACTGAATTATATCTTTTACCCAAATCAGATAAGCTAATTTGAAGGTTTTTCTCAAACCATCCATCGTCAAGGCTATCTAATCCAAAATAGCAAGCAAGAACGGAAGGGAAATCCATGGCTTCATCAAGTATACTCTGACCGTTGACTAGTATGATTTTTATTCCTGATGCAGTAGAAAGAGCATCAATATTTTGAAATGATCGGCATGATCTATTGATATCCTTGTTACAGTACAAGTATATCGTATCTAGATGATCTTTATAATATGTGATAGCAGTACTTATGGATGACTGTATGTTTCTATAGTCGACATTATTATCAAAATACTTAGCCTGAAAGCTAATCATTTCATCCCCATCTTTGGACCGAACCGGAGAAACCTCTACTCCAGGGTGATTAGGATCCGAATGCAGAATTTCACTTTCAAGAACCTTGTTTCTCTTGAACAAAGAACGACACATATTCTCAAAAGCTTCTTGTTTATTGCTATTTACATCCTCAAAATGCTTCCAAGACAAACTATATTGATTAGTTGAAATCATAAGCTTCTCTCCTAACTAAACTGCTTATTCCTCGAATTCCCAAAAAGTTTTTTGTTTTAATCGTTTGTTGAAGCTGAACGAAGTTCTCGATATATAATTCCTGCTAAAGCGCTCATAATCGCGTTATACTTAGTTTTGTCTTCAAATAGGGCTGAATAACTATCCTGAGACTCCATGTAACTCGCCATTGCAGCATCACCAAAAGCGGCAGGGAAAATGCTTTCCGTAAATATGACAGGATCAGTTGTTCTTGCGGAACTTGCAAGTTTTTCATTTTCTACAAGCTTATCATGCAAAGCTCCTAACATAACGCGATCCCCTTCGGTAAACTCGCCTTTGTACTTTTCATTAATCTTTTCGAGGATCTCATCGAGCGTACTTTTCTGTCTCTTCCCCTGAGGACTCTTTTTATTTGTAGGAACATACTGACCATCAACGTTTTCAAGTTGAATGGCACCTTCAAATGTTTTTTGAAGCTTATAGTACTCAAGCTTAAGTTTTCCATCGAGATCAACAGGCTCTTCCTTTTCCGCAGGGAGCAAATCAATAAGATAACTAAGGAATAAATACTCTTGGTGCATATCCTTGTCAAACATACGAACAACCTGAGTAAGATAACTGTACCATCGTATTAGCTTCCTGCACAATCGTCGGAATTGGTATCGTTCCTCTGGATTTTTCACATTATAGCGATCGGCAACTGGCTTTAGAACACTGGTCATCTTTCCCATCGCTGTCGCGTCTTGTCTAATAGGGTTATTCCATACTTCTATAAATGCAATGATGTCATCATTGTTAAAAATCGCATAATCCATCAACTCTCGCTCTGTCTGATAGATAAGATCAACATTAACTTCCTGTTCAAGACTTGTCTCTTGATAAAAAGGCTGGAAGGCATCTAAGATATCTTCCTTCTTGTTTGCAAAGTCCAACACGAATGTATCGACTTTTCCGGGACAAGTTCTATTGAGGCGAGATAATGTTTGAACAGCCTTAACGTTTTTGAGTTTTTTGTCAACGATCATTGTGTGAAGTAACGGCTCATCAAATCCGGTCTGATATTTTTCAGCAACAACCAATACGTTGAAGTTATCATGGAACTCCGCTTTGGTTTGACTCTCAGAAATGTGACTACCGTCTTTTCTGACGTTTAATCCGGACTCAGTATACTCATTTTCCCCGTCCAGAACGGAACCAGAAAAGGCTGTAAGAACATCCATATCAGTATACTTCTGCTCATCAATATAGCGCTTAATCTCGTGAAAATACCGTACAGCAGCCAGACGTGAGTCTGTTACAACCATCATCTTTCCTCTGCCACCAATTTTGTGACGTGTAGTATCGCGGAATGTCTCAACAATAATCTGTGATTTCTGACTAATGTTATATGGATGAAGCTTCTCATATTTCCTAATAACTTTCGTGGCGCGGCTTTCCGGAAGCTCAGGATTATCCGCGGTATTCTTTGCAATCCTAAAGCACGTGTCGTATGTCATATAGTTTTGAAGAACGTCAAGAATAAAACCTTCCTCGATTGCCTGTCTCATACTATAAATATGATAGGGATGGAAAGAACCGTCTTCCTGAGGAGTGCCAAACATTTCCAATGTTGCCGGTTTAGGCGTTGCCGTAAAAGCAAAGAATGACAAGTTCGGATGCTTGCCATGTGTGATCATTTCCTGCACCAGTTTGTCATTCCTGTCGATTTCATCTTCAGCTTTACCTTCGATCTCTGCATACTCACGTAAAGCTGCTTCAGTATCTGCAAGTGCAGCTTTAAGCTTCATGGCAGAACTACCAGTCTGGGACGAATGGGCCTCATCAACAATTACAGCAAAGTTTCTTCCAGCAACCTTATCTATTTCCTGATATATAACAGGAAATTTCTGTAATGTGGTTACAATGATTCTCACACCATCATTGATAGCATCCCGGAGGTTTTTTGAATTCTTATCTTCGTCGATTGTTTCAACCGCACCAAGAGTGTGATCAAATCCTGAAATTGTTTCCTGAAGCTGTGCGTCAAGAACAGTACGATCTGTTACAACAATTACACTACTGAAGATAGCCTTGTTTTCTTCGTCGTGTAGCGACGCTAATCGGTATGCTGCCCACGCAATAGAATTGGACTTGCCAGATCCAGCGCTATGCTGGATAAGGTAATTCACACCGGAACCATGTTCTGATACATCAGCTATAATCTTCCGCACTACATCCAACTGATGATATCTCGGGAAAATTAAAGCTTTTTTCTTTGTAATTTTCTCGCTTCCATCCGGCATCAGCCTTTTATCTTCTTTTATCTGCAGATGTATAAACTTCTGAAGAATATCCATCATGCTGTCCTTCTGGAAAACATATTCCCAGAGGTAAGAGGTCGGATACCCGTCCGGATTGGCAGGATTTCCTTTTCCACCATCGTTTCCGGCTCCGTTAGACCCTTGGTTAAATGGAAGAAAGAAAGTGTCTTTACCTTCCAACCTTGTTGTCATCCATACTTCTAACTGATCAACGCAGAAGTATCCCAATATTCGTTTATTAAACTGAAAACAGATCTCTCTTGGATCTCTATCGTACATCCACTGACGTTTAGCATTATCAACATTTTGCCCTGTGTATTGATTCTTCAGTTCAAATGCAAATACAGGTATGCCGTTTACCGCAATTACCATATCAACAGATTTTTTCGTATCAACAGAATAATACCACTGGCGGTTACAAGTGATCTCATTTTTCTCATATAGATCAAGTGCTGTTTGATTGAGAGTAGACTCAGGCTTGAAATAACAAACTCTAAAACTTATGCCTCTGTGTTTAAACCCGTGACGTAAAACTGAGATCAAACCATCCATATCACAAGCTGTATTAAAAGCAAGGCAGAATTTCTTCTCGGCATCAACAGCATTCTGCATCTCAAATCGTTTCCACTCTTTGGGTTGAGTCCTTTGAATAAACCTGATCAGAGTATCTGTATATAATCCAAGTTTGGGATCATAATCATCATTGTTATGCGTGTATCCGCCATCAAAAGACAAAAACGAAGCTTCAATATCTGATTCAAAACGTTTTTCTGTTGTTATCTCTATGCTCACGAATAAAACACCTCTCTTTCACGGCTTTGCACAATCATTCTTTTAAACGCTTAATTATCTCTTTAGCCAGTAAAATGGTAATATCTTGATTTGTTAATTTTGTTGACTCTATCGCTTGAATCTCAGATAAATGTGGATATTTGCTCGTCATTTCACTAATAGAAATGTTATATAACAATGGGAGCACAATTTTCTGCCCACTTTCATTTTGGCGTTTCAGAAATTCATTTAATTCTTTCTCAGTCCATTCTCTACCGAAAAAACTATTGGAAATAACTATGACAGCAAATTCTGAATTTGATGTTCCTTCAAGAATTTTCTCTTTCCAATTGTCACCCCAAGATAGAACATCGCTATCATAAAATACTTCTATTCCTAATTTTTTGATTTCGTTAACAAGACCAGATACATAATCCAACTTGTCGTTACTTGCATGAGAAATAAAGACATCATACTTCTTCCTCAATTTCCCTTCCAGCTTTTCAGTATTGGGGGAATACAAATCCTTTAATTCAAAATATGATAAGCCATCTTCAAGAACTGATAAAAGATACGGTATATTGTCGGCCCATTTTACAAAAATCATACCTCTCTCTTTTAGTTTCCCGAATTGACTTCTTAATTCTATATCCTCTGAAATGTTCAGTGCGTCGAATCGTTCTTCCCAATGGGATAGATCACACGAACCATCGGGATTGCGATTATCAAGGATTTCTCGCAGTAATTTCTCACAATTATTGGAAAGGAACTCAAAAGAAGGCATGGTTGCTCTTTGATTAGTCATTACAGGTGCTCTCTTTTTGTTCTCAGATTCAATCCATTCCTTGAATGCATTATAATTGCCAATAATCATATAAGCATTAGCATTATCTATTTCAGCATCAACTATAATTTCTCTCTGAATTAGCGTCTCTATGATGTCCTTACAGCAAGACTTATCATCATCAGACAATTGAATCATTTTACTGTTTGTATTCATATAGCCATCAATAATCTTTATTTGTTTTAATTCAAAATCACTTAGCGGAAATGATAATGGCATATTACTTTACCTCTTTCTTGCCTGTAACGTATTCATAGATCATAGATTTCTTGTAATCATCTAACTCTTCAAGCAGTTTTTCTTTTTTGCTAATTAATTCATCTATTTCTTTAGCTTTAATATCAATATAATCAGCTATTTCTTTCTGTTCAGATAAAGACGGAAGGCAGACTTTAATGTTCTTAAAATATCTCCAATACAATCTCATTCGAAAATCTGCAATCCCGTAAGAAAAGCGTTTCATCTCCTGCATAGCAGAAGGTGTACGCAACAAAGCCTCCATATAACGACTATCAACTTCGGTTTTTGGCTTAGCTATAACATATGCGGGACTAACCATACCATCAACACGAACCGCACCAAAAGCACCTTGCCAAGCACGCATCATGTTATATGTTAGATCACCCGGATATACTCTTGCGTATTTTGTCTTATCCTCGCTTCTGACGAAAATACGATCGTTTTCTTCATCAGATAGTTCTTTGTCCGAAACTCCAGTGTTAATTGAAACCGTAAGAATTGGAAGACTATCATTTCCGGCTTCGTGTCTTTCTTCGTACAACGAACAAATTCTATATGTACTCCATTCGTTAGGAATCTCTCCAATCCATTTTTCTCCACTATCTTTCATAGTTCTATCACCACGTACACCCTTTGTGACAGCCTGCGTGATTATAGCCTGCTTTAGTTTCTTGTACTCTTCGATAGATTCCTTTGTCTTCTCGATGATGTTGTCTATATGAAATACTATTCTGTTAAGTACGTCTACAATTAATGATTGTTCATTGATTGGCGGGTATGGAAGCACGTTATTCTCTATCTGATCTATAGTAATCTGTGGAATGGCAGATCCATCATAGTCAAACCACTTGAACTTTAATCCAACACAGCAATAGTATAAATACCATATATTGATATCATGAATATCCGTACTACATATAGTAGTCTGAGTACAGGTAGCTATTTCATAATTGACTATTGTGACACAACCAATAGAATTTCCCCTTGCTGGAATAACAAAATCATTCTTATGAAGAATAACTCTTGCACTCTTAACGTAACCAAATATACTGTTGCCTTGTGTTGCACTATAAATAGGTATCCCATCATCAACCGTATCAGTCGCAAGTATCGTTTCACCCATTCGATTCTGTGTAAAATGTTTATACTTGGCTAATGTCCAATTATCTGGAATAACCCCTATCCACTTAAGCCCACTATCTTTCATTGTTCTCACTTCTTTTCACCACCGAACAGTGCATTAAGACTAGCCTGAATATCCTTTTCGATCCCCTGAATGCGCTCCATAATGTCCTCAACTTTTTCAGGAGCCTGATACTCATAGAAATATCGCGTCATAGGGATCTCATAACCAACCTTCGTCTTCTTGGTATCAATCCAAGCGTCAGGAGCATAAGGTAATACCTCTCTAGCGAAATACTTATTTGTATCCTCTTTGAACGGAACATTCTCTGTATCTCTTCTGGAAGCATCAGCTACCGGCTTACCCTTCTTAAGAATAGGTTTACCATCTTCATCAAGCAAAGGACGCTCCACTACGATTTTCTTATATCCGAACTCATCAGTATCATAGATCTTGCTCTGGCAATAGATACCATCTTTGTCGCCATAAACAGCATCATGCTTAAAGTCGCCATATGTCTTTACGATCAACTCTCGACAAGCATCGGTGATGTCATAACGCTTGAAACCAATGGGTTTACGGCGTTGTTCACCACAATGAGATGCATCAATGAGCTGTACCTTACCAACGCGGTGCGTAGGCTTATTCTTATTTAATACCCAGATATATGTGCTGATGCCAGTATTCATGAACATATCTGTTGAAAGCTGAATGATAGCGTCAAGCCAGTCATTCTCGAGAATATATCTTCTTATCTCAGAAGGTCCACTGCCAGCATCGCCTGAGAATAATGGTGAACCATTCTGAATGATCGTCATCTTACCGTCGTTTTCAAGCTTGGAAAGACCATTAAGTACAAAGAGTTGTTGACCGTCAGATATCTTTGGTAATCCGGGAGCAAATCTTCCAAGTTCCCCCTTCTTGGCTTCAGCTTCTACTGCTTTCTGTTCCCTTTTCCAATCAATACCAAAAGGAGGATTGGAGATAATATACTTGAACCTATAGTTACTGAACTGATCCTCGGAAAGAGTATCACCGAATCGCATATTGTTCGGATCACCGCCACGGATCATCATGTCAGCTTTGGCTATAGCAAATGTAGAGGGATTAAACTCCTGACCAAAGCACGTTACATCCATATCCTTATTAAGATCGTGGATTCTTTCTTCCATGCAGGAAAGCATCTGCGATGTGCCCATCGCCATATCATAAACGGTTACATTACCACTCTTGCTGAGATCTGCATCACTAAGAAGGATATCAGTCATAAGGTAAATAACGTCACGACTTGTAAAGTGAGCTCCTGCTTCTTCTCCAAAAGACTCAGAAAATCTTCTTACAAGATCTTCAAAGATATATCCGCAATCTACAGCACTGATTTTATCAGGTCCAAGATAACCCTTCTGCGAATTAAATTCCTTAATTACCAGATAAAGCGTGTTGCTTTCGACCATACGCTTGATTACATTATCAAAATCAAACTTTGCAAGAACATCCTGAACATTGGCTGAAAATCCATTCAGATAATCTCTGAAGTTTGCCTCGATGTTCTCCGGGTCTGACAACAGAGAGTCAAACGTATACTTACTTATGTTATAGAATTGATATCCGGAAGCTTTCGTTAAAAATCCGTCTACTACAGCGAACTTCTTGACCTTTTCATACACTGCAAGTACATTATCATGAGTTGGCAATAAACAATCATGAAATCTCTTAACGACAGTCATCGGAAGAATAACCAAACCATACTCATGCGGTTTGAACGGTCCTCTGAGCATATCAGCTACATTCCATATTACAGTTGCTTTCTCTGATATATTCTTTCCTACTACATTAATTCTATCGTTGGAATCTTGATTCACAGTTACCACTTTCCCTTCGCTCACTCTTTTAGACTTATTCTACCTGAATCACATATCCATTATTGGTACAAATCCCCCTTACCGTGAATTACTTCACAAGTGGATGGAACAAAATGTATAACAGATGCAGTATTCTTTATATTATTCGGGTTTAACAGAAATCATTATTTATGCAAACGGATTAAACCCTGACGTTTGCTTATTCGCGATATGCGCCTTTAATGACTTAGCATCATCTTCTGCAAGCTTAACAGTAGCGCCCTCGCCTCGGAAGCTCAATGCATCTATCGAGAACAGAGTTTCGTCTTCCGTTACATCAACGCTTTTTGCCTCTTCCAATTCCTGAATGATTTCAACCACATAATCAGAATCGAATTTTCTCTTACTGTTTACCGCTAACTCGATGAATGTAGGGAAGAGCAATAATATATATCTCAATCCGCTAATTTTCGTCATTGTGTCCTTTCCAGGATGTTGGAAGCTCAACTGATACCGCTTTTCCCAACCATTCAAATATTCAGAAAGAATCTGAGTCATCTGATTATTATCGATTTGTTGGGACGTCATTAACCCGATCTCTGCAATTTTGGCCTTGTTGAATATCTTAACCAATTCCTTGGCCTTATATCCTTTGCTTATCTTTTCGGCACTTATTATTATTCTATTTTGAAGAGGCGATATATTTTCGCTATTCATAAGACGGACAAGAGGAAAATACATTTCTTCAGTCTTAGATAATAGTTTTAACTGATCTCTCAACCACATCAGCAGATTTGCGGGAACCGGCTTCTGTTTAGCATTAGTTGTATAGAAAAGATTCTGTCTTGTAATCAACTGTGGCGTGATATAAAACGTTACCGGTACTTCAAATACATCGCTGTCCTTTATATTGGAATTACGATATGTATCTGAAAAAGCAAATATTCTATGCTGACCATCGGATATGTCAATAGTGTTAGCATAATCCTTAAGTTCGCTCTCAGTATCAGGAATCATCATATAATATAAAGTCTCACCGGTTGCACTCTGCTCCGTTTCTACTTTAAGTTTATTCTTATCCTTTGTGCCAACTATAACAGACGTAGGAAGCATACCTCTTGTCTCACCGACATGCTTGGAGATTTCAAGAATGTGATTTTTGTCTAGCGGTCGCTGATCCTCTTGGACCTGACCTATCTCTATGGATTGGTCTGCCATTCTTACAAGTTTTCTTGGATCAATGGATCCTGTGTAAGAAATCTCGTTATACTGCTGCGTCCTTGTCAAATAAACCTTTTTCATATGGAAACCTCCTGCTTGTGTAATATAATATTTGTTACTGTTTTTGCTACGTGGTTGCTTTTATGAAGGTTACAATCCGAGCATAGTGCTTGATAATTATCTTTAAGTTCATCACCTACATAATCCCACGGAATAATATGATCGATATGAACATTATTTCTCTCTATCCGATCACCACAAATAGCACATCGATACTTTTGCTTTGATAATAATGATGCTTTTGTCTCCTCGGAAATAGTCTCGCGTTTATCCTTTTTATCCAGAAAGGCTTTGATGCACATATTCATCCAGGATAAATCACCATCTGACACTTCGCAT
This sequence comes from Clostridia bacterium, assembly GCA_024699245.1. Taxonomy (GTDB): domain Bacteria; phylum Bacillota; class Clostridia; order Saccharofermentanales; family Saccharofermentanaceae; genus Saccharofermentans. Next base: position 1,300 of record JAILPW010000022.1, on the reverse strand, counting down.
TTGCATATTCGTTTTACCAGTTTCTTTGTTGCGTTTAGGTCGGATGAAGAAAAATACAGCTTTTTAGCCTTTAAGTAGAGAATCTCATCAGCTTTGAGATTTTTGCAGACCTCCTTAAGAAGAGTTTCTCGGATATCCAAATGAACAGCTTCAAATAGTAGATTCTTATCTATCTCATTAATATCTATAAAGAGATCTAATTCACTCATGACTGCACGCCCTCCTTATATACGTGATTTTAGATCTTTTCACTGTGATTGTCAATTTAGATCTAAATACACAAGAAAATTCCATTGTTTTTTGTTATTTGAAGATAGGTTTTAACCTAAGAAGGCGGCTTCTTTCAAAGAAAAACAATAAGTTAATCAAACCGGTGCAATCTGAGTAAGAGGATTTGAACATTTTGACGTACGCTCATTGTATATAAAATAACATCTCCCGATGGATAGCAGTAATTGTTGTTCTTGGGGTTAAAATACAAATCAACAGCAGTGTTTTAACGTTAGCGATTTTGATAAAAACACAAAAACGCACACGTTAACTTTGATTTATACCCGACCTTTTGTTAGAATAACATCAGATAATATAGGAAGAAGGTGTCAAGATGGAGTGGTTCCCAAGAGAGAATTACTTACGCAAAGTAAGGGATTTTTATCATGCAACAGACATCATAAAGGTTATTACAGGGGTCAGGCGATGTGGCAAGTCATGTCTGATGGAGACAATAGCCAATGAATTGCGCTCCCGTGGAATAAATGAAGACAATATTGCCTACTTTGATCTTGATAGCAAAGAATATAATAAGATAACTAAAGCAGACCAACTGGAGAAACTGATCAACAGTGCCGATAAGAATAAAGATACCAAGTATCTGTTTATTGATGAGGTTCAGAATGTCGAAGGATTTGAGATAGTTCTGAACGGCTTTCGCGGAACAGGAGAATGGTCGATTTTTATAACAGGCTCTAATTCCTATTTATTAAGCGGAGAACTGATGACAAAGCTCACCGGACGTTATATAGAATTTGAGATGTTCCCGCTCTCTTTCGAAGAATATGAGCAGTTTAAGGAGTATTATGGCAAGCCGATTGCAGCTGAACGTGCGGTCGAGATGCAGAACTATGTTTTAGAAGGAGGGTTCCCCAGAGCTATCACACTTGACAGCATGGCGGCCAAAAGACGATATGTGCAGAGTGTAATTGACGAGATCTATGAAAAAGACATAAGGAAACGTATAAAGATCCGCAACAAGAGTACTTTTGAAACGGTGCAGAAATATGTCATCAATAATTTCGGTGCG
>JAILPW010000061.1:0-6110 GCA_024699245.1 Clostridia bacterium | reverse complement strand
TAAGCTCGTAGATAAGTCAACAGCCTATGATCCTTCCGAGGCTATTCGTCTTGTACAGGAGACAGGTAAGGCTAAGTTTGACGAGACAGTTGAGATCCACGTTCGTTTGGGCGTTGACTCCCGTCACGCAGATCAGCAGGTCAGAGGCGCAGTAGTACTTCCTCACGGAACAGGTCGTTCCAAGAAGGTTCTCGTTTTCGCTAAGGGACCTAAGGCTGATGAGGCTACAGCTGCTGGTGCAGATTTTGTAGGCGCTGAGGATTTGGTAGAGAAGATCCAGAAAGAGAACTGGTTCGACTTCGACGTAGTTGTTGCTACACCTGACATGATGGGTGTCGTAGGACGTATCGGTAAGGTTTTGGGTCCTAAGGGATTGATGCCAAACCCTAAGTCCGGAACAGTAACAATGGACGTTACAAAGGCTATCAACGATATCAAAGCAGGTAAGATCGAGTACCGTCTCGATAAGACAAACTTGATCCACTGCCCGATCGGTAAGGTATCATTCGGTCAGGAGAAGCTCGAAGAGAACTTCAAGACGATCATGGATGCTATCGTTAAGGCTAAGCCGGCTGCAGCTAAGGGACAGTACCTTAAGAGCGTTGCTCTTTCCGCTACAATGGGCCCTGGCATCAAGGTAAACACAAGTAAGTTCCTTTAATATAGGTCTTGCATTAATACCTTGAGATGGTGTATCATACACCTCGTGGTTTTTGACCACACAATACAAGTAAATATCCGTTCATTGCCAAAGACAGCAGGTTTTGTAATACCGCATGGTTCCTGCCGAGGTTATGGGACTAAGTGATAAATGAAGTTTCGACCCCTCATGTCTTTTTGGCCTGAGGGGTTTTTAAATATTCTGACAAGGAGGAATACCACAAAATGCCAAGTGAGAAGATTCTAGCTGCTAAGAAGCAGGTTGTTGCTGATCTCGTAGCTGAGTACAAGGATGCTGCATCTTTCGTATTTGTAGCTGCACGTGGTCTTACAGTTGAGCAGGATACAAACATGCGTGCTGAACTTCGTAAGAACGGTGTTAAGTACAAGGTTATCAAGAACACAACTTTGCGCTTAGTATTTAAGGAGCTCGGTATCGAGGGACTTGATGAGACTTTCGTAGGACCAACAGCTGTCGCTTATTCTGACAACCTTGTTACACCTGCTAAGATCCTTTGCAAGTTCGCTGATGATTATGAGCCACTTGAGATCAAGGGTGGCGTTATCGAAGGCAAGGCTGCTTCCGTTGACGAGATCGTTGCTCTCTCCAAAGTTCCGGACAAGGAGACTTTGTACAGCCAGGTTGTTTATGGCTTGCTTTTCCCATTCACAAAGCTTGCTATGCTCGTTAAGGCTGTTGCTGAGAAGGCTCAGGAAGAAGGCGGAGAAGTTGCTGCTGCACCTGCAGAAGAAGCTGCTCCTGCTACAGAAGAGGCTGCACCTGTTGCTGAGGCAGAGGCACCTGCTGAAGAAGCTGCTGCACCTGTTGAAGGTTGATGAAGCTTCATTACACAACAAAGTATTACTAACTATCAATTAATTATGGAGGAAAAAAATCATGGCTAGTGAGAAAGTTACTAAGATTCTCGAAGATATCAAAGAATTGTCCGTAATGGAGCTTTTCGACCTCGAGAAGGCAATTGAAGAAGAGTTTGGCGTATCTGCTGCAGCTGTTGCTGTTGCTGCACCTGCAGGCGGAGCTGCTGAGGGCGGCGCTGCTGCTGAGAAGACAGAGTTCACAGTATTCATGAAGAGCTTCGGCGCTTCTAAGATGAACGTTATCAAGGCAGTTAAGGATGCTTGCGGTCTTGGTCTTAAGGAAGCTAAGGAGCTCGTTGAGTCTGCTCCTAAGGCTATCAAGGAAGGCGTTTCTAAGGACGAGGCTGAGGCTCTCCAGAAGAAGCTCGAAGAGGCTGGCGCTGAGATCGAACTCAAGTAATTCTATTCTTAGTTCACTGACTGATAAGGGATGCTTCGGCATCCCTTTTCTTTTGCTCGAAAAAGAAATAGTGCTATAATCATTGAAGCAATTTCGGGGAAGGTAAATGGTTCATGAAAAAAGCTCTTTTCGTATTAGGTATTTCAATAATGATCGTTGGTCTGTGTTCATGCGATAAGGCTCAAACTGCAGAGACCGAAATAGAGACCACAACTACTACCATTGTCTCAGAAGAGACAACAACTGAAGAAACGGAAACCACAACAGAAGGAACTACAAAAGAGACTACTACCGAGACGACTAAAGAGACTACCATCATAGTTGAGACGGAAGAACCAGAATACACACTTCCTTCAGAAGTCGAAGAGAATATGTCTGATAATGACAAAGCAATAATCCTCGAAAACATGAAAGAAGCAGATCCTGAGAAGTTTGAGACTCAGGAGATCAAGGACTACATCAACGAAAACATATATAATGCCAATTACTTGTTTGCAAGAGTATATCCGGATGAGGAGTTCGGAATCGAAGAGGGCGTCATAACTATCGTTCCGTATTCCGAAACGGCTTTTCTGCATTATGTTATCAAATTCGATACCGTTGAAAACGCCATGAATTATTTTGATCCGAACGGCGAAGCAGAAGCTAACGGTCTTCATATTGTATTTGTAGAAGAGGATGACGGATCCATGACTATGAATATCGATGAGAAGGGTTTTGAGCTTGATGCCACGATCTCACCTAATGCTGTTCTCGAATACACATATAAATCCAAGGCATGATGTGATTTTTTGTAAGTTATTCCAATATAACTGTAAGATATTCCAATAGTCTTTTTTTGAGTTTTCTCCCGAATAGAATGAAAGCATAAGAAGTTTTCGAGAGGGGGAAAGATCATGAAAAAGAGTAAAGCAGGAATAGTAACAGCAACTGTACTGATCGCACTACTGGTCATCGGAGTAGTGGCAGATCTCCTCTACGACAGATATCACTTACCGACATATGAGCACGGAGAGATTGTGTCAGTCACGATGTGCACCGGCGGCGGATGCAGTCACATAATTTGTCTGGCTGATAAGGATGAGCCTCATTTCGAATACTGCGCCTATAAGGATGGTGACGGATACAAATTCGCGTATGAGGATGGCAAGGGACATAGGAAGGAATTCGATCTTTCCAAGGCAGATTATACCAAGCTCATGAGAAATGACTTTAACAAGTTTATGGAGCAGGTCGCTGACGAAGATCACGAATATACCATATTTGAGTTCGAAGACGGAACAACATTGGCGGTTTCCGACATCGATTACAGGATGAGCACATTCTTCAGGGCATGTAAGGAAACATTCATAGATCACAAGTGGGATTAATAAGCGGGTGATGATATGAAGAAAAATAAGTTAGGAATAATGATCGTGGTTATAGCGGTCGCACTTATTGCGATCGGAGTTCTGGCAGATTATTTGTACAGCATACGTATACCGAGATATGAGCATGGGAAGATCGTAGCCGTGACAATGATTGTGAATTACGACGAAGAGATGCCTTATAAAATGTATTACGCTTATAAGGGTGATGATGGGTGTGTCTTCGCTTACGAAAAAAGTGAAGGAGAAAGGCAGGAATTCGGACTGTACAGGACCGATTTCAACAAGCTGATCAGATATGATTATAGCGCGTTTATGTCGAGTGATCGTGAAGATTCCTATGCACATACCATATTTGAGTTTGAAGACGGAACTACTCAGGAAATACCAAATTGGGATATCAGAGTATGGATTTTTTTTCTCAACTGTGAAAGGACATTCATTGATCATAAAGAAATCATCTAGAGTTAATGTATAGTCTAAAAAAAGAGGTTATCATTGAAATTGACAGTTCAAAGTGATAATCTCGATTTATGCGAAGAAAACCTACAAAAGAAGAGTATGAAATAATAGTTCAGGAACTAAGAGAACTCGGGTCCAAGGAGCTTCTCAAGAAGCTTGATCCGGACAACGTTCTCTTTAATGGTGTGACCTGTTCTGAGGTAAGTGATTCACCCAACGGGAAGATGATCACATATATTGAGGATGACCTTGTTGATGAGAACGGTTATCCGTACATTTTCGAGTACAAGTATTATGACTATATGGGAATACTTACAAAGGGTCGAAGGATGATCTCTTTGTATGTTGAAGGGTATTACTATCTCCTGCCTGCGAACGGAACGTCATATGAACTGGTGGGAGCCGTTCATAAGGATGTAGACTTCGACGTGGATAAGAGCATATCCGTTAAGCTTCCGACTCCGCTGATCCTTGATCTTCCGCGTGATCCCGCCAGGGAAGTTACCAAAGAAGATAAGGATATGATCAAGAGAGCATATAAGAAATACGGCAGATACACGGGTTCAAAGATCGTTGGCGGCATAGCTCTCGGACTTTTATTCTTTATCTTTATCGGTCTGGGATATGTCTTCACGGTTGCAGGATTGGCTGACGGCAGCTCGCCCGTGCCTTTTATCATCATAACGGTGATCGCTGTTATCCTTCTTGTCGCGAGCATAGTGTTTACGGTGATCTTCACCAATAATAGTCACGTATGGATGGCTACGAAGAAGAAGTACATCCGTAAGGTCATGCTTACGGGTAAGTACGACTATGGGGCTCCGGGAATGCCTATTCCTGTCAGCTTTTATGTGTGGGAAGGAAACAGAGCCGTTCACCACACTTATGCGGTTTCTTTCGCACAGATCGTTCTTGATAAGAAAGCGGGTTACGGAACGGTCGTTTACATGCTTACAAATAAAAAAGATTTAAACGGAAATGATGCATTCGGCAACGGAGTCTTTATTTCCGAATAAAAGGAGGGCAAATCTATGATCATTATGGGACCGGGAAGTTGGGCCGGACTTGCTATCGGTGTTGTCGTCTGTGCTATATTTGCAGTCGTCATCATCAAACTCTCGAAAAAGACCAAGGCTAAGACCGACGAGATCTTGGCTCAAATCCCCGAAGAAAAGAAGAACGAACTTAGAAACCAGACCTATACTGAGGCTGACGGAAAAAACATGTATACGTCCAACGGTCTCGTTGTATCAGTTGATGAAGAAGGCGACAAAGCAAAGGTTATGCTTATGTTCTACTCATCTGAGCACGACGAATTCTACACCAGGAACATAAAGCTCACCAAGAGCGAAGTCGAATCCAAGGGCATCTCTGCAAATTCTTTTGTTCCTGCACTCATGAAGTACGACAAGGACATGCATTACTACGATTTTAAGAAGATCCTCTGAAAGGTGTAACAAATGAAGAAAGAACTAATGGCGGTGATCCTTACCGTGTCCGTGGCAGGATCCATATTTGCCGTTAGCGGATGTGACAGTAAAGAACAAACCGAGACAAAGGAGACGACCGAAGTCGAGGCGTTATCTTCAGAAGAAGATAACGAAGACATTGAAGCCGATAAAAGTTCAGATCCGGAAACTGATGAGACATATGTTCCTGCGGCGGTCTACGCTGATACTGAAGATTTTAAATGTCAGACCATCAAGGACTTTATCGATGAGAATAAGGATAATCCGAATATCATCATGGAGTCCAAACTCGGAGATAATGCCGGAAGCTTTGATAATACGGCAGTCGGTGTGGAAGAGGTCCTTATAGCTTCAGATTTTAAGGAAAAACTGAAGACCATGTTCATCAAGTTTGATACCGTTGACAATGCCAAGGATTACCTGGGTGACGAGCTTATCGGTCAGAAATTGGTGATAACGGAGAATGCCGACGGTTCGATCGATTATGAGACCGAAGGTGATGCCAATAAGATGTACGGTAAGATATATACCGACGGACTCATGACCTGGGTCATGAAGATAAGTTGATCTGTAAAAGGGGGATGTCTCAAAAGTGATTGAACTCACTTGGGGCACCCCCATTCATTTTGCTCTTCTTTTGAATTCCCGTTGCTTGTACAGTCCTATAGCGGTACAGATGACTGTAATTCCACCGTTTTTCCCGTGATAAGTACAGTTTCTTAGAACTGTACCGATGACTGTACTTTGGGAAGAATTCCCGTTGCTTGTACAGTCCTATAACGGTACAGATGACTGTAATTTCGCTGTTTTTCCCGTGATAAGTACAGTTTCTTAGAACTGTACAGATGACTGTATTTTAGGAAGAATTCCAGT
>JAILPW010000060.1:0-102835 GCA_024699245.1 Clostridia bacterium | reverse complement strand
CATTCTCATCAAAATAAGTCTCATATATGTTGATCTCATTCCAATCCTTCTTTGTTCCGTCATAATAGATATTCTTTAATCCGGAATCCTCAAACGCATCAGGTCTTATTGTCTTTACCGACTTAGGTATATGGATCTCCTTGAGACTCGTATTCTGATAAAATGCCGAATATTCGATAGAAGTGACCGAGCTCGGGATATTTACACTCGTAAGTGCTGTATCCTGAGAGAATGCAGATGCCGGGATCGTCGTTATACTTGAATCGATGTTGGCTTTCTTAAGAACAGAACTGTTTCTGACCTTGAAATCCACATTCTCTTTACCGTAGGACGAATCGATAGTTATTTCTGTCTTCGTACATCCTTTGGTTGAAATAGAGAGGGATTCGCTGTTGTTCGTAAGTATGGTAGGCATATAACTCGAGTTGAATTCTTCTATGTTCAGATTAAATTTCTTTGTCGTCTCAACTGATATCGACTGCAGATTAACATAATCCAGTGTCAGCGTATTGGACATTGAGCTGTCAAAAACGAAGACATACTCCCTGGTACTGTTCCCGTAGAATTTCAGGCTGGGGAAATTTTCATTTCCCAGATAACTGCATACTACTTTACATGCATTTCCGGCTTGAGCCTTGTTAAAGCATATATAAAAGTCATTTACCGAACTTGTTGTACCCGAATAAGCAGCCGGGGCAAAATCTATCTGTAATTCACTTTTCTTATAGCGCCAGTTAAATCCTGTGGAATTAGTTCCCATAGTACCGGGATACAAATAACCTGCCGCGTCCCAGCCGGATGGGTCAGCATAAACAAACGAGAACATGGAAAAAACCATGAACACTGCAACAGCGATGCTCAATAATCTTCGCGACTTGGTCATAACAGATCACCTCCACGCATAAAATATACTTCCACTCCTAGACTCTATAAAAAATTATACAGGCGTTTTCTTCCTTTGCATATATCACTTGCACCTTAATTTATGTGATTAACAGGATCATTTCATGCCTCGTCTACAGAAAAGCAAAAAGGGCGTCCCCAGAGCAAAAGTCTGCCCGAGTGACGCCCCCTGTCATATCAGATGAAAAGTTATCAGCCTCTGTCGATAGCGTAGTCTTTACAGATCTGAGTAAACTCCGAAGACTTAACGAACTCCTCGAAGACCTGTTCTTTGGTCATTCCGTTCTTCATCTCATTAATCCAGAAGTTCATTCCCTCATCTTCAGGATTGCGGCCCATGAATGTCTTATACATCCTGGTGATTAGTTCCCTGTTATCAAAGCTATGGTCATTGAACTCCTTACTGAAGAAGAACTCGTGAGCTGCCTGCTTACCTGTAAGTTCGAGATTGGTAAGTCCCAAGCTCCAAAACTTAAGTCCCTCAGCTTCAGGATCTCTTCCGAGACACTCTGTATAAAGCCTGGTTGCAAATGCCGTAGCATTAGCGGATGCTATGGTTGCCTTTGCCCTTGTAGCACCTGATTTAACTCCGTAGGAAGCGCATATGTTGCACCATTCTTCCGAGTTGATGAAACCGTCAACTACTTTATCTCTGCCTTCAGTCTTAAGACTGTTCATCCAGAAGTTAAAGCCATCTGGATCCTTCTCTGCATCACGATCGAAGAATGTCTTGTAGAGGACCTTGAGGAACTGTTCGTCGTTTAATCCTCTGTCGTTGAATTCTTTACTAAGTAAGAACTCATTTGCACATTGAGCACCTGTCAGATCGCCATTACCTACATGTTCACACCAGAATGCTTTACCTTCAGGTTCGGACTGTCGGTTAAGCGCTACTACGTAAAGTCGCTCAACAAAATCTTCGAAAGACAATAAAGACTCCGTTGAGGTCGATGAGCCTCCGACCGAAGATGAACCTGACGGTTTGTTTGTCGGAGTCGACGGTTTATTGGAAGGTGTCGATGAACCGGTCGGAGCAGAAGTTGTGCTGCCGGAGGATGAGGTCCAGGTTGCTACGAGTTTTAATCTGTTGTTGGACAGATTATTCTTGTTGTCGAATCTGACTGTCGGATCTTTGCCTTGAACAAGAGTATTATCCTTGTCGTACATCGCAAGGCATATGGTGGCATCTTTCGGAAGGTCACCTGAGTACTCGAAAGTGAATGTCTTTTCCCAATCGTCGTGGAAGGAACCTTTTTCGAGAAGGATAGGCGAACCGAAATTTGATATCTTGTTTCCTTCAGCATCAGTGATCTCAGCGCACAGATCGATGTTAAAGAATGCAGGTGCAAGACCTGTGTTCTTGATGCTGACGACGAGCTTGTTGCCGTAGAGTTCAGCGCGTGTCACGGTGAAGTTGTAACCGAGTCTGTTGCACATCTCATCGATAACAGGCTTCTGAGCTTTGTAGAAGTCGTAGCTGCAGTTGCTGTCCTGATCGAGAGCGAAGATGGACAGGTGCGATATCTCGATAGTCTCACGGAAACGGTCCGGTGACCAGTTGATGTATGAATAATCATTCACACGGACATAACTTTGCATCATGCTGTATGGCCAGAGGTTCTCACCCATGACAGGCAGGTTTGCTTCATATGCCGGGATCAAACCCCACTCGATGTTAGGAGTGGAGATAAGGCCGTCGTCACGCTTGGTGATACCCAGGGAGACAGCATACTCATATATCTCGCCCCAGCCGTCGGAAGGAAGGACCAGCAATGTCTCATCGAAGGCCTCGGCATAGCAGTTCAACATGTCCTTCTGGATATCAAGTGAAGGCATGTAGTTCCCTTCAGTGAAAGCAGTGTGCCACTCGCCGTAATCACCGAAAGGTCTTATATCGATGAACTCGACACGCGGATCGCCGTCGTATTTCTCGGCCAGAGCCTTCGCAAATTTCTTGCAGGCATCGAGATAGATCGGATCGTCCCAGTCAGGGAAAGTGATGTAATCCGGTGGATTATCTGATTTCTGAACCGAATCTTCTACTCTCTTGGCAGTGTCTTTCTTTGCACCCTTTGCATATACCCAATCAGGGACAAAGTCTTCTCCCAGATATGAGGAGAACGGCATGATCCTGATACCGTATGTCAGGCCGTACTTCTCGCAGGTATCCAGGATCTCATCGATCTCGGACCAATCGTATACATCCTCCTTAGGATTCAGATCCTCCCAGTGAGGCGAACCGCTTACGATGGTGACGACATCCCAGGCTTTGTTGTCGGCTGAGCCGTTCATGGCATATGGCCAGTCATAAGCCGTCTCGATCATGTCGGGACCGTAAACAGTCATGACATATCCCTTGTGAGGATTGGCGATCGCCTGTCCCGATGTTGTCGTCTCATAGATGACCGAAGGAGTTCCGAGATCAGGCCATGCTTCTATATGGGACTGCTTCGGATGAGGGAACAATTGCTCGCTTATCATCTGCGCTGCAGTGTCGGCTCCAAGTGCAGTAAAGTGAGTATCGTCGGAAGCATAATAATCCTTCATCTCGAAGTAGTAATTCTTCAGGGAAAGCTCTATAAAAGGCCTGAGCAGATCCAATGTGCCAACCTTCTCGGATGCTGCGATCTGATCCAGCTCTTTGTTGAAATACTTATTCGTGATTATTGGGTATCTGTGAGCATCGCCCTTGGTACCCTGATGCCTGACAAGATATACTGTCATTCCCATGTTCTTTGCGCTTTTGACCATGGAGGTAAGATCCTTGATAAGACCACTGGGATCTATAGGATCATTATTGTTCTTAACATATGCATCAAGTTCCTTGCAATATTCGTTGTATCCCACGTCGAAGAGAATTATATCCCCGCTCTTGCCATAGTGTTCTACGGTAGGAAAAAGACTTGCCTTGATCGCAGAAGCAGTAACGCTCTTACAGGAGATATTTCTTACATCGTACTTATTCGTATCGATATAGTTCGGCAAGAACTGACCCCATCCTCTTATGGCATTGTCCGGAACGTTGTAAAAACTCGCAGCATTCTCATCACCGCAGATCCAGATAGTCGGTTTTGTCACAGTGTCCGTTGAGGTCTGTTCGATCTCGATGGTACTTATGGAGTGAATATCTCCGACTCCGGAAGTAACGTAGATATTAAGCTGTCCGTCTGTTACCGGTATGGTAAAGGAATCCGATGCGTTGTTTCCGGTCAGAAAATAAAGCTGGGAAACACCTTCTGCAACGACAGTTGATGATTCGTCATTACCGATCGTTACAGTTATCTTGTAAACGCCCTTGGGAAGGTCAACCTTGAAGTTGCCGTATGCACCGTGGAACCTGACGGCATCACTCAGTGCGCCGGTTCCTTTGGCCTTAACATTCTCCACCAGGTTCAACTGTCCGAAGCCGTATCCTTTATTCTTGTCATAACCTTCCGTGGCGGAAACACCCGTATATCCGGATGCTGTCCCGCCGCCGCCAAGGTCGAATCTCTTAGTTATCAGTGCCGCTGCCCTTACCTCAAAGAAAGCCGGAAAGATAGCCAGGATAAGAGCAACCGTGATCATCAATGAAATAAATCTCTTCAATTCTTTTTCCTCTCGAAAATATCTGTTCAGCCTCTGTCTATCGCGTAGTCCTTACAGATCTGAGTGAACTCTGCGGAGTTAACAAAGCTATCGAAGACCTGTTCCTTGGTCATTCCGTTCTTCATCTCACCAAGCCAGAAGTTCATACCGTCGTCATCAGGTTCACGTCCCATGAAAGTTCTGTACATTCTCGTCAGAAGTTCTTTGTTATCAAAGTTATGATCATTAAACTCCTTAGAGAAGAAGAACTCATGTGCGGCCTCTGAACCCGAAAGTTCGAGGTTAGTGAGACCAAGGCTCCAGAAGTTGAGACCTTCTGTCTCAGCATCTCTTCCGAGACACTTAGTGTACAGACGCTCGGCAAATGCGATCGCGTTCGCGGAAGCAACAGTAGCCTTAGCTCTTGTAGCACCTGACTTAACTCCGTAAGTAGCACAGATATTGCACCATTCTGTTGAATTGATAAATCCGTCAACGACTTTGTCTCTTCCTTCAGTCTTAAGACTGTTCATCCAGAAGTTGAAGCCGTCAGGATCATTCGCTGCATCTCTGTCGAAGAAAGTCTTATAGAGAACCTTCAGGAAGTCTTCATCGCTTAAGTTCCTGTCGTTAAATTCTTTACTTAACAGGAACTCGTTAGCACACTCGGCACCTGTGAGATCTCCGTTACCAACGTGCTCACACCAGAATGCTTTTCCTTCAGGTTCGGATGCACGGTTTAAAGCTACAACGTAAAGTCTCTCAACAAAGTCCTCGAAAGTTACCTCTGTTCCCTGTTCATTTGAAGAACCTGAAACCGGAGTCTTACCCGGGTTATTGCCCGGTGTTTTACTTGGTGTCTTTCCAGGTGTACTGCCCGGAGTCTTTCCCGGAGTATTTGTTGTTGAAGGTGTAGATGACGGAGTCGAAGATGAAGAATTCTCAGGTGAAGTCCAGCTTACAACAAGTTTTAATCTGTTATTTGAAAGATTATTCTTATTATCAAATCTGACCTGAGGATCTCCGTTGGTTTTTAACGGTTTGCTGACATCGTACATTGCAAGACAGATGGTCGCATTTTCGTCAAGAGTACCGTCGTATGTGAAGAGGAACGTTTGGGAAGTTTCGTCGCGGAAGGTACCGTTTTCGATAAGGACAGGCGAACCGAAGTTCTCTATCTTGTTTCCGTTCTCGTCAGTGATCTCGGCTGCAAGCTGAATGTTAAAGAATGCAGGTGCGAGACCTATGTTCTTGATCGTCACCTTAAGCTGATTGCCGTTTCTCTCTGCTGAGGTTACGGTGAGATCATATCCGAGTCTGTTGCACATCTCATCGATAAGATCCTGCTGCTCGCTATAGATCTTGTAGCCGCAGCCGCTGTCCTGGTCGATGGCCATGAAGGTCAGATGAGATATCTCGATGCACTCGCGGTAATGCTCGCGGGTCCACTTAAGATAAGTGCTGCCGTCCTGCTTGAGCATTGTCTCGTATGTGTTGTGATTATCACCCATCGTCATGACGTTTGCTTCGTACGCAGGTACCAATTCCCACTCCGAATTCTTTGCCATGATGAGACCGTCGTTACGCTTCGCGAAGCCGAGTGAAACGGAATAATCATATATCTCTCCTCTGGCGTCTACGAAAACGCTGCAAGGGGTGTTCTTGAAAACTTTCTTATAGTGATCCAGCATATCCTTCTGTATCTCAACTGACGGCAGGAAGTTGTTGGTGAATTCGGAACAATGCCACTCACCCATGTTGCCGAATGCACGGATCTCGATATACTCCACGCGCGGGTCATTATCATAACGCTCGGCGATCGCCGTCATAAGATCCTTATAAGCCTGGATATATATAGGATCCGACCAATTGGGAACCTTTATCTCAGGTGAATTATCCTTGTATTTGTATTTGGTGATGTCCTTCTTGGCTCCCTTGTTATAGACCCACTGAGGAACAAAGTCATGGGATTCACCGTAATTGTCGTCCGAACCGGTTGCAGTCGAATAAGGGATGATACGGATCGCATATGTCAATCCTGCCTGTTCGCAAGCTTCGAGCATGTTGTCGATCAGATCCCAGTTATATTCGCCTTCTGCAGGGTTAAGATCTTCCCAATAGATAACGCTGCAGCATGTGGAGATTACGTCCCATGCGTGATTATCCTTGGAACCGTCGATCCCGAGAGGATGTCCTCCCGAATAGAGCATAGCGGGATTATGAACTTCCATAACATAACCCTTATGCGGATTTGTTATGATCTCGCCTGAAACCTCTGCCTCATAGCCGACTGTTCCCTCAAATTCAGGATAAGGGTCAACGTATGTATAACCTGAAGATCCCGACGGGAAAAGCTGATCGGATACCATCTGAGCAAGGATATCCGAGCCTTCGGCATTAAGATGGATCCCCTCACTATAGTACTGATCCGCTATCAAAGATGTCTTCTCGAGACACAGAACCAGCCACGGACTGAAAAGATCGATCGTACCGACTTTCTTGGAAGAAGCTAAAGAATCAAGTTCCTTACCGAACCACGCATATTGAGGCAAAGGATACTTATGGCAGTCTTCGAGATTGCCGTGCTGCTTAACAAGATAAACTGTCATGCCTTTGCTCTTCGCATTATCGACAAGATAAGTCATGTTATTAATATAGTTGGTCGGATCGATGGCATCTTTGTGAGCGCGATACTCAGCAGTGTAGTCATTGATACCGACTGAGAACAGGATTATATCTCCCTTCTTAGCGTATGCTTCCACCGTAGGGTAAAGAGATTTGATAAGGCTTGCCGATGTAAGTCCGCTGGCAGATATGTTCCTTATGTCATACTTATCCGTATCAACATATTTACTGAGATATTCTCCCCAGCCGCGCTTATCATCTTCACCTACATTGTAATAGCTGGCAACAGTGGAATCACCGCAGATCCAGATCGTAGGTTTAGTTGTAGTACCTGTCGATGTCTGTTCGATCTCGATCGTACTGATCGAATGGAAATCTCCCACACCTGAAGTCGCATAGATATTAAGCTGACCGTCCGTGACAGGGATAGTAAAAGAATCGACCGCATTATTTCCGGTCAAAAAATACAGTTGGTTTACACCCTCTGCAACTATCGTTGATGAAGTATCGTTTCCTGTTGTAACGGTTATCTTATAGACACCCGTCGGAAGATCAACTTTAAAATTTCCGTTTCCTCCCTTAAATCTTACCGCGTCACTTAATGCACCTTTACCTTTGGCATCAACATCTTCGGCAAGATTCAACTGTCCAAAACCATATCCTTTTGTTTTGTCGTATCCTTCTTTCGCGGATACTCCGATGTATCCCGTTGCGGCTCCTTTTCCGCCGAGATCAAATTTCTTACTTATCAGTCCTGCTGCCTTTACATCAGAACCGAAAGGGAAAAGAACTAGCATTAAAGCTATAGTGATAAACGCTGCTAAAAATCTCTTCAAATCAATACCCTCACTGTTTCATAATTTCATACTTGAATGGGGGGCTGTGTGTTCTTAAAGAACATCACAGTCCCCCGATAGATTATTAAGTTATTCGGAGATCATCCTCTGTCGATCGCGTAGTCCTTACAGATCTGAGTAAACTCTGCGGAGTTGACAAAATTATCGAAGACCTGTTCCTTGGTCATTCCATTGCTCATCTCCTTAAGCCAGTAGTTCATTCCGTCATCATCCGGTTCACGACCCATGAATGTCTTATACATTCTTGTCAGAAGTCCCTTGTTATCAAGATTAAAGTCGTTGAACTCTTTACTGAAGAAGAACTCATGAGCTGCCTGCTTACCTGTAAGCTCAAGATTGGTAAGTCCCAAGCTCCAGAACTTAAGTCCGCCTTCCTCAGGATCACGGCCGAGGCACTCGGTATAAAGCCTTGTTGCAAATGCTGTTGCATTCTTAGATGCGATGGTTGCTTTAGCTCTTGTAGCACCGGACTTAACTCCGTAGGAAGCACAGATGTTACACCACTCTGTCGAGTTGATGAATCCGTCAACTACCTTGTCACGGCCTTCAGTCTTAAGACTGTTCATCCAGAAGTTAAAGCCGTCCGGATCATTTGCTGCGTCACGATCAAAGAATGTCTTGTAGAGTACCTTGAGGAATTCCTCGTCGCTCAATCCTCTGTCGTTGAATTCTTTACTCAAGAGGAACTCGTTAGCGCACTGTGCACCGTTAAGGTCTCCGTTACCAACGTGCTCACACCAGAAAGCTTTTCCTTCAGGCTCGGAAGCACGGTTCAAAGCAACTGTGTAAAGTCTCTCAACGAACTCTTCGAATCCGCCGCCTGTGGTTGACGGGTTAGAAGGTGCCGGTGTTGAAGGAGCAGGTGTAGATGGTGCAGGTGTTGACGGTGTCTGAGTAGGACCGCCTGTAGGTGGTGTAACTTCCTCAGGATCATGCTCACCGATGTCTCCATCCTTACAGTGGATCACTACACCTTTTTCGAAAAGAAGCGTATAAGGTTTAGTAACAGCTGTGATGGAATCGATACCTATCTGTTCCCAGTCAGCCTTGTAGCCGTCATAGTAGATATCCGTAAACTCAGCGTTACCGGAGAAAGTCGTATCGAAAAGACAATTAACAGAAGACGGCATATCGATCTTCTTGAGCTTATCGCAGTTCGAGAAAGCCTCATACTCGATACGTGTTACGGAACTAGGAAGGAAAACTTCCTTGAGGTTCTTGCTGTCCTTAAGAGCAGGACTCTTGATCGTCTTGATGCTGGAATCGAAAACTGCTGTCTCGATCTTATCTTTGTTATTGAATGCAACGCTTACTTCATCGTAACAAGCAGGGAACGTAATGGTGCTTCCCGTAAACTTACCGAACTCGAGATAGAGATTGTTCGTTTCGTTTTGAGGTATGTCAGGCAATGTATTACGATCAACATTTTTCATTCTGATCGTTACGGTGTCGTTAGAAAATGTCTGGATGCTCTTAACTTTCTTAAGAAAATCAAGTACGATCTCGCCGTTATAGTTCTTGCTTACGGACACTTTAATATTGTTATTTGTTTTTCTTGTGATCTCAGGAGCAAATATAACTTCACCTGTGTAATCCTTTTCACGTGTGATTATCAAAGTCTGACCGTCAACCGGAAGATTATCAAAGAACTCATCCATGGATGTATAACAATATTTTGAACTGTCAGCTCCAACGATGACCTTCATGCTTCCGCCGTTGATCTCCCATGCAAATCCCGGTTTGCCGCCTGTCTGGGCAACATAACCCGATACACCGGTATAAGAATTTGTATTGCGGGAACGTGCAGGAAGAACGATATTTCCGTCCGTACACTTAACTGTGATCGCATGTTCAGTAAGCAATCCGTCAAAAGAGATATAAGGATTATCAAATCTGTCCAGATGTGTCTCGTAGATATCGATCTTTCCCCAGTCAGCCATTGTTCCGTTATAGTTGATCGTCGTAATACCGGATTTTTCAAACGCATCCGGCTTGATAGACTTAACGGACTTCGGAATACCGAGAGTCTTAAGTGCAGTATCATGATAGAAAGCACTGTACTCAATAGAAGTTATTGTGCTCGGAAGTGATACGGCACAAAGAGCTGTGTCATTATAGAATGCATTGTCAGGAACCGTAGTTATAGACTCACTGACTGTAACCGACTTAAGCGTGGTGCTGTCTTTGATAGAATAATCTATACCTTTGTAACCACTGCCGACAGTCACATTTTGCTTTGTCGTTCCCATCAAAGAAACTGAAAGATCACTACTTTTATTGTTTGAATTAATTGTCGGAAAATATTCGTCGTCATCATAATCATGGAAGATCAGGTTCAAAGCGTTTGTTGTATTGATCCTCATCTCCATGACCTTGGCATTAT
Organism: Clostridia bacterium; assembly: GCA_024699245.1. Taxonomy (GTDB): domain Bacteria; phylum Bacillota; class Clostridia; order Saccharofermentanales; family Saccharofermentanaceae; genus Saccharofermentans. The sequence goes on along the minus strand of JAILPW010000060.1, from coordinate 92,500 downwards.
ATATATTCATGGTTCCGGCCATTTTCGATCCGAAATTGTATATATAATCTCCGTTACCACCAACAAGAGGTGCTCTGAAAATCAGGTTTGGCTTGGCTACAGTGCCCTTATAGTCAAAAGTTACTGTCTTCTGACTATACTGGTTCATTTTGCCATAAGCATCTTTATAAAAGTAATCTGATGGATCAGTTGTATACTGAGGTGTAGTAGGAGAAAGATCTACCTCCATCTCACCCGGCTTTGAACGCCAATCGAATTCTGTTTCACCTGCGCCGGGATTCCAGTGTCCCGTTACATCCCATGCCGGTGTTGCGAAAACTGAGGAGAACATAGTCATAACTATGCCCGCCGCTAATGCGAAGGAAACTATTCCTCGCGATTTGATCATATGATCACCTCCACGATTTTTATAGCCCTTCCGCGACAATTATATATACTAACCCTGAATAAATCAATAACAATTTTTTGACCTTGTCACCAATATACCAAGGCGGTAAATACATCTCCTTTTTTATCCACTTTGAACCTGTGGCCCGCTGCCTCTAGGCTGGTTTCGACTATCGACAGGCCCAGTCCCGAGCCGGTCTCGCTTCCCCTGGACGAATCGCCCTTTACGAACGGTTTTGTAATATTTTTGATGTCCTCGATCTTCTCATCCGTCTTGTTCGACATCTGAAGTCCGGCCTTATCCATTGTTATGCCGACTTCCGTTCCCGGTCTTGTGAACTTGATCGCATTGCTCAGGAGATTGCGCATCGCCTGACGGAAAAGTTTCTCATCCGTCTTGATCTTGATGTCTTCTCCCTTGATATTTACTTTTATATCTTTCTTCTCGAAAACATCCGCCACCGCATCATACTCGCTTTGAACCACACCCTTTACGGAAACTTCACTGAACGTCTTTTTGATCTTTCCCGATTCGATCTGCGAGAAATTCAGGTTGCTTTCTATCATGTTGTTCATAACGTCTACATTCTCCCTTATTTTCGAAGAGTAGTATGAGCGTTTGTCGTTGTTGATGTTTTCTTCCAGGTTCTCGGAATAAAGCGAGATCGCAGCAAGAGGAGTCTTAAGGTCATGTGCCATGCTGTCCGTAGTCTTTCTTCTGTATTCGACGATATCATAGACTGACTTGGCTCTTATATATCCGACATAGGCTATGATCAGCGCGATCACCAGAGCGATACCCAGCCACAAAGCGATGTTGGCGATGACGATCTTCGGAGCAGCTTCAAAAAAGCTGACATAGGTCGGTTCAGCTATCCACAGGACCCATCTGGAATAATCGATCATATCTGCAAGTTCCACATCTATCGATTCACCGTTAGACAGGACCATGGTCATATCATCTTTCTTGCCGTTTATGTGCTTTAAAGTAGTTCCGTCATATACCACGCTCAGGTCGTCTGAAGTGAGCATATTTTCAGGCTGATAATTTACGATCAGAGTACTTCTGCCGACTTCCCTGCTGTCACTTAAGAGCGAATCGGAAGAATAGAAATATTTATTCGTATCGAACGTTCCTTCGTTGGTCCAGACCCTCTCTTCATCATCAATGCCGACAGTCTTGATCGTCTGAGGGATAGCCATTAATGCTTCAGTATCAAGGTAGCAGTCCGGCACCTGATAGAACCTGATTATGTTTCCGTTAACTGACTCAGGATCGTAAAGACCATATGTGTTCCACAGCGGCAGTCCGATATCATTATTGATAATGCTAATCTCCATCATTTTTTCTTCCAGTTCCGTATCCTTAGCTGACAGCCTGTCACTGCTCGTGAAAGCGATCTTCTCGCCGTTGCTGTCAAAAGACAATGTGGAAGGATCAACGTCCATTCCGAAGACTATCGTATCATCAGGAAGAGCCATGCCGGCATTCCATAGGTAGTGTGCAGCTATTCCGTTGGTAAAGGACGGATAAGCGACAACCTTATCTGCTATGCTCGTCGAATCCAGAAGCTTGGCGTCATAATCTGCCACGCGAAGTTCCATATACATTCCTGTACTGGCAGCTACCATGTCCATCTGAAATACCAGATTCACGTATGCTTTGTTAAGCATGAAGTATCCTTCATTCCCGTCCGGATTGACTTTGTGCTTATTGAACTCATATTCCGAATATGCCAGATAGTAATCCTCACAGGCATCCTTCAGTTTCTCAATATAGTTTCTGTTGGTGATCTCAAAATCGTCACGAAACTTAGCATCTGTCTTACAATACGCGACTGCGCTGAATGCTCCGGTTATGCCCCACATTATCGCGAGGCACAGAAAGAATCTCTTGATGAAACTCGGTTTTTTGATGGTCTTGTTTTTTCTCATTTCTATTCTCCCTTACGTGATCTTATATCCTCCGCCGATCACGGTTTTGATGCGGTCTCCTGCAGGACCCAGCTTCTGACGGACCTTCTTGACGTGGCTGTCCACCACTCTGTCACTTCCGTCAAAACCCACGCCCCACACGAGATCCAGAAGCCTCTGCCTGCCGAGAACATGATCTTTGTTCTCGATAAGCGCTTTGAGTAGGAAGTATTCTTTTGGTGCGAGTTCGATCTCTTCATCTGCCGCGAAGACCTGCATCCTTGTCGGGTACAACCTGATAACGCCTGCCGTAAGGACCTTCTCGTCCGTGACTCTCTCAGGCCTTTTAAGAAGAGCCAGGCACTTGGCGTAAAGGACTTTGAGGGAGAAAGGCTTGACCATGTATTCGTCAGCCCCCATCTCATAGCCTTTGAGGATGTTGTCTTCGGTTCCGAGTGCGGTCAGGAAGATGATCGGGCAGTTGCTCCTCTCGCGGAGCTTCTTGCAGATCATGAATCCCGAAGGTCCCGGAAGCATAATGTCGAGTATCACCAGATCGTAAGTATTCGCTGTTACAGCTCTCATTCCGTCTTCGCCGTTTGCGGCTGCATCTATCGTAAATGCGCCTTCTCCCTTTTGCTCGAAAAAGTCCACCACAGCTTCTCTTATCTGAAACGAATCCTCTACGATCAGCAATCTCGCCATCAGAAATTCCACCTCCATGATCCGATGATAAAAGAGCCGTGTGCCCTCTGTATGTCCATTGAAACAATTTTAAGATTATCTTAAATACCTGTAAACAGTCGATAAACTCTCCCAATATGTGTGCCATTGGCACACCATCCCATAATATCAACAACATAAAATCAAATTAACATTTTGAATTCGTTATTCAGGAAGGGGGCATGATCTTATGTCAAGAACAAAATGTAGAATTATAAATCTTTTTTCTCTGATACTCATTTCGACACTTTTACTCAATGCTTGTTCATCTTTTTCGAGAATAAGTGAGGATGAAGTTAGAACAGTTACTGACAGTTTTATGGAATCGCTAAAGAAAGGGGACGAGAATCTGTTTATTTCTCTGACATCCGAGGAATTCAGAAATACTGAAGATTATAAAGTTTTCTTCGATGGTACCTCCTTACGAGATGCTCTATTCGGTGATTCGGATATTGATTATGACAGTCTCAGTTCGGAAGCACAGACCAAGATCGATGCAAGTATAGCAAGAATGGTCAACTGCATGCTTTCAGATTACGAGATCACTGATATCAAGATCCAAGGAAACACAGCTATATGCACTGTGAAAATCAATCTGAAGGATTATGGCAACACCTTTAGTTCGACACTTTTGAAAGCAGAGATGGAAGTAGCTCAGGCCGATTACATGGCAGAAAATTATACGAGACTTCAAAACAGTTATCTAACTTTGGGAGAAGACGCAACTTTGAAGATAATATATAACGAATTCGTTCCTATCTTCATGGATATCCTCGCAGACGAAGTTGAATCCGGCACACTGGGTATAACAGAACAACACACTATTCAGCTCAAGATCGAGAGGAAAGAAAATGCCTGCATTATTACTCAGGGCAGTTTTGAATAGCATATTCTATCTTTAAATCTCCTTCTCTTCACTATAAAATGAATTGCAGGAGGTAAAGCACATGAATCTTCCAAAAGACCCGGTGATGCTTCTAAGCTTTGTGAATACCCAGCTTCGCGACAACTATCCGTCGCTTGAAGAGTTCGCGGCAGCCTACGGAGTATCTGCCAAAGAGATCGAAGACAAGCTTAAGATCATCGACTATACATATGACAAAGAAAACAATCGCTTCGCCTGAGGCGGTTGTTTTTAAGGGAACCGAATGAACAAACCTCTGATAACCCCAACCCAAAAGTCTATAAAAGCCGCGGAGAACAAACGCAAAGCACGCCTCAAACGCGAAAAGGAAAAACGCAAGAAGGAAGAGATGGCGCGCAAGGCTGCCGAGGCTAAAAAGAAGGCCGAAGCGAAGCCTCCGAAGACTCCTAAGCCTAAGAACTGGTATACGAACGAGATCATCAATAAAAAAGTCAATTATGACGGAACGATGGTTTATATCATCCTGGTCATCGCTGGGATCTCCCTCTTTCTCATCGGAACCAGCTTCTTCAATATGATCAGGACAGGAGAGCCGCTTTCTGATCATCCGATCGGATTCTCGTTCGGGGTAACAGGTCTCATAGTCGCTTTGATCGGAGTACAAGTTGACAATACTTTCAATCTGATCGGTCATTATTGGCCACGATGCGGAGAGAAGTTATATACGAGACAAGAGGTCGATGATCAGGCGAACTCGGAAGGTACGGAATATCTTCAGGGCGTACATGTATTCCTCGCACCGGAGATCATCATAGGCATGGACAAAGGTGTAACGGCTATAGCTTATGATGAAGTCGCGACTCTCGGATTCAAGAAGATGTATCACACTAAGCGAAGTACTCCGTACTTGAAATCCGTCTCTCATTCAAAATATATCGATTACTACACCTACAGGATCATCGTAACTACAAAAAGCGGCAAGAGATTCGTCATTTCCGAAGACCTCTATCAACAGGAAACCGCTCTTCAGGCTATCGCAGACAGATGCCGTAAGGTCGATCCGAATGTCAGGATCGTTGAAATGAAAAGAAGTCTTCTGGCGGATTGATAAGAACCAAGGCTCTAAAAGATGGCGGCAATCCCGCCATTTTTTTGTTGATATATCTTGTTGAAAGTAAGGGGCTTATACTTTAAAATCATTGTGGCAATTATATAGTTATAAAAATTTTTATATATAAGGAGACCATATATTATGAGTCAAAAACCAGTAGTTTTAATGGTCCTCGACGGTTACGGTATCACAGACCGCGAAGAGGGCAATGCGATCAAGATGGCCAACACACCTGTAATGGACAAGCTCATGGCTGAGTGTCCGTATCAGCTCGGATATGCTTCCGGTCTTTCCGTAGGACTTCCTGACGGACAGATGGGTAACTCCGAGGTAGGTCACATGAACATCGGTTCCGGCCGTATCATCTACCAGGACCTCACTCTTATCACCAAGTACATCGAAGACGGTGTTTTCTTCAAGAACGAGGAACTCCTCCGTGCTATCGACAACTGCAAGGAGAACAACTCTGACCTCCACATCTGGGGTCTTCTCTCAGACGGCGGCGTTCACAGCCACAACACGCACCTCTACGCTATCATCGAGATGTGTAAGAAGAACGGTCTCGAGAACGTTTATGTTCACCCGTTCTTTGACGGACGTGACACACCTCCGGCATCCGGTAAGGATTACCTCCAGGCTCTCGTTGACAAGATGGACGAGATCGGCTGCGGTAAGGTAGCTTCCATGTCCGGCCGTTACTATGCTATGGACCGTGACAACAACTGGGATCGTATCCAGAAGGCTTATGATTCCCTCGTACTCGGTGAAGGCGTTAAGGATACAGACTGTATCGCTGCTATGCAGAAGTCTTACGACAACGGCGTAACAGACGAGTTCGTTCTCCCTACAGTTATCACAGACGAGAGCGGCAAGCCTCTTTCTGTTGTTAAGCCTAACGACTCCATCATCTTCTTCAACTTCCGTCCTGACCGTGCCCGTGAGATCACCAAGGCATTCTGCTTCTCCGACGAGGATATCGCAGCTCAGGATGGTGACGCTTCTGATCCTAAGTGCATCAAGTTCCTTAAGAGAGCAAACGGCTTCATGCCTTTGACATATGTATGCTTCAAGGACTATGACGAGACGATCCCTAATAAGTTCGTAGCATTCAAGAAGGAAGAGATCACAAACACTCTCGGTGAGTACCTCGCTAAGAACGGTCTCAAGCAGCTCCGTCTCGCTGAGACAGAGAAGTATGCACACGTAACATTCTTCTTCAACGGCGGTATCGAAGAGCCAAACAAGGATGAGGACCGTACACTCGTTAACTCACCTAAGGTTGCTACATACGATCTTAAGCCGGAGATGAGCGCTCCTGAAGTTTCCGAGAAACTCGATGCTGCTATCACATCAGGTAACTACGATGTTATCATCATCAACTTCGCTAACCCTGACATGGTAGGTCACACAGGTGTTATCGAGGCAGCTGTTAAGGCAGTTGAGAGAATTGTCCAGTGCGTAGGCGCTGCTGTTGATGCAGTTAAGAAGATGGATGGTGTTATGTTCATCTGTGCTGACCACGGTAACGCAGAGCAGATGATCAACTACGAGACAGGTGATCCGCACACAGCTCATACAACAAACCCTGTTCCGTTCATCCTCGTTAACTATGATCCTTCCTATACTCTCGCTGAAGGCGGACGTCTTTGTGACATCGCTCCTACACTTCTCGAGATCATGGGTCTTCCGCAGCCACAGGAGATGACAGGTAAGTCACTTCTCGTTAAGAAGTGAACCGAATCACGATAAGATCAGCGGAGCATTCTCCCATCGGGATGAGTGCTCCGTTTTTTTATGTCTTGATCCTCCAAGTCCTTGGCGCATACTTAAAGACCAGCTTACGCATAAAGAAGATGAATAATGCTGCAACGACCATAAGGATCCCCGCAAGAATGGCGGAATGAGACGGTATCCAAAAGATCATCGCAAAGAACGTTGCGATGATGACCCTTACAACAATATATAATCCGCTCTTTACCTTTACCGTAGTCGTAAACGGCTGGAACAGATAATAGAGCAAGAGCCAGATGGTCGAATAGATGAGAGTGATCAGCAAAGGGATAAGTAACGTCACAAGGTAATGCAACGGATAATCCTGACCGCCAGTATAAAACAGGAGCAGATCAGCAAATAATCCGCATGCGATACCGGGACCGATATTGATCTTCAAAAGCTGTTTTACCCTGATGTCAAACAACTTGAGGATCTTTTCGGGCTGCTTGAAAAAACTGAACGTCATGAGACTGTTGTCACAGTTGATGTACATTGCCTGCGTGCATTTAAACGAATTGTTGGCCATAGAGATCGGTATCAGCAATCCCAGAAGATGATACCGGACCGCCCACCTGAAGAATTTACCTGCAGTTGAATCCGATGACAGCATCGTCGGATCTTTGTAGCATTCATATATCTTCAATGCCATTAACACCACTATGATCAAAGTGATGACCAATGGTTTCAATATGAGCATACCCCTGTGTCTTCTGACAAACAGAGCATTAAGATATTCGAATCCTTTCTTATTCCCCTTTACGGTACCGGATGCACTTATCTTCTTGAAGTTCTTGGTGGTATCGGGTTCTCTGTATCTCTCGATCTCTTCCCTCGCGATGTTGTCATGCAAAGCCCTTCTGTGAATGAACGGATCGAGGTTCTTAAGTTCATAGAATCCCCATACTCCAAGCAGCATGAGAACAAAAGCAACAATAAGTATCACCTGAAACGGGATCATAACTCCGTTGACAACCAATATGAGTACAAACGGACACAGAAGGATAACACCGACAACCCTGATGATAAATGCGATATAACTGTTCTTAAGTGTTCTGTTCCTTTTTCTTTTCAGCTTGTAGCCGAATGCCTGAAAACCTGTACCAAACAACTTGATGAAAACGGCGAGTACAGGTATGAAAAGACAGAGCCATATAGGTGCACCGCAGAGAAGACCTATGCCTCCTGCGATCAGATATCCTATCACCAGTTTAAATATGTCATAGATGAACAGCGTATTATTAAGTTTTCGAGCATTCATCCTGAGCATGAATACGAGATATTCTTTTTTTGTAGAACACCTGAATACGGACCTGTTAATAAGGATCCCTGCTATGGCATATATAATGAAGAGGAAAAGTGCGATATCCGCGTATAAAACAGATCCCGTCATATCAGTAGTCAGACCAAGTTCCTTATATTCCGAAGAAAGCAGGAACGAGATAAAATAGATCGCTCCGAGTCCCGCGATCTTACCTATGAAAAGAAGGAATATCTCCTTGATGATACGGAAGAACCAGTAAACGGATTTTAACTCTTTGGTTGCATATAATCTGTCAGGAATGAGCGAGCCGATAAAAGGGAGTTTCTTCAGCGCAAATATAAAGCCGTTATAGCCCACGATGCTCCTTAAACCGATAATTCTTTAATCATCGTCCTGGTCCTTCAGCGCAGCAATTATCTTGTCCTTAAAATCACTGTCGTTCAGATCGTTCTTATCGATAGCTTCGAGCTTGCCGTGATTAAGGAGAACAATGACATCACAAAGGTCCAATGCGACATCCAGAAGATGCGTCGAGAAGATCGTGATCCTTCCCTGCTTCTGGCTTCTTATTACATTCTTCATCTCTTCCGCGATGATAACGTCAAGAGTAGTCAGCGGTTCATCAAGAAGAACAAGTCTCGGCGAAGCAATGATGTTAAGGAGCATCTGCATCTTGTTCTTGGTACCGTGCGAATAATCCTTAAGAAGTCTGTCCCTGTCATCTTCAGGGATCATCATGTAATCAAAATACTCATCGATCGTCCTGTCAGGCTTAACCTCTTCATGAATATCGATAAAGAATTTAAGAAACTCTCTTCCGGTCATAAATTCGGGAACAGTCGGAGTTGATACGAGATAACCGATGTCTTCAGGAAGGATAGCGATCTTTGTACCTTCATCACGAAGGAAGAACGACCCGGAATTGATATCGATATCACCGTTGATACAGTTAAAGAACGTTGTCTTACCAGATCCGTTACGCCCCAGAAGTCCGTATATCTTTCCTTCTTCGAAAACAAAATCGACATCTTTAAGCACCTGCTTAGAGCCGTAGCTCTTCACAAGGTGATCTATAACGAATTCCATATGATCCTCCAAAAAAACATTCTTTTCCGAAAGATTATATCAGATTAAACTTTATCTTTTCTTTACCAAATCCGAAAAAATCTTAATACCGTTTTAACGATGATTTTACTCTCCCCCGTTAAGATGTAACCATAAAACAAAAACAATTTGGAGGGTATAAAAATGAAAAACACAAATCTTATCAACACAGTACACGGAGCAGTAATCGGACTTGTAAGCGGAGCAGCAGGAGAATTGTTAATGCTCAGCGCCATCCTTAACAGACTCCCGGCAAGAAGCATCATCGTAGCTTGTGCAGTTACGGGAATCGCTTGGGCCATAGCAGGCGGAATTTTCGCATATCATAAGAACAAGAAAGCACTTGAAAAGTAAATACCTCATTCTATCCCTTATTCCAAGAAGCGTTGTCGATCGGCAGCGCTTCTTTTTTGTTCGCACATTAACGATTCAACCACAGTTCCTGAGCGTTATGATTGATAAATCTGGTCAAAAGGACGATGAGTATTTCCAAAACTATTCCGGAAATAATAAAGACTGCCGGATGTTTTTTTCGAAAAGAAAAAATGTGACTTTCAAAAAAGCCCGTCCACCCGAAGAAAATATCCACGGGAATAGCAAATGTAAGAATATTCTCGATACCATAGAAGATATGCTTCTTGAGAGGCCAGTCACTGTCCCTTACCGAGATGCCGATAATGAAAAAGGCGGCAATATGCATATATATGATCGCCACTATCATATGCCAGACTTTCTTTCTTCTGAATCCCGGAGGCGGCCACAATTCCGGCTTCGGATGCAAAAGATCATACTTAAGGTCATCTATGTCTTTGTAACGGTTCTTAGGATCGATCTGTGTTGCTTTCCTGGCTACCTTGAGAAGATCCCTGTCATTGGTGATCTCTTCGATGATCTTACCGAGAGCAAAGATATCGGTCCTGGGATCGGACTGGGAAAAGCCGTACTGTTCAGGGGCCGCATAATCAAATGTTCCGAGCAAGGTAGTATCACGATCCTGACCGCGTTTATAAACCTTTGCTATATCATAATCTATGATCTTGGCAACGCCGTCACTTGTTATAACTATATTCTCAGGCTTAAGATCTCTGTGGATGATAGGTCTAAACGCAGAATGAAGGAACTTAAGTCCGTCGCATATCTGAAGAAGGATATCCTTCTTCTTCTCTTCGGAAAGAGCATTCTTCAACAGAAGATCATGGAGTGTCTGACCCGTTATGTATTCTTCGAAAACATGAAGGCATCCTTCTGTTTCATAATAGTCATATACTCTTGCAACATAGGGATTTGATGATCTTCTCAGATATTCATACACGGGGATCTCATAGTGAGTCAATTTCTTCATATAGCACACGAGACCGCTTACCTCGTCGCGGACAAGGTAGTGACTATCCGAGAATTTTTCGATCACTTTATAACGCCCATACATATCCATGAGACAATTATACTCTGTCACTTTTTATCACACAATAAAACAGGGAGCGAAAACGATCGCTCCCCTTGAATCTCAAAACCAATATCAGTGCTCGAATTTGTATTCAGCTGAACACACTTCCTTTGTATAGGCAGTAACCTGATCCGTCTTGGAGAACTTCAATGTCAGGGAATCCTTGCTGAATTTCAAAGTAGTATTATCGTCCAGGTTGATCGTTCCTGATGGTGATGTTATCGTCTCATTGATCGTATATTTTTTCTCATCAAACTCAAGGAGCGATTTTACATAACTGTATTCAGTCAGGCATCTGAATGTGACCGTACCCTGCAAGGAAACACTGCCATCATACAAAACAGTAAAAGTCAGGTTAACACTGGCATAATCGCCTTTATTATCCATTTTATCGTCTGTCAATGTCCATGATGTCCAGGCGCTTCCCGATATCTGTCTGGCATCTATATTTCCATAGCTGCATTTCCAGATCTCAATCAAATCAAAATAGTCGGAATACTTATCCAATTCAGCCATTCTGTCAGATGTAAGAATACCGTTATACTCATAGTCGTCATCATAATTCTTGAATATTTCTTTTGCACCTACATAATCTCCGGAACTCAGCAAATAATCTGCTTTCATAAATTTGCATTTTTTTACATAGTCTTTTGTGTCTTCATAATCCAGACTGAGTTTTGAGAAATTATCCAGAGCATCGAAGTATCTTTCATTATCAAAATCTTCAACTGCTAAACTGTACGTTGACTTGCTAAGCATATCTTTGGCATCTCTAAGGTAGCCCGCCTTTTCGAACATAGTTTGCGCTGTAGAATTATCACCGGAATTATAAGCTTCCATCGCCGATGCATATGCTAAATAACTGTATTGAATACTATTGGGACCATAATCTGCCAAGATATCCTTTACACCGGAATAGTCCTCGTTGTCTAACATTCCCTCAGCACAGGTAATAAGTTTCTCGCCTTTATCGTCGAACCCAAAACGCGAATCGGAAAAACAATTAGCAGCTTCTGAATATTCTCCTGCTCCCAGGTGATCTTGCCCTTCTTTATATACTTTATTCTTTGTCGCTTCGAAAAGATTCGTTCCGCCAACATCAAGATCACCTGCTGCCGCATACTTCTCACAAGCCAAGGCATAATCACCAGCCTGCATAGCTTGATCACCGTCTACCAGGGCTTGCTGCTTTGTAGCTATAGCCAATAGTTCCGCAGCGTTTTTATAATCACCGGCTGCTTCAAATTCCGTTATAGCCTGAGCATATTGATTGGCATTATATAGCTCAACACCTTTGTTATAATGAACCATTGGTCTGGTAGCAACAATACCTATGATGACACCTGCAGCAACCAGTAAAACCGAACCTGAAATGATAGAGATCAATACTTGCTTTTTCACAATATCACCCCCTTTATGTTACTTAATTCGATGCTAGCAAAATCAAAAAAACACGGGGTGTGCCAACAGCACACAAGTTGTATCCGATTATCGTCGTAAGGCCTGAACGACAGCCATTACAGTCTATTGTTAACAAACGATTAAAAATACTGAATGTGTGCTATTAGCACACCAATCAAACACCATGATTTCTTAAAATTTATTTAAACATACGGAAAACCGCAATCAGAGGGGAGGCGATAATAGTATGACTTGTCCAAATTGCAACAATAATATCCCTGACGGCTTAAAGTTTTGTTCTGAGTGCGGAACCAATCTTATTAACGTAAATAGTCAAAATTATAATATCCCACCACAGAATAATCCTGAGCATTATCCGCAAAACTACACACAGGGTCCGACCGGTGAACAATATGCCACTACTTCATTAAGGTTTGGAATTGTCGGAACATGTATGGATATTACCGTTTTCCTCTCGATCGTAGGATTGATCCTGGGAATTGTAGGCATTAAAAAAGCAAGTAATGCTTCCAGGATGGGAGTTAAAACTGGAAAACAAAAGGCCGGTCTCATACTCAGTATCATATCTCTCGTTCTATCTGTAGTAATACCGTTTGTATTCCTGGCCGCATGTGTTGACAGAGCTAAGAAGAACAGCGATGCAGCAGCTATTGTGAGCAATGCAGAAAACGGTAATCTCGCAACCGCTCTTCAGGGCACTTATGTTGGAAGCAACGGAAGTGTTCTCGTATTAAGAGACGACATGACCAGCAATTATTATTATCCGGGCTTTGGAATCAGCACAAACACATGGACCCTCGAGGACAACAAATTAGAAATGTTTGTTACAAACAGTCTCTGTAATGTAGAAGCTGATATTGATCCAAATAAAACAGATTCATTCTACTTAACAAGTACTTCTCCTTTGTGGGATGCAGAGACATTCACTAAAGTCTCAGCAGATACAGAAAAGCCGACTGAGCAGCAATGTGATGAACTTATCAGACAATATGCTCCTAACACAAGTCTGGCCGATAAGACATCAACAACTGCAACTACTAAATCAACAGAGGCTAACACTCAATCAACAACAGCCGGTAATTCTTCACAGGGTGCAACTGTAAATGACATGTCCGTTAAGGAAGCTCTGGATGAATACGAAGCTTATGTCGACAAGTACGTGGATCTCTACAAGGGAATGCTGGACGGATCAAAAAACTACTTTGAAGCATTAAACGAGATCAACGAACTTCAGGGGGAAATAGATGATCTTGAAAAGGCAATGAACTCTCTGTCCGAATCAGATATGACACCTGAAGAATATCAGTACTACATAGAAGTAATGAGCAGAATAAGCGAAAAAATGCTCTCAATATACGAATAAACGGAAGGGTTTTTGAAGTGAAGGAAACAAGCGAATTGATGGACGCACTGAGCGGGTCAAATAACACTAAGGATCTTGATAAGTATCTGGATCAGATTGATGTTATCTCCACTATTTCTTTGGACAATCATATTAAGAATCTGCTAAAGGAAAAAGGAATGACCCCTTCAGGTCTGATCAAAGCAAGCAGAATAGAAAGAACTTATTGTTATCAGATTCTCAACGGTAGGAAAAGACCCGGAAGGGACAAAGTGCTCGCTATAGCGTTGGCACTTGAGCTTACTCTAGAAGAAACACAAAGATTACTTGCGATAGCAAAAGAAGGTGTTCTGTATCCGAAAAGCAGACGAGACAGCGTTATCATCTTTGCACTGAATAAACACTATTCACTTATCAATACCAATTTGCTGTTGGCAAATTACAACGAAGCAGAAATAAATTAAGGAGGGAATCTTATGAACAATTATCCTGAACCATTAAAACCAAACAAACCTATGGCGTTAACCTCGTTCATCTTGGGATTGTTCGCCATGCTCTGGACTCCTTTTGCCTATATAATTCTTTTTATCGGCAAAACGAAAGCCATGGAAGTATCCTTGTTTATGCTCTTTGTTGCACCATTCCTCGAAGTGGTTATGGGTATTCTTGGAATTGTATTTTCATCAGTCGCGAAAAAGAGCGGATGCCATAACGGATTTAGAAGAGCCGGTTTTGTATTATCTCTTCTTGACCTTATATTCGGAGCAATCATTATCTTTATCTTCTTACTGGTTATCCTTATCGTCGGAATGGCCTATAGAGATATCATTAACTGGGCATTGTCTCTCTGGAGCTGATCATATACCCGCAATATACAAAAATGCTGTTCGGGATCTTTCCCGGATGGCATTTTTATTATGGAAAACTCTACCGTCATATGATCATCTGATGCTATAATCCCTGTAAGAGGTGATTGCGCTATGAAAGAAACTACCGATCTTATGTCCCGCCTTAACAACATCTCGGACGATAAAGCTCTGAGCAACTTTATCAAGGATGTGGACGGTAATTACCCGCTTACTTTCTCGGAATATATCAAGAATATCATGATCGAGAGAGATCTTTATAAGGTAGACATATCCAAGGCAAGTCTGATAGATAGGTCCTATACTTCCCAGATCATCGAAGGCGCAAAGATCCCCGGTCGCGACAAGGTCATCGCCATCGCGATAGGCTTGAAGTTCAGCGTGGAGGAAACTCAGAAAGCGTTAAAGCTTGCCGGACAAAGCGAACTGTATCCCAAGAGCAAGAGGGACAGCATAATCATCTACGCGATCAATAATCATATGAATGTAATGGACACGAATGCGGAACTTGTCCGTTACGGTGAAGCCGAACTCAAATAATCCCACCTTATTAAATATATAACATTGACTTATTCATGCGCCGTGCTATAATTGGGAACGATTCCCAAATTGAGAGGAAATGCGCGCAGATGACCTATCAGACAAAGCAGAAGGAAATGCTTCTCGAATATCTCAAAGCATCCGAAGGTAACCACCTTACGGCTGCTGACGTCTGCGAATATTTCAAGTCCCAGGGACTTCCGATAGGTCAGTCCACCGTATACAGAAGACTGGAGTCACTGGTCTCTGAAGGCATTATTAAGAAATATACTATCGATAACCAGGCATCCGCATGCTTCGAATATGTCGGAGAGCACAGCCATCACGAGGGTTGTTGCTACCACTTAAAGTGCGAGAAGTGCGGCAAGCTCTTCCACCTTCACTGCGAAGAGATCGAAGCCCTGGAAGACCATATCGGCAAAGAACACGAATTCTCCATCGATCCTGTAAGGACCGTTTTCTACGGAACATGCAAAGACTGCAACAAAGGAGGTCACAGCCATGACTAAAAAGATCCTGTGCCTTCTCATCTCTTTCGCTTTGCTGTTCTCGGTTTTGTTTACGGCAGTCGAGATACACCACGACCATGACTGCTGCTGCGATCACTGTGAGATCTGCGAATGCATCGACGTCTGCATTAATCTCTTAAGTATCACGGCAGTTGTTTTCGCCACTGTTTTCACGACACACGCCGTCAAGATGATCACGACAACCATAGTAAATCTCAAAGAGCAGGAACTGCCAAATCTTACTCTTGTGGACCTTAAGGTCAGACTGGATAATTGATCGGTCTGTTATCTTTTTCGAAAACAAGAATAACGAGGTAAGACATTAATGAAAAAAACAATATCAACAGTTCTTGCAATAGCACTCGCGCTGGGTTCCTTCGCAGCCTGCAGCACTGCGGCCAAAAAGGATTCCGACAAGCCGAGCATCGTTGCGACAATTTTCCCGGAATATGACTGGGTCAAGAATATAGCAGGCGACAACGCCGACATCACTTTGCTCCTTGATAAGGGCGTAGACCTCCACAGCTACCAGCCAACAACTGAGGACATCCTCACGGTTGCCACATGCGACCTGTTTATCTACGTCGGCGGCGAATCCGACGGTTGGGTCGACGATGCCCTGAAGCAGTCCCAGAACAAGGACATGAAGGTCATCAACCTCATGGAAGTCATGGGCGATTCTGCTTTCGAGGAAGAACTCAAAGAAGGTATGGAAGCCGATGAGCATGATCATGATCACGATGAAGATCATGACCACGACGAAGACGAGGATCATGAGCATGAACACGAGCATGAGGAAGGCGAAGTTGAGTATGACGAGCACGTATGGCTCTCATTGAAGAGCTCCAAGAAGTTCGTCAGAGCCATCACCGACAGCCTCAAGGAGATCGATGCGGCTAACGCAGAAGTCTACGAGAATAACGCAGCTTCATACATCGAGAAGCTTGACGAACTCGATGCCAAGTATGAGGAGCTCTGTTCAGGCTCATCCGTTGACACGCTCATCTTCGCAGACAGATTCCCGTTCAGATACATGACTGAAGACTACGGTCTTGACTATTTCGCTGCTTTCATCGGCTGTTCCGCCGAGACTGAGGCGAGCTTCGAGACCATATCATTCCTCGCGCAGAAGACAGATGACTTGGGTCTCAAGTACATCTTCACGATAGATAATTCAGATCAGAAAATAGCAAATACGGTTATCTCCAACACGAGTTCAAAAGATCAGGAGATCTTAGTCCTCGACTCGATGCAGTCCGCGGATAAGGCAGCAGCCGATTCCGGCAAGACTTATCTGGGCGTGATGGAGAGCAACTACGAAGTCTTGAAAAAGGCTCTCGGATAAGGAGTTAAAAATGTCGCTTCTCAAAGTAAAAGACCTTACACTCGGATATGACTCGATGGTCGTTGTTAAAGACCTGAACTTCACCGTTGACCCCGGCGATTACCTTTGCATCCTGGGCGAGAACGGCGCAGGTAAGAGCACCCTCATGAAGGCTCTTATCGGTCTTCTGAAGCCTATATCCGGTTCCATCGAGAGAGGCGACGGACTTAATCCGGGAGAGCTCGGTTTTCTTCCGCAGCAGACTTTGATCCAGAAGGACTTCCCTGCATCGGTTCGCGAGATCGTCCTTTCCGGATGCTTAAGCAAGCTGGGATTACGACCTTTCTTCTCGAAAAAAGAGAAGCAGATCGCAGATGAGAGCATGGAAAGACTCGGCATCGGCGACCTCAAGAAAAGAAGTTTCAAGGACCTGTCCGGTGGTCAGCAGCAAAGAGTACTCCTCGCGAGAGCTTTGTGCTCCACCGGTAAGCTCCTTTTACTCGATGAGCCTGTCACGGGACTTGATCCTATGGCTCAGGCTGAGCTCTACGAGCTCATTACAAAACTCAACGAAGAAGGCACTGCGATCATCATGATCACACATGATGCAGGCTCCGCCATGAAATACGGCAGTCACATCCTCCATATCGGAGAAGAGATATTTTTCGGAAAGAAGGAAGATTATCTGGAGAGCTCTGTCGGCAGGAATTTCCTTAAGAAAGGAAGTGATGCCGAATGTTAAGTAAGCTCATGATGTACTTCCAGATGCCTAACGTCAGGTACGCATTCGTCGTTGCAATCCTGATCGCACTTTGTGCCGCACTTTTGGGCGTGTCACTGGTCCTTAAGCGTTTCTCGTTCATCGGCGACGGCTTGTCCCATGTGGCTTTCGGTGCGCTCGCAGTCGCGTCAGTTCTTAAGATCACCAACAACATGGTACTCATCCTCCCTGTTACGATAATCGCGGCAGTCATCCTTCTTCGAACCGGCAAGAACACCAAGATCAAGGGCGACTCGGCCATAGCGATGATATCGGTCGGAGCGATGGCATTCGGTTATCTTCTCCTGAACATCTTCCCTTCGTCAGCGAACGTCACGGGCGATGTCTGCACCACCCTCTTCGGTTCCATATCGATCGTAACCCTCACGCAGTTTGACGTTATCATCTGCGTTGTTCTCTCGCTCATTTCAATTGCTGTTTTCGTGCTCCTTTATAACAGGATCTTCGCAGTTACTTTTGACGAGGATTTTGCTACAGCCACAGGAACACGTGCAGATATGTACAATCTCGTTATCGCCATCATAACGGCGGTGATCATCGTTCTCGCGATGAACCTCGTTGGTTCTCTTCTCATAACTGCTCTTCTCGTCTTCCCTGCTCTGTCAGCAATGAGACTTACCAAGAGTTTTAAGAAGGTCACCATCTTCGCTGCCGTTATCTCGGTAATCTGCGCAGTTACGGGTCTTCTCATCGCGATCCTTTTCGGAACGCCTGTTGGTTCCACGATAGTTGCATGCGACGCAGCAGGATTCGTGATATGTCTTATCATAGGGAAGTTTATAAAATGATGAAATTAATCGCATCGTTACTTTTGATATCATCGGTCTTATTCTGTTCCTGTTCTTCGCAAAAGCAGGCAGCTGACAACATGGATCAGTTCTCGCCGTCTCTTTCATCAGGACAGACAGTGACCACCACAACTACCCCCGCAACATCAGACGTTTTCGTTGTAGAGGAAGATTTTATCGACCTGTCGCAGATGTCTGCGACAATGGTCTTCGCGGAACTTTACAACGTCTCCATATATCCTGACTCCTACGCAGGAAAGACATTAAAGATGAGAGGTCAGTTCACTTCCGTCTACATCGAGGAAGAAGACACCCGCTACTACGCATGCTATGTCCTGGATGAGACAGGCTGCTGTATGCAGGGCTTCGAATTCGTCGCTGACGATCTCACATTCCCGGATGATTATCCTGAAGAGGGCGCCTACTTTACCGTCACAGGTACCATTACTTTATACGAGAAAGACGGACAACTTTATCGTCATCTTACAAATGCCACAATAGAGCTTGAATGATCAAATTCTTTTTATGCTATACTCCAAGTGAGTTTATTCACTCGGAGGAAGAAGATATGAGAGCAGAAATAGTTGTGGCCCTTATCATAAATGGATTATTTGTTGGCGCATACTTTTTATTCATCATCATTTCAATTGTCAGATTTATCCAAGACAGCAAAGAAGCCAAAAAGGAAAACAGAAGTCCCCGTACGGGCATAATAGTAAGGTTCATTATTTCCATGGTCCTTCTGTCGTACGGAGTGCTGATCGGGATTTTTATGATCGGGATCGCAACAGGTACAATGAGGTTGATGTAACATGAGCGACAAAGCATTTATCCGTATTTTCTCGATAATACTCATTTTGGGTTTTATTGTTACGGCGGCTCATCTGTTCTACGCTTACAAAGCCTATGAGAACTCGTCGATCATTCACTTTATCTCAAAGGAGATCTGGTGATGAAAAGAGTATTATTTCTTATCTTTACGGTTCTTTTCGTTGTTGCCGTAAATGCAGGCATATATTTCACGATCACAAGGAAGACCGGCAACAACAACGACGGCACCACTCAGTTAAAGATGATAGATTTGGGGCGTTATCTCCCTTTTGAGGAGGAATCAGATCTTGCACGTGTTGATTCGTCCCTTAAACTTACTGAAGAAGATGATCTTCCGGTATTGGACGGCGCCGCTGCACTGGTTCCGGTATATGCTTCCGTAATCGATAACTGCTATCCTGAAGGATGCGTCACATATGAAGGCGGAACTTTCTCAGATGACAACACATACGGTGAGAACTTCACCTCCGACAGTAAGATGCAGTATCAGAACACCATCAGAGGTTTTGATGCCCTCGTTGAAGGAAACGTTGATCTCTTCTTCACGGCTTATCCGTCTGAAGAACAGCTCGCCTCCGCCAAAGAAAAAGGAGTTGAACTCGAGATCGTTCCGATAGGCCTTGAATCATTCGTATTCTTTGTTAATGAAGATAATCCGGTTGATGATCTCACGGTCGATCAGATAAGAGCCATCTACCGTAACGAGATAACTAACTGGAGTGAAGTCGGCGGACCTGATTACATGATCAATCCCCTCACTCGCGTCAAGAATTCCGGAAGTCAGACAATGATGGAAAAGTTCATGCAGGGTGACATGCTGTCACACAGAAAACTGTTATCCATCTTCGGCAAATCCATAGGTTATTCTTTCCGTTTCTATCTCACTGGAATGGTTTCCGACAATAACGTAAAGATGCTTTCCATAAACGGTGTATATCCGAATGCGGAAAACATCCGTAACGGTTCATATCCGATATCTGCGAATTTCTATGTCGTATACCGTAAGGACAATGATAATCCCAACATCACCCGAATCGTTGACTGGCTTCTCTCGGAAGAAGGTCAGAAGATGATCGAAGGATGCGGATACGTGGGACTTTGATTCATAAATAACAGAGCCGCCTGTGCATATGGCACAGACGGCTTTCTTCTATTACCATCCCTGATCCATCAACCAGTTATTGAGACGTCTCTCACGGTCTTTATCTTCAAGTGAAGCATCGTTCTGATACTCACCTTTGATGTTGCCATCGACAATAAACAGAACTCTCGAGCATCTCGATGCGACCTTTGAATCGTGGGTTACCATCATGATCGTCGTGCCCTCTTTGTTGAGCTTCACGAGTTCGTCCATGACCTCGTTTGAGGAGGAACGGTTCAGGGCACCAGTCGGCTCGTCTGCAAAGAGGATCGTAGGGGAGTTGATCATACTTCTGCAGATGCAGGCTCTCTGGAGCTGACCGCCGGAAACTTCGTTGATATCATTATCGGCCACATCGATGATGCCGAGCTTTCTCATCAGTTCTTCCCCCTTCTTGATCTTCTCGTCACGGGAACCTCCGTTCTTGCTCTCGAAAGCAGGAAGGAGAATGTTATCGAGGATCGTCAGGTTCTTCATCATGTACATCTGCTGGAAGATGAATCCCATCTTCTCGAGGCGAATCTCCGCGAGCTCGTTGCCTCTCATTTTCGAGATGTCCTTGCCACCGAACTTGACCAGGCCGCTTGTCGGCTGATCCATACCTGAGATGGAGTAAAGGAGCGTCGACTTACCTGAACCGGAAGGTCCCATGATCGCGACCATCTCGCCCTCGTCGACCTTGAGGTTAACGTTCTTCAATACGTTGATCTGTCTCTTATCAACAACATATGTCTTGCAAAGATCTTTAATTTCCATTACTGTAGCCATTTTCTTTTCTCTCCTTTTCGAAAACATTATTCAATACTTGCCGTGTCCTTACACTGGATCTTCTTGGTGTAAAGAGCTGTAACGAAAGCTGTGATGACGGTTGTCGCGAGAACGATCGCAGGGTATGTCATGAAACTTCCAAAGATGTCATAGTTATAATCGATGTTTGATGCACCCATCATTCCGAATATCGGGCTTATCACAAGGTTGGTTACCGGGATCGACAGACCTGCTGCAATTATCATTGCAACAAATGCGACGATCAGAAATCTGTAGACATGCCATCTTATGACAACTGAATCCTTAAAGCCTACTGCCTTGGTTATGGCGATCTCACTCTTCTCATCTGCGATGAAGGATCTTTCCATAAGGACCGTAACGAGGACAACAACGATCATTACGATCAGAAGGAGCATCTTGGCAACTGCGTTCATTATGTCGTATACCTTTACGCAGTCTCTGCAGTATTCAGCTGCATTCATGATCTTGTCATTTCCGGTCATGTCCTTGAGCTTCCGGACTCTCTCATCGATCGTCTTCTGACTCGGGTTATCAGTGAATGTGAATTTATACTGCATGACGGATTTGATATGCGAGAAATCAGTCTTAGCATCATTATGAAGGAGAATGATCTGACCCAGATCATTCATCGACTGCAACTTTGCAGTAATGAGCATCTCCTCAGGTCCGTCACCGAAATCCATTGTCACACTGTCGCCGATATCAGCTCCGCAAAGTTCCGTGAACTGCTCTGTTATGGCGATCTCGTTCTTGTTAGAAGGAGCAACACCTTCACTATATCTGAAGTCAGTCATCGAGCTGTTCAGATCCTGCTCGAAAGCATAGTTATATTTCTCTCCTTCGTACACGATTTCATAGCTGTATGTCAAAGCGACACTCGCGGTACAAGGCATTCCCGCATCGGTATATTCCTTCGCCATCTCATTGATGTGTTCTTTTAATGCTTCGCTGTCCTTCTCATTCATGTAAGTCATAGCATCTGCGGTATCAGTAATATACACATCTGCCTCTGTTCCGAAGAGATAGAGGAGCTTGTCACTGTTCATGGTATTTGTAGTATTAACGATGACCAGTACAAGAAGTGTACAAAGTGAGAACGTAACTATTACCGTCACAAACCTTTTCGGGCTGCTAAGTATATCATTTATAGCCAGGAAGAATGACGGACGGAACTTGTTCTTTGTAATCCTGATGCCGCCCTTTTTCTTGAATCTCTCGCCTGTCTGGCCGGATCTTATCGCATCGATCGGTGAGAGTTTCTTGACCTTACCTGTGATCATATAAGCTGACAGGATTACCAGGATCATGATTCCGATCGATCCGATTATATTCCATACGATACCGAGTTCAGATCCGAGGATCATATCGCTGCTTACTGAATCCAGAAGCAATTTGCCGAACGGGATACTGATGAAAAATCCGATCACAGATCCGATCACGGAGATCACTGCATACTTTGCAAGATACAGCGATCTTATCTTCCTGTCCTTTATTCCGATAGCCTTCATGACACCGATCTCACGGAAGTCCTCGCTGATCGAGAAGTTGATCGTGAATCGAAGTACCAGGAATGAAACGACCATGAGACATACACTTAAGATAACGACCGTAAAAGCAACGATAAGATTCATTACATAGGCCATCTTGATCTGTGATACCGGATATGAATATCCCTTCTTCTCGAGATCGCTCAGAGCAGAACCGACTGCCTTTGTATCATCCGTATGGATATAGAAGATCTCGCCGCCGTAGTAGTTATAGCAGACTTCGTCATCAAGGAACTTCTGGAAATCCTCATCGCACAGGAAGAATCTCGGATTACCGAACATCTTTGAACCAAGGAAAGCATCCTTTAAGCCGCCCTGAATCTCATATGTTCCCTTAACGTCACCTTTTTCAATAACGATCTTATCCCCGGCTTTAAGGTCATTGTCTGTCAGGAAATTTACAGAGACCAATACTTTGCCCTTTTCAACGGAAGTCAGCTCATTGTTGTCCTTATCGAAGTACTTCATTCCGCGGCCTTCAATGGACTCGATGATACCGGCATTTGTAACACCCAATCTCTTTCCGTTCTCGAGCTTGATATTACCTTCGGCAACGAAGACAACCGTTTCTTTTGTATAACTCTTTATCTCAGGAATGGATTTGACCTTACCCTCTGAATAACCGATGGCGCCTTCACCCATCGATATCAACTGATAGTCGCCGACCTCAGCTGTCTTGAACTGATAATCGGTTCCGTTCAGGATAGCTATCAGATTATTAAGTCCGCTGGCGAAAAATACGCTGGCGATTATTACGAACAGAAACAGGATGATATTCATCGTCTTGTTTCTCTTAATATCCTTTTTCAGAATGCTTCCAAACATATCGTTTAATCCCTTCTCTCGTTTTATGATGCAATGATACAAGAGAGATTATTAAACAATCATTAAATCCCGAGAAAGCCTGATATTACGCCATCTTTACGACAGCTACCGCCACGAATCCGTCCTCTTTGGCGGTCGCATAGACGTCTCCGTCCATCTTTTGCATCAGTTGTTTGCATATATATAATCCGAGTCCGCTGCCCTGAATGTCCTTGGTATTCTTTCCTCTGTAGAACGAATCAAAGATATTCTGCATGTCCGTCTCATCCGGAGCCTGTCCTGAATTTTCAACACAGATAAGCTTGCAATCTTCCTCTTCTTCGAAAAATATCTTTATCGACTTTCCGTCTCCGTACTTGATCGCATTCTCCATAAAGTTCTGCAAAACTTCAACAAGCCTGTCGGCATCACAATGCAGGAGGCAGTTGGAATGCTCTTCCACACTGAACTTTGTATGTATGACGGAAAGCTTGTCACTATAATATGTTTCTATCTTATTGATCACATCATCAATATAGACTTCACCGACATTGACACTCAGATCCATGAAGTCTTCTCTTGATATCTTACTGATCTCGCCAGCGTACCTTTTTATCTCATCAGTGTTTTTGAGTATTCCATCGAGAGCTTCATTTTTCTTCTCGTCAGTTTCATAAAGCCCGTCTTTGAGAGCCTTGGTATAAAGTTCGATCGCCGATAGCGGTGTCTTGATATCATGTGACAGCGAGAGTACCAGTGTTTTCTTTTCTTTCTGGTACTCCAGTTCCTTCTTTTTGGAGTCCTCCAGGTTTTCACGAAGCATATCCATGCCCCAGATAAACTTGCCGAAGAACTTGCTCTTTTCCTGCTTTATAGGTGTTGTGAGATTTCCCTTGGCAAGGTCCACAGTCATCGCCGTCATGTTGTTGAACGGCTTGATGATCTTTTTGTAAATGTATACGAGAATAGCCAAAGTAATGATCAACATAAGACCGAGGCAGATGTTCAGAACAAGAAGAGGCCTGTTGGTCGACTTCGTCTTATATTCGATCCTGTAAACTTCATCGCCCTTTAAAGCGACTATGTAGTCATTATTGACCACGTCGCCCTGCTCCATCTTCTCTACCCTTATGATCGAATCATAGTCATCGATGCCGATGTTTTCTATAGGTTCGGTCTCCAGTCTTTTTGCAATCCTCTTTGCTTCAACTTTGCTCATGCCGTTACTCTTGTTTTCGACAAACAGGATGAGGACATTGCTCAATACGATGAGCAATATCTCAATAACGATTATGATGACTGCTGTCCTTCGAAACCTATTCAAACCTGTAACCTACTCCCCAGACCGTCATGATATGCTCAGGATTTTTGGGATCCTTCTCGATCTTCTCACGGAGCCACTTGATGTGCACCGTAAGTGTCTGCATCTCGGATTCGCTGTCGCTTCCCCAGATGTTGCTGAACAGATATGCTTTCTTGAGCGTCACGCCCTTGTTGTCTATCAGTAGTTTCAGAAGGTCGAACTCCTTGGCGGTAACTTCTATCTTCTCATTGCCTTTGCTCAATGTTTTAGTCGCGCAGTTAAGTTTTAAGTCACCTTCAATGATCTCATCCTGTGAGAACTTACGCTTGAATATTCCTCTGATCTTGGCGAGAAGGATATCAATATCATAAGGCTTTTCGATATAGTCATCAGCTCCGAGATCCAGTCCCTTGAGCTTACTTTCCTTATCGGTCTTAGCGCTTGCTATGAGGATGTGGGTGTTGGAATCTTCTCTTATTTTCGAGCATACGTTAAAGCCGTCGATATCGCCCGGAAGCATGATGTCCAGGACTATGAGCTTGGCTCCGTATTTCTCATAAAGATCCATGGCCTTCCTGCCGCTCTCGGCATAGGCTACGGTGTAGTTCTCCTTACGGAGGAAATCACAAAGAAGACTTCCTATCTCCTTATTATCTTCAACAACGATAATGTCAGGCATTTTTACTTCTCCCAAGAATCAGATGTTATAATTGTAGCATTGAAACGGATCGGAGGATCACCATTCATGAAAAAATATCTCGTATGCTCTGACATTCACGGCCGCGACAGCTACCTCGAGACGGCTCTGTCCAAGAATCAGGACATCGACTGCGTTGTTATCGCAGGCGACCTGGAGATCGACACATACGACATTGAAGATATCGTGAGAAGGTTCTCCTCTCCGAAGACCGCGCTCATCATGGTCAAGGGCAACTGCGATTCGTATATGACCACGACTTCAACTCTTCCATCCACGCGCACGTTCAGTCTCGGAAGTAAGCACAAGGCTCTTCTTACCCACGGACATCTTTATCAGGCAAGACTTGACGTTATGTCCTACTCAGCCATGGAAAATGAATGTGATGTGGTTATCTTCGGTCACATCCATAAACAGGTCGATACCTTCGAGTTCGGTATCCGCTTCCTTAACCCGGGCGCCCTGAGAAACAGATCATACATGATCCTGACTGTTGATGATAATGATGAGATCTCTGTTGAGTTTAAGGGATAATGTTTTCGAGCAAAACAAAAAGCTGCCATTGCTGACAGCTTCTTGCTTTTCTTCATATTGTAAAACTTACTTATCGATCGACTGAGTGATAGCTTCTTTTGCTCCGTCAAACGAGATATTGCTTATTGCTACTGCGCCTCCAACGATACAAAGTGCGAGCACTGCGGTCAATATAAGCGAACCGAGGATACCGAGAACGCTGAACATAACGCCAGCGGATCTTGTATCTGTCTTGTCGCCCAAGCGCTTTGCCTTTGATGCCTTGGACAGGCCGACTATGCCGAAGATGAATCCCAAGAGTGTGATCCAAGAGAACATGAACGATGCTACGCCAAAACCGAGTGAACTCTTTGCGGCTTTGTGTGCAGGACTGTCGTCTCTCTCGTACTTACTGTCAGCCCAACTGTAGCGATAAGGTGTCATTGTTGACACTGGTCTAGCTACCTTTTCTTCTTTCTCAGAAGCCTCACCCAAACCGAATCCGGGTCTTACCAATACTGCTTCGTTTGCTGTCATATCATCCCTTCTTTCTTTGACAGATTTTTGACCGTCACCTTGAAAATATATTAAAACGCTTTCAATGTCTATCTTCTATTTCCTTTTTCGAAAAGAAAAAATTTTATCTATCCCTGTAACATTTCTCCTAAAACTCTGTCATTAAGGTTAAGGATGGGTACATTTACCCAAGGTATGAGGATTTGTCGGCGATCAGGCGGAGACTGGAAAATCTAATCTTTCTCCCCGAAAATTCCGGTTTCCACTTGTGACCTGACAAATAATCATATCTTGCATCTGCAACATGGAATAGGGTGCTCTCGTCATATAGACAGGGAGATGGATTAAGGAGAAGGTACAATGAAAAACAAGATTATGGCAGCTGTTTTATCAGCTATTCTTTTGGCGTCCGCATTAACAGGATGCAGCACAGCAAAATCAAACAAGATAAAGACCAGGACCGGCAAGACATCTGAAACAACACAGGAAACAGATGAGACAGTTGAGACTGAAGAAACAGAGGTCACTGG
Source organism: Clostridia bacterium (assembly GCA_024699245.1). GTDB lineage: Bacteria > Bacillota > Clostridia > Saccharofermentanales > Saccharofermentanaceae > Saccharofermentans. The sequence continues at coordinate 65,675 of JAILPW010000060.1, read as the reverse complement.
AAAAACTGACCCGACGGAGCCTACAACAAGTAAGGACCCGGTTGTCGATTCAAAGATCGATCCTAACGAGCCTTTGTTCATGAAAGTCTACATGAATTATGCTTGGGGATATTCTGTGAGCGCAACGGTGATAATGGGAAACGGTGACGTCTATTACTTTGGATGCGGCACTATGGTCTATCCGCCTGTGGATGCCAACTATGATCTGTTCGATTATCTCGGTACCAAGCTTGAGAGTGTCAGAAAGATCGGTGAGCCTGTCGGGAAAGTTGACGAGGATTATCTTAACAGCCTTTTCGAGAAGGCAAATGAGATAGATCTGAGCGCGGATATTCTCTCAGAGAACGTAATGTGCGATTACGGCGAATACGAGATATTCTTCCTTCAGACCGCCAACGAAGATGACAATAAACTCATCTACGGGTACGGAGACAATGACTTGATCCTTGACGATTCCAAGGCTGAAGACTTCAAGGAAGATTTCGAACAGCTGATCTCCGGAGAGTCCGATATGCTCACGGTTACCGGTGATACATATTACAGCGTCTACACCAATGAATTCCCTATCGTCAGCTTTAACTGCGGTTATGTGAGCGGTTCTGAAGATTACGGATTCTATGTCTTCCCTGACCGCGAATCATTCATGGATGCCATGGATCAGCTGGGAATCGACAAAACAGAATTCGCCGTTTATGATGAGCCTGCTTATGAAGACTATCCGTACTTTGTACAGATACAAAATGTACCGTCATCAGGATATATGCTCCTCCACGATGCATTCATAGTCGAGCGCACAGACGACAGCGATTCATACTTCTTCCTCGAGTCTGATGACAGCTACCGTCCTGAACCTGACAGCACGCAGTGCGCAGTAATGGACGGATTCATCTCAGTATGCTGCTTCACAGGCTATGTAGAACTCGATGAACTCGTCAATGATGAGACCAACCCTTGGCAATACTTTGAATAAGGATATTAATCCAAAGCGTTAAGTATCTCCTGATATTCAGCAGGCAGATCGAGCTCAGGCTTATCTTTGATCTTATAAGCAAGTGATGAAGTACCGTCTTTAACTTCCTGAAGTTTTTGCGGTACTTCTTTTATCTTGTTGATACATACCTGAGCACTATCGTAGTTCTCAGCATCGATATAGAGCTTAGCGCAATATGTAAGCATGTCGATGTAGTCTTCGTACTCAACGAGGCTGTACTTGTTTCTCTCGATAGCCATAGCCTTGTTCTCGATCATTGCAGGGATATCACCCTCAGAGAAACAAGCTCTGGCCTTAGCGGAATATGCGATCGAAATGCTGTCATCGTACTTAATGATCTTATCAGCGATATCTTTCATCTCATCAGCAGTGTCAGCCTCCAAAAGAAGTGCCACATAAGACTTGGTGTAAGCAGGATAGACCTTAACGGCGAGCTTATCCTGATTGATGAATGACAGGAAGTTCGGAATAGCAAAATAAAGGCTCAGGAGCGCAGCCACAGAAGTTGCCACGATAAAACTCTTTCTTCCCTTAACAGGCTCACCCTTTGTCTCATCATCGAAAATGAGCGCCAGGAAGATAAGATCCATAGCCACGAACTGCATGTCAAAGTCAAAGAGCAGATGAAGGATCATGATGATAACCACGATCTTCCTTTTCATATCGATCTTGATGAAGTTCTTGACTACGGCAATACCGAAAAGGATCGTCGGGAGCCAGCCCACATCGATAAGGATCTGCAAAAGATCGTTGTGAACATGATTAACGCTATAGACACCTGTCTGGAAAGTTCCCTGGGAATAGAAGTAGCCCATGTATCCCAATCCGAACGGGTGCTTTATTATCTGCGGAAGGACATCTTTGAAATAAAGGAATCTTCCGATAAACGTACTGGATGTAAATGAAGTAGTAAGGAATCTTCCAACGCTGTCCCTGTTACCTGTAGCAAGAACATAAACAACTGATCCGAGAACTGTTACAACAACTGCTCCGGCAAGGATGAGCTTAAGCTTCTTACCCTTGATAGTTATTATCCTGTAGCAAAGGAACAACATGAGAAGCACGAATACCGTACGGCTTCCCGAAAGGACAATGCCTGCAAGAAGGATCGGTGCAAATACGTAGTCCTGCTTCTCGAGTTTTTCCTTAAGAAGGAGAAGGCTCAATGCCACCAAAAGGAAAAGCGCGAAAGTATTCGGATACTGGAAAAATCCTGCAAGTCTGTTACTTACGAGGAAATAGCCTTCCTTCGGAATGACAAGTCCGAGGATAAACGAAAGGACGGTCATAACTGAACCTGAAAGCGGAAGATACTTAAACGGATCTTTTACCTCAGGACTGTTCTTCAAGAGGATAAGGAACAACGGAAGCGGCAGGAACTTAACGAATCCCAAGACCGTTATACCCTTATCAACCGCCCACAACGGGCTTACCAGAAATGCCAAAGGCAGGATTACACTTGCTGCAAATAATATATCGAAAGGACATTTGAAGTCCTTGTTATTCTTAGCTTTTAACGCGATCATGACTATAAGCACAACGGAAAGCAATGCTGCTGTCCACTCGTGAAAGACGCCCAGCGCGAAGGGCAATATTGAAATCAGTATTTCGATCATCGGAATCTGTTATTCTCCTTATTTTCTTGCTTCTATATTTTACAGAACCAAGACATATTTTAAATCCGAGCTCAATAATAAACAAGAGCCACGGTCTTTGCCGTGGCTCTCGTCATTGATCATTAAAGATCGGTTATCCTCTCTCTATCGCGTAGTCCTTACAGATCTGAGTGAACTCTGCCGAATTAACGAAACTGTTGAATACCTGTTCCTTGGTCACTCCATTCTTCATTTCCTTAAGCCAGTAGTTCATTCCGTCATCATCAGGTTCACGACCCATGAATGTTCTGTACATTCTCGTGAGAAGTTCTTTATCATCATAGTTGTGATCGTTGAACTCCTTACTGAAGAAGAACTCGTGAGCTGCCTGCTTACCTGTAAGTTCAAGATTGGTAAGACCCAATGCCCAGAACATGAGACCTTCTTCTTCAGCAGGTCTTCCGAGACACTTGGTGTAAAGCCTGTCGGCGAAATCCTTTGCATTCTTCGAAGGTACCGTTGCCTTTGCTCTTGTAGCTCCGGACTTAACTCCGAACGAAGCACAGACATTGCACCACTCTGTGGAGTTAATGAAGCAATCGACTACCGTATCGCGGCCTTGTGTCTTCAGACTGTTCATCCAGAAATTGAAGCCATCCGGATCAGCTGTTGCATCTCTGTCAAAGAATGTCCTATAAAGAACTTTCAGGAATTCCTCATCGCTTAGTTTTCTGTCTTTGAACTCCTTACTTAGCAGGAACTCGTTGGCACACTGTGCACCGTTAAGATCACCGTTACCTACATGCTCACACCAGAATGCTTTTCCTTCAGGCTCGGAAGCACGGCCGAGAGCAACTGTATAAAGTCTTTCGACAAATGCCTCAAAGCCTTCTTCTGTCGGAGTAGGTGTTGACGTCGGCGGTTGCGTCGGCGGCTGCGTCGGCGGTTGCGTCGGCGGTTGCGTCGGCGGCTGCGTCGGCGGCTGCGTCGGAGGAACCGAAGGAGACGGAGTAGGCTTTGTTACCTCAAAATTCAAATTCATTCCCGGAAGATACAGATCGCCGTCTATACAATGGACCGTGATCACATTCTCAGATATCAGACCCTTAAATGTCTTGATCTCAGGACCTCCGTCAATGAAGTATTTTGCAGTTATATCTATGCTGTTCCACTGTGCCTTTGTTCCGTTATAGTAGATATCAGTAAAGTTTTCATTATCTGAGAATGCATCACTTTGTATCTTCTTGATCGAAGAAGGAAGATCTATCTTCTTAAGACTTGAACATCCTTGGAATGCAAAATACTCAATATCGATTACTGAATCAGGTACCGTTATCGAATCAAGTGCTTTGTTGAAAGAAAGCATCGAATTAGGTATCGTTACTATTCCGTCCTCGAAAACAGCTGTCTTAAGGCTGGTCTCGCCACGGACTATCGCATAGTTCATGTCTCCGTATTCCTTGGAAATGGTTACTTTGTTCTCGGCAAAGTCACCATTGATCATCATGCACAGGCCATTTTCCTGCATTCCGACCTTCGGAAGATCACTTTTGTCCCAACCGCTCAAGTTGATCGTGTGTTGGTCACTTGAAGTATCGAAAATAAAATCCAAAGAATCAGCGCCGGCGATAGTTATGTATTGCGCTACATTCTTGCCGACAAATATCCTTTCCAGATTACCGAACTCCGGCAAAACCAAAGAAGCATACACATCTCCTGCACTCTCTATAAACAGGATCTCAGTCTTTTCGCTTATATCACTGTAAGTATTGATACCGGCTACAGGATATGTCGAACTTGTCACGAATTTGATATGAAGGAGTCTGTTAGAGTAATACTCCCATTCGTATCCGATGGTTCCGAGACTTTGATAGCCCTTATGCTGCGGAGCTGATGTGGGGGCCATGAACATACCGTTAGTATCATCGATCACTCTGGGGTTAGGACTTAAGATCTTGGTCGTAGAATCATTAAAATGAAGCGTGACCTCATCTTTCAGGATCAAGCCTCTATGGTAGATATTTCCTTTTTCTGAGATAAAGACCGATTCGATCTCATTCCACTCTGCTTCCGTGCCGTCATAGAAGATATCTTTAAGCTTGGTGTCGCCTGAGAAAGCATCCGGTTTGATCGTCTTTACCGTCTTCGGGATAACGATCTGTTCCAAAGAAGTGCAGTTGCCGAATGCCTGGTATTCAATATCTGTAACAGATATAGGCGACTTATATTCAACTGTTGTCATATTCTTACAGGAATTGAAAGCTCCCTGCGGTATCTTTTCCAGACCACCCGCTATCCTTACCGTGCCGATTTCATCGCCGTTCCAGATATAACCTGCAAAAGAATCGGCATTACTCGGATACTCTATCAACATAGTCGATATATTATGAACATATACATAGCAGTTAGATGCGTAATTTTCGCCGTCGTTAATTATTGGAGCGGAGTAGTTCTTGTAATCATTGAATGAAAGAGAGTGTACCGTGGTATTCAGATTAACAGCAGCATCAATACGAAACTGGTTAAATTCAACAGAGCCGAATGAACCGGCGCCGTTAAGCTCCACTGCTCTGAGAGAAGTGAATACTTCCGGACCTCTGAATACACATCCGTAATCATTTGCTTTAATGTTCAGATATAAGGTTTCTTCCTGGATATCTACCACAGTTTCAGAAGCAAATTCCTGAACCGGAACATCCTCCGGTTTATCGCGGAATTCAATATCCAATACACATTCGTCAACATCATAAACCCAATAGTATGAATCAGATTTTCCGTAACCTTGATGGTAACCTGCTCTTGAACTGCCATCCCCGCCGGCAAAGACTGTTCCGAACAGCGAGAATACCATTAAAACGGAAATAAGCAGACTTAAACATCGATGAGATCGTGTCATATAATACCCCCTTCAATAATCATAACTCTTTTATTATATTAAGGGGATTTATATCAAAAATCAACTTTTCTTTTACTATTCTTTGTCTCGAAAAGAAGCGTCTGCCCAATATGGTCAGACGCTCCAAAAATCTCTAATAAAATTACGGATCAGTTTCCGACATCTCCCTTTTCGGAAGGATCACGGAAGACGATGATGTACTGTTTTCCGGAGTACTCGTTTATCTTCTCGATATAGTCCTTGATGAGGACCTTTGCTCTCTCCTTGGCGTTACTTAAAAGTACCGTGTCGCCCTCGACCTGGAGCTGCAGATCTACGAGGGAGGCATCTACGGCAAGAGTAATGTCGGCAGCCGTTATGTCATTGCTGTTGATCTTGCCGTCCAAGTCCTGAATGACGGAATCCTTGTTGTAGGAATCAGGAACGATCGAAACTTTCTCGAGGACCGTCGCGTCCGGAATGAATACATAGATCATGTTATCTACTACTTCGATCGACACCTGACTTGCGTCAACGCCGAGAGTCGCAACTGCACTGTACTCTACCCAGAACACTCTGTCCTTCTCACCTATGTGAGCGATTCCCGTTCCGCCTGTCTTCTGAGCCTTGGCTACGTTGTTGAAGTAGCACTCGAGAGTAGCGAGCTGACAAATGTTCTTTATGCTTAATTCTTCAGGCTCAAGATCAGCGATCTGTTCACCGAGAAGCTCTTCAACATCCTCTGTGTCTTCTGAGTCTTCGCCGCTACCGCCGCCGGAATTACCGGAACGGTCACCGCCACGGCCTTCCTTTGACTCGGAAACACCGCTTTTTTTATCTTTACCTGATGTCTTGGATTTTTCCTTCTTACATGATGTGGCACAGGTAAGGAGCATGACGATGCAAAGTAAGATGCTGACTAATTTTTTCATCAGTTCACCTCCTCATCCCATTCGATAGCGACTGTATAGTCTTTGCCGAACATCTGATGAACGATCGGCTCGGTGAGAGCACGAAGCTCGTTCTCGGTATTTTCCTTGGCGAGTTCCATCATGTATGTGGACTTCTCGCTCTTCTTCTTAAGATCTGAGATCGCAAGTTTGTATGCGATGGAAGGTACGTCACTGTTGCTCTTATAGTCTTCGTCCAGGAAGATATATTCGAGCGTACCTGCATCTACTTTGTATGTTGTATCTATCTTCGGAATGAACAGGAAGATGATCTTGCCCTTCTCGTCTTCGAGGACCTCGATGTTTTCCGGGTTGACACTGAATGTGACAGTTCCGTCGTAAGCCGTATAGAAGACGATCCTCTTTTCATTGCCGACACTGTACGGACATGTTGAGTTATATGTGTAAGTGAATGTCTGGAGTTTGTTGATGTCGATGACATCCTTAAGCGTGATATAGCTCTCGGAAGATACTTCACCCTCAGAACCGAAGACAACTTCTTCCGCAACGTCTTCAACGACACGTACTGCCTGCTTGACGTTCTTCTCGACGTTACTCTTCTTCTCTTCTTTGTGGGTCAACTTATATCCGATCACAATGGCGATGATAGCCACGGCACCAATACCCATTCCGATGAGCAATAATTTGATGCCTGCGAGCTTGTCTTGATATTCAGCATATCTGGCGTATTTCTTCATTCTTCCCTCACTTACTTCTTAAAATGCCTATCCTCACTTTTGATTATATAATGATTGACCCAAACGTTCAAATAAATGTACGTCAGATATTTGAGAGAAGATTGTGTAATCTGACTATAACGTCGTCCTCGTTGAACTCGGCCATAACACGCTCTCTGGCGTTGATACCGTAGGTTTTTCGAGAAGAAGGATCATCAACGAGACTTTGGATAGCAACCTTAAGTTCATCAGCGTCACCCGGCTTAACGGTGATCCCGGTCTTGCCGTTTAAGCTGACATAAGGAACACCTGACGGAAGATCGGTGTTAATTACAGGCTTGCCGTAGACCATTGCCTCGATCTGGACAATACCGAAAGCCTCGCTTCGCTGAACGGAAGGAAGCACGAAGATATCACAATCCGAAAAAGCGGACTTAAGATCTTCATCGGACAGAAATCCCATGAAATGAACACGGGATCCCATTCCGTTATCTCTGACGTAAGCCTTGAGTTCTTCCTCTTTGTCGCCTGAACCTGAGATAAAAAGTTCTGCGCCTTTTACATCCTTCATAGCTTTGAGAAGAACATCGACACCCTTGTAGTATACGAGACGGCCGCTGAAGAATACCTTCACGGAATCCGGATCATTGAGACTATCGGTAAGGATCGGCTTAACTGGTGCGTTATCATACTCGTCGACACTTAAACCGTATGGGATAACGACACACTTGTCGCGGTGCTTCGGAAGATATGCCGAGCCGTTGATGTGACCTTCGGTCGCAACGATTATCCTGTCGGCACGCTTCAAAAGATAGTTCATGAACGGCTTATAGAAAAACAGCAGTTTCTTCTGCTTAACAACGTCGCTGTGCCATGCAACGACCACCTTGCCCTTGTAGCCTGAGAGCATGAGCGCGGCATCACCTAACGGGAACGGAGTATGGATCTCCACTACATCAGATTCCTTCGCCATCTTTCTGAACTTACGGATGAAATCAAATGAGAGCGGACACGAAAAATATGTGCCCATGCTGTTGGCACGTGTGACATTCACGCCGTTAAGTTCTTCAACAGAACCTTTGCCCTTGCCGTCTCTGCAGACGAGGACCTTAACCTCATTTCCGGGTATCTTCGACAGGCCCTCGGAATACTGCTTAACGAGGCTCTCGATCCCGCCTATGTGCGGATAGTAAAGCTTGTTGACTTCAAGGATCTTCATAGAAGTTCCTCATATGCTTTGTAAAGAATCTTCGCGGAATTTTCCCATGTGAACATCTTGGCACGCTCGACACCTTCGACTTTGAGCCGCTCACGTAAAGCTTCATCTTCGAAGAGTTTCTTAAGTCCGTCAGCGATGCTGTCTGTCGAATCTGCTTTGACGATAACGGCTGAGTCGCCCGTTACTTCCGGAAGAGAAGCTGCGTCAGATGCGAGTACGGGAACTCCGCAGGCCATCGCTTCGAGAGGCGGCATGCCGAATCCTTCATAGATCGAAGGGAAAGTAAACGCGAGGCTTCCGCACATCAAAGGAGTACGGTCCTCCGAATCGATATATTCGGTAAACAGAACATCCGACTCAAGATGCTTCTCGTTAACAAGTGCGAAGATGCTGTCAAAAAGCCACCCTCTGCCGCCTGCGAGGACCAGCTTCGGTGCCTTGGTCCCGGAAGGTAAGGATCTTATAAATTTCTCGTATCCGAGGATCAGGTTCGTAAGATTCTTACGGGGTTCCAGTGTTCCGAGATAGAGGAAATAGTCGCCGTCGATCTTGTACTTTTGCCTGCATGCTTCGATCTTCTGCTGATCTTCGCACGGCTTGAATTCGTTAAGGTCAACGCCGCACGGAACAACACGGATCTTCGCTTCGTGCTCCGGGAAATATTTGAGTATCTCCGACTTTGAAAATTCGGAGATGGTTATGATCAGGTCGGCTCTTTTCATGGAACGCTTAAGTCCCAGGTTGAGCATGTATTTTGTTCTCGCCCTCATTGTCTCAGGGTAAGCTTTGTAGACCATATCATAGACGGTAACTACTTTCTTGCCTTTGACGAACGGCGGAACGATGTAATTGAAAAAGTGAGTGATGTCGCAGTCCTTGCCGAAGAACATGGAATATGACAGAGGGAAGATCGTCGTGAATGCACGGTAGAACATTCCGGAGAACGGATGTGCACGGACTTCGATCCTGTCGCCCGCAAAGCGTTTGATCCTCTCGGCCTTCTCTGCCGCGGTCTTGCCTGCAAAGTAATTGTAGGTATACTCGTTTTCCGGGTGCAGATCGACAACGGCTTTGGTCTGCCCTGCCTCGCACCAGCCGATACCCGACATATTTCTTCCCACAAGAGGAACCGCGTCAAACGCAATCTTCAAGAATGTCACTCCTTATTTTCGAAAACTTCGTATTATTGTACCACAAGCTCTTCTATCATGCGCAAAGGCTCGTCGCTTTCAGGCCAATCGGGATGTCCGACCGGGAAAACGTGGTAGAGCTTGTTGCCGTCTTCTTTTGAGACGCCGTTATAAAGCTTAACGTTGAGATTATTTTTCGAGAGGTACTCGTACATGTACAAGGTCTCTTTGAGCATGGAGTCGAGATCACTTGTCGTAAGAAGGATCTTAGGCGGATCTTTCTTGCACTTCTCGGAAAGAAGCGTGAGGTCCCTCGCGTATGACGGAACCTGATTGATCGGATCTTCCGGAAAATATGCTTCGTCCAGAGCCTTGATGTAGTTCTGGCTGTCGCAGGTGCCCGGGCTTATCATGATGAGGCCTTCGACATTGACGCTCGGATTGTGGAAACAGTTATAGTCGTGACGGATGTCCTTGTCGTTAAGGACTGCCCACACGGTGTAAGCCAAAAAGCCGCCTGCGGAATCGCCCATGAGGAACAGATCCTCGACTCCGTATGTATTCTTCAGATGCTCGATGGCGGTTACGATCTCGGTTACTTCGTTAACTATACTGCCGTCAGGAACGATGGTGTAGTTAACGGAAGCGACAGGAAGTCCGGTCCTTCTCGCAACGTGCATATTGAAGCACATGTTGATCTCTTTTAAGCCGTAGACAAAGCCGCCGCCATGGATGTCTAAGATGATCCTCTTCTTGTCCATGTTCTCGAAGCTCACGCCCTTCGGGAAATAAAGGTCGAACCTGTGCTCGATCTTGCCGTCATCCATATATGTCAGATCCCTGATGGCATTAACGTCTTCAGGGTATTTCTCTTCTCTCATTCTGGGGATATCTGCTTCGTTGCATATCTTGATGAAGTTTTTGCGGGTCCTCTCGACCACTATCCTCTTGATGCCCATTCGCGATACTCCTTAGGGTTTTTGTTACATTATAATTGACAGTTTGTATATTATAAACACTTAAGTCAAGCAATAGTGTATAATGCGAGTTGTCTTAATGACAAATCTTACCTTTGGAGTCAGTTGTGAAAGACTTAAGCCTTAACGATCTTCGCGAATATGATGCTCTCATCTTTGATCTGGACGGAACCATTCTCGATTCGATGGAAGTATGGAATGAAGTGGATGAGATCTTCCTCGGAAAACGCGGATTCAAGGTGGACAAAGAGTATACGGATACGGTCAAGCGCTGCTCGATGACGCAGTCTGCGGAGTACACCGTTAAGAGATATAACCTTAAGGAAACTCCGGAAGAAGTCATTGCCGAATGGGAAGCGACCGTCGAGGAAGAATACAGATCCAACATCAAGCTTAAAAAGGGCGCTATGGAGTTTTTGAAGGCAGCCAGGGACAAGGGACTTAAGATCGCATGTGCGACCGCGCTTAACCGTAAAAATGCGGTCAACAGTTTGAGCAATAATGAAGTGCTGAGTTTTTTCGAGAATGTGACGACTCTTGAAGATCTCGGACACGAAGTAAATAAGAGTGATCCGTCGATCTTTCTTCTTGTGTCGGAAAAGCTTAAAGTCGATCCTTCGAAGTGTCTTGTTTTCGAGGACGTGCTGGGTGCGATAGAAGGAGCAAAAAAAGGCGGGTTCGATACAGTCATAGTTTATGACAGGCTCAGTGCGGGAGACTACGAAAAAGGCGTAAATACGGCAGATTTTCACATTTTCGACTGGACTGAAGTCCAAAGTTAACAGTTATGTAACCGTATAGTTTACAAATAGACAAACACGCCTGTAATAATGTATTATGACTGATAGTTTGATATGAGGTTGTTATGGGTCTAAGAGAAGGTAACGAATTTACAGATGATATCCGCGTAATATTCTGTTCCCTTATAGGATATGCGGTATTCTTCAGCGTGGCTGTAGCATTGCAGCTGGGCTTTACTAACCCATACCCGAGATTATCACTTGCTGTTATTCAGATCGTCTGCGCGGTACTGATCAATATGCTCTTCGGAAGGTTCGGATTCGGTCTTTCGACTATAATGAGCGTCCTTCAGCTGGGCATCATGATCTTCGATTTCACGAGGACTCAGGACAGAACGACTCTTTCCATCATCTTTATCGCCGCAGCATCCATTATCGTAACATTGGGACTTCAGTTCTTCATGGGTAAGGTCTACTCCAGGATGTTCAGGGTCAAGAAGCTCTATAATCAGGCGAGAAGCCAGCTCATTACAGCGACCGAGAAGAACTCTCAGGAAGTAAGGAAAGAAACTTCCAATATCGACAGGAATATCGTAAAGCACGATAAGAACGGTATCTCCAATCTGGATCCTTTGACTGTCCTTCCGAACCGCTATAAGGTACTGGAGGAAGTCGAGAACTGGATCGACGATAAGATCAGCCTCATGCAGTCAGGCGGAGGCATCAATAAATCTCTCGACGAGAACATCACCATTATCTATCTGGACATCGAGAATTATAACGACATCCTGTTCAGGCTCGGACACCATCCGACCGACCTGTTCATACAGAACCTGGCTCACAAGCTCCGTGAAGAAGCACATCCTCATGACCTTCTCGGTCGTGTGGCAGCAGGCGAGTTCGTGATCGCAGCCAAGAGGTCACTATCCAGAGAAGCACTCATGAGTTACGTCAGTGCTCTCACTTCCACCATAAAAAGGAGCTTCGCTTACGGAGGAGAAAAGATCTCCGTCCGTGTATGTGCGGGCTGTTCCTCGTTCCCTCAGGATGCGAGATTCTCAGGCGACCTTCTCGGATGCGCTGAGTATGCTCTCGTAAGCGGTGCGAGACTATCAGAAAACAAAGATTCCGTAGCTTTATATAGCGAGATCAAAGATCCTCGTTTCAAGGTTCACGGAACATCTCTTTCGAAGGATCTCATCGTTAAGATGGAGCAGCTTATCCCTCAGGCAATAAAGAACGAAGAAGTCTATGTGGTATATCAGCCGCAGTACAACATCGAAGGAACCCTCATGGGATTTGAAGCATTCTTAAGGTGGAAGAATCCGGAACTCGGTACGCTTAGTGCCATCGACTTCATGCAGGTAGCCGAGAAGACAGGAACCATCTACGATCTGGGACACTTCAGTGTCCGCTGTGCCATTGAGACTCTGGCAAAGATCAACGCCACGGATCCGAAGCTCAAGATGACAGTCAACATCTCTTCGAGCGAACTTAAGAACGGCGATATTCCGGGACTTCTCGCAGACCTTATCGGCAAGTATAAGATCAGTCCTTCGAACCTTATCGTTGATATCCCTGAGGAGTGTCTCACGACTTCGTTCGATATGGTAAGACCTGCCATCAATTACATCGCATCTTTGGGTGTTTACATGACACTCGATAACTTCGGAAGAGGTTATTCATCTCTTAACAATATCCCTCTTCTTCCGGTCAAGGGCATCAAGCTCGACAGCAACTTTACGAGAAATGTCGGCTTCGGTGATGAGAAGATGGGTATCCTTACCGCATCCATAATCGACCAGATGCACGAGATCGACGTCTATGTCTGTGCAACCGGAGTAGGATCAAAGGAACTCTTCCACAAGCTCCGCGATTACTGCTGTGATTTCTACCAGGGCGGATTCTTAAGTAAGCCTGTCCGCGCAGATGAACTCGACGAGATCATCAAAACTGCCAAAGTTCCTTCGCGAGTCTGGACACAGGAAGCCCCATAACGTTATAGAAATCTCCGTTGAGTTTCTTGATAAGCATTGAACCTTTACCCTGGATACCGTACGCACCTGCTTTGTCGTACGGTTCTTTTGTGTCCGCATATTCCTCTATCTTCTGCTTCTGATATTCGTCCATATCATTAAACAGGACTTCGCTCTCATCATAGAAACAGATAGTCTTATCCTTCGACACCAGGCTCACGCCGGTGATCACATAATGAGGCGCACCCGTAAGCTTTGTTAGCATCCTTACGCAGTCTTCCCTGTCGGAAGGTTTCCCCAGGATCTCATCTTTTGTGACAACGCATGTGTCCGCACCGATCACTATTACGTTTTCTTTATCTTCAAGGCTCTCGAAAACGGCCTCCGCCTTTGTCTTTCCGAGAAGCACTGTCATCTCTTTTCCTGCTTCGACCATATCGTCATGCTTTTTCAGGACTTCCTCTTCTATGGAGCGCTCGTCGATGTCAGCTGTTATGACCGAGAAGTCTTTTTCGATAAGAGAAAGGAGTTCTTTCCTTCTCGGGGACTGACTCGCGAGTATTATTCTGTGCATATTACTAAACTCCTTTTCGAAAAGAACGTGCTATAATCAAAGCCGTTAAGATTATAGCAGATTCCCTTGGAGGTTAAAGATGGACGTACTTTTCGGCTATGCAAAGGAAAAGATCAATGTAAATATCCCTGATGAAAACTATATGGCAACTCTCGTGCCGAACCACGTAGAGCTGGATCTTACAGGCGAAGAAGAGGTCGTAAGATCCCTTAAGGCTCCTATCGGAACGCCGCGCCTTAAGGATATGGTTAAGCCGGGCCAGAAGATCGCGATCATCACTTCCGACATCACACGCCCGATGCCGAGCTACAAGGTTATCCCTCACGTTCTTGACGAGCTTCACGAAGCAGGCGTCAAAGACGAGGACGTAACTGTTGTCTTCGCTCTCGGCAGCCACGGCGGACATACTGAAGAACGTATGCGCCACATGGTCGGCGACAAGGTATTCGAGACCGTTAAGTGCATCGACTCCGACATGAACGATACAAAGCATCTGGGTACCACATCACACGGTACACCTGTCGACATCTTCACACCTGTTGCAGAAGCTGATTTCAAGATCTGCATGGGTAACATCGAATATCACTACTTCGCGGGTTATTCCGGCGGCGCCAAGGCCATCATGCCGGGCGTCTCCACGCGTAACGCCATCCAGAACAACCACAGTGCCATGGTAAGACCCGAGGCATGTGCTGGCCGTCTCGAAGGAAACCCTGTACGTGAGGACATCGAGGAGTCAGGTAAGATCCTCGGCATCGACTTCATCGTTAACGTTGTCCTCAATGAGAAAAAAGAGATCATCAAATGCTTCTCCGGTGACTCCGTTAAGGCTCACCGTGAAGGCTGTAAGTTCCTGGATTCTTTCTATGCTATCCCTCTCAAGGAGAAGGCTGATATCGTCCTCGTAAGCGCAGGCGGATTCCCTAAGGATATCAACATGTACCAGGCACAGAAAGCCCTCGATAACGCAAAGCACGCTGTAAAGGACGGCGGCATCATCATCTGGGTAGCAGAGTGTTCCGAAGGTCTCGGAGAAAAGCACTTCGAAGACTGGATGACCGGACACAAAAAAGCCTCCGACATGATCCCTCACATCAAGTGCGAATTCATCCTCGGAGGACATAAAGCTGCTGCTATCGCAATGGTTCTCGAGAGAGCCAGGATCTTCCTCGTATCAGGTCTCGAGCCTGACTTCGTAAGAAGCGTATTCCTCGAGCCGTATTCAAGCATCGACGAAGCTCTTAAGGATGCTCTCAAGATCATGGGCAAGGATGCTAAGGTCCTCGCTATGCCTTACGGCGGATCTACCCTTCCAAGGATTGGATGATCGACTCCAGCTCAGGTCCGTTCTCCATTTTAACAGGCCATTTCTGAAGAAGGTTCTTAACTATCTTCTGTGCATTCGGATTCGCGAAAACGGTTCCCGTGAATCTGTCCGATTGACTGTTCTCGAAAAAGGCTATCGTGATGAAAGATTCGGAAGCGTCGCTTCTTACCTTTACCTCATAGGTAACATCTGCATAGTCGAGATGGTTATAGAATGTATCAGTCTTTAACGCTTCTTTCTCGCCGTCTTCCTTGAGTGTATCTATGGTACGAAGATATGAATTAGCTTCGAGCTTGCTTATGTACGGTCCTTCCAGCATCTTGTCGTACTTCCAGCTGAAGAATTCATCATTAAGAAATGCTTCGAATTCAGAATCCTTAACTGTAGAAAACCTGGAATAAAGCTTTTTGAAATCGTTTCCGTTCGCATAGTAATACTCGCCGTTTTTGTTGATGTACAAATTGTAGGATAATCTGTCGTTCTTTTCACCGTCTACGACCACCGTTCTTTTCACGATCATAACGATATCCTTTCCTCCCGGAGGAAAGTAAAATCTTGCTGCGACCACAAGACCTGCAGTGATCAGTAAGATTAAAACGATCGAAACAATACTACTCTTTCTCATATCCTCTTCCTGTTCTATCAATTTGAGGTCATTTTACCAAAAAAAGAAGACCGCCTCAAAGAGACAGTCTTCATGAATTTCATGGATAAACTCTTATTACTTGAGTTCTTTCTCAAGGAACTTATAGCAGAGAGCTGCAAGAGCAGCACCAACCAAAGGTCCTACGATGAATACCCAAACACATGCGAGGGCATCAGAACTTCCGTTAACGATAGCGTTCATGATAGCAGGTCCGATACTTCTTGCAGGGTTAACTGATGTACCTGTAAGGCCGATACCGAAGATGTGTACGAGAACGAGTGTAAGACCGATAACAAGTCCGCCGAATGATCCGTGATTGCCCTTCTTGGAAGTTACGCCAAGGATAGCGAATACGAAGATAAAAGTAAGAACGATCTCAACGATGATACCTGCACCGTAATTTCCGCCTACGCCTGCAAGTCCGTTTGTTCCCATTCCGCCTGTCTTATCCTCAACACCGCCGAGGTTAAAGATCAAAGCTAGGATACCGCTTCCTGCGAATGCACCAAGGATCTGAGCTACACAGTAAAGGCAGAAATCCTTAATGTCCATACCACCGGAGATAAGAACTCCGAGAGATACTGCAGGATTGATATGACAACCTGAGATATTTCCTACTGAATAAGCCATAGCTACGATAACAAGACCGAAGGCAAGGGCTGTGAGAATGTAGCCACCACCGTTTGCCGCATCGCATCCGACGAGCATAGCAGTACCGCAACCGAGTGTGACAAGAACCAACGTACCGATAAATTCCGCAATATACTTACGCATAGTTCTACAAACCTCCTTTTGTTTAGATAGTTTCATACTATCACACGCTATATATTTTTAATATTGCATTTTCATTAATTTGCCTTAGGAAACTTTATGCCCAAAGATTTTCGTTATAGCCGATATATAGTTCTTTTGACGGCTCGCCCTTTTCAAACGGATACCAGATAAAACCCTCTTTGTCTTTTGCATTTCCGTTAGTGACAAACTCACATGCTACTACAGGAAGATTATCTCCATTAGGCTTTATCGTGAACATTACGCAAGCCTGTGTATAGAACATGTCTTCATCTGTACTTTTTGCTGTTTCAAGATCAGCATCTGTCACGCTCGCATACCTGCAGATGGACCAAACTGTCTTGCCATAGTACGAGTCACGGAGCAGATCTCCTATCCCCGTGTTATCATCTCTCTTATTCAAAAGAGCCTCTGCTCTGTTGAGCCTTAAAAATGTACTGTGATTCTGATCATACGGTGCCGTACCGTAGAACATCCTGCAGTGATTTGTCGAGACAAAGTGCCCGTTAGTCCTTTTTACGATACGCACCTCTTTATTTAACGTCTCGATAAAGAGTATCTCGTGACTGTCGGCTATCATGAGTATGTCCGTCATATCATCCGAATAACCGACATTCTTGTAAAACTCCTTAGCCATTTCCGTTGCTTCTCTTGCCGTTTTAAAATCCGTAATGATCTTTAAGTACATGTCGAAAACAGTCGGACCATTTTCTTTCTTCTTCCATAGACCTTTTTCGTTCTTTTTGAGATACGAATCAGCCGCGACAAAACATACTCCGTATTGGTTGACACCGGCCCATGCAGGAGTTATGTCTCCCTTCTGTCTCGTAAAAGCAACATAATCTATACCGGATTTTGATGTTTGCTTCACAGGATCCAGAAAAGTAGTCTTATCAACGAGATCACACTGCTTAAATACGGTGTTGAACAATAAACCTTCTGCATTCCAAAATGAATTACCTATCGTGCACATATCTTTTTTCCTCCTTTATGATCAATTAGGATACTCAAGCGTATATTTAGCCGCTTGTCTTATGCTGTCGCAAAACCAAGGCACTTCAAAATCAGGCGTGGATGAGTACTTTTCAAGGATCTGTTCGTCACTCATATCTACGGCTTCATGTAAGCCCGCCTTCCTTGCTCTGAAAACAAGCCCCACTTTCTCATTTTCCGTGAAGTCCGCTTTTTGGTCTCGGATAGCATTTTCATCTCCGTAGATACAAAACAATGTCTGTACTCCCAATGTCGGATCTCTCTGTTCCAGTGTCAGATAAACACGTTTGTTGGATACAGTCATGTTATTTGAACTGTCGAAAGATATCGAATAGCAATCCAGATCGTTATCATATATAGCAGGATTTCCCTGACCGAGCTTTAAGCTGACCTGATCAAGATCTATTTCTTTTGAGGATAACCATCCTATAACCTGAGTCGCGTTTCTCAAGGCTGTGGTGTCAAATCCTCCGCCTGTTTTCGGACACGGTTCCGGCGGGTTTGCCCCGGATGCAAATATCTTCACCTTGCCGGTGCCGAATGTATCCTTAACAAGTGAAAAATACATATCAAATCTTCCCGGTCTGCTGAGATGACTTATAAGAGCAACATCATTCTTGTATTTTTCGCTGTAGCCCTCAGCAATGAGCACGATACACGAAGTCGCGCTGTCACAATAGTAGATCGTATCCTGTTCAATAGGATTGGCCAGATAATAGTTATCCTGACTTACATAGATCACTTTTTTCCCGTTCTGGATCACTTCCATAGATTTCCTCCTACTTTCTGATATCAAAATGCTTGCAGATGCTCCTAATCAAAGAGATGTTTTTGATCTGCTCAGAGACATCATGGTTATAAGATGATTATAACAAAATATTGTCCAATAACAGACATTAGCAGAAAGATTTCTTTGCACAAAAAAAGCAGGACACGCCTGCTTTTTTGCTTCGAATAAAATTGTCAGACAACGATATCAAGTATACCCTTCATCTTCGCAATAGCCATTCCGTAGTTGGTAACTGCAACGCCCTTTTCTTTACAAAGTTCAACACGGTATTTCATCTCACGCTCATTAAGCATACATCCGCCGCAATGGATAACCAGCTTATATGAAGGAAGTTCGTCCTCATCCTTGAATTCCAATCCTGAGCAATACTCGAAAACAAGATCTTTGCCCGTAAATTCCTTAAGCCACTTTGGAAGTTTAACAGTACCGATGTCCTCGCACTGTCTGTGATGAGTACATCCTTCAGCGATAAGGATCTTATCGCCGTCATTAAGTTCGTCGATCGCGGAAGCACCTTTAAGCTGCCACTCATAATCGCCTTTATACTTCGCCATGAGGATTGAAAAACTGGTAAGCGGAAATCTTCCGTTAACTACTTCGTTTACCTTTGCAAAAGCCTGTGAATCCGTTATAACGAGCTTAGGCTTTATTCCCTTCTCATCAAGTGTTACGGCAAGTTCCGTATCTCTGCATGATACAGGGATCGCACCCTTATCAAGAAGTCCTCTTAGGACCTGCTGCTGAGGAAGGATCAATCTTCCTTTCGGAGCAGAAGAATCGATAGGGATAACAAGTACAACGATATCACCTTCACCGATATCAGATGGAATGATCTCACGTTCTTCCTTATCTTCAGGCATGGATGCAGCTACTCTGTTTTTGAGTTCTTCAATACCAACACCGTTGATCGCACTAACGTACAAAATATTCTTTGCAGGTATATCGATCTTCTCGTGTTTGAAGAGTTTGAAATCAGGATATTTGTCGCTCTTGTTCATGACGAGCATGGTAGGGATATTTCTGTCACGGAGCATCTCGTAGATCTTTATGTCTTCTTCGCTGATGCCTTCTCCACAGTCGATTACGAGAATGGCAATATCAACTTTTCTGACGATCTCCATACACTTTTTTATACGAAGATTACCGAGATCTCCTTCATCATCAAGACCAGGAGTATCGATGATCGTAACAGGTCCCAGCGGAAGAAGTTCCATAGACTTATAAACGGGATCAGTAGTAGTTCCCTTTACATCTGAAACGATACTTAAGTTTTGATTGGTAAATGCATTAACAAGACTGGATTTGCCGGCGTTGCGTCTTCCGAAGAAACCTATATGAACACGCTCGCCCATAGGAGTTGAATTAAGACCCATAATTGTTTCCTCCCCTTTTTCTCTATTATATCTCACAAAAAAAGAGAGGTCATCTCACAATTGAGATGACCCCGTTGTCATTCATTTCATCTTGATCAAGCCTGTGGCTCTTCAGGTGCGGCTTCTTCTTTCTTCTCTTCGTCATCGCCGTTAGCCCATTCGTCTGCTTTTTCTGCTCCAACCTTGGCTGACTTGATGATCGTCTTGCCTAAACCCTTGAATGCATATCCAAAGCTTTCGCCTGTATGTTTAGTATCGTCACCGATACTCTTAAATGCATCCCCAATGCCTTGACCTGTTTTCTTCCAATCAGATCCTAAACCCATTTTGTATTCCTCACTTTCTTCAAGCTTATGTTGATTATAGCACAATTCCCTTGCCGAATTTATCACTTGATATTGATGACACAGTACTCCGCGATACAGAAAGTCTTATACGGGATCGCCCAGTCACCGAGGCCTGAAGTAACGATGAAATTCGAATCGCCTATAGTCTTAAGACCGTAGTTCGCATCGTTGATCCCAAAGAGAACTGCGAACTGTCCTATAGGAAACAGTTGACCTCCGTGAGTGTGTCCGCTCAAGACAAGATCGCACTTCGCATCAACTTCAGAATCATAATCATCAGGACGGTGATCAAGAACGATCGTGTACTTATTCGGATCAAGTCCTTCCATAAGTTCAGCGACAGACTGACGCTCCTTATAGATCTCATCCTTACGTCCGATTATGTAGAAATCTTCAGCTTCGTATATCTCATCTTCAAGGATGATTACGTTATTCTTTTCAAGTTCAGAGATCAGGTCATCATAACTGAAATCCCTGTATTCGCTGTAGCCCTTGTCGTGGTTTCCGTTAACATAGAAAACACCGTATGTGGTCTGAAGTTTACCAAGAGCCTCGCAGCTTTTTATGAGGTCAGCTTTGTTGGAATCATCGTCAACGAAATCGCCGGATATTAAGACCATGTCAGGAGAAGTCTTTTGAATGTCTTCCATATACTTTGCGAATCCGTCTCCGTCAAAAGTCGCACCTACATGAGAATCTGCGAACATGACAACACGGATCGGATCGATCTCTTTTTTTGTATCTATCTCATATTTCGTCTCGAAAACATGATGAGCCAGGAAATATCCGACACCCATGTATATGACCGTTATCGCAAGCGCGATCACAGCACGGTAGCCGTGGATAAAAGGTTTTTTGATGACAAGACGGATGATGATCGCTGCAAGATCAGTCAAAAGCCAGAAGATCAGCAGATGCAAAGAAAAGATCGCACCAGCATAAGGTGATACAAAACTCCATATGATAAGTCCCAGAAGGGGAATTCCCGCATAGACCCACGCGAGTATCTTTCCCTTCTTGTTTTCGGGAGAATAGATATGTGATACAAGATGACGGAATCGCGTAAGAAGATATGCGAATCCTATGATAAGCACTATGAACATTATTATGAACAGCGCTAAAAACATCTATGCCTCCGTTAATTTCTGATGTAATCGGTAAACACCGCCGTGCCGCCTGTTTGGACAGTCGAATAATACGACAGTGCAAATCTTACACCGGTAAAATGATCGAGCCTGAACCTCATTTTGTGAGGCTCACCGATCTTTTTGAACTCGCCGTTAAGTTTAACATAACAGGTCGCCGTATCTTCGGTAAAATCGCATGATATTCTAACTGTAAGTCTGTCATTACTAAGCTTTATCAATTCTTCGGTCTTGATGGTATCCTCAGAAAGATCCCATATGCTGCCTTCGCTAACGTTACTCATCATAACGGCATAAAGATCGCCGTCTCTTTTTGTAATACCGACGAGCGCAAAGTCACCGATAAATGCCGACAGACATGCAACATCACCGTCGTTTATATCCTTCGCATCAATGGTAACTTCTGCCTCCGACAAAGGCGCTGTCATCCTCTGTGTGAGAGTGTTTTTGGCGTGAAAGATATTTGGAGATACCTTATCCGTCGTGATATGAAATCCGTTATCAAACTTTATAAGACTATCGTCTGGCTCATGGTTGAACTGCCAGAAATCCCTGAAGTCTTTCTCAAAGTTATCACTGCCGTATAAAGTGCACGGTTCTTCCTTGATCCCGAGATCGAGCTTGCCCGTGAATACAGGCTTACCGTCTTCCCACGTAACGGGAACAACAACGGGTACTCTTCCTATCGCACCGCTGTCCTGAAATAGAACTGCGTGCCATTTTCCGTCAGGACCTTGAACGATACCGCCTTGAGCGATACCGGAATCACGTATGCCGAGGTCCTCATCAAAAACATCGCCTCCGACAAACTCTCCCTCCAAACTGTCGGAAGAAAAAGCAGCTTCGACTCTTCTCCAACGATCCTTCAGAGAGTGGATGAAGAACACCCAGTATCTGCCGTCGATCTTATAGATATGAGAGCCTTCATAGCCCAGCATCTTGTTATCGACATCGTTAACGATGATCCTATCCAATCCGCCTTCTCTTGGAGCGGAAATGTCATCATTAAGTTCAGTCAGATGTATCTCTCTGTTGCCGTATACGATGTATGTTTTTCCTTCATCGAAAAGAAGCGATGAATCATGATAGAATCCTTCGATCTCGCTTCTCTTCCACGGACCTTTCAGATGTGAAGATCTGTATAGATAAGTCTTCTGCATGTCGTTGGAAGAAAACAGATAATGAAATGTTCCGTTGTTATAACGGATGCACGGAGCCCACATTCCCTTGCCGTAGATATGCTGATCTTCTTCAAGTCTTTGTGCAGGAGTGCTTTCGAGCTTGTCGTAAACGTAAGTATAGTGTTCCCAGTTTACGAGATCTTTGGATCTTAAGATCTCACCGCCCGGGAAGAAATGCATGGTAGTTGTTGCCATATAGTAGAACCCGTCGTGAAAGATCACGTCGGGATCCGGAAAGTCCATCTTGAGAATGGGATTATTGCTCATTATCAGCTCCTTCAATAAAAGTTACGAGTTCCTGCAAAAGTTTTCTCTCGTGATTTTCTTCGATCTTTGAAAACCTCGGATCTGAAGGTTTATTGGCTCCTTTTTTTGCCAGATCCAACGCCGTGTTCCTGTCATTCAGGATATTCATGGTGTAATAAGCGCGAAGCCTTAAGCCGTTGATGTCATCATCTGAATCAAGGTCAGAAGCAGCGTAAACATAGTATTTTCGAGCACGATCAGGATCGATATTCCAAGTGCTGTAATAGATCACGAGTGATCTTATGAAACCTAGCTTAATGGGAGACAGACCTGTTCCGAGATCAGTATTCATGTTGTCATAGATCCTCATCCATTCAGCTGTCTCGCCCATTATATTGATATCTCTTTTCATCTCCGCCCAGACAAATCTCAAAGTCTGGTACGAGAGTTGGTCTATCTTGCTGCCCTTGTAATCTTTGACTTCATCCAGCGAAGGCATATAGACGCTGTTTATATCATCATTGGAATAGATCTCCCTGACTTTCTGATTTCTGAGCTGATGGAGTGTCTTGCCGAACAGACCGATCGATCTAAGACAGATCACCATAGATGCAATTGCAAAAAATGATACTCCAAAAAGGAACGATGACAGGAAACTTCTAAGAAGTCCGTCAAAAAATCTCTCCTTCACGGTTATGACATATGCGACTGATATACCAATGGCTAGCAATGACGGAACAAAAAAGACCAGGACAGTGAACAGATTGTCTTTTTCCTTTTTTATAGTTTCACCGGGATGAGGTCCGACAAAAACAGATGGTAATAAGGAAAAACGTGTCTTCTGGGTAATGATCTTTCCGTCTTTTTTCAAAAACTTCTTTCCAAAGATCTGGAAAAAGATGACTTCCAAATTAAATGCAGGAGCGAGCGCCATCTGGAACAGACTGATAAGGAGCAACATCAACCAACCTCCGAGAATACCACCCGGAATTACTGCGAATATTCCTTTAAGATCTGTTCCCGGAAGAAACACTTATATGTCCTCCTGAATGTTACTCAGCCTGAACTGAAGTCATGGCGATCGTGTTAACGATATCCTCTACGCAGCATCCTCTCGACAAGTCGTTACATGGCTTAGCAAGACCCTGAAGAACTGCAAAGCAGTCAGCGCCGCCAAGACGCTCTGTGATCTTATAACCGATGTTACCTGCCTGGAGATCAGGGAAGATAAGAACGTTGGCACGTCCTGCTACAGGGCTGCCCTTAGCCTTGGATGCACCGATCTCAGGAACGAGTGCTGCATCGAACTGCATCTCACCGTCCAAAAGAAGATCAGGTGCGAGCTCATGAGCAAGAGCAGTTGCTTCCTGAACCTTGCTTACGAGTTCGTGCTTAGCACTTCCCTTTGTTGAGAATGAGAGCATTGCTACGCGTGGCTCTTCGATACCGCAGAGAACCTTAGCAGTGTCTGCTGCAGCGATAGCGATATTAGCGAGTTCCTCAGCCGTAGGGCACGGGATAACTACGCAGTCGGCATAAACGAGAAGTCCGTTCTCACCGATGTTCTTGTTAGGACAATCCATAAGGAAGCTGGAAGATACAACCTTCATTCCAGGCTTTGTCTTGATGATCTGAAGTGCAGGACGGAGCATGTCGCCTGTTGTGTGGACAGCACCTGATACGAGACCGTCAGCATCGCCGAGCTTGACCATCATGATCCCGTAGTACATAGGATCAGAGACGAGCTTTGCTGCATCTTCAGGAGTAACACCCTTGGACTTACGAAGTTCGTATAATTCGTTTGTGTAGTGCTCAGCCTTGTCGCTGTTCTCAGGATCGATGATCGTGATGCCATCGATATCTACTCCCTGCTCTTTTGCAACGGAAGCGATTCTATCAGGATTTCCGATAAGTACCGGGATCGCGAGACCTTCCTTTTTTACGATCGAAGCAGCTGCTACTGTACGAGGCTCGTCTCCCTCAGGAAGAACGATGCTCTTAACATTTGCGCGTGCCTTTGCCTTTATCATTTCAATCATGCTCATAGTCTTATACCTCATCAAAGATCAATATCTTTAAAGCCTTCCCATACATTCTTACCGGAATATGTAAGAGGCTCCAACTTGCCCTGCATTACCTTAAGAGCAGGCATTGCAAGTGCCTCCTGCTCCATCTCGCCCGGATATGATGTTATAGGAGCGATCCATCCGCAGTGTTCGTTGATCGTTTCCTCAACATCCTTAAATCTCAGAAGTCCGCCCGTAAGAAGGATCCCGTCAACCTTACCGCATAAAACGGCACTCATCTCACCGATCATCTTGCTGATCTGATAGAGCATCGTGTTCCATACGAGGGATGCCTTCTTGTCGCCTTTCTCAACGAGCTCGTGGATCGTGTCGGAATTAGCGGTACCGAACAGGTCAACGAATCCGCCTGCACGTGAGCAGCGAAGTCTGACTTCCTCTATGGAATGTTCCTCGATATAGTCCAGAAGTGCGAGAACAGGAACGCTACCGATACGTGTAGGAGTGAAAGCACCCTCACCGTCAGCACCCATGTTGCCGTCGATCATCTTGCCGTTCTTGTGTGCGCTTACCGTGATACCGCCGTCGATGTGAGCAACGATGAAGTTGCAGTCTTCATACTTCTTGCCCATCTTGTTGGCATGGAACTCGGCAACTGCCTTCTGGTTAAGTACATGTGAATGTGATACGCGGTAAACGCCCCTAATACCCGTAAGACGTGCGTAGTCGCAGTATTCATCAACGTTTGTAGGGTTCAGTGTGAAAGCAGGCTTGTTGAATTTTGTGGCGAACTGCCATGCGAGCATAACGCCGAGTTTTGCAGGATGCTCGGATCCGCCTACTGCTGCTTCCGTATCGTCGAAGAGTTTCTGGTCGACCTTCGTGATTCCGCCCGGCTGTGTGCATGCGCTTCCGCCTCTGCCGACGAATACATCGATGGACTCAGGAGCAACGCCCTCAGCCTTCAGCATGTCGATGATGACATCGTATCTGAACGGCATCTGTCCGTTTACGTGCGGGAACTTCAGAAGTTCGTCTGCGTCATGGAACAAGCTTCTCTCGAATACCAGGTTCTCGTTTTCGAAAAGGCTTACCTTAGTTGATGTTGATCCCGGATTGATGACCAGGATCTTGTATATTGGTTCTGACATAATCGTTTCTCTATCTTTCTTTCTTTTTAATCAAGATACATTATAAAGGATGCGTCAAGTTTGGGTATTCTTAAAAAGTCAAGAATTTAGCGTGTTTTTTTTCAACTTACGAAGGACCTTCGAAGAAATACAGTCATTTGTACAGTTCTTTGGACTGTACTGTTCACGGGAAAAACAAGGAAAATACAGTTATCGGTACAGTTCAGGACTGTACTTATAACGGGAATAATGCTTAATTTACAGTCATATGTACAGTTCAGGACTGTACTTATAACGGGAATACCGCACGAATTACAGTCTTTTGTATCGTTCTTAAGAACTGTACATATGACGGGATGTTATGTTTGCCTTGCAGGTGGTAAAATTTTTTTATGAAAACCCACGGAGGTGTAGTGTTGATGAAAAGTAAATTTATGAGAAGAGGTTCATGCCTGATCCTAGCGGGTCTTCTCGCGGTGAGCATGACAGCATGCGGCAAGCCGTCGGCTAAAAAGCTCTCGGATGCTGCCGAAAAGAAGGTCGAGGCAGAGGAGATCGCTCTTGAAGATCTCAAGGATACGGATAACAGTAAGAAGAATCAGAAAGCTTTGAAAAATGGCTTGTTAGTGAATACGACCGGCGAAGAGTTCGTGGATGTTTTCGAGGATGAGCTCGAGGGTTTCAAGATCGAAGATTTCGGTGAGCCTTATGATATCGACTTGGAAGACTTTGAGGCTGAAGATTTTAAGAACATCTCGGTCTATGCAAAGGGTGACAATCTGACCGGCAGCGAAAACATGAAAGACGTGGATCTCGAGTTAGTATGTGTAGTCGAATTCGAAGACAGCAAGAAATCTGACGAGCTGTTCGAAGATCTCATGGATAAGTTCGAGGACCTCGCTGACGACGCAGATATCGACCTCGAGGATCTTTCCAAGGACGAATACATGAACAAGGGCAACAAGGGTCACCTCATCATCAACATTGAAGCTGCTGCGGTATTTGATGTTATGTTTGAACTGCAGGAAGGACAAGGTGATATGTTTAACGATGACGTAAAGGAAGCCTACAAGGATACCGTCGGTGATCTCAGGATCGTCATCGGCTTCTATTATGAAGGCGGCGTTATGACAACTATCATCGGACTTTCAGGAGACGATATGGAGGATATCTCCACTCTGGCAAAAGCTATCGGTGTAAAAGATCCGCTGACCATAGAGAGCAATGACGAGATGGCAAATGCATTCGTTGCTTTGTACGCACCGAGCTATTATGCCTACCTAGCCAAAGCCCAAGAAGCTGCTCAGCTGATCCGGGAGCACAACGAAGAAGTTGAAGCAGTGAAGGAAGAAATAGATTCTTCATTGGAGGGCTGATCCGAAATTTGTTAAGGGTTGTACTTTCCTCGTGCGTTTCTAAAAAGGATCTTAAGAAGATTGCTGTTTCCCTTAAAGAAACTGATCTTGGTAGGAGTCTTCTCGTTTCTCGGATACACGCGTGATACGGGAACCTCGCAGGCCTTCATCCCGAGCTGAGTCGCTCTTACCGAAAGATAAGCCAGAAGTTCATAAGTTACAAAGATATCTCGAAGAGGCTTTACGCGTTCATCTTCGAGATATTTTTTTGAATATCCCCTGTACGCGTTGGTGGTATCCGTAAATCTCTGATGAGCCGTAAGTGATATTACAGGCGCATGGATGAGCTTGACCGCGAGCCACCTTGTGACCGGAGTATTCTCCGCATGGCCGCCCTTAATGAATCTCGAACCCTGGATAAGGTCATAGCCTTCCTCCAGTTTCTCGATAAACTTCGGCACGTCCTCGATGCTGTCCTTGTTATTGCCGTCGATGGTGATGATGCCCTTGTAGCCGCGCTTTAAGGCCCACCAGATGCCCATCCTGAACTGAGCGCCCTGCTTGCCTTCGTCTCTTTTTGTAAGGAGCGTATTAACTTCGAGTGACTTAAGAAGTCCGTCTTCCGTGCAGCCGTCAGTGGAGCCGCCGTCGCAGATGACGATATCGGCACATTCCGACACCTTATGATCCTTGGCCCGCTGAAGTTCCGCGCGTATGCGCTCGCCCTCGTTGATGATCGGGATCAGTACAACGTAGTCCTTCCTGCGGCCCTCATATTCGGTACATTCAAATCGCGGCACACCCGCCTGCTTCTCATAGATCATTTCTTATCTCTCTCCGAAAACACTCACCACATATTCCATTATGCGCTTAAGTCCGTCGATATCATCCGTGGTCTTCATCTCGATCGAGACAAAACCTTCGTATCCTTCTTCTCTCAAAAACTCATTGAGCTTACTGTGAAGCTTTCTTTTTTGTATCGGGACCAGGTTCGGCTCACTTATGTGAACGTGATCTATAAGTCCCGCGTGGCCCTTCAAAACGGAGATATCCTCGCCGTTCTCGACCATGGTCCCCACGTCAAGATTAAGCTTAAATCCTTCCGACTCGACTTCTTCGATAAGCTTTAACGCGGACGCATTTGTGTTTATGAAATTCGTTCCGTAGATCGTCGGATTTGCTTCCATTCCGACCACGGTCCCGTTAAGGTTCGCGTAGTCTCCTATCGCCTTGAAAAATCCGTTTGCCGTCTTCGGATCAACGCCCTCTGGAACGATCCTGTTCTTGGGACATCCGAACACCAGGTTTTTGCATCCGATCTTCTTGGCGAACAGGATAGCTTTCTCGGTATAGTTTCTGAGCGTATCGCGGTCTTCTTCGCCGCTGAAGATATTTTCCTTCCTGCCGTACCAGATCGACTGCATGGAAGGGATCGTGAACCCGTAATCATCCTTTATCTTCTTCGCGAAAACACCCGCCTCCGAAAGTCTGTCGTAAGGAGCTTCCGGGAACACTCTCGTCGGTGCGATCTCGAGACCTTCATAGCCCAGATCTCTCATGGCGGAAAAGACTTCGCCGTCGTTAGCGGCAACCCATGCGATATTTGATACGGATAACTTAAGCATTCTCTGTTTTCTCCTCTTCTTCTGCCTTGCGGTTCTCCATGATCATGGCGATCATCAGGAAAGCGATGTTGATCAGATTGATACACCAATAGTATCTGAATTCTGCCCAGCCGGTGGAGAGCATGAGTCCCAAGATCTGTCCCAGTACAGGCGACAAGACGGTAAGCATACCTTTCATCTTGTCCTTGAGTATCAGGATAGCGATCGCGATCACGGCCAATAACGTAAAGAAGCCGCAGCGCCATGTGACTGCTTCCAGCGGCTGGTATATGGCCGTGCTGAGATTGATGTCGTTTAATGTCGAATAGATGGCCGTTTCTTTTCGAGCAGGATAATAATCATTCCACTCGTATCCTTCGGATGACTTGCCGTCCATGGTACCGATATAGCACTCACAACTCAGGAGCATGTCGTTGCCCTGCCAGATGTTCCACAGCTCGTCCTGCCTTGCTACGACGGCACGGACGGTCATAAGCGGATTGCGTGCGAACGTATCCATGTAGCCCACGACGAATTGAGGAACGGATGCATCGATATAGTAAGAACCTTTGGACCATGTAGCGATGTAGCGATATCCGTGCATGTTCTTCTGGGTCATATCAGCGACTATCTCTGAGGTATCGTTGGACATATCACCGCCCGCATAGTAAACACCCATGACGTCCTGGCCAAGTCCGATATGGACGCCGGTGTCGCTTGACTTTACGACTCCGTAGTATGCGGACATCGGGAACTGGAACGTGAAGATTATGATAAGGCTCATCGCCAAAGATAAGATGAGCTTCGCGTTCTTGATTATAAGAGTAAAAAGGAATACGACGACGATAATGACCGGAACGAATCCGTTTTTTCGAAGAAGACAGATAACAGAGAGAGCTATCGCGAGCTCCAGATAGATGAACCACTTCTTCTTGTAGTAATCCCTGTCGATAACGAGTTTGGCAACGATGATAAATACCCACAGGAGCGCCAGATCATACGGAACATCCTTCCATATCGTGGTGACGAGGATAAGGTTCGGAATGTATATGGAAGTGAGGGCTGCGCAGATAAAAAGGAATATTTCCTTTACGCCCTTTCTTCGAAGGAAAAGGAAAAGTTCCAACATGACATAGACATACATGAGCTGCTGCGAGAATACCATGATGTACGGTGAATCCCATATCGACGTCAGGATCATCGTTACCCAGCAATAGGAGAACGGATGCCAGTCGAACATGCCGTGAATGAACTTCGCGTTGCTGATCATCGTATCGGACGTATCAACGCTGGAGATTCCCGGGTTATATGCATACAGGTATATCTCCAGAGGTATAAGAAGTATCACGGCGATGATCGATACGAACAATACCGTGTTCATTTTCTTCTTCTCGGTAAAGACACGCTGTCTTATCTGATCGAAATACCAGATAACGCTGTTGACTATCGGAATGAACCAGATAACAGTCAGAGCAAAAGCGATAAGTTCCTGGACCGACGGCATCTTATAGAACGGATAGACGAAGATCCTCTGACCTACCATCGCGAATGCCGCATAGACGTACAAAGCAACGAGCAAAGCCCTCTTCCATGAAGTATTGGCAAGGCTTCGTACGTAATGGCTCTTCTTCGGATAAGAGATGACCGCTATGGCCGATACGAAAATAAGAGCGATCTTGGTATAGAGCTTAAACGGCGTTCCGCTGAAGTCGGTGACCGCGATAAGAGAGATAAGTTCTATAACCGAGATAATGACCTGGCTCGTAAACTTGTCTTCCCTGATCTCATCGATGAAGGTCTTTTTGCCTTTAAGAAGTCCCGATAAGATAAAAAGCGAGATAGCAGCGATAAGAAGCACTACCCAGGCTGCCGCTTTGACGAGCTTTACCACAGGAGAAGCGTTCTCATAGCTTATGAGATTAACTGCGAGAACGGATCCGTCTTCTTTTGCCATCACTGTCGGAACTTCTCCGCCGTCTTCCGAAGCGGACATCTCGATCCTATAGGTCTCACCCTTTTCGATCCTTAAGTTGACGCGAAGTCTCACCAGTTCTTCCGGAGAGAGATCCTCAAAGAACACCTTGTCTTCATAGACAGGCTTCTCACTATTGAAGATGCGGACAAAGACATACCCTTCCGTATCATCAGGGATCTGTCCGAACTTCAGTTCGATGAAATCAAGTTTATTGCTGTTGGTCGTGATCTGAGCCGAGAGGCCGTCACAGTCCACATAGGAACTGCCGTCTTCCGTTATGTTGGAAGTTACGGATTCCCTGTCGCTCTTCTCGTCTTTCACGACGATATAACCGATCCTCACAAAGGTGATCAGGATCAGCAACAAAACGACAACTTTCTTCCAGGTTTCCGTCTTCCTGATAACATCGAGGAGATCCTTGATCATCTCATGCCCTCCACAAAGGCTTTGATCGATCTGAGAATCTCTTCCTTGCCGCAGAGATATCCGTCTTTTCCTCCGAACAATTCTGCATACTTTGTCCTGAAGTCATAGTTGACCGGATCCCCGTTAAGTTCGTTGACAAATTCCTTTCCCGTGATATATCGGAACACCTCACCTGCACTTACAGGCTCCGTTGCAGGATGCCACATCGTGAGGTTGTTCTTAAGCGCGATATCGATATCGCCGTTTAATCTTCTGAGGTCATAGAACTGGTATCTGCTCCTGCTGTCCGTAAAGTTCAGCGCGGAGAAGCCCAATCCTTCGAATGCGCTCTTCAGCATCTTCTTATCTTCGTCAGGCACAAAAGCCTTGTAAAATCCGTTATCCTGGAGCTGATAATAATCCTTGAGGATCGGTTCCTTTTCCGACAGCTCAGCGAATTTGTCCGCCTTCAACATGAACGGGATATAGTTGATCATGTCGTAGATGAAATTCTTCTTTATGTTCTTTCCGAACAGTCCCGGCAGCCTTACGATCAGCGCATCAGGATAATTCTCCCTTGTCCACCTCTCGAAAAAGCATCGGTTTTTTCCATAAGGCTGAAGACCTTCCGTATCAAGCTCGCTGTCCTCATCCTTTCCGTTCGGATCCTTGAAAACATCCACGGAAGATATAAGTACCAGTCTTTTCGGATCGATCTTACGGATGTTCTCCTCAGCATTCTCGATCATCTTAAGATCACGTTCGGGATCGCTGTTTGCGAGATATTTCTCAGCACGAAGGCCCGAATAGATCAAAAGATCCGGCTTCGTTCCGAAGGCCTGCTCGATATTTTTCGAATTATAAGCACCGTCATATCCGCCTGCGGCGTATATGTTGCTTCCCACAAATCCGGTGTATCCAACCAGTGCTTTTTTCATTTTTGCCGCCTTACTTGGAGTATTTCTCTATACTCTCAACATTGTAGTGTTTGCGTTTGAAGACCATATCGACGATGATCTGAAGATACTTGACGATGATGGTAAGTATTCCGAACAATCCCAGGAATGCGACTGACAGGAATAAAAGCGTTGTCGTCCAACCTTCGATAGGGTCTCCGACGAAGAATACGACCATCGTGTAGATGACCATGAAAAGTGACAGGATTATCATGATCGTCGTCATGGCCAGCGAGAACCTGAATCCCACCTCGGTAAACAGAATGAGCGAATCGATGGCAAGTCCTGCTCTGAATCCTCTCTCTTTCTTGTCCACCCTGAGCTTTGCCACAGGCTTAACATCGTACTTGAGGTTATCTGTCTTAAGTCCGCTTCCCACGTAAGCTGCCTTACGGTAAGGGATGGTCTTGTTCATGGAATTGATCCTGTTGATGACACGTCTGCTTAAGATCCTGAAGCTCTCCGTAGTGAGCTTATATGACACATCCGAGAATCTGTCGAAGACATGATAGAACAGCCTTGAAGTGAACTTTTCCTTCCTGTTCGGCGATGCGCTCACGATATCGTAACCCGTAAGCGAGTGCTCATAGATCTTCATGATCATGCTCTCATCAAAATCAGCATACGTATTATCAAACTCGAAAACGAAATCTCCGATGGCGATATCCATACCCGCATCCATCGCGAGCTCCAGACCGTGGAAGTTGCTCATGTTTACGACCGAGATACATGTGGTAGTCGTACCTTCGCTGATCTTCCTGATGACCGATATGCTGCCGTCAGTGGAACCGTCGTTTACGCAGATTATCTCGGAATGCTCGAAGTTGGTCTCAAAGACTCTTACTATCATTCCCAGAAAATCCGGAAGTCTTGCTTCAGCGTTATGCACATACACGATGGCAGATACAAAATTTTTCTCTTTATTACTCATCGTCCAACACCTCGTTCAGATCATAGACTGTATTGATCTTTCCCGACAAAACTCCGACAAACGTCGGGTTCTTTGAATAGACTCTGATGACCGTCGGTCTGGAGTCATCTATCTCGGAACTCATCAGTATAGGTTTCATCGAGAAAAGGGAATGATCGTAGTTGAATTCATACTCGTCGAGCATGTATTTTCGAGCAAGATTAGCCATATAAGGCCATGCCGTATCAGGTTTTGCCGGGCAGTCATTGCAGTTACCGAGCCTTCTCGGAGAGCAGTGGCCGTTGCTCTTATCAGGACATGTGAAGCCTCCGATCTCATCAAAGCTCGTTGTGTGCGGAGTAAACGTTACCGACGTAAGGGAGTGATATCCTGTCTTTCCGAACGGCATGATGGAGAAGAACGGGCCGTCCATGACGGTAAAGCCGATATCCTTCAGCTTGTCGTTGACGTTACAAAGGATGATCTCGCACAGCTCGTACTTGATCTTAAACCTGTCAAAGCCCGCGATGTCTAGGATCTGGTTGGCGCCCGCGTAGGTCGCGTTCAGTACATACCCCGTCTCATAGCTCTCGCCTGCTTCGGTAGTGATCTTATAGACCTCACCGTCACGCTCGATCTTGTCGATCTTGGAACCGAACTTGATCTCAAAGCTGTTCTCATATTTCTTAAGCTGCTCGAAAAGGTAATCCTTAAGTATCATGGCGTCATATGTGCACTCCCTGGTCCTGAAGACACCGTCGCACATGCCGCTCTTAAAATAGTTGTCTGCACAAAGTTCCTCGCACGGAATATCTGCTGCTCTGCAGAAGTTCTTGAACTGTGTTCCGTCTGACCATGAATATCTGGCAGATGTAGCGTATAGCTGGTCGAACTCGTTATTTATGCAGAAAGCGTAATCCTTGTTGAACTTCTCGTAATAACTCGCCGTCTTAAGTGCGGTCGAGATGGATCTCGGGTAATGATAACCTTGGTGAACTCTGGCCTGATTAATGAAAGTGGCTCTCTTAAATGCCCCATCGTCACACTCCAAGACCAGCACATGCTGTCCCTTACTGCAACAATAAAGTGCGGAATAAAGGCCGTAAAGACCGGCACCGATTATGATCTTATCGTACTTCGTTATCATTGACTCCCCCGCAGGGAACAAGCATAGACCCTGCCTGTCAATTATAACCGATTTGACCATCGTTTTAAATAATAAAATAATTATGCGCGTGAATAATAGTTTTTTTACTTCACGAAATCGACATGGTCGCCTCTGCTTTTGACGATCCTGTAACCGGTCCTCTCAACGCGGCGTCCGAGGCACTTGATGCACTCTGCTGCCTCGTCTCCCGTGCAGATCTTGTTGTCATACAAAAGATACTTTTTACGGACACCGGTAGGTGACAGATTTGGCATTAAGACATTGGCACCTGCCAAGATACCCTTCTCTCTTCCCATAGGATCAACAGTTCCGAGAGCCGTCGTAGCAGGAAGAAGGACAGTCGGGAGCATAAGCCTTATAACCGACAGGATCCTTACTGTCATCGCGGTAGTTCCCTGCTTCTCATCTTTAAACGGCGTATCATGGTGAGGGATGAACGGACCTGTTCCCACCATCTCAGGCTTAAACTCCTGAATAAACCTTAAGTCCGTGATGAGATCGTCTGTTGTCTGATACGGAGAACCGATCATCATGCCGCAGCCGACCTGATAACCGATCTCTCTTAAGTCTTTAAGACATCTCATCCTGTTATCGAAGCTCATATTCTCAGGGTGAAGCTTCTCATAGTGCTCTTTGGAAGCTGTCTCATGACGCAGAAGATATCTGTCAGCGCCTGCATCGTGGAGCAACTGATAACTCTCCCTGCTCCTCTCACCGATAGACAGGGTAACTGCGCAGTCAGGGTGTCTTTCCTTGATGCTCTTAACGATACGCACGAGCACCTCATCTGTGTAAAACGGATCTTCGCCGCCCTGAAGGACCAGGGTCCTAAATCCCAGATCGTAACCTTCGTCGGCACACTCCAAGATCTCCTCTTCAGTCAGACGGTATCTCTCGGCATTGGTGTTACCCGCTCTGATGCCGCAGTAAAGACAATTATTCTTGCAGTAATTGGTAAATTCAACGAGACCTCTTAAGTAGACATCCTTGCCGTAATGTTTCTCTCTTACAGCTCTCGCTCTCTCGTTAAGATATGAACTGAACTCGGGATCTTCGCAGGTCAAAACAGCCTTAAACTCACTATCTTCAAGGTTTCCTGTCTGTTCCAGTTTATCAACGAGTGTCTTCATCTCTTCTGTCATATCTTCATACCTTTTCTCTTTTTCTCGTATGAATATATTACATCTCGGACGGATACACAATACAAACATAAAGGAGATGTCTCAAAAGTGATTTAACTCACTTGGGACATCCCCCATTCTTTATACTCTTCTTTTGGATTCCCATTGCTTGTACAGTCCTATAGCGGTACAGATGACTGTAATTTCGCTGCTTTTCCCGTGATAAGTACAGTTTCTTAGAACTGTACCGACGACTGTACTTTGGGAAGAATTCCCGTTGCTTGTACAGTCCTATAACGGTACAGATGACTGTAATTCCGCTGTTTTTCCCGTGATAAGTACAGTTTCTTAGAACTGTACCGATGACTGTAATTTAGGAAGAATTCCAGTTGCTTGTACCGTCATATAACGGTACAGATGACTGTAATTTATTGAAGACAAATGAGAAGGTCTCGTTATAGTGCACTTGAAATCCAGTAATCTATCCCTATTCACAGAGACTGAATACCGGATTTTCTTGTAAAATCCAGTAAAAAGTACCCTGGTCATAGGGATTACTTACTGGATTCTAGCTTAAAATCCAGTATTGCCACCCTATCAGCAGGGAGAATCAACTGGTGTTTCATGGCAAGGTTTCACAGAGCAAAAACAGGTCCACTTCAGTGCGAACCTGCCTTTTATGATCCAAATTATGTTTTGAGACATCCTATTTTCTATTTTTTTAATCGTCACCGAGAGGATTCGTATAGTAGTAAACGAACAATAACTGAGGCTCATCTACATCAGTAAAATCATAGATGTATGTGGCTTCATCATAGTACGAATAGAAATAAACGTTGCCGTCAGCTATGGAGACGCTATAACTGTCAACATAACACCCTACCCGGATCTCGATGATCTCGTCAGAAGCCACATCATATATCTTGACACTGTAGTCGTCAGTCATGGTCATGTATTCTTTTCCTGTAACGATATCCGCTGTCGTATCCCAATACTCGTATGAAGAGAATTTTTTTCCGTTGGATAAGACCATACCGTCAGAAGTATATGCGGCTGAACATTCGTTGCCTATATAAATGTTATATGCATCCGGAACATCTTCGATTATGATCTCTCCGGTAAACGGATCCTTGATATCTCCGTCATCCAGCACATATATGAGGTCTTCCCCGATTCGGTCCTGCTTTGACCATGAACTCAGATAAACAGCTTCAGAAGATTTGAAAACACCTATATCATTGAAATCCTTGTCGAACATTGTCCATTCGTTATTTTCGATCTTGATCAACATGTAATCGCCTAATGTCAAATACTCAAGATAAGAATGTTTGCCGAGATCACGAACGATATTTCCCTCACTATCCAGTCCGCAGTAGTTTCCTTCGTTATCAACGAGGATCGGAAAGATCGAGCCGTAAACGGTATTGATGTAGGTGTCGCTGATCTGATTTCCGTCTTTATCCATCAGATAGTAAACTCCATCTTTGCTGCCCACCAGAACACCGGAGTAAGAACAAACTGTTTCTGTTCTGATGAGCTTTCCGGTGTTGAGATCAAGAACAAAGTAGTAACCCCAAAATTCGATTATCAAGTGTGAATTATCCAGGACATCCGAGACATAGACATCCTCAGGTTCGATCTCATATCCGTATTCCTTCATACTTTCGATTTCCTCAAGGACCTGCTCGTCATCGATACTGGAAAAATCCACGTTGAACGATTTCTCCAGATAGACACTCATATCCGGATTGAAGATCGTCACCTTGCCGTTTCCGTACGCATAGAAGTAATCCTGTGAGTAGACACTTCCATATGAGTCATACTTGACACCGGTAAATTGTGTGCCGTCAGCTGTAATGAACCCGACCTTTGAATCTTCACCGTATCCCGTGGCAACAAAGATCATACCATTGTATGAAACATACGCATTCGAGAAGATCGGATCACATATGATCCTTCCCTCGCTATCTACCAATCCGTAAGATTCATAAGCATGGTAGTCGGAGTTATCTTCATATTCGGCTACCCCGACAGTGGAATATGTTGCCTGGTAAGGAAATACCGCTCCGTAATCAGATGACGGAACGAATTCACTTATATAATCCTCACTCTTTCGCTCGAAAACATTTTCCTTCGTTTCCGCTTTTTGATAATTATCCCAATCAACGACTATCGGTGCTTCCGCATCCGAATACAGGTTTGATTCGATGGTAACAACACGCGGTTCGGTATCATCGGTCGTTTCCGTTTCTGTCCCATCCGGTTCGTCAGTTTCTTCGGATACCTTGTCTTTTGTACGCACTTTGATATCGGTCTTTTTCGATGACTGGCATGAAGAAAGGATCAGTGACGAGAGAAGCAAAAGTGATGTGAACTTAAGGTATTTTCTCTTCATGGATTATTCTCCTTTTGCCGGAACGTAACCTTCCATCTCGGTGAGTTTCTGGCCGTCAGGACTCAAGATCCAATCGAAGAGTTTTCTCTCCGGTGAACCTTCCGCAGCGTTGGCGTCGATAACAACGAAATACGGATTAATGAACGGATATTCGCCGCTCATAATGGTCTCGTTATTCGGCTCAACATCATTGACCTTAAGGATCTTAAGACCGGATGCCATACCCATGCTGGTCGCATAGTAGTAAGGTGTGTATCCGAGTGCCTGTGCAGAGTTATCGAAGCCCTGAACGACCTCGATAAGTTCGCCCATATCAGCAGGCATCATATCGGTATCAACCTCCATCATTTCCTCGCCCTGCATGACCAGATTATCCATCATGACCTGGGAACCCGAACTGTGGTTTCTCTGAACCGCGATGATAGGCTCGTCGTTGCCGCCGACTTCCTTCCAGTTGGTGATCTTACCTGTGTAGATATCAATGATCTGCTCATGCGTAAGCGAATCAACAGGATTATCCATGTTGACGACAAAGACCAGTGCTTCAAGAGCGAACGGCTCCATCTCATATTCGAAATTATTTTCATCCATTGACTGGAAGACTTCTTCACTCGGCTGAGCAACGATGAGGATATCCGCATCTCCGCTCATCAGGTATACAAAGGAATTGGATGTCTTGTGAAATTCCATCGACAAATCAGCTTCATCTCTGTCGATCCCCAGAAGCAGGCTCTTGATCGCGGTTGCCATCGGTTTTGTCGAAGTGGACCCGTCGATCGTCGGGAAGTTCGCGTATGTAAATTCGAAAGTATTATCAACAACTACAAACGAAGTCTCGGCAGGAACCTTTGTTGTCTCCGTCGGTTCTTCGGTCTCGGTCGGCTCTTCCTCTTCTTCATCCGTTTCTTCTATCTCGGTCTCGTCCTCATCTTTAGAAGGTTTCTTCTCCTTTACGTCGCAGCCTGCAGATGCGAGCATGAACACGGCCAAAGATGCTGCCAGAAATCTCTTATGGAACTTCATAATACTTCCTCCGTTTGTTTGCTTCGAGATGCTTAAATCATCTTAATTATATATTGTCCGTTAATGGTTTTGCATTACAAATTAAATTTCTCTGTTACATTTTGTCCACTCGAAAAAGACCGTCTCATCCGAGACGGTCTTCAGTTGATCATTCTTTTCGAAGATCAGCAAGGAAGGATCCTTGATTCGATGCATTTTTGTTCGAACTCAGGGCTCCTTGTAAAGCCGTATACGACTTCCTGTCTGCTCGAGCCCTTGTTCAGGATCCCGACCCAGAACTTAAGGCCGTCAGTGTCGGCTTCACGGTCCATGAAGGTCAGGTAGAGCCTGTTAACGAATTCCTCGTTACTGAAGTTGTAACCTTCCATCTCGGGACTTAAAAAGAACTCAGCACCGACCTTCTCACCCGTGATCTCAAAATTGGCAAGAAGCTTAGCCCAGTATCCGCGGCCTTCAGGATCGAAATCTCTTCCGAAAGCAGTCGTGTACATTCTCTCGACAAATGCATAAGTCTTGTCAGTCGGCGTGATCGTTACCTTGCTCTTGATGTCGCAGCCTGAGCGGATGCCGAACACCGCACAGATGTCGCTCCACTCCTGGGAATTTATGAAGCATTTTGCAACCGTTTCTCTCGATGCGTCGCCTGACTTAAGAAGATCTTTCCAGTAATTGAAACCTGCGGTATCAGGTTCTCTGTCGAAGAAAGTTGCGTACATGATATCGAGGAATTCATCATCGGAAACACCTCTTCCCTTGAACTCGCTACTTAGTACAAAATCAAGTCCTACCTGCGCACCTGTCGCCTTGAAAGAATAGAGCTGATCATACCAGAAATCCGCACCGTCTTTCTCAGGATCACGGCCCAAGACTTCCGTATAAAGTCTTTCTACGAAAGCCCTGATCTGATCTTTGGGATCCGCAGAAACCGCAGGAGTATTTGTCGGCTTACCTGTCGGATTCGAAGCAGGTTTTTGGGTAGGCTTACTCGTCGGATCGGTCGCAGGTTTACCCGTAGGCTTTGACGTAGGATCTATAGTCGGAACATCCGTAGGGTTCTCTGTACTTGTATTTACCTGATAACCGTAGTTCGAGATATCAGTGGAAGTCTTGATCTCAACCTTTCTGTTTGCCTCATCAACGACAACTTTATCAAGACTTATCTGGACATTGGTGCCCGGAAGTTTATTAGCCTTGTTACTCGCATTATCAGTAATGTCATTCTTGTCGTAATAGCTGTAGCTGTTACGAGGATTTGCTTCACTTATCATGATGTTGTTCTTGATCACATTATCGGTTGCGACCTTAACAACAAGACAGTGCTGCTCACCGCTGTTGATGACAGTGTTGTTCGTTATCGTGTTGCCTTTGGCGATACCGTTTGATTCGGAACTTCCTCCGATCGCAAGACCTACATACTGATCGTTATAGATGAGAAGATTGTTCTGAGCGATAACGCCTTCAGCCGTCCATCCGTGATTCTCGCTCGCGATCTCAAGACCTATGTCACAGCCTGTTACATAATTATCGTGAATATAGATATCCTTACCGCCGTCAACATAGATCCCGTCAGCACCTGAATGAGGCTTTCCGTTGGAATCAAAGTATCCCGGATTTTTAAAGATAAGTGATGAGATATTCTTTACGTAGTTACCGTAAACTTCACCGTTACGTGTGCGATTGTCCTCATATGCTGAGTCCCCGTATCCGCCTGCACAGTCAATACCGATATTGTCGTTATCGTGGATGTAGTTATTGGACAGAGTAAAGTATTCAGTGTTGTTATTAAGGACAACGCTCTCGCTTCTTCCGGTCGTTAAGATATAAACTTCGCATCCGTCTATGGTGATGTTGGATGTCTTGTTATCCTTATCACCTTTGATGCTTATTCCGTGACCGTTGAAATGATCCTTATCCGAGAAATTCGTGTAGTTATAGATACAGCCGAGATCATGGATCTTACAGTTTAAGATATAGACATTGTTTGAACCCGGTTTGATCCTTATACCGCCACAGCTCTCGGAAGTTGAAGGCGCACGAAGATAAAGTCCCGAGAAATCGAGATTCTCGATAACGATAT
Organism: Clostridia bacterium; assembly: GCA_024699245.1. GTDB lineage: Bacteria > Bacillota > Clostridia > Saccharofermentanales > Saccharofermentanaceae > Saccharofermentans. Next base: position 24,988 of record JAILPW010000060.1, on the reverse strand, counting down.
CGGAACCTTTTATCTCCAGAAGATCTCCCTTTGTCATCTGCTCTGTTCCGCAGATCTTGGCATTGCCTTCACCCTTTAAGGTAATGCCCTTTTTCTTGTTGATCTTGAGCTGTTCGTTGTAGCCGCCCGACTTCTCTTTGATGATGATCGTCGTGCCTTCTTTTGCTGCATCGATAGCAGACTGGATCGTCTGATATTTATCAGACGGAACCGTAATAGTGTATGTTGAATTTGCGGGTTTGACACCCTGATTTCCGTACGTTTTACCGTTTAGAACAATTGCCTGTTCTACCGGGACCGGAACATCTGCACGGACTGTACCCCCATACACACCCGTAAGTGCTCCCAGTGTAAGAAACACAGCGACCAGTTTCTTAAATCTTTGGTTTATCACTTTTGCCTCCTAAGTTAATGAGTTCGCGTTAACCTTATAGCATAAGCAAATCTTATCGTCAAAAAGTCTCATAGACAATTGACAAATACCGTGAAAACAACCTCAAAAAAAGTCCCCGAAGGGACTTTTGTTTTGTAAGCACATATTCACATCAGGGAGTTGAAAAATCTTCCTTGATGATCATAAAGCGCATATATGGCATTATTTAAAAGGTTTTCATATCCGTCATTTGGAAGCGGAAGGTTGGAACAATTCAGTCTGGGAATATCCTTTAAGTAACAATATGGAGCATCATTATTTTTATTTTTGAAACCATCCGCCGAATCCTCGATCTCTTCGGCATATTTAATCGATGCCTTGATAAATTCATCGACAGAAACAGCGAAAGACGAGCATTCAGGGGAATATTCACCGACCGCTCTGATATTCATGCTCCCCAATTCACTACACAGAGAGAGGGCTTCTTTCATTTTATCGATCAGTGATGAAAAAGATACCTTTTTAAGGGTCTCGACCACTCTGTCAATGGCAGCTGCTCTTGTGTCATATCCCGTAACAATATTGTAAGAACCACTACTGTCATAGCTGAAAACATCTTTAAATCCCGTGCCTTCGCTTTCAACTATTTTTTTGTAATCGTCATTTTTCAATCTGTTTAATTCGCTATCTTCTTCGCTATAGCCGTTTTTCTCGATATACTCCATTGATGCTTTCGCTCTTTGCCTGAAATCGGAATAATCCATATCCAGAAAACTGTTGAGTTTGAAAATAGCTTGATATAATTTATCGTAATATGCCTTATCGAACCCTGCTCTTTTAAATCTGGTCTTGCATTGGAGTATATCAAATCCATTTTTGGCAGTATCATTGAGTGTAAATACCGTAACAAGTTCACTGACTTTGTTCAAAGCCGGCTGCATGTATTTCAGTCCGCTCCAGTACTTGCAAGCCGTCATATATTTTCTCTTCTGATCATCCGGTAATCTGTTCACGGTTTCAGGCAGTTTGAAGGTAGATGACAGATCAGCGGGAAATTCATTTTCGTTTTCGGAAAGAAACAAAGACAGCCATCCTGTTTCAGACAAAAACTCAAACAGGTTCAACAGATTTTCGTACATTTCATCGTATGAGGTCTCACCATTCATAATGTCTGACATCGCCAAGGTTACACCTTCAACTGTCAAACGGATCCTCTTAACCTCATCTTCAATAACCTGGGGATCCAGATTCTGCCACTTAGATCCGTTTATAACATCTTCGCGGGTCTTTTCCGGGTCCAGTATATTTTGTATATTCTTTTCTTTTTCATCAAATTCACCCATATGCGGTACTCCTTTACAATTGATCGGTATCAGAATCTGACATCATATTCACGGATAAACCATCGTCCGCCGTTAGTTCTCTGAAGAGTCCTCTTGTTTGGACTTCCGAGCTGCTTGCCGTGTATATCGTAAGCAACCGTCGTAACATAAGCATATTCGACCTTATCTCCGTAATGCGAGGCGATCTTCTCCTGCTGTTCTTTTGTCATGAAGTAGGAATTGAGATCGTTGGTATCATCGTAGCCCTTGACTACGGCTATCTCTGTCTTATCCGGCTGGACCTGCGCATAGACGTATTCGCCGTGGAAACGTTCCTGATGAAGGTCCCAATGATATCTCAGATTTTCTTTTGCAAAATCTGATTTCTTCAGTTCGGGATCGATGCAGTCAAGATAGAGGTCGTAATTCTTCTCCTTGATCGCCTGCTGAAATATCTCTACAAGTCTTTCAGGCGTCACATCATCAGGGACAGACTTAACCGTATACCAACTGTCCTTTCTGGCAGCTACCTCATCCTCACCGACGAAATAACCGCTGTTTTCATTTTCGGCAGAATAAAGACCGACTACATGTCCCGGAACATAAAGTGCGATCGGTTCTACTACCGCACCGAAGACCACTCCGCCGACTTTGTTCTCTCCTGCTTCCGGCACTTCCATGGTCATTCCGGTTATCTCACCTATTACGGTCCACTCGGATACTTCCTGCATGGTGCTGTCAACCTGTCTTCTATATCTCTTAACGGCTTCGTAAGGACCAAGCCACTTTCTGGAACTGATCTTTACAAAGTACATGCCTGAAGATCTTTTACCGACGTATATGTATTCTCCGGTAACACCCCTGAACTGATTTGCGGGATATTTCACTTCATCCAGGATCACATACTTGCCCTTAAATTCCTTCAAAGGAGTATCAACATCAGGCGCCGGATACAGTTTCTCGAGTGTGTTGTCTTTATGTTGACTTACCAGATCATTCCAGGCCTGCTCACTCTTTTGACTGAACTCCTTGACAAATTCTTCCTCATTCTTCAGGTACGCGATCATGTCATCAGTGATATCGACAAAGTTGCCGGCAGCACCTTCAAGACATTTGCTCGCCCTTTGGAACAGATCCTTCACGCGCGGATCGTTCGGAGCAAATTCGTTAAGGATCTTGATACGAGATAGCGCGTCTTCTCTCGAACGGAAGATCGGGGTTCCTCCCTGCGCTCTTTTTACCTCGTTCTCATATTCTTTGAGATACATTTCTGCCTGTTGGATTCTCATGGTTAGGTTGTTTTCATCAACCGTAAAAGTCGTGGCGTCTACCATTGCCTGCCTTGTCTCCTTTCCGAAGAGTACTCTATCCCCATAAGATCAAAAAAAGGGATAGATACTGCCTGATGTGTTGTCATTGTCATAATTTTGACACTTCCCAAGAAAATGATAACATCTTTGTTTTTGGAAAGGAACATATCCGTACAAGAATTTTTGATTTTCGAGAACACCGGTGAGGCTCGATAATTGCGCCTGTGACAAAAAACGTTTTCCCTTGTGACAAAAACACAAGAAAACAGCGTTATTGCACAAGGCTGTGCAAAAAGAACGTTTTGCCTGTGTTTTTTGCACAAAAAAACACATGAAATTGCACAGGGACAGGTCAGAACAGGTCGAGGGAGCTGTCCAGGTATATCTCTTCTCTGACCTTAAGTTGGAATTCGGGCCTGGTCATGTAATAGAGCAGAAATTCGAGGACTATCGCGCTGCCGAGACTGCGGCCTTCGATCTTGAAATTGCTGAAGCCTGACGGCAGATATGTGTTTTGGATATCATCTGTCCCGATAAAGCCGGGGTTATCCATCGCATCGGAAAAGCGGTAGCCTTTTGAAGCATTGGGACTGACGCAGATATGGTCTTCAACGTCTTCGCCGAGGCTCTTGCGGGAGACGTTCTCGTAGCAGTTCTTACGATCATAACAATCAAACCAGCAGCATTCGTTGCACAGAAATTCAACTTTGTTTTTCTGAGAAGGCGATAATGAATCAAGCTTGTCGAGAGCTTTGTTCAGTCTGAAATCAGGAACGACAAAACGATAATCTTCGTTGTCCAATTCTTTTTTGAGATCATTAAGATCCGAGAGGACTTTTGTCGTTGAAGAGACGAAATAAAAGTTTGGATAATTCTGCTTTATGTAATCCAGCAGTATGTCGGAATAGATAATGACTCCGTTTTGAACTGAGCTGTTTTTTTCGAAAAGAGAACACAGGAAATTGCACTTCCTATCTGACAGATGTTCCTGTGTAAGAAGCGAATTACTGAAGGTAAGCCTGGAGGAGATCTGGTACTCATTCATGAGTGCGGCGACATTCTCGGGAGACTCATCACCGAAACCGACGCGGCCGCCGCCCCAGAGGCAGTCCTTGGGAGCGCCGTAGACGGAACCGATCTCACACCAGTCGTAGAAGTATTCTCTGTGCTCTCTGAAAAGTTTCAGGAAGACCTTGTACAGGTCATAAAATTCGAACAGACCGGGAAGATGATAATGAGCTTTCAAACTAATAACCTCCCGCTGTTTTTTATTATTATAGCAGACCTCCTCGGAGAAGAAATTTATCGAAAAACGATAAATTTTTATTGCAAAACAAGTTTTAGCGGTGTATCATTAACTCAAACGAAGAGAGGAGGAACGGACATGAAAAGAGAAGAAAACCTTGAATTGATAACGAGGCTTTATATCGGATACAGCCTGATCGAGAATTATCAGGAGAAGATCAAGAGCAACGAAGAGAAGATCGATGAGATCGACAAGATGAAAGCTAAGCATTATTCTTCCCTGACTTATTTCACTCCTAAATTCGTGGCTTCGGTTATAGTCGCAGTTGCGATGCTCCTTCCTGCCTATTTCTTTTATGGAATAGCCAGATTTCTTGCCATGTCTAGCGGCACTAATGATGACAGGGAAGCTCTTTATATCATACTGGCAGCCTATGTCATCGTGATCGGTCTGATACATCTGATCGGCGGCTTTTCGGCAAGAAGAAAGAGCAGATACATGAACATGCTCGAGAGAGAAAATGTCAACGCCAAAAAGAGAGAAGCAGAGAGATTAAAAGAAGAAACCGCTGAGCTTAAGACTGCTCTCGATACGGCAAAAGAAGATGTCAGCAAATACGAAGATCTTGTTCCGCTTGAACTGAGAAACAGCAAGAAAATGATGGAAGCAAAAAGGCGCCTTCTCTCAGGAGAAGACGCCGATCTGGAAAATGTGATCCGATCAATAGCTTAACGTTTATTTGTAGTAATACATCTCGTTTATGGATACGTTGGAGAAACCTGATTCGAATCTGTGCTTCTCGACTACAGAATTATCTTCGTAGATAAAGAAATATTCACCTTCGATCTCAACTCTATATTTCCCTGCCGAAGTATTATCCTTGGATCTGTACATATCTGCAGGTGCCAATTTTTCAAGACCATATGTGCTTCCGATATCAATGAGATGAATGTCATTTCCGTCGTAGGCATACACAAAAGAAGATGAATCTCCGATACCGCCGTTACCTGATGAATCCATACCGACAACCAGCTCACTTGTTCTAAGAAGGATAAACTGTCTTAGACAAACGCCTCCGAAGATAACGACAGGGATCAGTGCGAGGACAACTGCCGCGATGACTATTCCTCCTGAACCCTTACGTCCGTTATGCCTTATCATCTTAACGATATTGACGATCAAAGACGCCAGATCGATGACTGCGAACGGTATCACCGCCATGTAATAGAAAACTATCGACAACGGGTAATGTACGCTGAGCCAATCGGAAACGAACACCATCATGAAACAGCATGCCGGAAGATAAAGTCCGAGGAAAAAAAGCGCTTTTGCTCCTGTGGAAGTCTTATTTATGATCGAGAAAATAAGTAACGGTATACTCGCGATCCCTATAACCCACAAAAGGATCATCATCGTTGTTGATATAAGCATGATACCCCTCCCTATGTAACAAAAATTCCAATGCCGATTATATCACACTTATCCGATATCATTTAAGATGAACTTTACGACACCGTCTTCCTCGTTACTTCCGATGACCACGTCAGAAGCTTTCTTTACTTCGTCCATCGCATTTGATACAGCGCAGGAAACATCCGCGATCTCGAACATCGGAAGGTCGTTAAGAGAATCTCCGAATACGACCACTTTGTCGCAGTTAAGTCTTTCCTTGAGCTTCAATACCGCCTTTGCCTTCGTCGCATTCTTCGGGCAGATCTCGAGCCAGTATTCGTCCCTGTATGCGTCCTTCTGAAAGATCAGTTCCCAGTCGTCGGATGTCTTGACCTTCTCATAATAAGGAGCGAGTTCTTCCTGACTTGCTATCAAAGTGATATAGGAGATATCTCCCTCCCACTGTTCATCCGATGTCCCGACCATTTTCAGTCTCTTGTCGCCCTTCGACTTATAGTAATCGATATACCCCTGCGTCTCAGGACATTTCGAGCCTTCCATAAAGACCTTGTACATCATTCCGTCGATATAGACTGAAGTAAAACCGCACCTGTCTATTATCGGCAGAAGTCCGCGAAGCTCCCTTATGTTTTCCTCACTAAAAAACGCGGTCTCGATCTCCCTTCCTTCGATCTGATCCGCGAATGTCGTTCCGGTTCTCGTTATGACCGGTACCCTGAACTTGATGTCCTTCGTTATATCGTATGCGCTCGTAAATGATCTTGCCGTCGCGTAGGTTATCTTGACCCCTTCGCCGATCAGCCTGTTCATCTCCCTTATGGTGTAGTCCGAGACCGTCAGGTCGTTTCTCATAAGGGTCTTGTCAAGATCTGTTACATAAAGTGTGCCCGCCATGCTTTTCCTCCTCATACCTCTCGAAAACATTTGCTTAGATACTGCCATTCAATTATAACCTTGTATTTCGGAAAATAGAGTTATAATAGTGACATCTTAAAAAAGATTAAGGAGTAGATACATATGGCTAACAAATTCAGAATCAAATGTCCGTCATGCGGAAAAGTTATCGACATCGAATCGAACACAACATGTTCCTGCGGATCTCCATTGGTCCTTCCTGAAGACGGAATGATCGAGATGTACCGTGTAGGTAATCCGTTCGGAGCAGCAGTAGGATTCGGAATCTATCTGAATGAGATCCCGATGGGCCATCTCGCAAACACGGGACTTGTAAGGATCCCGGTACCTTACGGTCACTACAAAGTCCACATGACTCAGGGCATGAGCAGAAGATGCAAAGATCAGGAGTTTGACGTTACTCCTCAAAACAGGATCGTTTATCTCAAGGCACATGTGAATCTGGGATTATTCACCAACACAGTCGTAATCGAACAAAGTACAGCCGACCAGATGCCGGCAAAATAAACAGCGTGTATAAGATCGGAGAGATTGCAAGACTTACAGGCGTTAAGGAAGGAACTATAAGGTTCTATGAAAAGTGCGGTTTTCTGGAGGAAGTCAAGCGGCTTTCCAACGGATACCGCACTTATAACGACCATCACGTTTTTCAGGTTCAGCTCTGCGATATCGTTTTCGACAGCTTCGTAAACAGCCGCATCCGTAAGAGCAGCATGATGCTCATAAATACCGCCAAAGACTGGGACAGCGGCTCGTTTTCCGATGCTTTGAGCGAATATAAGGCCGCGATAAGAAAAGATATCAGACGGACAAAGAAAGCTATAGACATCGCTTTGGAATGGAACTTCGATAAAAAGGGCGACGGTAAGATCTATACCAAGAAACAGGCAGCGGAACTTGTGGGAACGACACCCGAAGCGATCCGCAACTGGGAAAGAAACGGTCTTATACCGCAGTCGGAAGCTTATAAGAAAAGATATTATTCGGGCGATGTCCTGGAGAGGATGTACGTGATAAGACTTCTTCTCGATACGGGCTACAGCATCATGGCGATCCTTAAGTTCCTGAAGTTCATGGATAAGGGCAAAAAGAAAGAAGCCGGCAAAGAACTAAAAGACCCGAAAGGCGAAGATCTTCAGAGCAGAGCTGACTACTACCTGAAGGCACTTAACAAGGTCCTTAAAGATTCCGGCAAGATAAAAAACCTTGCATTGACACACCACCTTTTGATCTGAGGCTATAATGAGCCCAAAAGACGAAAGGTGGTTTTATTATGAGATGTTTTAAGACGGCTATCAGACAAAAGGCGAGCATGGATCTTTATCTTCTCGACGGAGAAGAGAAAAGACCTTTGGTCATCGTCGTACCGGGCGGCGGATACGTAACAGTCTGTGAAGATGAGCAGACTGCACTTCAGTATAACGCGGCAGGTTTTCATGCAGCGGTATTAAAATACAGCGTCGCGCCTGACCTGTTCCCTGAAGGATTATATGACCTGGCGGAAGCTATAAGCCTGGCACGTAAGAACAGCGAAGACTGGAAAGTCGGAAAGGTCATCGTTTGCGGACATTCGGCGGGCGGACATCTTTGTGCGAACCTGGCGACGCTTTGGAACGACGGGAGATTTTTCGAGAAGAAAGATGATCACAGGCCTGACGGCTGTATCCTTCTGTCAGCGATACTTACAAGAAGGCTCGATCACTGCAGGGATTTTCTGGATGCGCTGGCGGTCAGGGATGAGTATAAGGAATCGGTGGGCTGTGACGAGATGGTAAATGAGGGCACGCCGCCTGCTTTCCTTTGCGGAACTTACGAAGATCAGCTGGGAAACTTCGAGAATTCGATCTACTATGCCGAGGCTCTGGGGAAATATAAGATCCCGTTCGAGCTTCACATCTTTCCGAAGGGCGAGCACGGGGCTCCGTGGTGTGATGAGACGATATGGTCGATGGCACCTAAGGACAGGTCAACGTTCCGCGATTATAAGATGATCGATCTGTCGATCGAATGGATCAACGAGATGTGCTAAAATACTTGATCATATGAGGTAGGAAGAAATGAAGGATAAGAAACTCGGAAGAAATCTTAAAAAGATGATAGGCTACTACAGGCCCTACATCGGAACTTTCATACTGGATATGATCTTTGCTTTGATCGCATCCGCGATCGCGCTGGTCATTCCGCTTGTCGTAAGATACATAACTTCGGAAGTTGTGTACTTTGATCCTTCTGACGCGAAGACTAAGATAATCCGTCTCGGCATCCTTCTCGTGGTTCTCGTAATTGCTCAGTTCGGCGCGAACTTCTACATCACGAACGTCGGTCACGTCATGGGCGCGAAGATGGAATATAACATGCGTTCGGAGATCTTCTCGCACTACCAGAAACTGTCCTTCTCGTTCTTTGACGATCAGAAGGTCGGCCAATTGATGAGCAGGATCACCAACGACCTTTTCGATATAACGGAGCTCCTTCACCACGGTCCCGAGAATCTCGTCATTTCTTTTATCAAGATCATCGGCGCGTTCGTAATCCTTTTCGGCATCAGTAAATACCTGACGGCGGCAGCTTTCATACTCCTGCCGGTCATGTTCCTTTACGTCTTCTTCCTCAACAGGAAGATGCGTAAGGCTTTTCGAGAGAACAGAGCAAGGATCGCCGACATCAACTCCAAGATCGAGGACAACCTCTCCGGAATAAGAGTGGTAAAATCATTCGCCAACGAAGACATCGAGCGCGGCAAGTTCAAGGAAGGTAACGACGCGTTCTTAAGGACCAAGAAGAACAGCTACCGTTACCTTGGACTTTTCCAGTCCGGCATGACCGCGTTCATCCTTCTTATCAACGTGGCAGTCATCGTCACGGGCGGCGTGCTGATCTCGGAAGGTCTCGTCAAGATCCCTGACTTCATCGCGTTCCTGCTTTACATCAACACATTCACCGAGCCGATAAGGGTCCTCGTGGACTTCACCGAGCAGTTCCAGAACGGCTACACCGGCTTCGAGAGATTCATGGAGATCTTAAGTATCGAGCCTGACATCAAGGACCGTGAAGGTTCTTTTCCTCTCGAAAACGTTCGCGGCGACATAACTTTCGAAGACGTCTCCTTCAAATACAAGGACGGCTCCCACAGAGTCCTTCGACACGTCAACCTCGACATCAAGGCAGGTTCATATATCGCCCTCGTCGGCTCATCCGGCGGCGGCAAGACGACCCTGTGCAGCCTCATCCCGAGATTCTATGACGTTACCGGCGGCTCCATCAAGATCGACGGCAAGGACATCCGTGACGTTACGGTCAAGAGCCTTCGAGACCATATCGGAATAGTCCAGCAGGACGTCTATCTTTTTGCGGGCACTGTCATCGAGAACATAAGTTACGGTAAGCCGGGCTCCACCCGTGAAGAGATCATCGAGGCAGCTAAGCTCGCGAACGCCCACGACTTCATCATGGAACTTCCGAACGGCTACGACACCGACATCGGTCAGCGCGGTATCAAGCTCTCGGGCGGCCAAAAACAGCGTCTGTCCATTGCCCGCGTATTTCTTAAGAATCCTCCGATCCTCATCTTCGACGAAGCAACCAGCGCTCTGGATAACGAGAGCGAGAACATCGTCAAGGAGTCATTGGAAAAGCTTGCCAAGAACAGGACAACCATCGTCATCGCCCACCGTCTTTCAACCGTCCGTAACGCCGAGCGCATCCTCGTCCTTACCGAAAACGGCATCGAAGAAAGCGGCACCCATGAAGATCTCATGGCTCAAAACGGCATCTACGCAGGCCTTTACAAGTGGAACGCATAAAAAAATAGACAACCCTAAGTTACCATCCGGGGTAAGTTAGCCCTCCTTCTTCTATGCTAAGATTGAAATATCTTTTTAGAATGAGGTGATACAAATGAGTAATCTTAAGATGAAGAGAGTCCTTATCGCACTCATGTTCACGATGGCAATGGCAGGAAGTTCACTGATGTTTGCCGCATGCGATTCCAAGGACACAGACGAGACCAAATCCTCAGCTTCTTCTACAACAACTGAGGAAGAGACCGAAGAAGAGACAGAGGAAGAAACTGAAGAAACCGAAGATAACGAAGCTTCTTCAGAGGCAGTCAAAGCCAAAGCTGACGAGTTCAAGGAACAGGGGATCGAGATCGAGCCGATCGATGCGGCTTTTCTCATGGCAGATGATTCCATATTCGTTGAAGGCTTCAGAGCGATCGATGCAGACGGCAACGAGTACGTATGTGCTCAGTTCACCGATCCTGATCTGGCCTACGACCTTTTCCATGACGTATGGATCCCGCAATTTGATTCTTATTACGTTTCCAACTCCAACCACAAGACAATGTTCGGCTTCCACGACAATCAGCTGGAAGGCACAGTAGACGGTGACGGCTTCATGGAATATACCGTTATCGACGGAACCACCGAAGCTCTTCCGCATTCCGAAGCAGAAGAGGAGATCGAGATCGTTTACGAAGATTCCGGTGTTCAGGTCTACTACGAGCAGAGCATCTACGACGGCATGACCGTTACGGATAAGAGCAACACCATAGATAAAGCAGGAGAGGGCTTCGAAGCAACAAAGCTCGACAAGAACGGCAATATCGAGACAACATACTGCTACAAGTTCGAATCCGCTGATGATGCAGTCGACTATCTTTACACTCTCGCAGATGAGAACGGCTACGAGCTCGAGGACGACGGCACGGGCACATACATCAACCTCTTCGATGCCGAGAACAATTACAAGATCGAATTCCTGGTCAGCCCGGACGGCTTGCTTCTGGGCATAGGCGAATACGAATAACAGACAATTTCTTTATTGAGATTATTCGCCAATATTGTTATCCTACGGCTATAAGCATCCCGTAGGAGGCATATCATGGAAAATACGAATCAGGCACCTTTAACCTACGCAGTTAAGAGACGTACCCCGGAAGCCAGACGCAAGAGTTGGATCGGAACGGCCTTTTTCGGAATCGGATTACTCTACTTTGCCATATTGATGTTGCTCATGACATTAGGATCCGGTTCACCGTTCAGTTCACTGACCGGCGGCTCGGGATTAGAATTATTCTTTTCGGTTCCGTTTATCGTATTGGGAATTGTCTTTTGGACAAAATCCAACAATTCACAGAACGGTACTATCAATTTCTATAATGATAAGATCGTTTACCATTGCCGCAGCGAGAAATACGTTCTTCTTCCGGGTCAGATCTCTCATGTATCGCAGAGCGGTACCATGATCAAGATCGTCTTCTCCGGAAAGACTCTTACTCTCGTTTCAGACAGGGCGACAGAGATCACAAAGAATGTAAACGCCTTTATCAGCGCATATTCAAACAACGAGTTTATGCAGACTGCACCGGAACCAGCCGCTAATACTCAATCGCTTAGTCCTGAAGACATAAGAAAGTATAAGCAGCTGGTCGATGAGGGTATCATCACTCAGGAACAGTTTGACGAGATCATTAAGAGAAATACCTGATCTGTCTTATCGAAAACGTTATTATCGGGGAACTGACTCTCACGGGTCAGTTCCTTTTAATGTTGAAAAAGTGACAATTAATATATTTTTAACAGAATAGTTTTCGAATAGTGAATACAAAGTCCCCGTTCGGCATTATAATCAGAATTATTAATTACATCAAAAGTAATTATCTTTTGTTGTGCAATTTTGATTTCTCGGAGGAGGCCGTATTATGATTAACAAAGATATAGACATGTATGATATCAATGACGTTTCTGAGCTTCTCTTGGAAAACGTTGACGCGATCGTGGTAGTTGATCCGCTGATCGACGCCTATAAGTCCGTGGTCCGCCGTGGCATGTTCGAGAAATTCCTGAAGGAGTCCGGAATCTACCATGACCTTATCCTGGATCTGTGGTTCCACTTCAGTGAATCTAACGAGAAGGTTTCCGGTGACTACCAGATCTTTGCTGATAAGACAGGTGTATTTAAGACCAAATACAGCCGCCGTCTGAAGATCTATCTCGAGAAAGAAAAAACTCCGCATCTTGTACAGCTGACAGTCTACCCGTTCGACGATGCCAACAAGTACATCTTCGTTATGGACGAGTTCAACGATAACGAGTCCTTGCAGGAATCTCTTACCACAAAGAAGATCAACACCATTCAGAACACTTATCTGTTCTCCATGTATATCGACCTGGTACAGGATACCACCAGCAGCATAAACGTTACGGAGATCTCCGACGACGTCGTTAACTATAACCTGAAGTATTCCGACTGGCGTATGATGATCGTTAATATGATCTGGCCTGAGGACCAGGAACAGTTCCTCCGCCGTACGGATCCTGAATATCTCAAGAAACACTTCACACCGGGAAGAACTTCTTCCTACGACTGTATGATGCGTAACCTTGAGGGCAAGTACATCTGGGTCAAGCTCACATTCAGCAGAGCACAGACATCCAACGATGAAGATTACAGATTCGTCTTCATGGTTCAGGACATCAACGACAACTCCATGGAACTTATGACGACACTTCAAAAATACGAAGAAAAAGCCATCAAGGATCCGCTTACAGGTGTCCTTAACCACGGTGAGATCGAGATTCAGCTCAACAACGCTTTGTCTCACCGCAGAGACAACAACATTACGGCTTCCGTCATGATGCTCGACTTAGATAAGTTCAAGGACGTTAACGACAACTACGGACACTCCGTCGGTGACACGACCCTTAAGCACTTTGCCAAGGTATTGCTCGACAGCGTAACTGACATGAATGCTTCAGTCGGACGTTGGGGCGGCGAGGAATTCGTGATCGTCTGCCGTGACAGAAACGGTGAAGACACATATGAACTTGCTGAGAAGATCAGGAAGAGCGTTGAAGCTTATTTCTTCCCTGAGATCTACCATATAACCTGTTCCGTGGGAGTTACGGAACTTCAGGCCGCCGATGATTTCGAGGCTGCATTCAACAGACTTGATAAGGCCATGTATGCCTCAAAGCATAACGGCAGAAACATGGTCACAAAACTTTAAGAATCTTATTTGAGGACCGGGTAACCAATCTGTGATCGAAGACCGGTCACCTGATCGAGGAAACTGCATGATAGACGGATATAGCGTACAACTTGCTTTCTTATTATTCGAGGCAGTTCTCTGCTTTATCTTGACGCCTTTGTACATCGTTGGCAAAGATCCTCTTAGAGTGCGTAAAACAGCTATCGTATGTCTGAACCTGACCTGCGGAGTGATGCTCCTTAGTGAATATCTGTTCTACGTATACGACGGCAGCACCGGCGCTGCCGATATCACTATCATGCATTTCGTCAACTTCTCGACGTACGCGCTGGTCGTACTCCTGTTGTTCTTCTATGCGATGCTGGTATTCCTGAAGCTCTTCGGAAGATTTGACTTCAAGAAGGATATGCCGTGCAGGAACCGACTTATCACCGTGTGTTCTATCGTTGCCGTAGGGCTGATCCTTGTCGTCGTTTCCCAGTTCAACGACATGTACTATCATTTCGACGAGAACAACTTCTACCAGCGCGGACCTCTTTATCCGATCGCGGCTTTGCTGCCGGTAGCAGGTGCCATTTTGGTCTGCACTGTCATCATCAATCACAGAGCGAATATCACATTTATCCAGCGCCTCATCCTTATCTCATATCTCGTGCTTCCGTTACTGGGTGAGGTCATCCAGTTCCTTTTCTTCGGAAATTCTCTTATGAGCATGTTGATGGGGCTTTCCGTTCTTCTGATGTTTTTCGAGAGCTTCATAGACAAAGAAAAAGAGATCGTCAGAGCCACCAAGACAGAGGTTCGAACGGGTCTTGCGAACGAGCACGGCTGTATCGAGTGGCTCAACAATATGAAGGGCCGCGAGGACATCAAGAAGTATGCCGCAGTATTCTTTGATCTTCGAAAATTCTCTGACATCAACCGCTTTTACGGTATCGAGAACGGCAACCGGATCCTGGCTAATTTCAGTAATATAATCCAGGGCAAGATCGAAAAAGATGAGATCGTCGGAAGACAGTTCGGAAACCAGTTCGTGGCTATCGTCAAGAACAGCAAGCTGGACGGATTTTTAAGCTTCCTGGACGAAGTCGAAGTTCCGTTTTCCGACAGTGACACGGGTGTCGAAAACAAAGTCACCCTGTCTTCACGTATCGGCGTCTATGACATCGACAGATCAGACCTGGACGGCGAGGACATCCTCGTATTTGCTGCTCAGGCACTCATCATCGCCAAGTCCAAGGACAACGACGAGATCGTATGGCTCACCAAGGAGATCCTCGACAGTCTCGCAGAGCGCAAGAAGCTCGAGAGCGACATCAAGTTCGGTCTCAAGAACGGCGAGTTCATTCCGTTCTATCAGCCGAAAGTCAACATCAAGACCGGCAAGATCTGCGGTCTTGAGGCACTGTCACGCTGGATGCACGAAGGTACTTTGCAGTCACCTGGAACATTTATCCCTATCATGGAGGCAAACGACTCCATCCGCCGTCTGGATCTCCTGATCCTGAAGAGCGTATGCGAGAACATCGCGGGATGGCTCAGGGAAGGGATCGAAGTACCGATCTGTTCCGTAAACTTCTCCAGACGTAATCTGGCAGATCCGGAACTCGCGCAGAAGATCGACTCCGTTGTCGCGGCATCAGGGATCCCGAAGGAACTTATCGAGATAGAAGTTACCGAGACTGCGGACGAGTTCTCAATAAGCATACTGAGAAAATTCGTGGGCGAACTTCATAAGCTGGGATACAAGGTTTCAATCGATGATTTCGGAAGCGCCAGCTCTTCCCTCACCCTGCTCCGCGAGATCGATTTTGACACGATCAAGATCGACAAGGGTTTTGTCGACAATTCCAAGAAGCGCGATCTGTCGATCCTGTCTTACATCGTTAAGATCGCCAGGGAGATCGATACCAATATCGTCGCTGAAGGCGTTGAGCAGAAGCAGCAGCTCGATACTCTGAACAGGCTCGGCGTTGCAGTTATCCAGGGCTATTACTTCGACAGACCTCTTCCGAAGGACGACATCGACAACAGGCTCCGGGATCCTTACTACGCGATCGACCGGGTAAGCGTCTGAGATATAAAAACTTACTCGCTTACAGGTTTGATTGGTGAATCTTTCTTGTCGTTATTGAACTTTGCAATTGCTTTTTTCTGTGGTAAAAGTAGCGTAGAAGTTCATCATTTGTTTTCGCGAAAAAGGAGAAAGACTTATGCCGCCGGGAGGAAGAATGGGAGGTCAGTTCCTGACCGAAGAAGAGAAAAAGAACCAGCCGAAGGTCACGCCGGCATTGTTAAAAAGAGTCTTCTCGTACCTGAAGCCATACTCGAAGCAGCTGGTACTGGTTCTCATCTGCATCATAGTATCATCCTTCTTCTCGCTCTTACCGTCGATCATCACGGGTAAGATCCTGGACGACGGACTTCTCAAAAAAGACTTCAGGGCGCTCGTTTACTACATCGTTCTGTCCCTTATCGTGACACTTCTCGCGAGCCTTATCGGAGTAGCGGAGACTTATATCAACACCTGGATCGCGCAGCACATTACTTTTGATATGCGTAACCAGATGTATGCTCATCTTCAGAAGATGAGCCAGAAGTTCTTCACGTCCAACAACCAGGGCGATATCATCACCAGGATGACGAGCGACATCGACGGCGTTAAGTCCGTCATCACGAGCACCTTCAGCAGCATCCTTTCCAACTCGATAACGCTCATCATCGCCATGATAGCCATGTTCCAGAAGAACTGGATATTGGCTCTGGTCGGTATCGTTATCGTGCCGATCTTTACCATCCCGACCAGGAGTGCCGGCAAGAAGAGATGGAGTCTTACGAACGAATCACAGCAGGTAAACGATGAGGTCAACGGAATCCTTAATGAGACATTATCCGTAAGCGGACAACTGCTGGTAAAACTTTTCGGAAAAGAAAAATATGAATACGACAGATATGAGAAAGCCAACCGCAGGATGATCGGGCTCAACATCAAGGAGAGCATGGCGGGCCGCTGGTTCAGGGTCGTGCTCACCACCTTTACGAGCGTGGGACCGATGCTCATCTACCTGGTGGGCGGCATCCTCATGATGAAGTACGATTCAGACCTCACGATCGGTGATATCACGGTCCTCGTGTCCCTTCTCGGAAGGATGTACATGCCGGTCAACAGCCTTCTCAATATCCAGGTCGAGTGGATCAGATCAATGGCGCTCTTTAAGCGTATCTTCGATTACTTCGACATCCCTGTGGACATCAAGAACGCGGATGACGCGATCACGCCTGAGAAGGTCACGGGAGATGTTGTTTTCGAGCATGTCGAATTCTCTTATGAGAAGTCGAAGAAGATCCTGACGGATATCAGCTTCACGCTGAATGCAGGAAAGAGCATCGCCATCGTCGGTCCTTCCGGTTCAGGCAAGAGCACCATCGTTAATCTCATCCCGCGTCTTTATGATGTCGATTCGGGAAGCGTCACTTTTGACGGCATCGATGTGCGTAAGTTAAGTCTGGGATTTCTCCGTAACCAGGTGGGCGTCGTTTCTCAGGAGACGTATCTTTTTAACGGAACCATCCGCGACAACCTTCTTTATGCTAAGCCGGACGCGACAGAAAAAGACATGATCGAGGCTCTCAAGAAAGCCAATATCTGGGACTTCGTGGAAAAGCAGGAAAAGGTCATCGACACAGAGGTCGGCAACCGCGGCCTTAAGCTCTCCGGAGGCGAGAAGCAGCGCATCTCCATCGCGAGGATCATCCTTAAGGATCCTACGATCTTCATCTTCGACGAGGCAACTTCCGCCCTCGATTCGATCTCCGAGAAGAAGATCCAGGACGCCATCGATCCGATCATTAAGAGCAAGACCAGTATCCTTATCGCCCACAGGCTCTCCACTATCCTTGCTGCCGACGAGATCCTCGTTGTTAAGGACGGCAAGATCGCCGAGCGTGGCACTCACAAGGAACTCCTGTCCAAGGAAGGCGTCTACCGCGAGCTCTACGAGACGCAGTTCAGCAAGGCCCTCATGGAAGAAGACGGCGTGTCAGAATTGGAACAATATATCTGGGGTGTTCAGCCTGGCGACGAGCCGCACGACAAGGAATAAGCAAATGAGGCATCCCCCTAAGAGAATGCCTCATCCGCAATAGTCAGTATCGAAGAGAATCAGCCTACAGGTTCATCCGAACCGAGACTTGTCTGTCTGAATATCATTACCCCTGTCTGCCTGTCATATTTAAGCGAGACTTCGAACTGATCGCTGCTCCACGAGTATGTGATCTCTTCTCCGTTATCCGTCCAGACTCCGCTGTCGTCAACTCGATAATCAGAAAGACCTCTTATTATCGATGAGCCTTCTGAAGTAAGAGCCGGCTTCATGACACTACTGAAGATATCCTCCGTTACCCTTACCCCGTAGATGATATCGGTCTCATAGCCCGGTGCGGAATTGCCCGCGGCAAATCCGTTGATGAACGTTACGTTCATGGCAGAAAGCCCGCTTCCCGAATCTCTTACCAGGTGCAGATCCCTTAAGGTATATCCGCTTGCCTGAAGATCTGCAGCCAGGTCCTTTAATCCGTCATCCAGTCTGTCGATATCGAAGGTCAGGTAATCCAACGTATCCGCCTCGGGATTATCAGGATTACCGAGATCGATCTCGTCATCGATCAGGTTATAGTGATCATCGTAGATCAGGTAGTCCCAATCTTCTCCCTTGATCTCATAATGGTTGTCATCAAAGAACTTCTGCACCGGATCAGCCGGGTCGGAAAGAGGCGATACCGCCATCTTCTCGATCTCTGTTCTGTCTGAACGTTCTTCTGTTGTCTGTTCCGTCTCGGCCGCTGCCGTTGTCTCTAAAATTGTCTCTTTTATGCCGGCTTTCGGCTCCGCCGTCGGATCGACCAGCGAGCAGCCGACAGCTCCTACAAGGATCCCGGTCACGACAACTGCCGATACTAAGCTCTTTTTTGATCTTCTTTTGATCTCTGTTATTCTTTTTCTCATAAGATTTCCTTTGTTTCCTTTCAATGAAGCAGAAAGAGAGAACAATGCTCTTTCTTTTCTTCCCTTTGCAAAAACTGCCAATAGCATCTGTCCGTACTCATTTCTTTTCTCTTCGCTGAGCCCGCTTATCACGCGATCATCACAATAAAGCTCGCAGTCATTCTCGAAAACACTCGAAGCATACCAGACAATGGGATCGAACCAAAATGCCGAGACTATCGCAAACTTAAGAAGTGACCATACCATATCGCCGTGCCTGTAGTGACAGACTTCATGCCTTATCGCGTAGTCCGCCGTCTTGCCGTCCCTGGCGATATCCGGGTGGATGTATATCTTGTTCCACAGAAGGAACGGCGATATCTTCCCGCCATAAAGGTAGATATCCAGTCCGCTTTCCTCGTCTTTTCGAAAATAAACACGCTCAGACTTAAGACGCCCGTAAAAGCGGATGTTACTGAAAAGTATCACCGCGAGAGACGTCATCGAGCCCAGGACCCAAACGATCTTAAAGACCGTCTTAGGATCGTATCTGCCGCCCCCGGAAGCTGCCGTTATATCCCCGGAATAGATCGGGACCGTTTCACCGTCCGCTTCAACTGTCTTTTCTTCTTTGGCGATCTGTGCCGTGTACGAAGGCTCTTCTTTCTCGATAACGGGCTTAATGATCACCGGACTTCTGAAACTTATAAAGTTGCAGGTTAGGAGAAATGCAGGTATTACCGCCCACATTCCGTGAAGCATCCGCTTGCTGAGTTTCCTCTCTCCGAATGCATGAATGAGAAGGATCACGATCAAAAGAAAGTTCAGACCGACAAACCACATATCATTCACCTTCCTTCAGGATCCTGCTAAGTTCCTGAAGTTCCTCATCGGAGATAGCTTCCTCCTTGATAAGATTGCTGATCATCAAGCCTATCTTGCCTTCGTAGACTCTGTTAAGGAACGACTTCGCCTCGTCAAGCGAAGCCTGTGATCTCTCAATGCTCGGGTAATAAAGTCGCGCCTTTTCACCGTCGATATGATAGATCGCTTCCTTCTCCTCCATCCTCTTAAGGAAAGTTACGACCGTGGACTTGCTCCACTCGGTGGATCTCGTGATCTGCATGAGCGTCATAGGTCCGCTTTTCCACAGAAGGTCGATTATCTTCCATTCAGAATCAGTAAGTTTGTTCATAAGTACCTCCACAGCTGTGTGACAATTGTCAACCTTATGCTAGCACGCAGTGTGACAGTTGTCAACCTCCTTATCTTTTCTCGAGGAATAAAGTCAACAACCGTACGTTTAACCGGTTGTCCTGTCACGATTGTCTTTTTTAAAGTTATATAGGGGGATACCTGGATCAAATAGGTTTACAGATCGGAAGTCCCCTTATGCAGACTCCGATCCTGTACTTCTTGGACGCATCATCCCTGCTCCAGAACTCGAACGTGTACGAGAACTCCGGCCCGTCGTTCATAAGGAGCTCCCTGAGATAACTCAGTGTCTTCCCTTTTTTCTCGAAAACGACCGTGCCCTCTTTCTCCATCAAGAGCAGATCCTCATAGATCGAGTTATAAAGTCTGTAATATCTGTCACGGTTATCGCTCGTGGAATGCGGTTTTATCTTGTTCAGATCTTCGATCTTTTTCTCAACTTCTTTAAAATCCATGTTGTCCCCTTTTGCATTTTATTGCATAGTCATTATACATTTAGGCAAAGTTCATCGGATGATCAATCTGCAAAATCAGACCCTGCTGTCAGAATCAATTCTGCCGTGTCTTACAGATATGATATATCGAATGATCACTAATGCGGCTGCAATAAATGCCGCAATAAGAACTATGATCTGGTCGCGTGAGATAATCGTCCCCTCGTTGTTGTATCTGAAATATTCCGTTACAAATCTTACGGGTAAGATGATCGCGAAGATGATAGTGATAACGCGGATCTTGTTCTTCATCTTATGAGCTAACAGAACAGATATAACGAAGATCAGAAGATAGATAAAAGACTCCACGATCTGGATGGGGAAATACGTACCTACATATTTATTGTGATATGTTACCGCCAGCGGTCCGAAGTATTCTTTTCCGTGACAGCATCCGGCCATAAAGCATCCTATCTTGGCAATACCGTACATCAAAGGAGCTGATACGATAAATGAAGTCTGCATATGTTCATTTTTCTCGTTAAAGATCAACGTGGAAATGAATACACCGATGATCATCCCCACGCCTGCACCAAGACCGGAGAACGAGAACCTGATACCTCCTTCCGTAATGGAAACAGTTGACATGCAGGAACACGCCATAGTGCACATGATCGTGAGCATACAAGTAAGCATGATGGTCTGCCATGATATCTTAGATCTTCGCATCAGAATAACGGCATTACAAAATCCGATAAGAACTGATAATGTGATCATCAATCCATATGGAGACCGGGTAAAGACAGGAATATCTATCTGCATCTTAAAAATGATGTACGAATTCCGTACATTCGTTGCCGCAGTCTATTGCAACTACACCCAAAAGAAAAATAACACCAATGCCCACTGAGATAACTAATATGACACCGTATATCCAGATCATTACTTTCGACAGAGTGCTCCTGTACTTAGCCAGCGCAACGATCATCAATACATAAGCGAAAACTACGGCAGCAATATAAGCGAATGCGAGCGTAACTCCAAACAACGGATAGTCATCAAGCACACGTGTAAAAGCCAAAGGAAGAACGATAGCGGACGATACAAAAAGAATGACCATGGATATTATTCCAAGAATGGTTCCTCTTTTCTTTCTGCGGGCTTTTTCTTCATCAGACATAATGTTTTTTCCAACCGGCGGTTGAACAGCCGCAACCTGCCGGACAGGCTGCTGATTGACAGGCGCCTGTTGTGTTACCGGTGTTGCCGGCTGACCGATTACAGGTGTTCCGCACGCTTTGCAAAACTTATCATTGTCTCCTATTGGTGCACCGCAATTAGAACAAAACATATAAAGCCCTCTCTTAAAAGATGGTCGGCAAAGGAATCTCCCCTGTCTCCCCTATTATATCATCGTAGTAAAATCCCGTATCGAAAACACATTTGGTGGGTATACAGTTTATTCATGATACCCCCTTGTAGTTGATTTACTGTTGATATAATGATCCTAATCTAAATCCATCATCTTCATTCAGCAATTCAATTAACAAGTCTCTCATTTCTCGTCCTCACAAATATGAATCATCAACGGTCCGATTTGTTTAGCTGATTATTTATCGATCCATATATACTGATCAATGCAGATTCCTATCAACATAAGATGCCACGTCGACCCAGTTGCTGAAAACAGGCTCATCGCCTTCGTCGGTTGATGCATCTTCGAAATCATATGCTCTGTATTCTCTGATACATGCATTATCTTTGATATGAATGAACTCGGCATTGCCATTGTCTTCTTCGTAATGACCGAAGATCAACTCTTTCCCGCCGGCTAACCTTATCCAGCTTTCCACATCCCATCCGAAGAAGTCTGTTTCAGAAATATCCTCGAAAGAAGCACAGCCATCATATTGCTTTACATATATATCTCCGCAATGATAACCTAACACCTCATCGTATTCCCATTGAACTTCTCCCAAAGACTGCTGAGCATACCATTCTTTTGCGTCATCTGTTATCCCGTATACTTTAAATGCGCTTGCCATATTACCACTCCTTTCAAGTGCATAACGCTGTGTACTAAACCTTCCTTTTTTTCCCTTTCTCATATCGATAAACGAATATACCGGAAAGGGGTGCAGTAACAACTGCCAATACAACAAAAACAATATTGAGCTGATCTATCCCCACAAACAGGAAAGCGAACGCTGCCACTATGAAAGCTATGGCCGCTATCAAGTAAAACTTCTGATTCTTTTTGACTGTATCATCAAGTTTTGCTTCAACATTTTTTACACGGGGCAGATCATCATCGCTCTCATAATCATCATTCAGCAAATAGTCTGATGATACATCATACAGATGGCTTAATTGGCGGAGATTCACCGCATCGGGTAATGCCGTTCCGTTTTCCCAACGGCTAATTGCCTGTCTTGAAACATTGAGCTTTTCGGCTAAGTCCTCTTGTGACCAACCCTTACTTTTTCTGAGCTGAACCAGCTTTTCGTAAATTGTCATCATGAAATCCTCCTATTGCTTGATGATTTCATTGTATTTTGACGCATCTGCGAACACCACCACATCAAGTTTACATACCCGCAACATGACTTTACATTCCGCTAAACGCCTGATAAAGACACGCTCTCAGACAAAGTAATTATACCTGAATCTTCCGGAACATTACACTTTCCCTTTGTACCTGACTATGTGAAAAAACGGCTGCTCCAATCGCCACTTCTTTCCGGTACCAATGCTGATTATTTGCTGTCTATGATTTGATCTTGCGATCGAACGCTTCTTGTTCTTTACTGAGCCCTCGACTTTGCCGTGGTTCGATCTGTCATTCATGATGAGATTCTAAGGTGTGGTAGAATGAGGACGAAAAAAGTGCTTTTGCGGAGGAAAAACCATGACGATTGAAAATGTGATATATGTTGACGAAACGATCGGAACGATACTGGATAACGAATTTGAGCAATATGCCGAGAAAAACGGCATCGTCTGCAATTACGAGGAATTCTCTTTTCTTGCCAAAGAGGGAGAGGAAATCCTTGGCGTGATCACCGGAAAGACGTATTACAAAGAAGTTCACGTCCAGGACCTAATTGTCGTCGAGAAATACAGGAAACAGCATATCGGCATGAAGCTTCTATCGAGAGTAGAAGAATATGCCAGAGAGAAAAACGTAGAAAACATCAACCTCTCCTCTTACGCTTTTCAAGCACCGGAATTCTATAAGAAATACGGTTTTCAGGTCGAATTCATAAGAGAGAATAAGGAAGAACCGAAACTCAATAAGTTCTTCCTGGTAAAGTACTTGTGATCATGCATTTTTAATCGGCGCAGGTTTTTTCCTTATCCATGAGATTACTCTTTATACCAGCCAATTTCTAATTGACCATTCTCATTGATTCGCCAACCAATTTGGATATTGAATAATCTCAACAAGATCACTCCCATGTGATGTATTACCGGATTCCATATTACATCATCTGTTCCACTTGTAAGCTTCACAAACAGATTTCGTAATGCTTCCAATGCATAATTTCTATATGATTCATCAGCCTTGGTCAGTTTTATTCAGCATTATCTCTTCCAAGATCATTTCCTGACCAAACATTTAAAATATGCATCAATTATCTCACCGGGACTTTGTGTAAGGCCATTCCCGATCCACCATTTGACTGTGTTGATAAAACTTCCTATGACAAACTGCTTCTTGAACTCAGAAGACACATCTATATCAATATGAGAGATCATGTCGCCGAATGCATCTTCAAGATACCCGGAGAAGTAGCGCGTAAAGAGCTTTTCCGACTCTCCGTGCATGATCGAACTGATATTGTCTTCGTGGTCCTTGATGTGCCAGAGGATGTGCTCGAGTAATGCCTTCAGTTCCTCATGGTTGGCCGAAAAATCGTGACTCTTCTCAGGCATGAGCGACTCGGAAAATACATGAGAGAACATCTCGTCACACATCTGCTCGAGGAGCTGGTCTTTCGTCTCGAAATGAGAATAGAAAGTGCTCCTTCCGATATTGGCTTCATCGATGATCTCCTGCACCGTTATATCTTCAAAACGCCGCTTTCTCAATAGCTTTGTAAGCGCATCGTATATCGCCGTCCTGGTCTTCTGTTGTCTTCTGTCCATCTTCTTTTACCGTACATTTTTGCCGAAATGTTCAATAACTGACATATCGCAAAGTCTGATTATTGTTTGCTCTTATCATGGATTATAACATTTTACCGAACACGATGTTCAGGAAGTGACAGGATATGAATAAAAACAAAGCAATCAGATACGCTATATATGCAGCATTGTTCTATGCGGTAAGCACACCGTTCTCGAAGATTCTTATGGAAAAGATCCCCCCTGCTTTTATGGCCGGACTTCTTTATCTCGGAGCAGCTGCAGGAATGGTAATCACAATTCTCTTTTCCCGTAAAAAGAGCAAAGAAGAAGCTGCTTTTACCCATAAAGATATTCCATATCTAATATTGATGGTAATTCTTGATATAGCCGCACCAATACTTCTGATGACCGCATTAAAGTACTCTTCAACTGAATCAGTATCTCTTCTTAATAATTTCGAGATAGTTGCGACATCCCTGATCGCACTTCTGATCTTCAAAGAAAAAATATCGCCACGTCTTTGGATCGCGATAACGCTTATAACAGCCGCCAGCATTATGCTCTCATTAAGCGAAAACGGATCGCTCACCATATCCGTATACTCGCTTCTGGCTTTGCTAGCCTGTTGTTGCTGGGGACTTGAGAATAACT
>JAILPW010000059.1:0-3117 GCA_024699245.1 Clostridia bacterium | reverse complement strand
GAAGCGTCCTGCCCACATTTTCTTAGCCATGGTTTGGTCTCCTTACCCTTTGTAAAACACGCTTATTATAGCAAAAATTGTGTTAATATGATTTTACTTATTAACTGTGAGGAGGTATGACATGCATAAGAGTGCAAGGTTATCCGCATTGCTGCCTCTTACATTATTTGCGGCTCTTTTATGCGCCTGTCATGATCCTGCGCAGACTGTTAATACTTCAGTTTCTTCCCAGACCGTAAGTTTACAGACGGTTACTTCTGAAATGAGCGCAACGACCGCTTCTTCGGAAAC
The DNA here is from genome assembly GCA_024699245.1 of Clostridia bacterium. GTDB lineage: Bacteria > Bacillota > Clostridia > Saccharofermentanales > Saccharofermentanaceae > Saccharofermentans. Next base: position 2,826 of record JAILPW010000059.1, on the reverse strand, counting down.
CACGTCTGATACTTCTGTGACAACCCCTACGGAAACCACGGGTGAGCTGATCCTTACAACTCCTTCGGGAACGCCTTCGACCACTCCCGAAAAGCTTAATACCGCAAAAGGCAAATTCAATTACGTTCTTAAGAACAAGTCCTGGAAGTTCGACGGTGAAATGTACTATCACAAGTATAAGGACGGAACGACCGTCTACTATGACAAGGAAGCCAAATCTTATTTCCTGATCGACAGCAAGGGCCAGGGCTGGTATTACGATCCTGATCTTAATGATTTCGTCAAAGACGAATAAAGACTGCTGATAATAGAATGAAAAAGGGCTGCAGTGATGCAGCCCTTCTTATTTCAGTTTGAATGGAAATCAGAGAAGTCCGTTCTTCTTCTTCATTGCTGCATTGACTTTCATGGGGAGACCGAAGCAGTTGATGAATCCGCCTGCGTCAGCCTGGTTGTAAACGTCATCAGCCTCAAATGTAGCGATCTCAGGATCGTAGAGGGAGAAGGGAGACTTTGTTCCTGCAGGTGTGCAGTTGCCCTTGTAGAGCTTCATCTTTACTTCGCCTGTAACAGTCTTCTCTGTATCGTCAACAAAAGCGGAGAGAGCTTCCCTGAGAGGGTGGAACCACTGTCCATAGTAAACGAGCTCGGAGAACTTCTGGGATACGAGATCCTTGTAGTGGAGTGTGTCACGCTCGATCGTGAGGAGCTCAAGCTCTCTGTGTGCTGCGAAGAGAAGAGTTCCGCCGGGAGTCTCATAAACGCCCCTGGACTTCATGCCTACGAGACGGTTCTCAACGATGTCTGCGATGCCTACGCCGTTAGCGCCTGCGACCTTGTTGCAGTACTTGAGAAGGTCGGAAGGAGAAAGCTTCTGGCCGTCAACTTCAACAGGGATACCCTTTTCGAACTTGATGGTTACATATGTGGGAGCATCAGGTGCCTTCTCGGGAGAAACCATGAGCTCAAGGATCTTGTCGAGGTTAGGCTCGTTTGCGGGATCCTCAAGATCCATACCCTCATGAGAGAGGTGCCAGAGGTTCTCGTCCTTGGAGTAGTTGTTCTCCTTTGTAACGGGAACTTCGATGCCGTGTGCTGCAGCATAGTCGATCTCTTCGTCACGTGACTTGATGTCCCAGATCCTCCAGGGAGCAAGGATCTTCATCTCAGGAGCAAGAGCCTTGATGGAAAGCTCAAATCTTACCTGGTCGTTGCCCTTGCCGGTGCAGCCGTGAACGATAGTGGAGCAGCCTTCCTTACGAGCAACATCAACGAAATGCTTAGCGATAAGAGGACGTGCCATTGAAGTACCGAGAAGGTACTTGCCCTCGTAAACGGCATTAGCCTTGAGGGTAGGATATACGAAGTCTGTAACGAACTCATCCTCGATGTTCTCAACGTAGCACTTTATAGCGCCGCACTTGAGAGCCTTTGCCTTGAGATAGTCGTTGTCAACGCCTACGCCGACCTCACCGCAGTAAGCGATGACTTCGCAGTCGTAATGCTCAAGGAGCCAGGGGATGATGATCGAAGTGTCGAGTCCGCCTGAATATGCAAGCAGGAATTTTTCTTTTGCCATAAGGCACCTCCGTTAAATGAATAATTATGCAAGCAGTTGTATAAATCGACAACATATTACTCTTAGTTAAGAGCCTCGTCAATAGGGTAATTGTAAATAGCGCCATTAAGAAAAACAAGTTAAATAAATATACTTATTTTTGTGCATGTTTTTTGGCGTCTTATTTTGTAAAAAAGGTTCTATTTGGGTACAATTCAAATGGATATTTTTTCCAAAGCATATAAGCGGAGATTTTCAGATGGCATACCCTTTGATGGAGCATCCGGCAGGAGACGTATTTTTCTTTGACGGAGCTTTTTATGATGTCCGTTCCGGTAAGGCGGAAGAGCTTTCCAAGCCTACGGACGACAGAACTTACTATGAGACGGTAAGGATCAAGAGGGGAGTGCTCCTTTTCCTGGAAGACCATATGGCAAGGCTTACTAAGTCCGTTGCAGGTCTTGAGGATTTCCCGGTCGATACAAAGGCTATTTCAGATAGAGCTTATTCATTCTTAAAAGAGATTGATTTCAGGGCCGACGGCAACATCCGCATCGTCCTTACCAGAGAGCATCTTCTTATTCATCTGGTAACCGTTAACGTTCCTGACAGCGAAAAGTTTGAAAAAGGTATCAATACGAGCCTTCTTGTCTGGGAACGCCAGACACCCAACTTAAAGATCTTCAGGGGCGATTATAAGAATACTGTAAACGAGAAGTTCAAGACGGAGAATGCCCACGGCAAGCCGTTTGAGCTCGTTCTTTCAGATAATGGCGGAAAGCTCTACGAGGGCTCTATGTCCAATCTGTTCGTGATAATGGACGGCAAGGTCTATTCCGCACCTGATGACAAGATCCTCATCGGAATTACGAGAAGAAGGGTCATCGAGGCACTCAGAAGGTCCGGACTTGAACTTCAGACTGGCACGTTCTCAATTGATGAACTGGTTAAAGGCAATGCTGCCGTATTCGTATCCAGCACGCCTTTTGACATACTCCCGGTCACGTATATCGATGACCACGCTTTCGATTCCGTAAACAACCCGCTCCTCAAGATGATCTCCGAAGCATATGCGGGCTATACGGAAGAATACATTGCTTCACATTTGGAGGTGATATAAATGGAATCAAAGAAGGGAAAGGTATCGGTAACCACCGAGAACATTTTTCCGGTAATCAGACAGTGGCTCTATGAAGATAAGGACATCTTCGTAAGAGAGCTCGTTTCAAACTGCGCAGACGCCATCTCTAAGCACAGAAGGCTCGCAG
>JAILPW010000044.1:0-11794 GCA_024699245.1 Clostridia bacterium | reverse complement strand
AGTTTACCAATGGCCATTCTTTCTTCTTCCGTGCCGTACATTTTTACACCTCCGTTCACTTGTTATTTAATTATGTAACTGAAACTGATGGATGTGTATATTTTTTTCCCTAAGGTGTCTACTTTTACGTTACCACTTCAGCTCTTTTCAAAAATCCAACCTTAGGGTTGGAAAAGGCGTCTTTTTTCTGTTTTAAGGGCATTTCTGCCCGGGATCTGGAGTTTTCGAGAGAATAAATCCAACCTAAGGTTGATAATCCGAAATCAGTTTTTTAAAAATCCAACCTAGGGTTGGAAAATGCCCTCGGGACATGAAAAACAGCCGTTACTAATATCCGGATTTGACGTCTTGAGGAAGCAAGGATGGTGAGGACGACGCGAATTAAAGTGGTATATTGTCGAGATAATTTACTTATTTGCACTTGCCATATGTGTTAAAATCCATACAATTGAAACTGACGGATGGAACGGGGATATATAATTTAGATACATTCAAATAGATATTTTTAGTTTTTTCCGCAACAGAAAACATATTAAACTCATGGACTATTTTGTATTGAAAAGGAGGAAATAATATGAAAGACATGAGAAAGATCTTAGCACTTATCATTGCTCTTGCAATGGTATTCGGAATGGCATCCTGCTCATCAACAAAGAGCAAGAGAGACAAGAAGGATAACAAGAAGACTGAGGAAGAGGAAGACGAGGATGAGGACGACGAGGACGACGAGGATTCCGATGACGAAGACGAAGATGATGAGGATGAGGACGACGAAGACGACGAGGATGACGAGGACGAGACTGAAGCTACTACAACAACAGTAGAGACAGAGGAGACTGAGGACACCGAGGAGACAGAAGATACTGAAGAGACAGAGTCAGGAAATGTTTCCGGCGGAGATCTCGGAGATGTAGATAACGATGATTTCGATAAACTTGTTAGTATGACAGGTGCTCAGATCATAGCCCCATCTGAGTTTATTTCTATGGCATCCAATCCTACAGCACTTACAGACGGAATCATCTTCTATGCTGAAGGTGATGAGATCCAGGAAATTATGGATCAAGCAAGCACATCATCAGCCACAGTAGGCACCACGAAGGTCGACGTAGATAACTGTGTATCATATATCTGCTTCTCAAAGGCTAATGCCAGCGGATCTCTTCCTACAACAGAGAGCTTTGGTATTTTGGAATACGAGGATGATAAGGCTGCTAATGAAGCATTCAAGCAGATTACAGCCAGCTACAAGGATCAGGGTGTTGATATCTCAGGTCTCAACTCTGATGAGTACGGCGATGATGGTAAAACAGGTTACTTCGTTGTAAATATCGGTATCGATGAATATATGATATTGATGGAGCAGATCGGCGGAGACAGCTTCTCAGAAGACGATATTGAAATGTTTAAGGAGTTGTTAGGCGACCTTAAGTTGATAGTAGCAGTTTATCAGAGCGATAACAGAATTTTCGAGTCAATGTATATGGCAATGGGCGAAGGCGATACACAATTCGTCAGCCTTCCATTCATCATCGATGAAGGATTCGGCGATCCATTTGATGTTAAGAATTCAGATGCAATGATCGATGCACTCCAGGTTTTGGTAGCTTCTGCAGGTCTTTGATAAGATTTGAATCTCAGAGGACTTCCCTTCGGGGGAGTCCTTTTTTATTGCAATTTTGTGGCAATCCGTACAGAACTTAACCTTATCTTTATATCTTCCGATACATTTCTTAATCCGAAGTTTGCGTCATATTTACATCCGCTTCGTACAATCAGATCATAAAACAGGAATGATCGGAGGATACATCATTGAAAGAGAAAACAGTAAAAGAGAACAATTCATTTATCAATCTGCTCGCCATTATGTCGCCCAGTACAGGCATGATCCTGGGAGTACTCGCACACAGATTCTTTGCAGGCCAATCCATGCTTGGCATTGCCCTTGGCGCATGCATCGGTGCTGTCATAGGAATACTTGCTTTCCTTGCAGTCAGAAAGATCTTCTGCAGTAAGTCAAAAGCATGATCCTTTTTCTCGAAAAATCTCACCTGCCTTTCGGTTGAAATAATCATTCCCTTAGGTTATCGTAATCTTGTTGCTTTAAATGGAAAGGGAATCAGAGAAAGGCAGATAGAACTATGGAAATAAATCAAATGTATAACAGACAGATCAAGGAAGCTATCGTAAACAGCGCCGTTGGTCTTCTTATCGAAAACAATCTCATCACAAGGGAAGAATTCCCGACACTTAGTGTCAACGCGGGCTACGTCTTCTCAAAAGATGACGGCAATATAGAAGCACTTTTCAGGATAGCAGTTACGGGTAAGCAATTTTTCTTCGCAGTACAGGACGGTAAGCTCATGATGGTCGACATCAATGATGCCATGTTTGAGCAGACTGTCGGCTATATGAAGCAGAATCACCCGTGCCTTCTTAACGAGGATCTTCCTGAGACTAAACTTCAGAAGAAGCGCCGTGAGAAGAATAACAAGATCGCTTCAAAGCAGAAGATCAGCACGGCTGATAAGCTCATGTCCAGATGGGATGATGACAACGTAACTTTAAGAAGCAAGGAAGAGATCTGCAAAAGAGCTCTCGCTTGTTTCCAGGTAATCCAGATCGCATGTGATATCGGTAAGGGAAATTACGACGAAGGCCTTGCATATTTTAAACCGAAGCTTGAAGAACTCGGCCTTGTCGACGAACTGAACAGCAAGGAGAAAAGGATCATTGACGGAACTTATTCACAGCAGGATGCCATCGACATGGATTGGGCTTACGAGGCTTACTGGGCGCTTTGCTGGGCTTTGGGACTTGTTAAGGACATAAGCGATGCAGGCGAGATCTGTGACTGCAACAAGGCTATCGGATTTGTTCTTGAATGTAAGTCTGCTGAGGATCTTGCAAAGAAGTGTAAGCTTCGCGACAAGGAAGAAATCCTTGATATGCTGGATCTTTATTTCAGATACAACTGGGCTGTTAATGATGCCAAGGTCAATCCGGATGCATCCATCGGTAAGCTTAATCCATCCATCGTTATCGAGAGACGAAGAGGCCTTGAGTGGCTGGTATCAGATGAGACGGATTGGTACGATATCGAGATGAGAGCGTAAGGAATATCTCCCAAAGAACCGAATTTGGTGTATAATCGACACATGGGTAAATATGAGATGACGCTGAACTTTTCACCGGAGAGAGGGTTTTATGGCGCACTTGTATTATGTGGTTTTGTTTGGGGTATCGTTGCTGCTTAGTGCAGTTTACGTATTGGCGTGGAGAAAGCATTATGATGCGAACATCACGTCCATCTTCATTTTAGTTCCTATGGCCAACTTAGGCTATATCCTTCAGATCACCGCGACGAATGTCGAGGTGGCGACTATTGCTATCAAGATCGTTTATCTTGGCGGATGCTTTCTGTCGTTCTTTATTACCATGGCGATCCTGGGTCTTTGTGAGATCAGGATCAACAGGTGGGTCAGGCTCTTTTTCTTCCTGACATCGCTCACCTTATATGCTTTCATACTGACCATCGGAAACAGGCCGTTTTTCTATAAGAACATCGACCTTAAGATCGTGGACGGACAGTCAGTGATAATCAAGGAGTACGGTCCGATCCACCCGATCTTTTATGTGTATATGGCGGCGATCTTTGTCGTCGGTTTTACGGCGATATTCTACTCGTTTATCAAGAAAAAGCAGGTGCCGAAGAGTATCCTTTACCTTTTGGTCCTGCCGGAACTGGTATCGGGACTTTGCCTGGCGGGATATAAGCTTCTCGGAACGGGGATCGAGCTTACGCCGGGCGGATACGTTTTCGCGCAGTTTATGTACCTTCTTATCGTAAACAGGATAAGCTACTACAAGGTCAACGATGTAGTGGTTGATTCCATGGTGCAAAACGGCGACACGGGCTTTGTTACCGTGGATAAGGATCTTCATTTCCTGGGTGCCAACGAGACCGCCAAGAGCATCATTCCGGCGCTCGAGGGGCTGTCCATAGACCAGGACATCAGGGGCATCAATGACCTGCAGAAGAATATCGTTCACTGGATCGATCACTTTGAGAAGGATCAGATCGCCGACAATCTTTATGTTCGAAAAAGCGACGACGGCGACGACAGGGTCTACGCCGTCCAGACCGCATACATATATGACCGCTCGAAAAAGTACGGCTACCGTCTCTACTTCTCGGATGATACCGAGAACCAGAAATACATCGCGCTTTTGGACAAGTACAATATCGAGCTCCAGGAAGAAGTCGAGAAAAAGACCAAGCACATCGTGGACATGCACAATAACCTTATAATGGGAATGGCAACGATGGTTGAAAGCCGCGACAACTCCACGGGCGGCCACATCAAGAGGACCAGCGAGTGTGTAAGGATCCTCTTGGACGAGATGAGGAAGGACAGCGAGCTGGATATCTCCTATAAGTTCATTAAAAATCTCATCAAGGCGGCACCTATGCATGACTTGGGCAAGGTGGCGGTCGATGACGCGATACTTCGTAAGCCGGGAAGGTTCACGCCGGAAGAGTTCGACAAGATGAAGGTTCACGCGGCTGAGGGTGCGAGGATCGTGCATGAGATATTGAAGGAGACTGACGACGAGGACTTCAAGATCCTGGCCGAGAACGTGGCGCATTATCACCACGAGCGAATGGACGGCTCCGGATATCCGGAAGGACTTAAGGGCGAGCAGATCCCGCTCGAAGCGAGGATCATGGCGATCGCGGATGTTTATGATGCGCTCGTAAGTAAGAGAGTCTATAAGGACTCCATGAGTTTTGAGAAGGCTGACGAGATCATGATGGAGAGCATGGGCAAGCACTTTGACGAGAAGCTGAAGCCTTATTATGTGAGCGCGAGACCGAGGCTGGAGGCATATTATTCTTCGCTTGAGTAATATTTTTCGATAAGATAAAATGCAAAGAAAAACAGAAGGCCAAGTGACATGAGAAGGACTATTTTGATTTTCCCGGAATTTGAGAATTCCCATATTATAGACAGCATCAGGGCGAAGTATGATCCGCTCGCGGGGCTTATCAAGCCGCACGTGACGATCGTTTTTCCGTTTGAGGCGCAGTTCGGCAATGAGACCATAGAGCGCGTTCTGGAAAGAAGACTGTCCGAGATCGAGCCGTTCGAGCTGAGCCTTAAGGGCGTGAGCACGCAGAAGGGAAAGTTCGGGAATTCCCTGCTCCTTAATATCGTGAAGGGCGCGGACGAAGTAAGGAAGATGCACGACATCCTTTATGCCAACGAGTTCAGGCACTATGACCTGGGTTTTGAATATGTGCCGCATATTACGATCGGCAACCTTCCGAGTAAGGAACTTCTGGACGAAGCTTATGAGGAACTGAAGGATCTGGACGAGGAATTTACCACCACGGTCAGGAAGATCAGCGTGGAGATGATCGGCGAGAACGAGGAGTCTATCATCATTATCGAGAAGGAACTCGGTAAGGAGAAGGTAAGTGAGGAAAAGATAGTTTTCGATAAGGCGACGACGGATGATATCGATGAGCTTTTAAGACTGAGGCTGGAATACATGGTGGCTGACTTCGGTGCGGTAAGCGAGCGCGATGAGGCGCTGATGAGAAGGAGCCTGCCGGACTATTATCGTAGAAAGCTCGGTAAGGACCTGATCGCTTTCGTAGCAAGAGAAGGCGACAGGCTGGTTGCAGCCGCATATCTTCTGATCATCGAGAAGCCGGCGAGCGTGCTTTTGCCGCACGGCCTGATGGGCGAGGTCTTAAGCGTATATACCGAAGAGAAGTACAGGGGCAGGGGGATCTGCTCAATGCTCATACAGAATCTCATCGAGTGCGGTAAGGAAATGAGGCTCGACAGGATCGACCTGAAGGCCACGAAGGACGGATACCCTATATACAAGAAACAGGGCTTCAACGATAAGAGATCGCACTACACGGATATGGATATCCTGTTCTGATCAGTCGCGCTCGAAGCGGCGCAGCTCGTCGCGAACGAGCATGGTCGCGAATCCCAGGAGGTTCTGGCCTTCCCATTCTTTGATATTGTTGCACTTCGGATCTTTGATGTTGAGACCGTTGGCCCAGATCTTGTCGCCTGACGCGCACTCCACGAGGATGCTGTCGCCTGTGGCAAGGAGCATTTTCTTCAGATTCTGATTCTGGGAATATTTAGCGAGAAGTCCGTTATACACGATTATCTGGCGGGTGCCGTTCCATACGACATTGTCGTAATTCTTGACATTGCGGCCGTAGGTCTTCATAGTGTCCGGGTCGGTCGTCGTCATGATCTTCATGGCACTCTCGGGATCGCCGAAGAGGATCGCCTTCTGGTGCATCATGTACTGTTCCAGACAATTGTAGCCTGTGCCGAACACACTGAACCTGCACTTGTACCAGTTGCTCAGGTAGCCGTTCTCGTCGTCGGGATTATGGAACCTTATGACATCAGGTCCCTTGTTGCTCAGAAGGTCGGAATGGATCTTCTCGCCGAGCATCTTGATATTCTCATCAAGCACCGCGAAAACTATCTCCACATCGTAATCCATGTTGAGCCTTATGAAGTCCAGACATGCCTTAAGCGCCACGTTCCAGGCCTTGTCAGTCGGATAGTTATAGATGCCTGCAGAGATCAGCGGAAAACCGATGGAATGCAGATCGTACTTCTTGAGAAGATCCAGGGAACTCTTGTACGCGCTGTAGAGAAGTTCCGGCTCTCCGTTGATGCCGCTGGTCCAGATCGGTCCGACCGCGTGGATGACGTATCTTGCCGGGAGCCTGAAGCCCGATGTGATGACCGCGCTTCCGGTCTTGCAGCTGCCGTAAACGCTGCAGGCCTTACGCATCTCGTATGCGCCCGCGCCGTCGAAGATCGCGCCGCAGACGCCGCTTCCCTGAACCAGGTTGCTGTTGGCCGCATTGACGATCGCGTCTGTCTCAAGTTCTACGATATTTTGAAGTTTAATGGAAATACTGCTCATAATGTCCTTGCCCCTTTTTCTATATTTTACCGAAACACGTTTACTTCTGCTACAATAAACTGATCGAAAACATTTGGAGCGTATTATGATCAGACCAGCAGATGCAGTGATATTTGACCTTGACGGGACCCTGACAGACACCGAAAAATTCTACCAGAAAGCCTGGCCGATGGCTCTCGAGCATTTCGGCTACAAAGTCGAGCCGTGGATGCCGCTCGAGCTTCGCTCATTAGGCCGACCGTTCGCACCAAGACAGTTCGAGTCGTGGTTCGGACGCGATTTCGACTACGAGAAAGTCAGAAGCTACAGAAAAGAGATCGTCAAGGACATGATGAAGAAGGACGGGATCCCGCTTAAACCGGGCGCCAAGGAGATCCTTACGTGGCTTCGCGACAACGGCATCCTTGTTTCGCTCGCGACTGCAAACGATCAGAAGAGGACCGCCGAGTACTTAAAGAAGATCGGTCTTTACGAGATGTTCGACAAGATAATCTGCGCTGACATGGTCCAATACGGCAAACCTGCACCCGACATCTACAGATATGCTTGTGAGGGGCTGGGACTTGAGCCGCAGCGGACCTTTGCTGTGGAAGATTCGCCGAACGGCATAAGAAGCGCATTCGGTGCCGGGTGCAAAGTCATCATGGTTCCTGATCTTACGGAACCTGACGAGGAACTGAAAAAGATGTTATTCGCGAGGGTCGACTCGCTTATCGATATAAAGAGATTTTTCGAAGAGTAAAAAGAACATTTGAGTTTTTGTCCGTCCTGTGCAACAATACATTTTGTTCGTTTTAAAAAGGGGAAGAAATCATAATGTCCGAAAAAGTTGAAAATCCACTTGGCACCAAGCCTCTCGGAAGACTATTGTTCTCACTCGCAGTTCCTGCGATCGTGGCGAACGTTGTCAATGCGCTCTATAACATTGTCGACCAGATCTTTATCGGAAGAGGTATCGGCAAGCTCGGCAATGCCGCGACATCCATCTCTTTCCCGCTTACTACGGTGTGCCTCGCGCTCGGACTTATGATCGGACTTGGAGCTTCATCAGGTTTTTCTCTTGAACTCGGAAGAAAGAACGAAGAATCTGCACGTAAGATCGCAGGTACAGCATTCGGAACTCTTTTTATCTGCGGCGTTATCATCATGCTCGTCGTCAGGATCTTCCTTAAACCGATGCTCATCTTCTTCGGTTCGACAGATAACATCCTTCCTTACGCGGAGGAGTATGCGGGTATTACGGCATTCGGTATTCCGTTTTTATTGTTTTCGATGGGTGCCAATCCTCTTGTACGTGCAGACAGGGCACCTATTCTTTCAATGCTTTCGATACTTGTCGGATCCATCATCAATACGATCCTCGATCCGATCTTCATATTTGTTTTCCACTGGGGTATGGCAGGCGCTGCCTGGGCAACAGTTATCGGTCAGGTGATCGGTGCGATCATACTGGTTGCCTATATCCCGTTCTTCAAATCAGTCAAGTTCAAGATGAAGGATTTCCTTCCGAAACCGAAGTGGCTCTGGACTATTACCAAGCTTGGTTTCAATTCCTTCGTTTTCCAGTTCAGTACGCTCGTAGTTCAGATCATCATGAATAACGCTCTCAAGGTGTACGGTGAGAAGTCCGTTTACGGTGCTGATACACCGATCGCCGTTGCAGGTATCGTAACGAAGATCAACGTTATCTTCATCGCTCTCATCATTGGTCTCATTAACGGTGCACAGCCTATATGCGGATACAATTACGGCGCGAAAAAGTACGGCCGTGTAAGACATACGGTAAAGCTATTCATGATCACAGCCATGGTCATTTCCATCGTTTGCTGGACAGCCTTTGAACTGTTCCCTATGAAGATACTTTTGATATTCGGAAAGAATGAAGATGCTCAATATTTTGAATACGCAGTAAGGTTCATGAGGATCTATCTGTTCTTCAACTGCGTTAACGGAATCCAGATCTGTTCCGCGACATTTTTCCCTGCGATCGGAAAGGCTCTCAAAGGTACGATCCTTTCTTTCTCCAAGCAGGTAGTCATCCTCATTCCGCTTATGGTACTCTTGCCGTATTTTATGGGACTTGACGGAATAATGTACGCACAGCCTATCACTGATGCCATAACAGTCGTTATGTCACTTCTGTTCCTGTGGCATGAGTTCAGGAAGATGCCGAAGGAAGACGAAGCTTAATCCTCGATCTGCTTCATCAGGCAATCATAAAATTCAGGAAACTCTTTTTGAAGTCGGATCGGCATCCCGGACGTGTTCAGAAAGCAGTGCTCGGACTTAGCTTCGCAGACAACTTTCCCATCCATCGTCATAACGTATTTCAGCTTAAGTTTTACGCCTTTGAATTCTTCAACAGTAACGTCGATCTGAATTGTGTCGGCAAACGTTGAAGGAGATCTAAATCTGCATTCCACAGCAGTGACCGGAGAGATGATGCCCTCTTTCTCGAGACGGTCAAAAGGCCAGCCGATCGCTGTCAGAAAATCTACGCGTGCTTCTTCCATGAAGCGGACGTAATTTGAGTGATGGGTGATGCCCATCTTATCTGTCTCGTAGTAATTTACGGTATGTTTGTAAGAATGCATATTTCATGTCCTCTTTTTTAGTCTGGTGAGATGATAACATCTTTTCGAGTATGAGGCAAAAAGCTATAATGTTTCTATGACAAAATTCCCAAGGAGGATAACATTATGGCAGACGTACGTCCTGATTCCATGGAACGTATTACCACGCCGGAGCTCGCGCGTGCATTTATCGACGAGCAGCTTGCGGCACTTCGCGCGCAGATAGGGGACAAGAAGGTTCTCCTGGCTTTATCAGGCGGAGTAGATTCATCCGTTGTAGCAGCAATGCTCATCAAGGCAGTCGGCAAGCAGCTTACCTGTGTTCATGTAAATCATGGTCTTCTTCGAAAAGGCGAACCGGAGCAGGTTATCAACGTTTTCGGAAAAGAGCTTGGTGCTAACCTGGTCTATGTAGATGCAACTGACAGATTCCTTAATAAGCTCGAAGGTGTTACAGATCCTGAGACAAAGCGTAAGATCATCGGCGGCGAGTTCATCGAAGTCTTTGCTGAAGAAGCTCGAAAACTCGACGGTATCGATTTCCTGGCACAGGGAACGATCTGGCCTGATATCCTCGAGAGTGAAGCCGGCATCAAGGCTCACCACAACGCAGGCGGACTTCCTGAAGACATGAAGTTCGAACTCGTTGAACCTGTACGTATCCTCTTCAAGGATGAGGTCCGCATAGTCGGTAAGGAACTCGGACTTCCTGACAACATGGTATTCCGTCAGCCGTTCCCTGGTCCGGGTCTCGGCGTAAGATGTCCGGGTGCTATCACCAGAGACCGTCTCGAGGCAGTTCGCGAGTCTGACGCGATCCTTCGTGAGGAGTTCGAGAAGAACGGACTTGCAGGCAAGGTATGGCAGTACTTCACAGTTGTTCCTGATTTCAAGTCAACAGGTGTTAAGAACGGCAAGAGAACATTTGACTGGCCATGTATCATCCGTGCGATCAACACAACTGACGTTATGGAAGTTACTGTTGAGCACCTCTCAGATGAACTTATCGACCACCTCGTACAGAGGATCATCTCCGAAGTTCCCGGCATCAACAGAGTGCTCTTTGACTACACTCCAAAGCCGCCGGCAACAGTCGAGTACGAATAGTATAAAAACCCTTGAAAGCCCCTATTTACGGGGCTTTCACTTTTTTATGTACCCAAAATGTTCCCAAGATTTGAACTTGAGGTCAGTGGGAGAATAATTTGATTTCGTCTTTTATGTCGTTGCAGTATGTCTTCAGGTCGGATTCGAATCCTTCTTCAAAAGCACCGAGTGAATATTCGCTCTGACCTTCTCTGTTCTCATAATGCCTTATAAAGTCATTAATGAGATTAACGATCACACTGAAGGAGCTTACCTCTACATAATATGTAATAGAGAACGATCCGTCCGGCATCTGCATGTCGGTGTATGTCTTTGCGCCGAGCTTCTCCCAATACATAAACTCAGCGAGGAATTGTGCGAATAGCTTCTTTGCTTCATCTGTTGTCGGATTCAGGAGTTCATTAACCTTGAATGTGAATCCGTTTGCAAGAATACCCTGAGATATATGCTTTGTCCTTGTAGAAAGAGAGAACCCGGATTCTACTATCTTTCTCAGGAGTCTTACGACATCGGAAGTCGTCTTCGAATAAGAGCCCTTGTAAGAAGATACTGATTTCTTATAGAAACTGCTTATCTCTTCCTCTTTTTTAGCATAGTAATCATTAATATCGGTTACGAAATGAGACTTCCATATCTCATAATCGTGTACATCTTTCGGGTCTTCCGATAAAGCATCCTTCTTATCTTTCCATGCAGTCAGGAAGCTGATTAACGTTTCCAGATCCCTGTCGGAATCATCGAAGACTATGGATGTCTTACCGTCTTTCTTTTCAATCTTAAGACCATATTTCTCTTCCAATTCGAAAAGAACATACATTATGTCTGCAAAGGAAGATATCTCCACATCAGAGATTGCTTCAAGATCTATATTTAGGGCTTCAGCGATCTTTGCTCGGATATCCGCCTTAGGAGCCATAGCATCGCTCTCATACTTTCTCATCCTCGAATCGGCTGTAGCAGCAGAGAATCCGACCTTCATTCCCAGTTCTTTCTGGGACATATCGTGGAGCTGCCTGTATTTCCTGATCTTGTTACCTAATTTCATATCCGAAAGCACCTCGTTTGTGTAGAAATCATGTCCTCATTATACCACATCAGACCTAAATAGGAAGACCAGATTGATTAAAACAGACACA
>JAILPW010000038.1:0-68834 GCA_024699245.1 Clostridia bacterium | reverse complement strand
TGTCAGGATTGATACTGGAGGAAGTACTCCGAAAGCATCAGCTGAAAGGAAGATAACATTCTGAGCTGCAGGGCCTGATGATGTAGGATGTACATTAAGAACGATGTTCTTGATGTGGTTGATAGGATATGATACACGAGTGTTCTCTGTAACTGACTTGTCATCGAAGTCAATCTTGCCATCAGCAGCTACAGTAACGTTCTCAAGGAGAGCATCTCTCTTGATAGCGTTGTAGATGTCAGGCTCGTTCTCCTTGGAAAGGCCGATAACCTTAGCATAGCAGCCGCTCTCGAAGTTGAATACGCCGTTGTCATCCCAGCCGTGCTCGTCATCACCGATGAGACGACGCTTAGGATCTGTGGAAAGTGTTGTCTTACCTGTACCGGAAAGACCGAAGAAGATTGCTGTGTGCTTACCGTCCATATCGCAGTTAGCAGAACAGTGCATGGAAGCGATACCCTGAAGTGGGAGGTAGTAGTTCATCATGGAGAACATACCCTTCTTCATCTCTCCGCCGTACCATGTGTTGATGATAACCTGCTCACGGCTTGTGATGTTGAATGCTGCACATGTTTCAGAGTTAAGTCCGAGTTCCTTGTAGTTCTCAACCTTAGCCTTGGAAGCGTTGTAAACAACGAAGTCAGGCTCAAAGCTCTCGAGTTCCTCAGCTGTAGGAACAATAAACATGTTCTTTACAAAGTGAGCCTGCCAAGCAACCTCAACGATGAAACGGATAGCCATTCTTGTATCTTTGTTAGCACCGCAGAAAGCATCAACAACGAAAAGTCTCTTGTTGGAGAGCTCCTTCTTAGCGATATCCTTAACAACTGCCCATGTCTCTTCTGTCATTGGGTGGTTGTCGTTCTTATACTCATCAGATGTCCACCATACTGTGTTCTTGGAGTTCTCATCCATAACGATGTACTTGTCTTTAGGGGAACGACCTGTGAAGATACCAGTCATAACGTTAACTGTATCGAGTTCTGTAACCTTACCTACTTCGTATCCCTCAAGACCTGCTTTTGTCTCTTCTTCGAAGAGGAGCTCGTAAGAAGGATTGTAGACGATCTCTGTTGTACCGGTGATGCCGTACTTGGTCAAATCAACTTTTGCCATAATCTTTCTCTCTTTTCTGTAGTATTTTTCAGGGTATAAAACCATACCATCTGCTGTTTTGAGTGGAAATCCAAATTTCCACCAATAGAGTATATATAATTCTCAAAAGAAAAGCACCACCCAATCGGGCTGAAATTTGAGGTTTTTTCATAATATTTTTATTTAAAGGCCGATTTTTGCATAAATGATTTTCGCAAATTTCATTTTGAGGCTTTTTCGCGAATGCTCAGCACTATTATTGCAAGAAATACCATGACGATTCCGCAAATCGCGATGATCCCAATCTTCTCGCCCATAACAAAAAATCCGAACAGCGTGGCCGCAGCCGGTTCCACAGTCGCGAGGACCGCCGCCTTGCCTGCCGTGGTCCTGTTAAGGCCAAGGGTATACAAAAGGAACGGGATTACTGCAGTCACAACGGATGTCAGGAGTACAAAGCCGAGAAGTCCGGGTTTGCTCTCTGTTTTCGATATCTTGTCTGCAAGGTCCATAGGATTTGCCACAAGGATGGAGCCGAGGCCTGCAATGAGGAAGGTATATGTGGTCACCGTGAAAGGCGAGTATTTTCGAAGAGCAAAAGTACCGAAGATGCTGTAAAGACCGTAACCGAGACCTGAGCCCAGACCGACGAGGATACCGATGGCAGACACCTTGCCTCCGAAGCCGGAGACCATAACGCAGCCGATGAATGCCAGGATGAGCGCGATGACCTTCCGGACCGTGATCTTTTCCTTGAGGAAGATTATCGCGAGGACCATGACCCAGATTGGGGATGTGTAAAGGAGGATCGCTGCCGTGGACATTGTCATGAGCCTTATGGCCGTGAAGTAGCAGCAGGTAAAAAAGAGGATGCTCACCAGACCGAGCGCCAGAAAGAGCGGGATATCCTTAAGCTTGATCTTGAAACCTTTGTGGTCCTTGATAAGAAGGATCAGAGCGAAGATGATCCCTGCCATGGTAAGTCTCAGACAGGCAACCTGAATGGACGTAAATCCGAGGTCATTAAGGTGGCGTACGAAGATGCCCATGCTGCCCCAGAAAAGGCCTGCGATGATTATGAGGATGTCGCCCAAAAAGTTCTTCTTCTCCATTGAAGTTCCTCCCACAAAGGGCATTATAGCATTTTTCCAACCTTTTTCAGCGGGCTTCCGGATTTTTCCAACCTAATTCCAACCTGCCCTTCCTACCGAGTTCATTTTTCCAACCTGAATCCGTGCTAACGGAGGGTCACAGAGTTTTGATCCTGTGCGGCGAATTTAATTTTTCCAACCTAAAGTCGCTTTCTCAAAATCCTGATTTTGTTTTTCCAACCTAAGGTTGGATTTATTCGTCAAAAATAGCGTGATTCCGGCTCCAGGAAGGGCGGATTCTCGTAAATTCGAGTTTTTTCCAACCTTAGGAAGGATGCTCAAGATACTCCTTTAGGATTTTTCCAACCTAAAGCTGCATTCACAAATTCCGGATTTTCTTTTTACAACCTAAGGTTGGAAAAATACAAAAAGCCTCGTTTCCGCACACAAAAATACCGCCGGACTTCTGTCCGACGGTATCAGGTTTCAGATGTCAGTTGGTTCTCAAGCGATGCTCGCTTCTTTTCTGATGAAGTCAGGAACTTCTTCAGGGTCCATGTCCAGAGCAAGAGCGAGCTCGGCATTCATGCGGGACTCTGCATCGACCAGGGTCTTCTCATCCTGCATGTTGAGACGCTTGCCTTCAGAAGAAAGCTCAGCCTGACGTGTGAGGACTGCCTTGATGACACCCATGATCTCTTTTCTTGTTCCCTTGGTGACGATGGAATTGTAAGTATCCTTACGAAGATTCTTGTCGTCGATCCAGTCGATGTTGTTATCAGGAAGGCTCTTGATAAGAGACATTGCCTCATCTTTGTCGATAACAGGACGAAGCTTGTTGACCATGACTTCACTGTCGAGAGGTACATACATGACGGAGGCCTGCTTGGTGAATAAAGGCTGGAGGACATAGTAATCCTTTGGTGCCTCGTTGAAGAAACTCATCTTCTTAATTTCGGTGATCTTACACACTCCGTTGCCTCCATAGACAACGTTATCTCCAATGTTAAATTTCATACATTACCTCTTAAGAAATACAAAACGCCTATAAAGGCCCTAAATATCTGAATGTTTCTTGGAATTCTCTACGCTTTGATTATATCACGGAAGAGGGTGCATGACCTGTTGGCAGATTAGCCAAAAAAAACCTTCTGGAGATGGTCCTTTCGTACTCTGAAAGCCCTTGCTGTCAAGTTTCTTTGAATGATTCGGCTATCTCTTCGACTTCTTGTCTCTTTTCGACAAAGGCCTCGACACACTTAGGATCGAAGTGTTTGCCTGCACCGTTCTGGATGAACTCAAAAGCCTGGTCGTACGTCATAGGTTCCTTGTAGCTCCTTCTTGATACAAGTGCATCGAAAACATCCGCTACAGCCATAACCCTTGCAGACAGAGGGATCTCTTCGCCCTTAAGACCCTGAGGGTATCCTGTTCCGTCGTACTTTTCATGATGGCTGTGAGCGAGGTCCTTTGCTTCTTCAAGGTAACCTGACTCTGAAACCGTGCTGATGGCACGGGAGATGATCTCGTAACCTGCGGTCGTGTGATTCTTCATGATCTCGAACTCGTCAGGCTCAAGTCTTCCCGGCTTGTTTAAGATCGCGTCAGGAACGCTGATCTTGCCGATGTCGTGCAAAGGTGCAGCCTTGGCTACATCGGAGATGTACTTCTTGGTAATGATGTCCTTGTACTCGCCCTTGAACTGGAGCTGCTTCAAGATGACCTCTGTGTAGGATGCGGTCTTCTTGATGTGATAGCCCGTGTTCTTGTCACGGCTCTCGACCATGTCTGCGAGAACGAGGATAAGACCTGTCTGGAGCTTGTCGATCTGCTTTCCCTTCTTACGGCTGTCGTTAAGGAACTTCATGGTGTCTGAGGTGGTCTGGGTATAGGCATCGTAGAGGTGCTCTATCTCATCACCCGTGTCGATCTCAAGATTCTTAAGGCGCTGGACGCTCTCGTTACGCTCCTGAGTGCTGTTGAACGCAAAGCCTGAGGCTGCGTGCGCCATGGCATTCAAAGGATAGATGATACCGTAGTCGGCGAGCCACAAAGCTACTGCGATTACCAGGATGAAGAATCCCAGGAACAGGGATATCTGCTGAGCAAGGTACTGGTAAAAGCCGCTTACGAGCTTATCCATGGCAATGTCGACTCCAAGGTATGCGGCACACCGGCCGTTACCGGCATATAGTGGTTTATAGACTGTGAGAAGCCAACCGTAGGTGTCGTTGGTTACCCTTGGTTCGATCCTCTGACCTGCGATGAGGTCGTCTGTTACATCCAAGAATGATTCGTCAAACGGAATGACAGTTCCGGGTTCTGCGCCCGGTACGTCGCCTGAGTCAAGATCAAAAACAACATGGCAACCGTCTTCTTTTATCTGATATACGTATATGTATCTGATCTCCGTATAACTGTTCTTCATCCTGGACAGATACTGCTCGGTCTCTTTATAGCCTTCTGCTTCCTCGCCGAGCTCAATGTACGTGTCGATCTTGTTGGCATTGATATAGCAGGCCAGATCCTCGGTGATGGCACGGCCGAACTTGGTGTGGTCATCAACGACGCTGCTTCTGAAGACCATGTAACCGACAGTAACGGCAGCGATGGCGATAATGGAGATAGCGACTGTAAGAAGGATAATGATCTTGCCCCTTAAGGAGATCTTTCTAACCTTCATCTTGGTGACTTCTTTCATCTCCTGCTTGGTAAGAGGTCTTTGTCTCCAGCCGTACTTGCGAAGCTCGATACTGATACTCTTTGGAAGAAGGATGACGACGAGAACGCCAATGCCGACTGTTACGGCTTTGTCTATGAAGTCGATAATGAAGTCTGCTATGAACTGAGCCACGAATCTGTTGCTGATGTGCCAGGAGTCGTGGACTTTCCTTGCAAGAGTCGCGGTAACGCCTTCGTTACCGAAGCCGAAGAGGTACCAGGTAAGGATCGAGCCGAGACCGCCTCCGATGAGGGCCAGGATCGGGATGAGGATCAGGATGTCACGCTTTTTGAGGCCGTGGCGGGAGAATGATGCCGCGCAGACGGCGATCATGACATTTAAGGTGCCGTAGAATACGGAATTGTAGTCGTTGATGCTCTTGATGAAGTTGGTGATAAGGCCGACGGCGATACCCGGAAGTGCGCCTCCGAGGAAGGCGACGATGACGGTACCTACAGAATCGAGGTATAAAGGAAGTCCGAGCCTGGTCGTAAGCCAGGAAAGGACGATGTTGATGCCTATGCCCGCGGCACAGAGAATCAGCATCTTGATGATCATGTTCTTAGCAACGCTGTGCTTTGTCTTTACTTCGCTCATTTGCCCAACCCCACACGAAAAAGAAGTCTCTCAAATCGTTGCTTCCTTTTCTGAATTATATCATTTTTTGGACATTTTCATATTTTTTTGAGCAGTCTTTTTCAGGTCTTTTCGAAAAAGTCTGTTTTCGTGTGGAAAATGCACAGAAAACGGCTTTTGGGGCGCGGTAATTCCGTCCGCGGTTTTCGAGAAGCAAGAGTATAATCATGGGTATGACGAAGATACTGTTTTTTGATATTGACGGAACACTTTTCACGAATGATTTCAGGCTGCCTGCGACCGTGAGGCCGGCGCTTTTGAAGGCGCGCGAGCACGGATGTAAGATCTACATCAATACGGGCAGGACGCTTTGTAATATCGACAAAAAACTTCAGGAGCTGCCGCTGGACGGCATCAGCATGGGCTGCGGCTGCAGGGTCATCGCGGAGGGTAAGACGCTGATCTCTACCGAGCGGAGCCACGAGGAGTCCATGAAGATCGTGGATGTATATAGGAAAAATAAGATCCCGACGGTGTACGAGAGCGACACGGGAATGTATTTTGACAGGGAGAACGCGGATGACGATATGATCCCCGATTGGCGCGAATACACGGATAAAAGGGGCCTTACCAGGTTCGTGGACGAAGGGGATTTTAAGGCGGTCAAGATGTTCAGCAAGATAACCGACGCGGCCGATGTGGATAAACTTATCGATGACCTCAAAAGTACGGGCTTTCCGTTCTATCCGATAAAAAGGAGCCGGGACGGCTATGAGATCGTGCCGGAAGGTTACACCAAGGCGACGGGTATCGATATGGTAAGGGAATATTACGGCGTGGGGCTCGAGGATTGTTATGTCTTCGGTGACAGCGAAAACGACATGTCGATGCTAAGGCATGTGCCGAACAGTGTTGCCATGGGGCAGTCGCCGGAAGAGGTCAAGAAATGTTGCAGCTATGTGACCGATACGCCTGAAAATGACGGCATCGAGAAAGCGCTTATGGGATTAGGCCTGATCCCCGCTAAATGAGATCGCTTCGTTAACGGCTTCGTGCCAGTGGACGAGATACTGATGATGAGTTCCGCCTTCTATGAGGTGGAATTTTTTTGCCTTGAAAACATCCGCCAGGTATCTGCCGCTCTCAGGGGTGGTCGGGTTGTCGTCGGTGCCGTTCCAGACGAAGGTCGGAACGTCGATACTTATGTCCTCGCGCTTGGCGTACATGGCGCAGGCATCGGCGAAGGCGCCTTTGCCGTTGTTGGCACCGGAACCGCGGATTACAGATGTGTACATGTCGAAATTGTCGCGCATGAAGATCTGCTCAGAAGGAGACATCTTCTCGATGTGGGTCCTCGCGATCTGCTCGGCCCGGTCGCGGGATGCTTTGGCCGTCGTGTAGAAGTAGATCATGGTGATAGGCTTCATGTAAAGAGTCAGGAAACGGCGGTTTTTCATGCTCTTACTTACCAGGTGGTCGAACTTCGATGAGTTCATCGGCGGAAGGCTGCTAAGAAGAGTCAGGGTCTTCGTGTAGTCTTTGTTGAGCATGGCGTAGACCTGGGCGTAGTAGCCGCCTGCGCTGTGGCCCATGACGTGGACGCGCCTTACGCCGTGGGACTTAAGGCATTCGTTGATGCGGGCAAAGAATTCCTCCATGGTGTAGCGGCCGATAAAGTCGGAGCGGCCGATTCCGGGCCTATCGAAGGAGATGACGCAGATGTCGCGGCCGGCGTCTTTCGGAAGGTAGCCTGCGCCGCCCCAGAAACCGTGGAAGAACAGGACAACGGTATCGGACCATTCGCCGTACCTTAAGAAGGCAAGTTTTTTGCCGTTTGTCTCGTAAAATTCTTCGCGGATCTCGTTCATTTTAGCCTCATTCCCGGTTTGTTCTTTTTCGAATATACTAGTATTATATGTATTTGAAAAAACGAGGCAATTATTTTCGAGGAGAACGATGAGGACTGATAGGTTTAACTTCCTGATAGCAGCGATGACGGGCACTTTGTCCGCCGCGGTCTTTTGGTTCCTGACGTTCAGGTTCGAGGACTCGAAGATCGGCATCAACACCCTGGGCAACATCAAGGCATACCTGATCCTCGCGGCTTTATGGCTCGGCGTGTTCTATCTCGTTTCTGTCCTTCTCGAAAAATATCTCAAGCAAGACATCCCCCGGCCCCTTAAGATCGCCATCTCTGCGGCGGGCTTTGCGGGACTGATGTTCATCATCTGCGAGCTTTACGACGTGATGGGCTACCATGCCCTGAAACACATCGTTGTCATGGTGCCTTTTGCCGCGGGACTTGTGGCTCTGAATTCCTTTATCAAGGGCGATCGGCTTCATAAGGCAAAGACCATCTTCCTGTGGGTCGAGACGGGGGCGCTCTCCTTTGTCTGGTATCTTACGAGCGCGACGGTCAATACGTTCTCGCACTACTCGTTCGGAAGATCTTATAATGTCTATCATTCGTCGGCTTATATCGACACGATCCTTAACACTTACTACGGCGTGCCGTTTACCGGCATCGAGTCGGAACTATACGGACACTATTCGCTGATACTTACGCCGATCCTTAAGGTGGTCGGCATGAACACCAAGACCATCGGTATCATCCTGGGACTTCTGACGGCGGTCGCTTTCGCGCTGCTTTGCGCATGCGTCATCATGACGGTAAAGTCCTTCGCGGTGAAGGTCTTCGGCATCGGCGGATTCGGCATCTTCGGCGTCACCGCCTACAGCATCTACTGGCAGTCATTCCCGCACAGGATGATCTTCCCGAGCATCGCGATCTTCATCCTTACTTTGTGCGCTTATAAGAAATGGTTCTCGAAGAAGATCTTCTTTACAGGTCTTATCCTACCTACGCTCGCCCTCATCTGGAATACCGAAAGCGGCGCCGTCGTCGCTGTCGTGTGGGCGCTTTACGGTGCGGAGGCTATCGGAGCCACGACCAAGATCCATAAGCTTTTATGCTTTTTGATCTCCCTTCCTGTGAGCATATGCGCTTCGCTTCTTGCGGCCCTTGCGGTCCTTAATATCTATAACCTAAGCGCAGGCGGCGGGAAGATGGGTCCGATGGAACTTATCGGGTTCCAGGCAAAGGGCTTCGTCGACGACATCGCCAAGGATCTGGAGTCCGGCAACGCCCTCTACGTCCACATCTTCGTGATGCTCTTTATCTGCGCTGTCTGGGCCGTTTACTGCCTCTACATAAAGCGCGAGGATAACCCCAAAGCCATGTTCGCACTGGCGCTCGCTGCCACTGGCCTTGGCATGGGAACTTATTACGTTAATAACCCGTCCGGCGGCTCGGGGATCCTTAGCATGTACTTCATGCTCGCCGCCACCATAATCCTTTCAGGCGCAAAGGTCTCAAGAGACCCATACGACATCTCGAAAACACTGGTCGCTGTCTACGCTGCGCTGGCACTCTTCTACGCCGGCCTTCAGGGCAGAACTCTCCTGCCGCAGGTCAATTCGCACAGAAATGCGGGTGCATATAACTATCAGAAGTTTAAGGATTTTACGGAAGATCTTGACTCGCGTGTCGCCCCTGACACGGTGGGCGGCGGCTTCGGAACGACAGCCGTATTCATGGAGCTCGGAAGAGACCGCATGGGACGAGATTTCCACTTCAATATGGAAGAGCTCGGTAACCCGAAGCACTTCATCAAATTCTGCGACGGCAACGACGAATTCGAAGGCTACGAAGTCGTCGACAAGATCTTCTATGAAGACGTCGCTTTCAATTATTACGAGAGAATAGATTAAGGTCTTACCACGTCGATGGAAGATACCAGTATCTGATCGGAAGTTCCGAGGTCGACCAGTTCGCCCTCCTCGAGTGAGAGATCGATGGTCTTTGTGCCGCCTCCGATACACATGTAGGTAACCTTGAAATCACCGCCGTAAGTCGTGAAGAAATATACCGGCTCGGAAGTCGTCCAGCCGATCCTGTCGACCCTGTAGTCCGTGCCTGTCGTAACGATGCCGACCTTGGAGTCGAGATCGTATCTGTAGCACCAGATGTCGTCAGTCTGAGTCGTGTAGTTAAAAAGATCTTCCTCAGTGTTGATGATCTCCATGTCATAGCCCATGAGCTTTTCAGCCAAGGACTCGTCAGTCTCGATCTTGAAGTGAACGCCGATGAGGTTCGGTGAGTAGATGACCGCAGGCTGCTGCTCTTTAAGATAATCATCCTCCATCAGCGCGAAAAAGTTCTGTGCCTTCAAAGACTGCTCCGTACCCGTTACGTAGTCGGTATTGCGGTAAGCGGAGTTGATGCCGAAGGTGATGTAAGAACCTATGTAAGCGCAGAAGAAGATGCATGCGAGGAACAGTCCGCGGAAGAGCTTCGATCTGTAAGATGCGTAATAAACGAGAGCCACGAACATCGCCGTAAGGAGAACTGCCCAGCCGAAGTAACAGATGGTGGTCGGAACGTAGCCTCGAACGTGGCTTACGTTGACCCACTCCTGATAGCTCGGGATCATGGCGTGCGGGATCGCGAATGTCATCGCGAGGAATCCTCCCATGAGGAAGAAGACGAGCATCTTCTGAAGCGCACCCTTACGGTCTTTGGCGTTAAGTTTTCGATAATAAACCATGAGACCGAATCCGATAGCGGCGAACGCCAGGGAACTCATAAGAGAAGTGATGATCGCTCTCGGATCCATTGCCATGAACATCTCTTTAAGTGATGTGATTACCTTGATTCCCATCATAGGGAACATTCCGACGCTGAATACGATGTACGTGAGAAGGAACGGCTTAAGCTCGGTCATCGCCATGCTCGATACAGGTGTCTCGACTACCGGATGGGACCTCAGGTACACGATGATGCCGAGATAGATGACCGCTGTAATAAAGTGCG
Organism: Clostridia bacterium; assembly: GCA_024699245.1. Taxonomy (GTDB): domain Bacteria; phylum Bacillota; class Clostridia; order Saccharofermentanales; family Saccharofermentanaceae; genus Saccharofermentans. The sequence continues at coordinate 58,477 of JAILPW010000038.1, read as the reverse complement.
GCAGGATAGTCAAGATAAACTTCTTGATGCCGTCTAAGCTGAAGAGCTTAAGGCCGGATCTCTTAACATAAACGACTGTCAGGATCGCGTAAAGGAGCGATGACATGATGAAAGATTCGTAGACCTGCATTGACTCGTAGTAGAGGAAAACGCTAATGATGAGTCTTATGATGTTGAGCTTTTTCTTGTCGGCTTTCTTCTCCAGGTATTCGTTGTAGAGATAAAGTCCCAGGATCATGATAAAAAGGCCGTACATGAAGTCCAGCGGATAAGTCGTAATGAGGCTGTGCCAGATGTCGATCTGGAGGAAGCTTAAGAACAAGACTGCAAAGAGGGCGCCGTGGAGCTTGCCTGCCTTCTTGCCGATGATATAGCTTATAAGTCCGATGTTGGCAAAGATCGGCAGATACTGCATGAGCCAGATAGCAAGGAAGTTTCCTCTGCCGTTTATAAGGTAACGGAACATGACGACCAGCGGGAAGATAAATCCCACGCGGCCTCTGGCAAGTCCGTATTCGAAGGCGCGCTTGTAGCCGATGGCGACGCCGTTCAAGCGGGCATCAACAAAGTCGAAGATCGAGTCGTGGCAGGCAAGGACCGTGTCACGGACGAACCAGATCATGGATGCAAGGAGCGTAACGATGGCGACACCCAAAAAGACGCTGAGCGCCAGGGATTGTTTTCGAGAAAGAGAATAGGAAGACATTGGCTTACCATTAAGGAGCTTCTTGTCCTCGCGGCCTAAGGCCAGCATGTTCTCTGCAAAATAGTAGACGATCATACCGAGGTACAAAAGACCGTCGATAAGGACCGCGATATTTACGTAGTTATACTCGAGCGGAACCTCCACGCCGACGCCCGGAGTGTTCGGCAGGTACATGTATGCTTTCGGGACCAGAAGGAGCGCGGAAATGATCACATAAACGTAGTCACTGCGCTTCATCTTGTCACGGTTCATGAGCATTATAAAGATCGGCGCGAACATGTATGCGGTATTGTACAAGTACGAGTTCGGCGTAAGCCAGATCATGATGGCGGTGATCACCAAAAGCTTCTTCCAGTTGGTCTTCTCGCTTTTGAGGAACGGCAGCGCAAGGAACGTGATAAGTGCGCCCATCAGTACCCATACGGCCTTGACGATCCTCGGGTTCACGAGGAATCCGAAGAAGCGGCCGACAAAGCCCACGAGAGATGTTACGCCGACGGAAAAGTAGATGGAATATAATCCGGAGCCGCCGCCGAATCCGAGAACGCCCAGGAGGAATTCCTTAACGTTCTCGATATAGCCGCCCTTGAAGAATAATATCGGGACAAGGGTAACTACTGCGCCTGTGGCAAGAGCCCAGGTAAGTTTCTTGAACTTCTTCTCCACCACGTAGAGAAGGAGGATATAGATCGGGTAGACCTTGGTCGCTGCGCATAAAGCTACAAATACTGCGCCAAGGACACTGTCAGGCCTTTCTTCCTCGAAAACAGCCCACAGCATGAAAAGTATGATGGTAACCGCCAGGTAGTTGCCGCGGTCAAACAGGAAGATCGAAGGAGTTGATATCAAAAGCGCAAAGCCGATGAGGCCTGCCAGGACATAACGCTTCATGCGTTCTCCCAGTGACTTATTGTTCTCGCCTTTGTTCTGAAGATATGCGTGGATCATGACGACCACAAGGAAGCCGACAACACAAAGACCGAAAAACAGGAGAAGTGAATCCTGAACCTTCTGATCTTCGACTGCAAATCTCATCGTGAAGATATCGTAGCCCGAATAGTCGGCCATCTGCGAGAAGATATATGCGAATATAAGGATTATCGGCGGATAGTTGCTGAGCTTTGTCCTGTATGGATCCAGGTCGCAGATAGCATTGTTGATCGTCGTGAAATCCTTGAAGATGTCGTGCCTGAAGAACCTGAAATCACCTATCGGATACTCGGCTCCCCTCGACTGCATAACCATGGAGAAGATCATGAATGCGGCGTAAAAGCCGATAAACAGCCCAAAGAAGAGCAGAATCTTTTTCCTGTTTTCCTTTTGCTGATCCATCATATTCTCCCATAATTATTATAATAAGCCTTGTGATAATATAACAAAAACCGTCGGATATCAATTGAAAAACGCCCCTGTAACAGTAGTTTATCCTAATTGCCACAATCCTGCCCCTAAAGTCACCCGTAAGAAAATTTGACTATGCTCAATCGAATATGTAATAATAAGTCCAATTCGTAAAAAATGTCTTATTTTGTCACAATTATCTGTCAAAAAGATGGCATTTTCGGGTCACATTGCTGTTATATCCTTTTTGGATATCACTGATATGCGGGGGGAGTTCAATACGCCCATTGAGCTCCCTTTTATTATGCTCGAAAACAATCCTCAATATCATTTACTATTCGTTACGAATAACATATAATAATTGTACGAGGTGATACGAATGGAATCCAGAAAAGCAAAGATATCTTCCTGCGCCGCAGGCGGCACTGCAAGCAAAGGCAGCAAAACATATAAGTTAACGATCCCTTCAGCTTGGATAAGTAAGTTAGGTCTCGATAAAGATTCACGCGATGTTATACTTGCTTTCGACGGAAATTCGATAATCGTGACTCCAATCCAGACTCCTGAGCAATTCGTCCAAAGCCGCTTATCTGCAGGTCACAACGTTGTCTCCATAAAATACTTCGATAACAAAAAACTGTGTTCACACATCTACGCAGACAAAACTTCAGAGGAATTGATAGTACAGAACTATACGGATCTTTTCACTAAAACTGCTTTCGGAAAAAAAGAGAATCCCTCATGGTCAGATCTGGAGTTCTTTATCGAAGACAGATGTATCCCACGACAAAGAGCCGGTCTTCGCTACTACCTTGAAGCATTAGGCCTGTCCGAATATGATCCGTGGTCGATAATCTCGAAAACAAAAGGAAAAATGGCAGAAGATATGCAATGGATGGAGGTCGAAGAACTATAATGACTTCATTCCTTTCAAACAACAAGATCGCTGAGACGTCTTCAAAAGGAAATCAGGAAAAGTGGATATCCAAAGACCGCTGGTATAAGCTGGATCAATTTGGTTATGAAGGCTTAAGCGAAGTGGCTATCTCCTCCCTCTTGGAATTCAGTACCATTGAACTGGATACTCCATTCACTTTTGTGAGATACCGATCTGAAAAGATGAATGTTCATGGTATTGAAAGAGCAGGATGTTCCAGCAGGAACTTTCTCAAAAAAGGACAGGCTATAATCACCCTGTCTCATCTTTTCAGAAATGCCGGAATGCCTCTATCTGAGACTTTGAAAAACATTCCGAGCGACAAACAGAGGATCAAATTTGTAGCTGAGAAAACAGCGGAACTGACGGGATTACCCTTGTTTCCTCAGTATCTGACTTTGCTCTTTGAAATCGATGCTCTTTTTCTTAATGATGACAGACACTTCAATAACATAGCTGTTCTGGAAGAAAACGGTCGATTTGATTATTGCCCTATATTTGATAATGGAGCCTCACTTCTATCCAATACGATGGATAATCCGATGGATATTGATCCGCGTGCTTTGATCAAAAATGTCAAAGCTCGTCCCTTTGTCACCACATTTAACCGTCAAGTAATAAGTGCGACATCTCTATACGGAAAACAATTGAGTATCAAGAAGTTTTCAGAAAATGAGTTAAGAGATATCCTGTCCGCTCCCCTTTCTTTCTACGCTTCGAGAGACAGATCCTTTATTGCTGATCGAGTAGTGAAAACTATCCTTACAAGGCAAAGAGCAAATTCGTAATCTCCCTGAAATTGACATTCTTTTAAATATGAAGGTACAATTTACCTATGAGCGAGAGGATAAGATCCATCAGATGCAACGTTCAGTGCATGAACTTCTTGGACGGCGTTTTCTACGCCCTCTATTTTATTGCGTTCAATTACCTCTTCCTTACGACCACAATGTTCTACGATTACACATTCTTCGGCTACAGAGGCATGCTCGAACGCTCGATGAACATTGTTACATTTTTCCTCATCGGCCTTTCCGTCATCAGCATCGTGGTCCTTTTCGACTCCATCAAAGAGCGCATCCTGCCGGTACTTTTGTTCGCCGCCGCCATCGCATACACCATAGCCAGAGGCGGCACCTACAACAACGACATCCTGGTATTTTTCCTCCTTGTCATCAGCTCGAAAAAGAAATCTTTCAAGCTCATCGGCTACATCTCGCTCTTCTGCGGGACCCTTTGGATCATCGCATCTCTCATCGCATCGCTTACGGGATTTATCCCTGACGTCATAAGTTATAACGGCGGCCACGGCTTCGGCATCATCTGCAACACCGACCTCATGTGTCATCTGTTCATGCTGACGATGCTCATCTTCATCATCAGAAAAGGCCGTCCGGGCCTTCCTTCCCTGGCCTTAAGCGCCGTCATCCTTCTTTGGGCAGGGCTCGCGATCCAGGCCGACATCGGATTTTTCTGCTACGCAGTCCTCCTCGTCGTTACGATCGCTTATAAACTCACTTTCCCGTTGGGTTCCAAGCTCAGAAACAAGTTCATCATGAAGCCTATTGCTGTCATCATGATCTTCTCGTTCGTGATCCTTGCCGTAACGACTCTTCTTCTTACGTATTACTGTCCGGAGAGCACCCTCAGAAGTCTTTCCGAGTCACACGATATCTTTAAGCTGATCGCGATCCGAATCTCTTGCGGAAAGACAGCTTTCGAGAACTACAAGATCCTGCCGCTCGGCCAGAAAGTCCGCGAATTCGGCACTTTAAACGACATCCAGAAGAGCATCTTTTCCAAAGACTATTTCTTCCTTGACGTATCCTACACGAAGATCTTGTTCCACTACGGCTACGTCATGCTCGGCGGCGTCCTCACACTCTTCACCGCCCTTCAGATCCGCCTTCTAAAGCACAAGCAGTTCTACGCCATGTTCATCATGACGATGTTCGCCATCATCTGTGCCATCGAACACAGCATGATAGAACCTGCCTACTGCGTCTTCGCCTACCTCATGTTCGCTGAGATCGACTTTGACAGACCTCTTGTATCTGCGTATATTGAAGAATAGGTTTTGTGTTAGAAAGAGAGTAGGTGTTGATGGGAGTTTCCGATAGTAAAGGTATTACTGCAAACTCGCGCAGTTCGTATATTGATGTTGCACGCGGTATTTGCATGATCTGCATTGTTTTAGGTCACCAAGGCAATCCTTTTATCAATCGGTTTGTCTTCACCTTTCATCTTCCTGTATTCTTCATTATTACAGGTTATTTCTTTAACCCTGAAACATCGTTCAAGGATCTTGTCATTAAGAGATCCCGTGGTCTTATCATCCCTTACTTCTTCGCTTGCGCTTGTATTCTGGCCTCCTATTACTCTATCAGCACATTTATTCTACATTCCGATCACACCAACGTAATTCTTTGGATGAAGAGGATCGTAAAATCCGTTTTTTGGGGAGCGGGCGATTCCTGGGAAAAGCCTTTTGAGATTCCGGGAATAGGTGCTATCTGGTTTTTGTGGGCTACTTTCTGGGCTTGTTTGATCTTCTATTTCTTGCTCAAACTCTCTCCTGTAAAGCGTGCACTAATAATTTGTGGTTTTTTTATCTTTGCTCGTTGGAGCGTAAACAATATAGGTTTTGCCCCATTAAGTATCCAACCTGCTCTCTCAGCTCTTCTTTTTATCTATGTAGGTTATCTGTGGAGACAGAATGAACCGGAGATCAAAAAAACACCGGTTTCTGTCAGAGCATTGGCCGGTGTCTTTGCATCATTATTGTGGATACAGTTTATATATGAATTTAAGTCATTTTGGTTAGTACATAGTGATTATGGTCGGGGATTTATGGATGTTATCTCGAGCATCGCAGCTTCTTTCCTGGTGTTGGCTATATCCTATGTAGCAGATAAAAAATTGGGACGCCTGCTGGCTCCGATAAGGATGCTCGGACGCTACAGCATCATCGCTTTGTGTGCTCATATTATTGAGATGAACTCATTTCCGTGGGGAAATATTACGAACGCAATCTTAGGAGAAAACTCTCCTTATGTTAAGACACTGTATCTTAAGATACTTTTAAAGTTATGTTGGATTTTTCTTATTACATTTATTCTTTCCAGATTCAATATCACAAGAAAGATCTTTAATCTGAAAGGAAGGAAAAATGGATAACAAAACGAAGGTCAGAAATTGGGATATAGCAAAAGGAATAGCCATCCTCTCCCTTTTAATGGGAAATATCGATGGTATTCCTCCGTTGATGAAAGCGATCATTTTTTCGTTCAGTATTCCGTTGTTATTTGCCGCAAGTGATTACTGTAGAGAAAAGTATGATATCAAAGATACGCTGATCAGATCATCCAAGAGCCTTCTTGCTCCGTATTTGGCAGTCTGTCTTATCTCAGCTTGTATTGCTGCTTATCGTAACGGTGATATAGAAACTAATATCTTTGTCTTAAGGGACAAGCTTTACGATATGTTTGCAGGTATGAGCGAGATTAAAGGAGTCTTCGAGAATCTTAATACCGTATGGCTTGCATGGATAATAATCTGCTTGTTCTTGGCACGCCTCATATATGTCCTTGTTATGCAACTGACTAAGAAGCTTCCTTGGTTTGTTTCGTTAATAGTCATCATAGTACTATCAGCAACCGGAATTATTATCAGCAACAAGATCGGTTTCCTTCCGTGGAGTGCAGATATTGCCCTGCTCTCGACCATATTCATGTGGGCATGTGACAACTCAAAACATGTGATCGATTTTTCCAAACGTTTCAAGTTTTCGTTGCTTATCGCTTCCTTGATAGTCATTACTCTTATTCCGGTTTGGATCTATTTGGTATGCAAAGATCATTGGAGCGATCTTGCATCAAGAAACTACGCTAGGGATCCTTTATGCGTGATTACGGCTCTTCTCGGAATATTCGTTGTTTTAATATTATCTATGGCTTTAGATAAGTTGAAATACATCGGTTCCGCTATTTCCTGGTTTGGAAAGAATTCACTCATCATCCTTATCATTCATTGCCTTGAATCACGCTTTTTCGACTGGGAAAAATACATATATCCACATATGCCTTGTTTCATAAGCGGAATGTGGTATCGGGAAATGATCGTAAAAGTTTTCTTTATTCTTCTTGTCTCTGCATCCGTTACAGGAATCAAAAGACTCTGCGATATGAATGAATATGACAATAAATAGAGAAACGGACAGATCTTTGCGTATTTGTTTGTTGTTTTTTCTGTTGTACTAATATGCTGATTAAACTATACTAGGACACGATATGAACAAGGAGCTACTATAATGAATCCGTCAGAAACGAACTCGAAAAAATTGTCGGCAATAATCTTTGCCGTAATTCCTTTATCGGTCATACTATGGATTACAATCCGCTTAACCATCCAGGATCAGGCAATCTACCTTATCCTGTTTTCGTTGTTCTATGTTTTGATTCCGGGCTTCATAAGTTTAAAAGCGCTGGACAAAGATATAATTGAGCGGTTCGGAAAATTTACTTCCGTCATTGCTTTCTTCTTTGGTTTTTTCCTTTTAGTAGTCCAGTATTACCTACTCAATGCCATCGGATGCCTGTCATTTATCAGGTTTACTCCTATTCTCCTGACACTACTCATTATTGTTATATTCCGAAAAAGAATTGCGTTCTCAATAAAGAAATTCGATGTTGTGGAAAAACTCTCAGAAGAGACTCCGTTTTTCATTCTGACAGCAATATTGATGGCTGCTACATATCACTATTTCTTCCATATGCTACCAACCAAAACAAGCGACATTTTTATCGATTTTCTCTACCATATGGGCAATATCAATATCCTGACCAGAGGAGGCTCTCTGGAGGATACGCGTGTCCTTGGAATGACATTCAAATACCACTACTTTGCAGATCTTTACTATGCAGTACTTCGCCGTGTTTTTCCAGCTGATATATGGAGATGTGTCGCAAGATATCCTATCCTTTACATAGCTCCTCTGATAAGCAGAAGTACTTATGCTTTAATCAATTCGAAAACAAAGAACAAAGTGCTGTGTGTGTTCATCCCTACATTGATGGCACTTTTTTCTTCGATCTCTCCTACATCTACTCTTATGGTCTGCAATTTGCTGACCAGTGTTAACGGTGTCGGATTTGCGCTGCCTATCGCAATCGTCATTGTCGAGGTATTGGTCAAGAGTGCGGAAAAGAAATCAATGAAACTCACCGACCTTGTCATCCTCTTTGCTTTAACACTTGTTTTGACAGGTTCCAAAGGACCATTTACTTTGGCTGTTATCGGAGCATTTGTCATATTCATTATCTACATGACAATAGATCAAAGAAAACTATCTCTTATGCAGATAGCTGCTTTTATAACGATCGTGGTTTCCTTTGCCATCATATGGTTTACACTGCTCAATGTGGCTGTAAATGATTCCAATATCCAGGGCGAGTCCACTGGCATCCTCAAATACATCAAGCTTGAGATCCCGATGCCAAATACAGATTTAACAAGAGATCATGCACCGGATTCCAAACATGCTATGCTGTTCTTCCCTATTAACATCTTGTATTCCTTCGGAGGAGCAGCTTTCCCTCTGATGCTTCTCGTTCCAAATCTGATACTCGCACTCTTCTGTCATCGCGAAAAAAAGAAAGATTATCGCTTGGTATTCTGTGCGATCTGCGGTTGTATGGGAATCGGAGGAGACTATTTCCTTAATCTTGGTCGAAACAGAACCTATTTCCTTATGTTTGCAATTCCGTTTGTATATTTTTCTGCTATCGGATGTTTTGAGATGCTGTATCAGAATCGTAAGAAGGTCGTTCTTGTTCTTACAACATTATTTCTCATGTTAAACGGTTACTATATGACTCAGGCAATCATAGAAAACTCTCTTTATCAGTTCTATCCTTGGAAAATCGGTTCAATATCAGAAAACGAACTCGAAGCTATCAACTGGATAAAAGAGAATACTGATGAGGATGCTCTTTTTGCGATCAACGGTTCATACATCAACGGAAAGGCATACTACTATTCCGCATTTACCGAGAGAAGGTACTATCTTGAATCCTACAGTTATTCAATGAATAGCGGTAAGACACATGACGATCTGGAAGATCAGATCAAGAAGAACGATGCTCTGTATAATGACAGTTCTTCACGAGAAATAGCTGATGAACTCAACATCGACTATATCGTTTATTACGACGCTGAGAAAGTTTCAGATATTCTGGAAAATAACTACACCCTGTGCTACTCTAACGATGAAATCAGGATATACTCTACAGAACATAACAAGGACTAATACAATGAGTACCAAAACACCTATTCTTTACATAGTCATTCCATGCTATAACGAGCAGGAAGTATTACCGATAACTGCCCCGTTATTTCTTAATGAACTAGATCTTCTCATTTCCGAGAACCTGATATCAGAAGACAGTAGAGTGCTTTTCGTAAACGATGGAAGTAAAGATACAACTTGGGATCTTATCAAGGGGCTCTCTTCCGAAAACCAAAGATATCAGGGAGTATGTTTAAGCCGTAACAGAGGACATCAGAATGCACTTCTCGCAGGACTTATGGAAGCCAAGGAAAAGTGTGATATAACGATCTCCATCGACTGCGACGGTCAGGATGATATATCCGCTATGAAAGACATGGTCAAGGAGTATCACAATGGTTGTGAGATCGTATATGGCGTAAGAGATAACCGTGATACTGATACATTCTTCAAGAGATTTACGGCACAGTCTTTTTATCGTCTTCTCTCATTTATGGGTGCAGAAGTAGTTTATAATCACGCTGACTACAGACTAGTTTCTTCCAAAGTGCTTAAAGAATTTGCCAATTTCAAGGAAGTAAATATCTTCCTTAGAGGAATGGTTCCTTTGGTCGGCTTCAAGAGCACATCCGTTTTTTATAAGAGAGAAAACCGCATCGCGGGATCTTCCCATTATCCACTTTCTAAGATGCTTTCATTAGCCTTTGACGGTATCACCAGTTTATCTGTTAAGCCAATCAGAATGATAACAGGACTTGGCGGTATCGTAGCCTTCTTCAGTTTCTTGATGATCATCTATACTTTTGTTGGATATTTCACTGGAAATACTGTTCAGGGATGGGCTAGTACCTGCTCGGTAATATGTTTCTTCAGCGGCGTTCAGCTTTTGTGTTTGGGAATAATCGGTGAATACATCGGAAAGATCTATCTCGAAACCAAAGCAAGACCAAGATATATCATCAGTGAGAAAACCGACGAGGAAAAGGAATCCTGATTACGCCTTTATCCTCGGACACTTTTTGTAACTACCATTCTCATCTGGTAATTTTTTTAACGAGCTTGTGATAGAAGAATGCAATTACTATTGCAACAGCCATTCCTGCTAATCCGATCACAGTTTGAAATACTAAACTGTCCTTTGGTGAAAAATGCATAGCTGAAGCAAATACCAGGATATGGATCAGATAATACTCATAAGATATTTTAGATAACCATTCTGCGCATTTCTTAATGAAAGGAATGCACATAAAAAGCAGTGCCAAACTCGTATAACCTATAAGACCCGGAATGTCATTAAATATCTTCAAGGTTTCCGATTTTAAAGCCATAACAGCCTGTAACCCGATTCCCAGAAGTGCTGCAACGATCAAGACCAAAATGTTGATCTTGAATTTCTTTCCGTTATACAGGCATTCAGCCAGTACCATTCCTAATGCAAATTCCCAGATGTACTGTAGAAAAGAACTGCTCCACACACGTATTTCAGCCACACCGTAGATATAGCAAAATACCCACCAACAAATGCTTATCAACAAGCATATCAAGGCAAAGATCTCTTTCCTTTTCAGTTTGCTTTTCAATAAGCATAACGGAATAAAAAAGATATAGAACTGTATGATCGTCGACACAAACCAAAAAAGAATTCCGAAACTAGATTCATATTTGGGAATAAACATCTTATAAAGAAAGACATGGCTTAACAAAGCAGCTATCCTGTCGTCACCGCTATACATCCATGGAACGAAAAATGATACAAGTACAACGATTAGATAAGGGATGTATATTTTCACGAATCTCTTTTTTTAAGAACTGCGTAAATGTCGTCTTTTTCTTTAGATAACTTAAGTACAACCCCAATCCGGAACACAAAAAGAAAACATGTACTCCCGTACCGCCAATAGCAGATAATTTGTTCAGTATTGAAGGAACATTTGACATCATTTGAATCAAATGCATCAGAGCGATCGTAAAGATGGAAAATCCTTTTAGATAATCAACAGCATCAACTTTTCCATTATCTGATAAAGCTATATCTACGCTTCTCATTTTCATCCTCACATCAAAGATCAGGCTTTCTTTCTCTTAAGCTTTCCGAAAACAGTACTTGTTATCTCACGTACCATATCATCCTTAAGTATCATCATAACGATGTAATACGCCAGGAAATAACATGCTGCACTTATAGCGATCATGGACAGGTAATTAGCCGCGGAACACAGTGATTCTTTTGGTAACTTTCCATCAAAGAAATTAAAGTTCACAAACTTCATCCATATTCCGCATGGAACGGCAACTGCGATCGCTACTAAAATTTTCCAATAACTGATGTGCTTAAACAGATCGTAGATGTTGCACTTATCCTTTATCTTATGCAAGAGGATAAACTGCACTAAGAGTACTACAAACTCAGCCACTACCGTTCCTATCGCCGCACCTGTCGCCTTGAGAGACGGGATCAGGATCGCGTTAAGGATAAGATCTGTGATCGCACCTGCGATCTCGGAATACAAAACATATTTCTCCTTGCCGATAGGCACGAATATCTGAATTCCGATCAGGTTTGTGATACCGATAAAAAGAAGTGTCGGCATGATGACTCGCATTGCCATGATGGCAGGTCTGAATTCAGGTCCCGACATAAAAAGAATGCTCTCATCAGCAAACAACATGAAATAGACCATGAGAGGGGTAGCAACTACAAATACAAACTTAAGTGCCTTTTGCGTGACTCTCTTAAAATCTTCCATGAGATTCTGCTCGATATAATGAGATACTCTCGGAAGCACAACTGCTCCGAGAGAAGTAACGACACCGACAAGAACTGTCTTGATCTTTACGGCAGAACCGTACTGACCGGCATCTGTTTTCGTAGCTATAAAACCGAGCATGGCCGTATCAAGGTGCAAATAGATCGTGGTAGCACATGACATGGCAAAGAATATGATCGCCGGTTTAATGTGTCTTTTAAAGTTGTAATTATGCTGTCTCTTGTAGGATATTATCTTCCTGGAATGGATAAGATTCATGATATTCGAAGCCGAAGTAGCGAATATCGTGATGCCTCCGAAGATTATATAGTCTTCCTTATTGTGGATGAGAAGGAAGATGGATATCAGGGCTATAAATTTGAATATGAGCGATCTGATCGTAATGTACTTATATTGCTCCAGACCCTTATACAGGTACTCCAATCCCAAAGAGTTGAGCCAGATGGTGATTCCGACGATAAAGAACAGTAACTTATCATCACTGAACTGAGGGACCAGAAATACAGCCGGTATGAACACAAGCGTGGTAAGAAGGCTCATTATCACATTTATGATCAACAGCTCATGAACTGCTTTATTAAGCTCTTCCTGATCGTTTCTGACCTGAGCTACGATACGGATTCCGTAATAAGGAATTCCGAGGAGAGCAAATAGTGAGAAGTAGCTGACTATGGAAACCGCAAATTCTACTCTTCCGGTTCCGGTCGGACCAAGATATCTGTTAACATACGGATTCGAAATAATAGGAAACAAAATGGTTGCCACTGTTAGGATGGCATTCATCACGAAGTTCTTTTTCAAAGATTTGGTCTTTCCCATGAGTCTCCTCAGATATCAGTATATATGCATTATAAATCTCAACAGATTATATCATATTGGCAAAAATGCGGTTCTTGTCACTATGACGATTTGCCACATTCGTATGTGGAAACCATATTATAAATAGTGTAGAATGAACGCATGATTCTAGGAGATAATGTTAAAAACGTCAAGACAGCTCTGAGCAAGCCACTGGCTGTGATTTTTTATGCCCTTTTTGCATATTTTTTCAACTATCACTTCATGGTATCGACCATGTTGTTCAGAACTCATTTGAATATATATAACCCGACTTTCGTCAAGATATATGACTTCTTGTTCTACGTTCTTGTAGGGTTGGCTGTAGCAAGCGTACTCGTTTTTTACGAGGGGATCAGAGACAGGATCTATCCTATCGTGGTAATAGCAGTAGTACTGTTATTCAACCGCGGACGTGAAATAACCACACTCAAGGCTATTTCTGCCTTCTTCCTTCTCGTGATAGCTGCTAAGAACAAGAATATTAAGATCTGGGGAAGGATCGCATTTTATTGCGGTTGGGCATGGATGATCGGAAGTTTCATAGCTACGAGGGTAGGCTTTATTCCTGATCTTACTTATGATAACGGAGCAAGGCATGCATTTGGAATCATCTATCCTACTGATCTCGGATGTCACATCCTGACTCTTTCCATGGTCCTTTGTTTCATCAGAAACGGTAAGCTCAAGATTTATGACTACATTTATCTTGCTTTGATGATGGCTATAAACATCCTGTTCATCAAGGCTAAGGTAAGTTTCGGCTGTATGTTCCTTTTGTTCTGCGGAAGTCTGTACGCTCAATATATTCATCCGAGAAGACGCCTTAATCAGGGTGTGGTCCAGGCTTATAACGCAGTATGTGTTCTGGCCTTTGCATTCTTTGCAATACTGACATTTGCCCTGACTCTTTCATATAGCCCTAATTCAGGTTCTATCTTCAACAAGATAGGATTCCTCGGCTCCATCAAATCGAGATTCAGACAGGGTAAAGAAGCTTTTGCAACATATCCTCTTTCTCTCTGGGGTACATATATCCCTGAACAGGGTGCCGGAGCAAAGATCGAGGCTGAGATCACGAACTATTTCTTCCTGGATATCTCCTATGTCCGTATCATCCTTCTGAACGGAATCGGAATATTCTCACTCATGATGATCCATTACACAAAGATCCAGTACCATCTTGCGAAGAACAGGAAATACTATTTCATGTTGATACTTGTTATCTTCGGATTGGATTGCGCGATCGAACACCATATCATAGAGATCGCTTACGGTCTTCCGGGCTTCATAATGTTTATGATCCCTAATGAAGCAGAGACTGAGATCGCTTCCGAGAAGTGTGATGTGAAGGTCAAAAAAAGGAAGGCCGAATTCAAACCGGTTCCTTCCAATTCTCTTAGCGAATAAAGAAAAGTATATTACTTCTCTGCTCCGAGCGATCCCGGGACAGGATCGATAACATACTTTTTTCCGTTTCCCAGATCAGCATAGATGAAGTTGATATGATATCTGTCTTCTTCCGGCGGGAATTCCATATAAGTAGGACCATATGCCTTTGTCAGGAACTTAAGATAGTCCTTAGGAACAGGGATCATCATATCTTCAAACTTGACTTCACCAAGAGGAAATATATCACTCTCGTCAAAGTAGAAATCATGATAATAACTGTCATAATAGCAGCTGATCTTATCACCTGTACCGACCTTCTCGATCATATTTACATGAGACTCGTAGATCTTCTTCCACGGCTCCTTGTTGGTCATTCTCGAGAAACTTCCGTAGATGCCTTTTATTAATCTTTTTATGAAATCGGCATTAGGAGCAAACTTGCAGTTAGCCTTGAGTTTAACGGATGTGTATTTCTTGCTGGCACTGTCAGTGTCACTGCAGACCTTATCGTAATCAGCCTTGTTTTCAGGCATGCGATCAAAGACAAAGATGTCGAGCATTATGGATGTATTCCATGCTTTTCCTGTAGTAGGATCGATCCAGTTTTTAACATCTCTTCCGCTTTGAATCCTTGAGTTCTTTATATAAACTCGCGGGAATAACTTATCGTGTTTGATGTCGGGCATATCAGAAGTAATGAGTTCATACATGTCGCCCCATTCTTCCTTCGGAACGGCAGCGAGCTTTTTCATGTCTTCTCTCATGATGCCGATATCAAGATCATCATCCCACGGAATGTAACCGTTATGACGGATAGCTCCGAGAAGAGTACCGTCGCATGCGAAGTAACGGATGTCATGCTTTTTACAGATCTCATCGAATCTGTGAAGCATCTTTATGCCCTCGAGTTGTATCTCACGGATGATATTCTTGTCCTGCATTTTGATTTCCTTTTCTCACTCTTTTTCGATCTTACTAAGTACGGTCTTGATGGCAGTTTCAAAGTAGTATCCGCTTCTGAGCTTTGCTGAAACTGCTATTGCATTATCTTTCATTCCCTTATAGTCAGCGTCGCTTATCGCGTTGACTTTTTCTTCTATTTCATAGAGACTTCCGACTGCGATACCTACATGGTTTTCTGAGACAAAACCGGACATTGCAGCTTCGCTCCATACGATTACCGGAATGCCTGATGCGAGATAAAGCGATGTCTTATGAGGGTTGTTGTATCTCAGATACTCACCTGTGTTTCCGCCGCATGTTGATGCAGTGTTTCCGTCCCATACAAGACCGAAGCTTCCTTCAAGGACACCCGGCACTTCGTCAGGCTTGAACGAACCTTTGTAGATCATATCTTCGTTGCCCTTGTTTTCGAAGTAATTACCGTAAAGATTAGCCTTGATATTGCACTTATTCGGATCAGCAAAGAGGTCATAGATATAACCGGCCTTACCGGGTGCCAGATTTCCTGCAACACAGATAGTATCCTTGCTGCACTTGTTCTCGTTTATCGGACAATCCGTAAGGTAATCGAATATCTGAAGAGAAACGAGTTTGTTCTCGTCGATCCCTTTCTTGACGAGGACTTCCTTCATCTTATCGTTATGACAGATGATATAGTCCATCTTGCCAAGGAGAGTGAACTCCTGGGACTCGTAGTTCTCGCTGACGGACATAAGGCCTGCCACGCCGCCTCTTAGGGATTCCAGGTCATGGATAAGGCAGACTACTTTTCTGTCCTTTTTATTGCACAGCTTAGTAAGAAATTTAGGTGCGAGTCTTTTTCCCAGAGTAGGATGCTGGTAGATAAGAACGGAATCCTTCGGGAAAGTCATCAGGAGTTTGATCCAGAAGAAAGTGAACTTGATAACAGTCTCCGCTTTATCGAGGATCTTGTTCTTGTAGTGCCTGATGTAAGGCATCTCGATCCTGTTGAAACCGAGTTTCTTACAGATGGCTGCTATATCGCTCGGCGCCTTGAAGCCCGCTGTAAAACTTCCTTTCAGGTTCTCGTCCAAATAGTAAACGTTCATCTTGCCTGCTCCAGTATCAGAATATCTTTTGAAGTGAGTCAAAGGTATGCTTTACGCCTGCCTTCAGATCAAAGCATCCCTTCCAGCCGAGACCTTCCAGTTTCTTTGCATTAAGAACGGAATTCTCCATCTGGTTATAACCTGCTTTTTCTTTATCACTCGGATTCTCGAAAACAACCTCCATGCCGCTGCAGGATGATATAGCCTCAGCCAATTCCCTTATCGTGCAGCACGAATCGACGTTCGAGATATTGTATGCTTCACCCGCTTCTCCGTTAATGAGAACGGTGATCATGGCGGATACGCAATCCAAAACATAGCAGTAGGATCTTCTCTGAGAACCGGCACTTTTCATGACGATGTTCTTTCCTTCAGCCACATCATAGAAGAAAGCCGTTGATGCTCTCGTGTCAGCCTTGGATGCCGTTGGTCCGAAGATATGACCCGGACGCACGGTCACAAAGTCAAGTCCGTATTCGGATCTGTATGAAGAAAGAAGTGTCTCGCATGCTCTTTTTGCAGACGGATAACATGATCTCGGCGATCCAATATCGACAAAGCCGTAATCGTTCTCTTCAAATTCCTTATAGGTTTCCGTTCTGCCGTAAACTTCGCTCGAGGAAACGTACAGGATCCTCTTAACGTTGTGGGAACGTGAAAAAGCGATCATGTTGTTAAGACCGTCGATATTTACGAGCATGGTCTCAACAGGTTCAGTCGCATAAAGTCTCGGGTTAGCGGGACTTGCCGTGTGGATTATGTAATCGAAGTCCTCATCGGAAGATACTCCCGAAGCAAAATCAAACTTAACGAACGTGCAGTCGGATCCCTTGAATCTGGCGTTGAATTTTTCTTCGCTTCTCGTGGCAGCGAATACTTTGATCCCGTGTCCGTAGCTAACCAGAAAATCAACAACGGCAGATCCTATAAGACCGTTAGCTCCCGTAACGAGGATCTTGGACCCGTCAAGAGAACTCAGATCGGGAATACTGTTTTCGATAGTCTTAAGATCGGATATATAAGGTACTTCAGATATCATTTTATCCACTCGTCCTGTTTTGTATGAAGGATAGACTTGAAGATCTTGAGATCGTCAAGAGTAGTGATCTTTATGTTTTCTTCGGAGCCCTTCGAGAAATATGTTTCCTTTCCGAGTTCCTTCATGAGCTCACATGAAGCAGCCGTACTGGTGATGCCTTTGGATTGAGCTTCGAGATGAGCGTTGTAGAGCTCGCCGAACTTGTAGGAGTGAGGTGTCTGTGTTCTCATGAGACGGGATCTGTCGATGGATTCTTTGGACTTGATCTTGTCGTCACTTACAAATACGACCTCAGTACAAGGAATGGCAGCAACTGCACTTCCGTATTTCTCGAAAGTGACAAGGCTGTCGGAGATAATGTCGGATGAGACGAGCGGTCTGTTGCCGTCGTGGATCATTATAAGATCGTCATCGGATACGTTTTCCTTAAGCGCAGAAAGACCGCAGAAGATGGAATCCTGTCCGGTAGCTCCGCCAGGAACGACCCACTTGAGCTTTGTTATGTTGAACTGCTTTGCGTATGCCCACAAAACCTCTGTCCATGACTCAAGAGTAACTACGATGATGGCATCAATGCTCGGATGCTTCTGAAAAGCTTCCATCGTGTGAATGATTATCGGCCTGTCATCAACGTGAATAAACTGCTTAGGTATATCCTGATGCATTCTGGTAGCGCTTCCGGCTGCCGTAAGTAAAACAATATTCATTATGCTTCACCTCCAAGATCGATCTGTGCGTATATGTGTCTTTCTCTCTCTGATGTCTTCGGCAGCTGCATGTAGTCGCTTCCGTATCTCTGGTTGAGGTAATCCTCAGCCTTGATCGGCACGCAGAACATCTCTGTCTCAAACGGTTCTTCGCGGTAGCCGTCAAACATCTTACGGTCATATATCTCTCCGAAAAAGTGTTTTGCTCCGCTCGGACAGACAAGATAATCCGTCGGTTCCTTGACCTTCGAGAAATACTTATCAGTGATCTTAAGCCACTTTTCCAATGAGTTAAAAGAGAACAGGAACGAGAAGTTCGCTCTCTTGTTTACTTCCTTCTTTATCTGAGGATCGTTGTCTGTATATTTCAGGATATTGGCCTTGCATCTTTTCATTCGAAGAGAACTGTCGATAAAAAGCAGCATCGTACTCTTAAGGCCGTGGATCTTGCGGCGGAACGCGTTGTTGTACGTGTTTTCGAGAATAAAGATATCTACGAAAAGACCACCCTTTGTTACCTCAGGTGACTGGATGGACACGAGTTTGGTGCCCTTCTTGTGGATCTGAGGCATGTTGTAGATGTAGTTCTCGTCACCCGGCAGGTACAGCTCGTACTTGTCGGAGAGTTCCTCGTCAAAGACATTCCTGAACTTCTCGAATTCTGCCCTTTGCATGAAGATATCGATGTCATCGTCCCACGGAATAAAACCCTTGTGTCTCATGGCTCCGAGGATGCTTCCGCCCGACAGGGTCCACTTGATATCACGCTTCTTGAAGACAGCTGCAAAATCCTTCATCATCTCAAGGAGATCACCCTGGATCTTATGGAGCAGTTCATCTGACACGACGCAGACTTCTTTATTGTATTCAACGGTTTTCAATAGATGTTGGATTCCCATAATGCCTGAATCTGATGAAACGTCCTTTCCTTGTTTATCATCGGGATTATAACATAATCCCCGTTACTTTATTCTCTCGTGTTTTTCCATGGCGCAGACAAACGCCTTTGCCATATTGTCAAACGTATATTCCGATATGATCTTACGCGACTTCTCGCCCATCTCAGTCCTTAAGTTATCGTCGGTTAGAACCTTGTCCAGATAGAACTTCAATTCCTTCTCGAGGTTCTTCGAATCCAGGATATATCCGTTTACGCCCGGGAAGATAAGATCTTCCGCACTGCCCGTCGCGTCGCTCGCTATAACAGGAAGACCGTAGGACATGGCTTCGTTGACCGTAAGGCCCCATGCCTCTATCTTCTTCTTGTAGTTATTCGGAAGAACAAAAAGGTCAGCGGCTGAATAATAGCTGCATCTGTCCTTGGTGTCCACAGTTCCCAGGATATGGATATTCCCGATACCTTCGTACTTCTTCTTAAAAGCTTCTTCTCCCGGTCCGCAGATCACCAGATGCCAATTCTTCCTGTCCATTTCCGTGAACACTTTGGTAAGTTCATTGACACCCTTATAGTCATCGATCCTTCCGAAATATAAGATCATCTTCTCGTCGTCCTTGATGCCGAGATCTGCTCTTACATTAAGCCTTATATCCTTATCGGTAACCTCGCTTACGTTAAAGCACCTGATGGTCTTGGAAGCCGGGATCCCCAGATTCCTGTAGAACGTATATGTGTTGATCCCGGGCGTAATAAAGTAGTCGATGCTTCTCTTGTTAAGCCTCGTGAAAAAGTTCCTTACACCCTGCTTTATGACCTTCTCCATGCCGTACCTGCCAAAGTCCATCGGCCAGTATTCCCAGAAGTACATAACGCATTTTTTCCTTTTCGAAAAATAGTGCGAGAGCTTGGTCGTAAGCTTAAGAGTATAAGTGCTGTTCATGGAAGGAAGGACGATCGCATCAAACTCTTCTTCGTTGAGCTTCTTGATGAGATTATTAGCTTCACTTTCCTCTTTGCTCAGGATAGTAAGATTGATATCGTCATAAGTTTGGTCAAACTTGATGTTCTCATATCCTACGGAATACCCGTTAAGGATATAGAAATGTGCGTCGACCATCTTGGAAATACTTCTGAACATTTCCAGACGGTACCAGTTCAAAGTTGTGTACAGATAGACCAGTCTCATTTTGACTCAGCCTTTCTCTTCTTAGGTCTGTATTTCCATGCAAGAGCGAATATCTTGAAATCCTTGAGATATCTCTTTACAAGACGTCCCGGATCTTTGAGCATCCTGTAGAACCACTCAAGACCGATATCCGACATCCACTTCGGAGCTCTCTTGATATTGCCCGCCTCGAAATCGATGCTGGCACCAAGTCCGAACGAGATCGGAACATTTAATCTGTCTCTGTACGTATATGCGAATTTCTCCTGCTTAGGAGCACCGAGACCTACGATGAGGATATCAGGATGAACATCCGTGATCATACCTACGATCTTGTCGATCTCTTTCTCATCCTTCTCAAAACCGAACGGCGGAGAATATGTTCCGACAACATTAAGCCCTTCGTATTTCTTCTCCAGGTTCTCCTTTGCCTTTGCGGCTACGCCTTCAGCAGCTCCCAGAAAGTACATCGTGTATCCTTCCTTAGCAGCCATCTCGCACACTCTCGGGAAGAGATCCGAACCGCTGATCTTCTCCTTGATAGGAGTCTTATAAAACTTGGATATCCATATAAGCGGCTTACCGTCGGTAATGACAAGAGATGCCTCTTTATACACTTTCTGGAAGAACTCATCCTCCTGAAGCATGATCATGTGATCTGCATTCGGAGTGACAACATAGGAATTGTTTCTCGCCTTGATGAGCTTCCTGATCTCGTCCAATGCCTCGTCAAAGGTAACATTGTCGATCTCGATGTTCATGAATTGCATTCTAGACATTATTTCTTCACCCGAAAACCGTTTTATCTGACAAGAAGATTGCCGACAACTTTCTTGCCTGCAGTCTCGATCTGCTCGATCTCTTTCTTGATGAGAACGCAGTTGGACTTATCAAGTTTCTCGACCAAAACAACGCCGTCATAATACTTCAGATGATCATATGCTTCCTTGTCAGTCAGGACATTCTTCTCGAGGCCAAACTGAAGACCGAGATTACCCGCCTTCTCGAGGCTCTTCTTGATCTCCTTGACCTGCTTTTCCGAATCGATGCCCGTGAACATGATCTTGACCATATCAGGATTTGAAAGCTTGATGTTGGATACTGTTCTTATAACTGCATCGTCCTGAGCATAGAGAAGTCCTCTTGTCTCTTTCTTTGCGATAAATCTGTCGAGCTTGCCCTTCTTCTTTTCGTCATAGGCCATAACGTTAGCATCCGTGTAGAATTCCAATTCCTCTGAAGAATTGATCTTGCCGTTCAGGAAGAACAATACGTAATAGAGTGCTATCATTCCGAATCCGCCTGCACAAAGGCCGAATCCGAAGTACTTGATAAAGCTCTTTACGACATCCATCGTGGTCGGCATCGTAGGAGGCTCGACCGGATACTCTGTCTCTTCCTTGATGTTATTGAGATTAACAGTGTCATTGATGAGATCTCTGATCCTGTTATTTACGGAATCCTGAATAGCAGAGAAGCCCTCGTCCTTTCCGGACTTGCTCATATTGTTTACCTCTGAGATCTCAAAGGAGCTTCTCGTATCTGCATCAAATGTATTCGTGTAGTCATTGAGCTGCTTCAATATCTCTTTGAGCATGGCATCTGCATCTGCCTGAGTCTCGCCGAAGATCTTAAGATAGATGGTGTGACCGCTGCCGTCAACTGACTGGGAGAAGAGCATCTTTGCATACTGGGCATCGATTCCGCCCTTCTTTCCTACCTTATCCCAATCGGTGATATCGGTAAGAGCATTTGAGTAAAGATTCATAAGTCCTGACGGGAACTGGCGAGGCTCGCCTGCTTCATTCATGGTAGCGTCAAACTGAAGGAATACGGATGCGCTTCCGATGTTCTCTCTGTCAAAACCGATGATAGGATTCTCGCGTAAGATCGCGATCTCTTTCTCATCATCTGCGATCTGGCCGTCATAAGCCGCTACTCTGTCCTCGGCGATATCGAATGCTTCCTTATAAGCGATGGCATCCTTCTCGCACTGCTTCTTATCGGTATTCCAGCGTCTGAGAGTCTTAAAGACATCCAATCCGCACATTAGAAGTGCTGCTATCAAAGCAACGACAATTATACTTTTCCATCTTCTAACAATATAAAAACAACAATCGCGACCCTTGGCCTGATACATAGACATAGTTCTCCCATAGTGAGTAATATCCACATAATTATAATATAGAGAACCGTTTTTTAATACCGATTATTCGAATTTTCGGCGATTTTAACACAAATGAAATTTATTTTGATCCTTTTCGAGCCAAAACGGCAATAAAAGTCTTTATGAATATCTTAAGATCCAGAGCCAAAGAGAAGTTTCTTATGTACTCGTTATCAAGTCTTACGATCTCCTCAAAGTCCGTGATCTCAGATCTTCCTGATACCTGCCACATACCCGTAAGACCCGGCTTAATGGCAAGACGGCTCAAGTGATGAGGATCATACTGCTCATACTCGTCAAGCGTAGGAGGTCTCGTTCCCACAAGGGACATATCGCCCTTAAGGATATTGATGAACTGCGGGAATTCGTCGATGCTGGTCTTTCTCATGAACTTACCTGCAGGGAATATTCTCGGATCGTTGTCCATCTTGAACATGAGACCCTTCATCTGGTTCTGTGCCATGAGCTCCTTCTTACGTTCTTCGGCATCCATGTACATGGAGCGGAACTTGTACATCTTGAAGATCTTACCGTTCTTACCGACACGCTTTTGTGCAAAGAATACAGGACCCGGTGACTGGATCTTGATGATTGGTGCAAAGATAAGGAACAAAAGTCCCATGAATATAAGTCCGAATATTGATGCGAATATATCGAAAACACGCTTAATGAAGTATTCGGCAAGCGTACCCTTGTTGATACCCGTAGTAATGACGGAATAAGGTCCTTTCTGCTCCATCCTGATATTAGGAAGGCTCTCGACCTCAAGGTTAAGTCCCAGGTGGACCATGATTCCCATGTTAAGGAACTGATCAACGAGCTTTCCCGTCTCTCCGCCCTTGGCAAGGATATAAACCTCGTTTACCGCATTTTCCTTTACAAAATCGAAAATGCCTTCCTTCGGAATTACAGGGATACCTTCAACATCCTTCAGGTCGGATTCAGAAAGCATTACCATTCCGACGAAAGAGTAAAAACCGTTATTGTCCTTGTTGAGTGTCTTATAAAACTCGACTGCATTCTCAGGATAAGTAAGGATGACTACGTTCGATCTGTTCTTTCCCGACTTAAAACCGCTTCTTACGAAAGCCTTAAGAATCAGTCTTCCCGCGTACATGTACGCGATGGACAGGAGATAGAACATACCGAAGACCATACGGGAATAGGTGGCACTTTCCTTAAATACGAAGAGGATACCGAGAGTCGCGAGTATCACTTCGGAACACGTCAGGATAGTGTTCCACAGTTCCTTAAGGAATCCTCGTTTTATAATGCTGCTGTGGAAACTGCTGAAAAGCATCAGTATTACATAAACGCCCAGGATGACCACATCGATCTTCTTATAGAAACTCAGGTCGCTTAAGTGAGCAAACCAAATAGCGCACGCGGTAATGAAGGCAAGTTCAATGCTCAACATGTCCACGAGTATAAAATCTATATGTTTGGAACGTACTGTGCCGTTTTTCTGCATTCGAACTCCGTAATTTCAGATAAATGATCATATGGACCGCCGTCCATGAGTTCATTATAGCTATATATTGTTATTTTTCAATTTGACACAGATTACAAAAAAGAGTCAAAAAAGGAAAGCTCCATGTGATGCTTCCCTAGTTTTATCAGTCATTTCACTCAACTTTAATCCAAAATATCAACTATACGGACAACATCATCCACACTTGTGGAAGGCTTCCACTGTGTATAAAATCCGGAGAGCGCGATCGCCATGAGACACGCACCTATGATAAGACTTATGATGGCCATGATAACCAAAGCGGATATGCTCTGTGACTTTCTGTTATAGATGCCCTCAGGGATCTTCGGCGATATCCTGATAACAGAAGGACCGAGTCCTACATCGCTGTCCTTGCTGCTCGTAAAACCGTCATAGACACAGGTAAATCTCTCTCCCTCGTAACTGTATTCGAACACAGGCGATACCATTGGTATTTCATTGACTATCCCGTCGTTTACTGAATATTCGACATATCTGGCGTATCCGATGCAGGTCGCATTGATCTCTTCCGGATATACACGATCATTGGCTGTCAGATGAAAGATTATCCTGGATATAAACAAGACCCCGAGACCTGTCAAAACAGATCCTATAACCAAAAAGGCTTTATATGCCGTCGGCTTGTCCTTAAGAAAGACAAACCACATAAGAAACGAAACTATCGGGATCAATGCTATGATAAGACCCGTAAACCTGTTAGATGCAGTATCGGCACTGGGATTTGGCTTGGTCTTCGATACTCCTCCCGTTATCAGAACGAAAACTCCCGCATAAACCATTATCAGAGCAAAGCCTCCGGCCCAAAGAAGCATGCTGTTGGTGAAGATACCGATGAGAACGAGAACTGCACATATTCCGATAGGGATCAGAACAGCCGGATTCATGAACGATGGTCTTTCTTTATCTTCTCTTGTGACGGAAGAAACTGTTTTCTTTACGCCCTCATGAAATTCCGTATTGTAGGCATCTTTAAAATCATTCCACTCTTCATTTGTCAGGGTCTGTCTGTCATCGAAGAAATATTTCCCCGTGTTACCCGTATCAAATCTCATAAGGACTGCCTCCTATGCTTTGAACTATCCCCTTTATGAATATATCAGATTTCCAGGTAGATAAACAAGAATATGCCGAACCAGTGCACCACCGCACCGAAAAGAACAAAGAAATGCCAGATGAAGTGAGCGCCCTTGAAGTCCTTAACGAACGGGATCATTCCGAGAGTATAGATGATTCCGCCTCCAAGAGTCATCAGGAAAAGCCACATGTCATTTTTGACCATTCCAGGGATAAAAAGGACCCCGCTCCAACCGATAACGAAGTAGAGCGCGTAGTGTAGCGGCCTGAATCTTCCGGGTCCGAAAATGCTTACGAAGGTGATCCCCAGGATTATGAGACCCCATTGGATACAAAACATTACGATACCCTTCGCATCTCCCCAATAAACGAGACAGAAAGGCGCGAAAGAGCCTCCGATCAGAAGATAGATCGACGCATAATCAAAGCGTCTCCACAGTTTCTTGACTGCCATACCGTACTTGAACGAATGATAAAGGCAGCTCATAAGAAACAGGATAATAAGACATATTCCGTAGAAACAGGCGGCCATTATCTTCATTCCCGTATCCGAAAAAACGAGAAGGAGGACCAGTCCTGCGATCGACAAAGCTGCGCCGACACCGTGGGTTATCGCGTTTCCTATCTCCTCCAAAAGCGTCAGTTTAGGAGGATCATTGCGCTTGGATATCTCTTCTTTTGTAGGCTTTCTAAATCTCATAAAGACGATTATACATCATTACCGCAACCTCGGGTGGCGTCTGTGATATAATTAGTTGGTTTATTTTGGGTATGATAATGAGGAAAGATCTGATGACTATAAAAAGCAGACTAATTACAAAAGACAGGACAAGGTATCTTCTTATCTACACGATCCTTTTCGTGATCTGTTTTTTCTTTTGCTACCAGCTTTATTTTTCGAACTATGGCAAGACATATATGTTCAGTTATGATGCCATTGATAACAACTATCCGTTCTTTATCGCGGTAGGCCGCTGGTGGAGACGTCTTGTTAAGAACTTTACGATAAGACACACATTCGAGATCCCTATGTGGGATATGTCCATCGGCTACGGTGCGGACGTAATAACGTCTTTCGGAAACGGTTTCAATAATTTCTTCAATCCGTTATACATCCTCTCCGCATTCTTCCCGTCATCCTATTCAGAGACGGCATTTAAGATCGTGCTCATCCTTCAGATCTATCTCGCAGGTCTTTCATTCACTGCCCTCGCTTCGTACAAGAAAACTTACAGCAAATACGCTGTATTGATCGGCTCGCTGATCTATGCTTTTTCATCAAACACACTTATCGTATTTAAGCAGCTTTCATTCGGATATGCCTTTGTTATCTTCCCTTTGATCATCTTGGGAATATGGCTTATCAGAGATAACAGGAAGCCTTATCTGTTTATTGTTTCCACGATCTCCATGTTCACTTATTCATATTACTTCACGTTCATGGCAGTCGTGCTTCTTCTCATCTACTACGCTTTCCTTGTAGCCGAGAGCCTTATAGTGTCAAAGGGCAAGAGCCTTAAAAGCGAACTTAAGATCCTCTTGAAGCTCGCATTGAGTGCGATGTATTCTGCGGCTGTCGGAGTGCTTCTGGTCCTTCCGAGCCTTATAGCGATCACAAAACTTGACCGACTTGACGTAAATTACGAGATCCCTTTAATAAGAGATTCATATTATGCGGGAAGACTTGTTTCAGGTTTTGTATCAGTCTTCGACGGATGGTCCGATGACCTTTTGGGCTTCCCTATCATCGCCTTCATCTGTATCGGCGGCCTTTTCTTCCTCATGAAGTTAAAGGAGGGCCTAAGGGTCAAGATCATGCTGATCCTTGCTACCGTATCTCTTTTTATTCCGTATGTCGGACATGTTATAAACGGCTTCAGTTATTCGACAAACAGATGGACATGGGCATATACGCTTTTGGTATCGTTCATTGTCACCATGGTTTTCGATAAGCTTTATAATGCAAAGATTTGGAAACTGGCACTTATCATCGGTATGCTCGTAGCTTATGAGATCGTCGTTATCAAGTGCTTTGACATCAACGGTCCTGAGCAGAAGGTTCCTGTTCTGATCGGTATTTTGGTGATCGTATTCATTATGATCTCGAGATTGTTTTCGAGAGAAGACTTCGAGAAGATCATGGTGCTCATTACCGTACTTGCTGTCGCGGTCCCGAACTTCTTTTATTTCTCACAAAGATACATGAATATCCAGAGCAAGCTGATCCCGGTAAACGACGCGTATCTGAGGGTCGTTCAAAGCGGCGGTAAAGAGGCTCTTGTCGTTACAAATGATGATTCGCTCTACCGTTACGATACACTGACGGGAAGACTTAAGAATTCGTCACTTATCACGGGCAAATCCGGATACGATTCCTATAACAGCATCTATAATCCGAATATCAACAAGCTTCAGCTGGACCTCGGATTAACATCATCCGCGAGCCCTTCCGTTATCAACGGAGTTTGTAAGAGAAGCGATCTGGAGGTCCTCTTCGGAACCAAATATGTGATCCGTAACGCGAACAATCTCGACAATCCGTTGCCGTACGGTTATACCCACCATCTGGGACACTTCATCACATATGACAACAACACGTATGAGGTCTATACATCTTCCACGGATACCAGTCTCGTCTCGTTCTTTACGGACAGCGTGGACGAGTCATATTATGATTCGCTTTCCGCTTACGACAAGCAGCAACTGCTTATGAATGCCGTCGTTCTTCCTGAGGGCGGATCAGGTTATTCATACACTGAAGAGAAGTCCATTCCGTACACTATCACGGCAGGTGATTATGTTGAATTGAGCGATCATAAGATCAAGACTAATGCGCCAAATTCTTATATCGATATAAATCTGGAATATCCTGTTGAAGGAAGCGGAGAATGGTACATCTATCTTGATGATCTTGTCTGCACGAGTTATCACGTTTTAGAGTTCAAGAATCACGTTTACTTCGTTGTCGATCCTGCTAATATTCCTGTACCTGAGGAAGAGGAAGAAGAGGAAACAAAAGAAGACACGAAGAAAAAAGATGATATCGAAGATGAGGAGAACGAAGAGGAAGAAGAGATCACTGAAGTTCCTCTCGGGATCGGTATGTTTAACGCAACGACTTCCAGATACCACATGTACGGCGGAAAGGATTCATGGCTCGTCAACAGCGGTGTTGTGGATGCGCTTAAGAGCCAGAAGATCCGTATCGTTTTCGAGACTGCGGCTGAATACAGCTATGATGATATAAAGGTATTTTTCGAGAAGGAAGAAAAGATCGAGTCAAATATCAACGGCCTTAAGCATCCTGCAAGTGACTTACGTATCGACGATAATACGATCACTTCACATGTGACTCTCGATCAGGCGGGATACTTGCTCATGACGATACCTTACGCTGACGGATGGACAGCTTATGTGGACGGCAAGGAGACCGATATCATAAGAGCCGACAGAGCGTTTATGGCGTTCGATCTTCCGGCGGGAGAACATGAGATAATCCTTAAATATCACACACCTTACCTGGTTCCGGGACTTGCCGGAGCATTCGCACTCATCGCCTGCGGAATTGGATATTGCGTATTCGGGAAAAAGATCAAGCTCAAGAAGAAGTCCTGATCACTTATTGTAGATCGGATTTCTTACTCTCTCTGTCATCTCTTCAAGAGACAAAGGCATATCATAGTAGTAACCCTGTATGACTTCAACACCCATGGAATTAAGGATCCTCAGCTGTGATTCACGCTCGACACCTTCAGCGACTATGCCGATATTAAGAGCCTTGGAAAGTGTAACGATATGTTCGAGGATGGTAAGATCCTTGGACTGTTCCTTATCGATAAATCCCTTATCGATCTTAAGCGTGTCGAAGTTGATCTCACGAAGAAGCGTAAGAGATGAACTCTCACATCCGAAGTCATCGATAGAGGCGCTGTAACCGTGTCTGTGAAGCGATGAGACGTATTCCCTGAGCTCAGGTATGGAGAACTCGTCAGAACGCTCAGTTACCTCTATCTCGATAAGGTCCTTAGGAATGCCGTAGCTCATGACGATCTCATCGATCTTGGCTGCCAGATCCTTCTCCTTAAGATTTCTTCTGGATACGTTAACTGAGACAACAGGCGGATGGAGCCCTGCCGAGAGCCACGCCTTGATGTCCTTGCAGACCTGCTCGAGCATGTAGATATCAAGATCACAGATAAGATCGAATTCTTCCATGAGCGGGATAAATTCGCCCGGCCTTTTGATCACGCCGTTATGACGCCATCTGGCAAGGACCTCAGCGCCGCAGAGCATCTTGGTCACGCTGTTGACCTTCGGCTGATAGTAAGCTACGAAATGACCGTTGGCAAGACCGATCTTGATATCGGATACGATCCTCTTTTGCTCCTCAAAAGATTCCAGGAGTTTCTCGGAAAGATTGACTATATCAGGCGTTCTCGGAGACTTTGCGATCGAGAGCGCGGTTCCCGCGTTCGTTATTATGTCCTCGCCGCCCAAGTCATCCTTGGTGATCTCGTAGATTCCTGCTCTGGCACTTATGGTCTCAGTAATGGATATATTGTCGCCTTCCTTAACGGTTACATCCATCTTCTCGAGAAGGCGGGTAAAGTTCTTAAGCTTCTTTTTCTTGACGATCGCGATAAAGAGGTTACCGTATGCTCTTCCCAGGATCTCGTCATCATCCATGAACGAAGAAAACGAAGCCGCGTAGTTATGAAGGAACTGATCGCCTATGTCCATACCGTACTTACGGTTGATCTCCGAAAACTTTATAAGATCGAAAAAGATAACTGCGTAATTCAAAAGTTCGCTTCTGTCTTCCTTGGAATTAAGCCACTCGACACAGCCGTGCTCGTTCGCAAGTCCGGTCCTGACCTCGGTCTTCGAGACACGGATAACTTCGCGCTTGGTATCGATGGCTCCTTCTATGAAAAGGAGGATGACTGAAAAACCTGTCGCCATCTCCAGGAATGAATATCCGTAGAAAAAGTATTGGAGGATTCCTCCGACAAGCGGGAGAAGGAAATAAGACATAAGAGCTATGGTCATCCTGGCGCCAAGCTTACGAGCATTCTGGATGATGATAGTCACAAAGATGAACATCGCAAGGAACGGAATAGCGACAGATATCAGGAACAAAGGTCCTCTGTGGTAAACGTTGTGTTCATCGATAGAGTAGTAGATGCCCGTGAACTGTGAAACGATGACCATTATGATCCCGATGAGGCCGATGAGAGTACAAAGTGTAAGCCTTATCCTGCACGGGGCACCCTTCTTCAGACTGAACTTTCCGAAAATGATGTAAGACGCAAAGACAACGTAGGCGATTATGAGAAAATCTACGATAAAGAAATCCGCAAAACTGCAGAGATTGACCATGATATAGCTGGAGAACTGATCCTGATCTCTGAACAGATAGTAGGTAAATTCTGCCAGGAGCAGCAATCCGACGCTGATATTAAGGAGCGTGACCATGACTCTTTTGTTCTTGAAGCCTTTATCGGACACGGAAACAAGAGCCGACAAAAAACAGAATATCGACTCAAAAAGCAAGAAAGATACATGTATAGACATTAAGTCCATGCCCGCTCCCCCAAAATCTCATTTCGTTAAGGTTATAATACAACCTTTCAATAAAAAAAATAAGAGATTTCTTGGGTTATAACGATGAATCGTGAATGTAACAATGTTAATTTGCTGATAATATCGGGCCTTTGTGACAAATGTCTTATACCTCACGACAAAATCACAAAAACCTCTTAGATAAGTCACGGAAATCAGATTCCGTACTCATTTTTGACCTTAAGGATGCGGGTCAGCTTGGCGTCTATCTCCTCTTCAGTCAATTCTCCGGACTCGACGGCAGCTCTTACGGCTTTGTATGCTTCGTCAAGATCGTCAGGCATAAGGACTATGTCTGCACCTGCTTTAAGAGCCATGAGAGAAGCTTCGCCCGAACCGAACTCGGCGGTTATGGCCTCCATCCAGAACGAATCCGTTATGATCACACCATCAAATCCCAGATCGTTTCTTAAGATCGACATCATCTCAGGTGAGAGCGTGGACGGAAGATCGCCGGTAACTTCGGGAACTGTTATATGTCCAACCATTACGAACGGAGCGCCTTCCTTTACGCCTGTGACAAAAGGAAGAAATTCGTATTTTGTAAGTTCGTCCAGAGATTTATCGACCAAAGCCGCGCCGAAATGACTGTCGGCTGATGCTGCTCCGTGACCCGGAAAATGCTTAAGGCAGCTTATTACGCCAAAGTTCCTGAATACCTCCAAAGAGTCCTCGAGCTTCGAACAGACTGTCTGCGGATCGCTTCCGAATGCCCTGCTGCCTATTACTCCGCCGCCGTCGACGGAAATATCCGCTACCGGCGCGAAGTTGAGATTAAAGCCGTATTCCCTGAGATATATGGAGATCTCCATGTACATCGTATAAGGGTCGTCGCACTCTGCTGCAGGAAGGAACCACGGAACATCAAATTCGGGATTTCCGCCGATCCTTACGATGTCGCCGCCTTCTTCGTCGATGCAGACGAACATGCCGCGGGAACTGAAGGCTTCGTTAAGAGATGTGATCTGCTCCGGGTTTATGATATTGCCTCCGAACATGACCACGCCAGCAACAGGCTTAGCGTCCAGAGCGGTTAAGAGCTCGGGAGTTTGGGCCGTTACGTAATCTTCTGCGTTTATGGGTTTGTCGCTTCCCAAGAGCTGCTCGGGTGTGACGATGAAAAGAGAATAGATCTTCTCGTCCAATGTCATGGAATCGACGGTGATCTGATATTCGTCTGCTGCTGTCTCGGTCGGGATCGCCGGTGTATCCGACGTTTGTTCCGTAGAAGTTGTCTGTTCGACTGCGGTCGTGATCACGGCAGCGGTTGTGGACTCGGTTGGGATGTCGGCGGGTGTTTTCGAGCAGGAGCAAAGAAAGACCAACAAAACGATCGGAACCAGTTTACGCCAGTTTGTTGAAAACATCCTTGTCTCTCCTTTGACGGAACCTCAGATAGTATCCTGCGATCATGGACGACAGCATGGTCGTGAGGATAAGCACCGTGAAAAATTCTATGCTTATTATACCCGAACCGTAAGCGACCGTCGCAAGGACGATCCCAGGGCCTCCCCTGGCGTTCATGGTGATCGCGAAGTTGAGCTTTGTGGAGTTGCTGACTTTGCCGGGGATGAGGAAAAGCCAGGTTCCGACGAATTCGAGACCGAAAGCGATGGCGAAGAATAAAAGGAATCTCAGGATCGAGAAGTTGTGGAAGACGTTGAGCTGGATGCCGACGAGGGCGAAGTAGATCGGAACGAAGAACGAGAAAACGAAGTGCTCCAGATACTTGATGCGCTCGTTGGCTTCGACGGCGGAACCGAACAAAGTCTTTACGATGTAGCCCACGAGGAATGCGGAATACATGATGTTGATGCCGACTATGTAAAGAAGGCCGCTGACTAAAAGGAGAGCGACGAAGCTTAAGGTGTAGAAAACGTTGGTCGGAAGCTTCAGTTTGATGTCCTTCATGAACTTACTGAGGATCGTTACGACGACGAACATTCCAATGGTCGCAACTGATACGACGATGGTGTCGACGAGGCTCAGTTTACCCGAGTCTGCGACTCTTGATGCCATGTTCAGAAGTATCCACAAAAGAAGATCCTGGAACGTGGAAACGGTGAGCACCGCGTTGGAGAATTTGGTGTTCATAACGCCCATGTCGAAGAAAATCTTCGAGATGACAGGAATGGATGTGATGGCGACGCCTATCGCGAAAACGAGGCGGTAGGAAAAGACGTTACCTCTGTCGCCGATGAAGTATTCCTGGAACATGTTAAAAAACGGGATAGAGCCGAGCATCGGAAGGACCGTCGCGCCGAAGAAGACCAGGGTTATGATCTTCGAGTTTTTACGGTCGACTTCGATCTTGGTGGAAAATCCCGACAGGAACATCAGGAAGATGAGACCCATCTGATAAAAGACATTCAGGACTTTCCCTTCTTCGGGATAAGCGCTGAAGATGGAGTTCATGAAGTCCGGGAAGATCAGGAAAAGTCCGCTTCCGCCTATTAGCATGCCGCCTAAGATCTCACCGACTACGCGGGGACCTTTGATCTTCTCGATAAGCGTGCCGAATAGGAACGCGCTTCCGAGAAGAAGTGCGAGTGCTATAAACGTTCTTATGATCTCAGTTTGTCCTAATGTCGGAAGTCCCAATTATGATCACCCTTTCAAAAGAGAACTTATGTCGTTGACGCTGAACTTTCTGATCTTCTCGTACTTGGAGAGATTATCGTTGACCTTATCGATTACCTGCTGCCAGTCGCCTTCCATGTTCTCTTTGCCGTTGACGAAGATGTCGCAGGTAAGAAGTTCATCACGGACGTAGACCTTAACTGAAGCGATCCTCGGATCCGCTTCTTTTACCTTATCGGCGATACGCTTTGATGATACGTTCTCGCCGTTTATGAGAACGATCATGGTGTCCTTACGGCCCTTAACGTAGACCTTGTTGTTGACGATCTTTCCGAGGTCGCCCGTTAAGTAATAACCGTCTTCGTTGAAGACTCTCTTGGTGATCTCTTCATCGCCGTAATAACCGTGGAAAACGTTAGGTCCTTTGATGGCAAGTTCGCCGATACCGTCTTCATCCGGATCGATGACCTTTGCATCAACATATTCGAGGACCGTTCCCGCGCTGTCCATGTCGTCGACTTCAGGATAATCGATGGCAAATCCGGATGCTGTCTCTGAAAGCGCGTACGCGTTCATCAGGTACATTCCCTGATCCATGTAGACCTTTCTGATGTCGTGCGGGAGATTCGAGCCTCCGACGAACAGATACTTAAGTCTGCCGCCGAGAAGTGCCTTCAAAGGCACGTTATATGCGTTAGCTGCTTCGTAGAACTTAAGATATACGAGAGGTACGGCGCAGAAGACTGTCGGCTTTACCATTGCCATCTCCTGTACCATGTTCTTGATGTCGCCCGTAAGATATACGCTGTAACCGAATACCAGCGAATAAAGGAAGTTGAAGATCGAGCCGTATGTATGGTTCAGCGGAAGGAACAGGTAGCATACGTCGTTCTCGTCGACCTGTATCCTTTTTGCCAGAGCTTCGTAGCTCGCGTAGATATTCTTGATAGAGAGCATTACTGCCTTCGGGAAAGATGTGGAACCGCTGGTAAATACGATCTTCGCAGGCTTATCCTCATCGACGGGTTCGAGCGTGAAAAGACCACTAAGCTTCTCTTTTCCTTCCTCCAGCATCTTATCGAATTCATCCTCGATACAGATGAATCTTACGTTCGGGAAATTACCTCTTACAACGTTGACCTGATCAGCTAATTCGCTGCTGTACATGAGGCACTCGATGTCGCATTTTTTGATGGAATAATCGAGATTATCATCCTTCCAGTCCTTGGATAATCCGATACTTAATCCGACATAGTTCATGATGGCTACATCAGATATCATCCACGCCAGAGAGTTTGGGCTATAGATACCGATATTCTTATCTTTGTAGCCGTTAGCTATGAAGTAAGATGCGAGATAATTTACCTTCTCGATAAACTCTCCGAAAGTGATCCCTTCATACTTTCCGTTCTTCATCTCGAAGAGATATTCTCTCTTGTTCCACTTCTCATAATCTGCTCTTAAAAACTTTTCCAGTTCGTTCATTTCTATCACCTGATCTCCCTTTCAAGAAGTACATATTCATAAACATCGGTAATGTCATCCGACGCATATTTCTGATTGACTTTTCCGTCTCTTATGAGTGCGCCGATACTCGGAAGTCCGCTTGCCATGAGCTCTTTCATGATCGCATAAGTAAGAGCTTTTCCGAGTCCCCTGTGCTGCTGATCGACGCCCATGTAGAGCATAACGTAGCGCTTCGGCTTCTTTTTTGTCTTAAGTATCTTCGCGATGTTGATCGGATTTTTGGTGTGATACACGAGGTTTCCGTAGTCAGGTATCGACACATAAAAACCGACCGCCTTATTCTTATAATACGCGAGCTTCGTCATGCTCATGTTCATGATCTGCTTATAACTCATGAACACCTCGCGGAAGTCCTCCCTCTTAACATCCTTGAAGATCGGGAAGTCGCTATAGAGATCCGACACGAGCCTGTAGACATCGTCGATCGCCTCCCCGAACTCTTCCTCCTTCGGGCTTCTTATCACATACCCGCTCTTCTCGAATTCCTCAAACCTCTTCTCGAAAACATCATTCACGTAAGTCTCGTCAACCGCCCTGAACGCATTCGAAGTATAGTGCTCCTTGACCTCAAAACCGTTGTCCTTAAAAAGCTCAAAGTAGTAATCCTTGTTATACGGCTCACCCGTGTACGGCGTCTCGAATTTGTTGATCTTCAATCGGTACTTGATCCAGAAAGACGCATCCACCGGACCCTGGATCTTCTCGTACCCGTTCTCCTTACAAAACCCGTACGCTTTTTCGAAAAGGAACTTCGCAATATCCTTATCATTCACACACTCGAAAAAGCCGAAGTACGCTGTTTTGTCGCCCTCGTAACTCGTGATGCAGAAACGACCTTTTGTATTCTCCTCATCATCGAAGACCAGGAACTTGTCGAGCTTAAAATACTTGCTCAGCGGATGCTCCCCGAGAAGTATCTTTTTCATCGAATCCGGATCTTCCATGTTGTCATCCGAGCCATAGATCACAGTCGGAAGTTTTGTGAATTCCTTTACATACTTTTCTTCGTTTTCGAACTTGACCAGTTTCATTTATATTCACCTCTTTTTATGATCTCTATCTTACCGTTATCACCGTTCATCTTTATGGTGTCTCCGCTTCTTACCGTGAGCATCAGATCTTTGACTCCGACGATGGACGGAATTCCGATCTCACGTGATATGATCGCCGTGTGCGAAAGCAGCGATCCTTTTTCCGATATGACACCTTTGGCGGACGTCAGAAGGAATACCCACCCGGGGTCCGTCATCTTCGTTATGAGGATCTTATCCTTGACGTCTTTTGTATCGTTAACGTCACGCACCACCAAAGCCTCGCCTTCGATGACTCCTCCCGAACAAGGAACGCCCTGAAGTTCGTTATCGTTAAGCGACTTTTTATACGAGTTGATCGCCACGTGACTTTTGTTGAATTCCTTTTCGGCAAAGATCAGTCTGGAGTACGGAGGAAGCTCTCTATAGAGCCTGTATCTTTCTTTCCTGTACTCGACCTTTTCCTTCATGTCTGAAGGCTCTTCCGCGAGCTTTAAGACTTCATCGATCTTCAGATAATAGATATCGAATTCTTCATTGATAATTCCCTGCTCAACATACCTTCTTCCGAGTGTATCTACGATAAGTCTTACGATACCGTAGATGCGGCTTCTGTTGAGCCTCGAGATCTCTCTGTTGTAGATGCCGAGAGAACTCCTTTTTACGAAGGATCTTGTTAAGAGATCGTACTTCTCTTCAGTCGGTTTTTCCTTACTGAAACTTCTGTACGTTTCCCTTAATCGATCCATATCTTTTCTATAGGTTTCGATCCTCTCATCGAGAAGCTCGGGATTACTTCTGAATGTCCTGCTCTCGATCTTAAGTTCTTCGAGATTTCGATCTCCGAACTTACGGATATATTCTTTCTTTTTTGCTTCGAATTCTTCGCTTGATAATTCGTCTTTTTGAAGCGCGAGTTTTGTTATCTCGATCACTGGTTTCATGCTCTCGATATCAGAGATACCGCTTATATAATCGTTGATCTCTTTGTCGCTTTTTTTGTACTTCTTTTTCATGCGGGATTTAAGAAGTCCCGTGAAGATAAAAGAGTACATATCATTAAGCAAAGTAATATCCCAGCAGCCGAAGAGTTTCACCTTGATATCGTTGAACATCGATACCAATTCTTTCGGTGACAGATCCTCACTGTATCTACTATAGAAATCATCATTTATGACGATGAATCTCTCGTTTAATCTCTTCATGTTTTTCGGCACGCTCAATAGCTCATAAACTGAGTTAAAATACGTCATGGATCTTACGAAGAAATTTACCTTAACATCATCGTTATTGTAGTTCTTATTTCTAACGCCCAGCATCTCCTGCCATACAGGGATTATCTTCTTGCTGAACGGCAAAAATTTAAGCACCGTATACCAGTTGCTGATCTTATAATATACACGTCCGTTGACATGCCCCGTCATGTTCAAGAATACGTCTTCGTGCTTACTTAATTCCTTCTCGTTCTTAAGTACTCTGCTGCACACTCCGCGGAACACTCCGCTATAGACAAGATCAACGAAAGTAGTCGTTAAAGGAAGCGATATCCCGGGATAACTTTCAACGATATTACTGTTATCTAAGATGAGCGGATCATCCGTTTTAAGTGTCGTAATAGGACGCGCCTGAAGTATAAAGACTTCATCATCTTTTATCGCGAATTCTATGTCCAGAAACTCTCCGAAAAGTTCCTTTATCTTTTCAGATATCTCGATCAATTCTTCAGTCTTTTCCGACGTCAAAAGATCCTCTTCGCCTTCGAAATAACATATCTTATCAGTTAAGTTATAGTAGTAGGAAGTCGTATCCACTTTTGATGATACGACGCCTTCGCCAAGACCTCTTCCGACTGTTATGACACTCTCGTTAAGGATGCCCTGAGGGTTCGCCGTAAAAAGGACACCCGAGATATCCGCGTCGATCATATCCTGAACGATGACGTTCATCTTTATGTCGTTGATATCCAAGTTTTTACTCTCTGCATATGCCTTAACAGTGTCGCTTTTTATCGACGAGATTATCTCTTTTATCTTCGCGGGAACATCATCTCTTTCAACGTTCAAGAACGTATCGAACTGACCTGCGAAACTTGTGGATTCACCGTCTTCGATATCGGCAGAACTTCTGACCGAGAAATGTTTTCGAGAGGAAGGAAGATCAAACTTAAGATCGTCCTTTATCGCATCCTCGTAAGGCACGACGGTAAAGGCCGGAACGTTGATCCCTGCTTCACGCATCTTTATCAGGTTGTCAATCTTTTTACCGTACATCTCAGACCTTTCCGAACACGAGGAACGCGACTATGGTAAGAAGCATGGTCGACTCCTGAAGATATGTGTATAGCTCGACTTTGCTGACGATAACGAACCTCTCCGGATTCCTGATGAACTGAATGAACTTCCATGTCATCCATGAGACCAGAAGTCCCAATACGCATACTGAGATCTTATTAAGGTTCCATACGAGGATAAAGTTCGTGATGATATCCATGATGGTCAGGATCAATACGAAACGGGTTGCCTTTTTATATCCGAAGAGCTTACTGTAGGTGGTGTAGTCGTTCTCGTCTTTCGGCGCCTTGATCTTACGGCTGACCTCCCAGATGAGTGCCGGGAAGTACAAAGTCCACAGCGCCATGACGTTCGTCAGCGTGAACACCTTAAGGTCATATTTCTCAACCGTAAAAGCGATGATGTAAAGATTAACGATCGCCTGCACAGGATTATGCGTAACCAGCGCCAGCGGCAGGCTCGGCTGGATCTTCGCCTTCTGGAAGAACCACTTGCTCATAAGGTAGCCGTAGAAATACAAAACGATAAAGAAGATTATGTTCTTCCACATGAAGATCACGTTCAGCGCGACCGTGATCGCCTGCACGATAACGCACGCGATAACGATGTCTTTCTTAAAGACCCTTCCGCTCGGAAGCGGCCTGTCCGGGAACAGTTTCTTATCCGTCTCAAAGTCCTTCAGGTCATCCGCGATCCTCAGCCAAAGCAAGAACGCGAACACCGTAAACGCACCGACAAACTCCTGAATGCCGATCCTGAACTGATCTTTGGTAACTCCCTGATTCAAAAGGATGATGAAGTGAATCTCCAGGAACACGATCACGCCCAGTATCAATCTCGGTATGATCGGATAACGCTCCTTAAAATATATATGAAGTCGTTTCAGCACTTTAAAACACCTACCCTCTCGCCGTATCTGACCTTAGTCTCCACCCCCGCGGCGCTCTGTTTCATAATGTCTTCGTCAACTTCGATATCCCTTCCGACAAACATTATAACAGTCGATCCGCCGGGCTCAAAATACCCTTTCTCCTGCCCCTTCTCGAAAACGCTCACCTCATGGTTCACTATCCTTCCCACCAGAAGCGCGCCCACTTCGACAAAGGCTATCATCCCGAAATTATCTGTTTCCAACATGCTCACTTCACGGCTGTTTTCCTTGTAAATCTTGTGATCTTTTGAGATCGGACTTACCGTATGAAGCTTGCCCTTTATCTTCTTGTTCCTCACTACTTTTCCGCCATCCGGAAAGCAGTACCTGTGAAAGTTATCAACGCTCAGCCTGAAGACCAGCGCAGACCCTCCCTTAAACTCATCCGCACCTCCCGCCAGGATCTCGTCAGCGGTATATTCTCTTCCCTTAATATTCATCCTCGTTTCATCGTCGATCTTATACACCAGGAGCTTTGAATCCGCAGGTGAGATCAACACGTTTTTTGTCATGTCGATCGGGCGTTTCTCCGGACGTATTTTTCGAGTAAAAAAATCATTAAAAGACTCATACTCTTTGTCCTCATATTCGCTCATGTCGATGCCCTGTTCCCTGATGAATCCGGGTATCTTTTTGACCGAGCTTTTACGCGAATTCATCCTGCCGTAGATGCCCGATACAAAAGGTGAGACTACAAGTCTCAACAGAAGCCTTCCGAACGCATTGTTATATAAGAACTCGAGCTTTCCTGCGCCGTACTGCTCGATCTGTTCATATGACTTACTTTGTCTGTCATAGATCTTCATGATTCATCCTCTACAAAAACACCAGAAAGACTACGAGCATTACGATAGCTAAAAGTCCGAATATTCCGTACCAGATCCCCTTCGGCTTCGGTATCTTTACTTTAAGGATCTGACATACGGATATGAGCACGATGAACCCTTCAAAAACGAATGGAAAAACATTCTTCGGAAGCGGCACCTTAAGAAGATAGATCAAAGGGAAGATAAGCGCCGAGAACGTTACCGGAAGGCCGGTGTAATACTTAACAGGGCCCTCGCTGTCAGCAGTCGCGATATTGAAATATCCGAGCCTTGCAACTCCGCAGATCGCAAACAGTGCGAAGATAAAAGGATCCCCGATATGCGTAAGTCCCATGGCGATAAAGATGCATATAGGAAGTGCGATAAAGTTAACGACATCGACGAGAGAATCAAGCTCGATCCCGAACAGTTTCTCTTCTTCCGTACGCTTACATTTTCGAGCGACCATACCATCAAAAAGATCACAGATACCTGCCATCATAAGGCACGAATAAGAATACGTGATCTTGTCTGTGGTGAACGCGAGAAAGATACCCGCGACCGCGAACATCAGACCCACATAAGTTAAGATGACTGACTTGTTCCATTTACCGATAAACATGTTACTCACCATCCGATATCGTTACTGTTCCGGTCGATCCGTCAATTGTTATGATCTGACCGTCCCTGATCTTGCTC
Source organism: Clostridia bacterium (assembly GCA_024699245.1). Classification (GTDB taxonomy): domain Bacteria; phylum Bacillota; class Clostridia; order Saccharofermentanales; family Saccharofermentanaceae; genus Saccharofermentans. The sequence continues at coordinate 18,127 of JAILPW010000038.1, read as the reverse complement.
ATTGCATCCTTGCAGCATACGATCGCCGGGATCCCGTACTCTCTTGATACGATAGCAGCGTGGCAGAGGATTCCGCCGTACTCGGTTACGATTCCCGACAATATCGCGAACTTAGGAGTCCAGCCCGTATCCGTAAATCTTGTTACAAGGATATCGCCCTGCTGAAGCCTGTCGATCTTTGTAAAGTCTTCGATGACTCTTGCTACTGCGGTGATCTTTCCGTTATTGGCACCGAGACCTTTGATCGTGTTCTTGCTCTCGCTGTCCTTAAGGATCTTAAAGTCGTGACCGATCTCGTTGTCACTGATGTAATTTCTGTATGCGTTATAGTAGAACTTATTTCTTACTATGAGATCGTTAAGATCTTCTTTTGTTTTCTTGCCGTCGATAAAGTCCCAGAGGTTTCCGACCTTAAGGAACCACACGTCTTCCCATGTGTTTAATACACCGTCTTTTTGAAGCTTTTTCGCATACTCCATGGTATACATACGAAGCATGTAATAAAACCTCGTGGAAACGTCTCTGAACTCTTCTCTCCACCAGAGCATCCTGCGCATGTTGGAGATCTTGTTGGAGATTTTTTTATACTCTGATGCGGAAACTCTTTCCTCAAGTCCCTTCATTATCTTTTCATGAACTTTGTTTCCTCTTTCCTTGTCTTCAAGAGGTGAGAAAGAGTCATCAAGAAGTGCCATGTCCTTGACCATCGCGATCAATACTTCAGGCTCCTCGTAATAGCACGGATATGTGATATCCAATTCCTTATCGGAATGATATCCGTAATCATTTATAAGCTTTTTTACAAGCGGGATCTGATGTGCTTCTTGATCTATATTTTTAGCGATATCCGAAGCGGATTTTTCCTTCCAGAAATCAGCATCCTCTTTGCTTGTTCTGATCTTTCTCGTGATATCCCACATGTCATAGAAAGGAAGCAGGTGTGAGATGTTATCGATGTTTGCAAGAAGCGACAGATATTCGCTTTCAGACACATACTTAAGAAGACTGTCCTTGTATAGCGACTGGTGGATCGTGTTGATAAAGATCTGCCAGAAATAAGTTGTCTCTGATCTTAAATATGTCTCCTTAGTGATCTTCGTAAATGACTTTGTAATGTCTTCGATCTTGCCGTTATCGATCTTATCTTTGTAGTCAAAGTAAAGATCCAATAGTTCCTGCTTATATCTTTCAGAATTCTTCTTTCTGTCATCAAGAAGGCTCTTTTGTTTTACGATGATCGGGATCATGTGGATAAGTACTTTGGGAGTAGCGCCGGTGATCTTACCGTCGCCTTCATAGTTTCCGCTTATTCCGTACTCGCTGTCGAATTCTCTTTCCTTATAGCCTACGATCTGCTCCATGGTCTTTTTGACTGCAGAAAGATTCCAGTAGCATCTGCCGTAGTACATCTCACCGAGTTTTTTAGGAAGTTCCTCATCCTTGAGGATCCTGGAGTCAACGATGAATTTTCGAAGAGAATACTCCCAGATATATTCATACAAACTCCACATATACGGAGTACAAACGGTTGCGGAAACACCGCCGTCTTTAAAATCGGCCGTGGTCCACACGTCGTTGATACCTGCATAGTTTATCTTCGTGATCCTTCTGGACTGAAGGATGAAAAGTTCGCTGTTCTTGATCGCGAACTCGATGTCGCAAGGATATCCGAACTCCTGCTGGATATTCGCGAAGACACCTGCATATTCCTTAACTTTTTCGGAAGAGATAAACTTGTTTCCTTCTTTGCGGTCAACTTCTTTTCCGTCATACCAGTTGAAGTGATACTGCTCCGGAACAGTCTTGCCGCTTACTATGTTTTCACCCAATCCCTCAGACACTTCGATGAGCATCGTCTTATCATTTCCCGTAACAGGGTCTATGGTAAAGCAGATGCCGCTTAAGTCTGAATCGATCATCTCCTGAACAACAACGGACATCTTGAGGTCACTAAGATCAATGGTCCTGTTGATGAGATAACTTAAGATGATCTCACTGAACATCGACTTATAACATTCGATGACTTTTTCTTCGATATCATCATAACTTGTGTTTAGGAATGTCTGGTACTGCCCTGCAAAAGAGAACTCATCCAGGTCTTCTTTCGTACCGCTGCTTCGAACGGCATATAGTTTACCGGGATCTGCCTTCTCCGAGATCTCTTTTTCGATAGAGGAAGGAAGCTTAAGCCCGTCAAAGAACTTACTTATCTTCTCGGAAGTCTCGCGGACGTTTTCCTTGGTAAGACCTTTGAGTGCTTCCTTTATCTTCTCATCAGTTCCGTTTGCCTTTACTGTATCGTCATAGGTGTCACTGTCCAAAACAAATCCGTTCGGAACGTTGAAACCTTTGCTTTTCATTAGTAACAGGAATTTTCCCTTATTACCGAGCTTCTCATTTCCCTCTTCCCTGCTATCTAATCTGACGATCATAACTTTTGCTCCTTAAAACATATTCTTACGAAGCTTCATGAAATAAAGCATCATGTTCAGGAACAAGTGCGTGAAGGCACCGACAAGCACATACAAAAGGTAAAGAAGTAATCCCAGTGGGAAGAACAGCCATACCACAAGTGCCACACCGAACACGGAATCTGCCTGATCGAGAAAGACAAAGAATAGCCTCCAAAATCCCTTGACGGTCTTTCCCGGAGTGATATCAAGCCTTCTTTTGAGAAAACTGTTCGGAAGCTCGAATAATGCATATCCGAGTCCCAAAAGCACTCCGATCAATACGTTGTACAAAATCGTGTTGTCATGTTCCTGGTAAAAGAAGTTGAGGCCAGCCAATGTCTCGTTGATACAGATCAATCCCCAAAGCACCGAAAAGATAACGTTGAAGAGAACGTATCCGATCATGCCCTTCCATGTCTTATTGTCCCCGAAGATCCTTCGCCCATCGACGAAGTTCTTACCGCAATCGATAGGACGAGCAGCAAACTTCATTATAGGAAGCTTGCACCATATCATTACAGCGATTCCCGCAAGTATTGTCGGGACTAAAGTTACGTACATCATAAGTATATATCTGAGCATTGATCGACCTCACCCTCATATCGTACCATACATCATGATATATTCATGGTTCAAATTCATAATATCATCAATACTTTGATAGTCAAAGTAATTTTGTGGCAATTTTTCGCCTTCCTCCAAAACCTCTGTCCTGCAGGCTTTTCCAACCTTATCCGAAGGTAAACAATACTTTTCTTGTAAAAATCCAATCTTAGGTTTCTTTCCCTTATAGAGCGATTTTAAAAATCCAACCTTAGGTTGGAAAAACAAAAAGGCTCTTACAAGAAATCCAACCTAAAGTTGAGGTTACCTCTGCTTTTCTGCCTGGTCCGGATCATAAAGACCCTGAAAGAGCAATTTGATGACGATAAATCCAACCCTAGGTTGGAAAAGGAAAAAGGCCAAAATCATAAATCCAACCTTAGGTTGGAAAAACAAAACAGGTCTTGCAGGAAATCCAACCTAAAGTTGTGATTGCCTCTGTTTTTCTTCGTGATCCGGATCATGAAGGCCAGGAAGGATCGATTTATCAGCAATAAATCCAACTCTGGGTTGGAAAAAGAAAATGGGCAAAATCAGAAATCCAACCTTAGGTTGGAAAAATATTTTCCGCATCTTGTGAAGGTAGCTTAAGGTTGAAAAAAAGAATACACCTTAAAAATCCAACCTTATTTACCCCAAAGAAAAAGAAGCCGGACCTTAAGGTCAGCTTCTTCCTTGATTTATTACGGATATAAAAGATTATTCCCTGTCGACTATGATCATGGCTTTATAGTCTTTGCCCAGATCCTTGATCTTATCACTGAGGATCTTCTTGATCTCATCGTCGGTCTTCGGGTTATCATATGAAACCAGGATCTCGAAGAAGAGCTTGTCACACTCTTCCTCTCGAACGAGCCTGAAGTCATAAAGATCCATCTTAGGATCGATGGACTGCATGTGCTTTGTAAGTTCTGTACGGATGAACGTGATCTCCTCGTCGGCTGTCATGACAGGGTCAACGTGGATAGTTAGCTCGGTTACTATTCCTTTGTTTGTTACGTCTCGCTCGATCTTGTCGATGATCTCATGGGCTCTTACAAGAGAACAGTCATGAGGCATCTCGACATGAACGGATGCTACGGTTACGTCATGACCGTATTCGTGGACTCTGAGGTCGTGAACACCTAAGATCTCGTCATATGTAAGAAGTTCCTTCTCGAGTTTTTCGGTCGTCTCCTTGTCAGGGGCAGCACCGAGCAAAGGCTCGATTGTCTCTTTTGCAGATCGGATTCCGGAAAAGATGACGAGGATGGAGACTATTGCTCCTGCCCAACCGTCAATGTTCTTTTTGAAGATGAGCATGACTGCAACCGAAAGCAAGGCAACGCCTGTTGTGATACAGTCGGCCCTGGAGTCAGCGGCTGTCGCTCTCATTGCCTCCGAAGAGATCCTCTTGGCGATCTTTCCGTAGAAAAGGGACATCCAAAGCTTTATGAGGATGGTGATCGCGAGGATTATTATTGTAGTAATATTAACGTCGAGTTCATTCGGGTGAAGGATCTTGCCTACGGATTCCTTAAAAAGGTTGATGGCAACCGCGATAACGGCAGCGGCTACGACAAAACCTGCTATGTATTCCATTCGGCCGTGACCATATGGATGCTCTCTGTCGGCAGGCTTTCCTGAGATCTTGAATCCGACGAGAGTTACTATGGAAGAAACGGCATCGGACATATTGTTGACGGCATCAGTCGCAATGGAGACCGCACCTGTGAGAAGTCCCATTGTTACCTTGATGCATGCGAGTAAAACATTGCAGATTATACCGACGACTCCTGCCAGAAGTCCGTATTTGTGTCTCTGCGACGGATCTCTAATAAATAACTTTATAAGTAATTCCGACATGCCTTGGCTTCTCCTTATTGTTCGTTATAGTATACCACTCGAAAAGGAGCGAAGCTTAGTTTATTCGTCATAAGATCCGATAACGACCAGCTCGTCATCGAATTTTCTCTTCGGGTCAAATCTCACGATAACGGCACGCTTGCCTACATCTTTCTTCTTAAGTTTGTAGCGGGCTTTGATCTTTTTGTTCTTGCCCTCTGTTGTCTTTACCGTAGCCCATACGACTACTTTTTTGTATCCGGCGGAAACATCTATCTTTTCGATCGTACATTCTTCCACCTGATACTGACCTTTGCTTATGCAGGAGACCTTTTTTATACCCCCTATCACGAGAGTAAAGATAAATACGGCCAGAGCGAGAAACAGAAGCTGGACAATGATCGAGAAGATCGCAAAAGGAATGCTTCCTTTTCTGATTATCGTCATTATGCCCATCGGTATGCAGGCCAGGACCAGAATGTCAAAGATAAAACATACGACTATGCTCCATATCTCTTCGGGGATAGCCCTTTTCTTTACTATTGCGATCTCTTCTTCAAGCGGATCTCTGAGTTTCATCTTATATATCCTTTCAAAACCTTTTATTCCGTCCGAGATTATAACACTTCTCGAAAAAGAAAACCCCGTCAAACCGAGGTTTAACAGGGTCCTATTTCTGATTTGGTGGAGACGATGGGACTTGAACCCACTACCTCTGCAATGCGAATGCAACGCTCTCCCAGGTGAGCTACGCCCCCATACGAGGTGATTATACACCTCGCAAACGGAAATTACTTAACGGATTCGAGCTTGGCGACTGCCTCTTCGAGAGTAAGGCCCGCGTAGTCCTGAGCATGTACGATGCTTCCGGAAGGGCCTTCGGATGTAAAGGCAGGAGCAAGGCAGCCGACTACAGCGGATGACGGGTCGTTTGGAGCCATCGGGCCTCCGAGGTCTGTTCTGCACCAGCCCGGATCGGTGAGATAGATCAGGACGTCTTTTCCGCTCGTGAGCTTGACCAGGTCGGATGTGGTCTTATCAAGTCCTGCTTTGCTCGCGGAATATGGTCCCTGCTCAGGCTCATTGCATATTCCGGATGTGGTGTTGACGATCCTTCCGAAACCTTTTTCGAGCATGGAAGGGAGGATCGAATAGCAGATCATCATAGGTGCGATGGTGTTGACGCGGAAAGACTTTTCGTAGTCTTCCCATGTCGTATCGAAAACGTCCGGTCTGTAGGTCACCTGGATGCCTGCGTTGTTGTAGATGATGTCTATGCTGTATGCCGAAAGGTCCTTGATGAGCTTTTCCACGTCTTCCCTGCTTCCGAGATCGCAGCCAAAACTCACGGCGGTGGAGCCGTTAGATCTTACGATCTCCTCGACTTGGGCGGTGTGCGCTTTGTCGCGGCTAACGAGGATGAGGTTTACTCCGTACTTTGAAAGCTCTATTGCCATGAGCCTTCCGATGCCTCTTGCGGCACCTGTTACAAGGATGGTCTTGCCTTTGATGTCTATCATGTTTTTTGCCCCCCCTTTATCTAAGTGAGGAGATTATAACAGTTAGGGCGTTTGGCTGTGTTCCATAAAGGTCAATTTTTTGTTATAATTTAGACCTGATTTAGACCTGGTCAAAGCGAGGTACACTCTATGAGAATATGTGCTTTTATCGGAGACATGTATCGCGACTATTCGTCAGCGATCATCAAGAGACTACAAACTCGAGCGGTCGAGAACGGACACCGGATAGATATCTTCGGTAACTGTGCCGTGCCGAGTGATAACCCGCTCCATGCAGAAGGTCTGAAGAGCATCCTTAACATTCCGCCGCTTAAGACGTACGACGGCATCTTCCTTTGCTCGGATACACTTCATCATGCAGGTCTTAACAGAGAACTTCTGGATAACCTTATGTCCGCCACGGATATCCCTCCGGTCATCAGCATCAGGTGCGATGAAGAAGGATTTTATAATATCGTTCCTGACAATAGACAACTTATGTACGAGATCACCAAGCATGTCCTTGATGTAACTGAGGGCGGTGATATCGGATTCGTTACGGGCCGAGATGATCTTGTCGATTCATCCGAGCGACGTGCGGGATTTGAAGATGCCATGCACGAAGCGGGATTTGAAGTAAAGGAGGATATGATCTTCCACGGCAACTACTGGATCGACCAGGGACCTGAAACTGCCGACTTTTTTATCCGTAAGGACAAGTCTCTTCCTTCTGCCATCATCTGTTCCAATGACTATATGGCAATAGGACTTATCGACGAGCTCGTCGACAGAGGCTACAGTATCCCGCAGGATGTAATGATCACGGGTGTTGATAATCTTCCGTTCTCGCTTAATCATATCCCTTCGGTAACTACTTCCAACATCTCAGAAGAATATCTGGTCGACAGAGCCATCGAGTGTCTGGAGAATATCAAGAAGGGCGAAGATGTTGATTTTCTCACGACGGTTCCTGGCCAGCTCATCGTAAGGGAGAGCACGGTCGGAAAGACAGACAGGGATGTCGGTGCCATATATCATCAGCTCGATCTCATTCAGAAATCGTACTATGACCAGACTCTCGCATTCGTCAGATTAAGTTCGGATTTTCAGGACGTAATGTCGAAGGACAACTGCGTGCTCCTTACTCTCGAGAGTATTTCCAATCTTAAGCTTTTTAAGAAGATCTTCCTTTGTCTTTACGGAGAGACGGATCGTATTCTCGTCGGAATGTCAGACGGGAAGAAACAGAAAGCCTGCAATATTTCGTTTCCTATGGATGATCTTCTTCCGAGCGAATATAACAAGGATTTCTCAGGCATCAGGATCTATCTTCCGATACACTTCAAAAACGAAGTTTACGGCCATGCCGTATTGGAGACGGATACCAAGGTGGAGGGCTTTTTCGATGAGAGGCTGGAGTTCATGCTGCTTCTGTTCGGTCAGACTCTGAACAGGCTTCAGCTATACGGAAAACTGTTTGAAGTAAGTGACGTTATGGATCTTTACATAAGGGATGCACTGACAGGTATCTTCAACAGAAGAGGATTCGAGAAACATATCTCCAACATCCTCGACCGCAAGAATGAAGAGAATATCAAGATCGCCGTCGCGAGCATCGATATGGATGATCTTAAGAGCATCAATGACGAATATGGTCATTCCGCGGGAGACGATGCCATCAAGGCGATCGCGAACTGCCTGACCAGATCTCTTAACAGGAACGAGTTCGCAGCCAGGATGGGCGGAGACGAGTTCGAAGCTGTCCTGGTTTTGGATAATCCCGGAAGGATCGGTCAGTTCATAAGATCGTTCAGGACGGAGATCAAGAACGCCAACAAGAAGGTCAAGGAAGGCTACACGCTGAGCGCCAGCGTCGGCACGGCAGAGGTCGAGAGCTGGGGCACTTTGATGGAGTCCATGAACAAGGCCGACAAGATAATGTATGTCGAGAAAAAGACCAAGAAGCACAGGTAAACATTAACAAACTGTTTATAGTCCGAATAAATTATAAAGGATTTTTGTGATATAATGAAAAGGTAATGGGCAAACACATTAGGGGGCAGTCGAGAGAAGGAAAACATTGTCCGAATCTCGTCAACATGTGAGGGCTAGTATTATGTTTACTTGGAACTTTCAGTATATGTCGCGTTCCAGACTGGCAGAGACACTCGATCAGTTGATGCTCACAGGCCAGAAAGGAAGCGTCTTAATAAGGATCCATACATCCATCCACAAGAAGGATGATGCTGTTGAGCTGGCGCGGTTCATCAAGGATAAGATGCCGGATGCCAGAATCTTCGGAACGAGTACTTCAGCTGTTATAAATTGGGGTAAGCTCACCAGGAATCAGTGCGTTGTTTCCATCACTCAGATGCAGGAAGGAAAGATCGAGACCGCCATGATCCCGACTCTTGACGAGAACGGTGATCCTGTCGATACGGACGTTCTTTGTAAGAAGATAAAGGACGACCTTATCGAAGAAAATACCAAGCTCCTTCTGACCTTCTCCACCAAGAAATTCCTGGACATCTACAACTTCGTTGACAAGAGCAACACCTACTATCCGGAAGTCAAGATGATCGGTGGTCTTGCAGATACTCCTGAGGATTATTACGGATTCCTTTTCGATGAGACCGGAGCATATGAAGATGCGATACTTCTGGCCGCGTTCTCGGGCAACGAACTGGAGTCGGCTGTATCCTATGCAACCGGTGTTGAGGTTGTGGGTGACGAGGAAGAGATAACCGACAGTTTGGGTCCTTGCATCTTTTCCATCAATGGTGAAGAAGCGGCAAAGAAACACTTTCCGATCCTGGCGGACGAGGATTCCAAGTTCAAGAATCTCTTCCCGTTTGTTTACTCGGATGCGCCGGGAATTCCTTTCTATCTGACATACGGCACCGGCAAGAGCCTTGCCGAGCTGTTTCCTGTCGAAGAGGAATATCTCCGAAGGTCCCTCTCGAAAACGGACTCCGCTGATATGGACAAAAAAGGCGATTACATTTGTGCCAACCATTATGTGATCCCGGGCAAAAAGATATCCAGAGCGTTTATCTATGACCGCAAGATCATATCCGATAACAGAGCTCTCTTCCAGACCGTCGAAAACTTCGAGAAAGCCGAGACTCTGTTCGGCTATACATGTGTCGTAAGATCATCCATCTACTCCAACTGCGTTAAGTGGGAACTGTCCGCATACGAAAACTGCAACATCTGCGGATGCGTTACTGTCGGCGAGATAACAAACTGTAACGGCAGGAATACTTTCGCCAACTGCACGTTCTCGCTGGCTGTCGCAGGCGAAGAAAGAACCACACAGGAGTTCAATCCGTATGCATTCTCCAGAACCGATTCACTCGCGGAAGACAATATGGATCTTCTCGAATACCTTATGGAGATCGAAGGAAAATATGCTTCGATCGAGGATGAATCATCTGCTAATTCGATACGTAAGTTCATCAACGATTGTGAGATCAAGCTTCAGTATGCGGACAAAGAAGACGTCTTTAACGAAGCAGCCATGATCATGGATATGAAGACCAAGGGTTATGACAGGATCTGTTACATCAACGTGTTTAACGAGTCCAATATTAAGACTGTCTTCTCCCCGAGAGAGATCCAGATCACAAAGAATACTCTTATGAACAAGTGCATCAGTTACGTAAGAAAGAGACATTACCGTCTGTACAATCTGGATGAGTGGCTCTTCGCGATCGGCGCACCTTCACATATCGTGTCGCTGAATTCGTTTGTGGCGCATATGGAAGAGCTGCAGAAGATCCTTTTCGAGACATCAAAAGAAACTATCGCGATCGTTCCGGGATTCTGTGTAATGGACGGATGTACGATCGATAATATCAACTCGGTATATGCGGCCGCCAGGATCGAGATGGGACAGAAGAACATCCAGTTCTACATAAGCGATGCCGAGTACGAGAAACTCGATGAGGAGAAGATACGAGAGTATTACCGCATGGTAAACGTCATAAACTATGCGATCGCTCACGACCAGATAATCCCGTATTTCCAGGGCATATACGACAACGAGACGAAGTCGATCCATCACTACGAGTCGCTGATGAGGCTCAGGGATGAGAACGGAAATATCTATAATCCGGCGAGCTTCCTGGATGCGGCGAGATCCTTCGGACTTTTGTATGACAACATATCGATGATCATGATCAGGAAGGTCTTCGAGAGGTTCAGGAACGTAAAGAACAGGAGCGTCAGTATCAACCTCGGACTGCGCGATATCAAGAACCGTAAGATGGTGGAATATATCTACGATTTCTTAAGGACGGCGGAGCATCCGGAGAACTTTGTTTTCGAGATACTCGAGAATGAAGATGTGGATGATTATAACGCCCTCATCAAGTTTGTGGATACGATCCATAACCTCGGAGGCAAGATCTCCATCGATGATTTCGGAAGCGGTTATTCCAATCTTCAGCACATCGTCAATATCCATTCCGATTACCTGAAGATCGACGGATCCATAGTAAAGAACTGCTGCAACAACAAAGAGGCGGAGAACCTGATCGCGCTGATCTCGGGCTGGAAAAAGATCAGTTCCAAGAATATCAAGATCGTTGCCGAATTTGTTGAGAACAAGGAGATCCAGGACAAGCTTCTTTTCTATTCAATAGATTATTCTCAGGGCTATCTCTTCTCGAAGCCGATGCCTTTCACGGAGGAAATGATAAATGATTAACAAGCGCGACAGAAAGACCACCATCGGAGTTTTGGTTGACGATATCTTTTCGGATTTTGCGAAGGACGTCATCCACAGCACGATCAACGGAATACCTGACAACAGAGATATCGATGTCGTTGTCTTTGCAGGTAAATACGTAAGTGAGAAACCGCCGCTTGTTTTCGATTATGAATATAAGAAACTCTATAACACCATATACAAATTAGCCGAGATATGCGAGGTTGACGGTCTTATCATCTCCCTCGGAAGTATCGATCCGCATGAGGAGAATCTGTTTCTCAACAAATACAACACGACCTTCGAGAACATTCCTAAGGTCATCGTTGCCGCGGAACTCGATAATTACATTACGGTCAATTACGATAACGAGATGGGCATCAGAGAGGCGATCGACTGCCTCATCAACGTGCACGGCATAACCGAGATCTGCATGCTCGGCGGCCGTCACGACAACGGTGACGCGCTGAAGCGTAAAGACATCTACAGAAGGTGCCTCGAAGATCACGGGATCACATATTCGGAAGACCGTTTTATCGAGACCGATATGTCCATAAACACCTACGCGCAGGCGAGCACGCTTCTGGACAGAAATCCTGACTGCCAGGCTTTCTTCTGCGTTAACGATGCTGTTGCCAGAGGCCTTTACGAGGCCATGGCCGAGCGCGATCTGATACCGGGAAAAGACGTGATGGTCTTCGGTTTTGATAATACCCTCATGGCGGGCGAACTCATGCCTTCGCTGTCATCCGTCGGTGCCGCCGGAGACATCCTGGGCCAGAAAGCCGTCGATATCCTTCTCGATATGCTTGACGGAAAAGAAGTTGAATCAGTGCTCCTGCCGACATGCCTTTTCGGACGCGAATCCTTCGGCTACGAGATGTATGAATATTCTTCACTCGAGATGAACAACGTCGACACCGCCTTCATCTACAGGATGTTCGACGACTGCTTCTACAGATACAAGAACGAGAAGATCAACAAGAAAGATGTCAACCTGCAGCGCCTATTCTTTGAGATCGCGTCAAAGATGCTCTTCGCCATGAAGAGGAAGTACATGAGCCTGGAGGAATTCAATGAACTCAAGATGCTCATCGATATTTTTTTCGAAAACGGCATCATGGAATATACAGATACGGCAAAACTCATCAAGAGTATCGACCGTCTGCAGGCCGGCATGAACGTAATGGTAAAATCGCCGTCGGCGAACGTCATGAACAACCGTCTCTTCTCCTACATGAAGGACCGGGCGCTGAGATACGTATCCCGCAAGCTCCATAACGAGCAGGCGCACTACAACTCATCCAGAGACGCCATCGTTCAGTTCCTTGTAAGCTCCATCGACTTCACGGGCTCCGAGGACGATCCGATGCCGAGGATCCTACAGAGCTTCAATAAGCTGGGCTTCCAGAACGGTGCTTTCTATATGTATAGAAGACCTGTTCACATCACTTCGGAAGGACCTAAGGAAGAAGACTTCGATACCACCATCGATCTTCGCTGCGCGATGAAGAACGGCGAGCTCTATGTGCTGCCGCCTGAGCGCCGCTCTACCCCGGTAAGCGAGATGTTCATCCGTGATGAGCTCTCCTCCGAAATCGACGGCTATATCGTCTTCCCTGTCTTCCACGGTCCTGTCATCTATGGCGCCCTGGTCTGCGAAGCGACCTACGACATCTACGACAGAGGCGAATATATCGCAGGTCAGCTCGGCACAGCAATCTACTCTTCATATCTCCAGCAGGAGATCAACAAAGAGCACGCGGGAAATTCATAACGCTCGATCACTCGATTTACAAAATACAGACCAAGACTTAAACATTTCTTTAACAGTTCTTGGCTTCATGTTAACGTTGCCGTTTTATCCTTGAATCATAAAACAAAAGCGAGGGTACAAAAATGAACGACGTTAGAAAGCACATGAACATTCCGATGACCAAAGCACTCAAAAACAGAGCTTACTGCAGGGAGATGGCAAGGACCATCGAGAGAGAGGGCCTTATCACAGGTATGACAACATCCCAGCTCTCCTGCGAGATCTTCGCTCACGCATATGTATACTGCAACTTCAGATATGTTCCGGGTATCATCAGAAACACCGCTTTTGCTAAGAGCGCTTATCACAGCACGGCAGACGGCGTCGATCTCGAGGACAACGGCGACAGCCTCGTAAGAAGGATCGCTTACAGAGTAATCTGGCTCATGCCTTCAGTTGCTTAAATCTCTAGTTAACTTCCTTCGGGCTTATGATGACCGAATTATTGAACGCGCGGGAGAACGCTCCTTTGATATGGTCCTCATCCTTATATGTTCCGTGAACCATGACAACAAGTTCCTTCGTCTGATAAAAGCACAGGAACTCCGTCTTTTCGTTATTCTCGTTAAGCATGATCTTCTGATCCAACCCGGCCTTTTCCTCGTCCAGAAATCTGAACTTAGCCGCCCCGTTTTTTCGAGCGGTATTATAAGAATCCTTACAGAAAGTCTTGGCCTCGTTCTCGGATTTGAACTCAATGATCATCGCACTCATTTGAACATCCTTGTCATAATTCATCGTGGCATAATCCATGTGAACTATGCCCTCATCCGTGAAATAAACCCCAAAGGAATTCTCGTTCTGATGACTGATATATTTCGGCTCGTAATCCTCCTGATACACGCCGATCATGCCGTTGCCGTCCGTATAGTACGAATGAATCTCACTCTCAGGATCGATCTTCGTCAGGTGGATCTTCTCCCACCTCTTGATTATCGCGTCCCTGTTGAACTCAGTAGTGGGGAGATCAGCTTTAACATATAATGTGACGATTGTCGCAGCGGAAATAAACAAAACTGCGATCATGACATTAAACCAAATAGGCTCCGTGTTAGAATTCTTCATCATGTCATTTCTCCCAAAAAAATCCCCAAACTATGTTGATTCTACCACAGTCCGGGGAACATTATTTTGTCTTTACATCCGTTTTAGCCTTTCCTTCTCGAAAACACTTTCTCACGATCCAGTGAAATCATATCTCTTCACGCCAAGGAGCCAAAACTTGTAGCTCAAAAAGAAAAACAATAAACCAATAAGCGGCGACAGGTACGTAAGCACCGGAATGTTATCAGGCTCGAGAAGTATCAGGCTCGGATAATACGCCACAAACGCGATCGGAATGATAAAGGTAAAAAGGATCCTGAAGATCCCGCTGAAGATGTTCGTCGGATACTTCGCGAAGTCCTTGAACCTGAACATGATGACCATGACATATCCCGATCCCCTGATCCAAAAGCACGTCGCAGCAGCCGCATTCATGATGGCGATCATAAAAAGCGATGCCGTGAAAAGGAACACGATGAGCTTAACTATCGCCATGAACGTCACCGGAATTCCTATGTGGCTCCACGCGAACACCAGCGTTCCTATTCCGAACGCCAGCTGCCCCAATCCCTTCACGTCAAAGACCTCCGATATGAAGTAGAAAAACACATTGATCGGCCTAAAACAGTACTTGATAAAATCACCAGATTCCACTGCATACCTTAAGCTCCAGTTGTTATCGAAGAAGCACTGCACCGGCGTCAGTGCCACCAGCGAGAAACCGTACAAAAACAGCATGTGGTAGTAGTCCCAGCCGTTGATGGTCGGAAAGTTCTTGAAAAGGATCATAAACGTGATAAAGCCCGACAGGTTTACCATGATCATTCCGAATGTTGAAATCACGAAGTCCGCGCGGTAGCTCATCTTGCTTTTCAGGTCCTGCACCAGGATCTTCCTGTAGATGCTCAAGTAGAACTTCAGCCCGCGTCTCCTTCTTTTCTCAGTTCTTCCCATTGTATCAGCCTCCGTTCACGGTGATTCTCTTCACCGAGTGGTTCCAGAATAATGTGCTAAGTATCGTGAGCACGACCGCCCACCCCAGCTGCAGTCCCAAAAGTGTGAGAAGTCCCCTAGGTGTATCCGACCCGTTTTTTCGAAGAAGGACAGTAAGAGGGATGTCATAGACCGCACGGAATGGTAAAAATTGTACTATTTTTCGAAAAGTCTCAGGGAAAAAGGCCAAAGGGATCGAAGCGCCCGAAAGCAGCAGAACTATCGTCTCTTTAACAATGTTAATTCCCCAAGTCGACTCCGTATAAAGGCAGATCGTCGCGACCGACATCTCAATATTGAAATTTACGATGAGCGCGAGCACGGTCGAGATCACAAAGTAAAGAAGGTTCAATCCCATCGGGATCGCGCCGTGTGTGACGATCATAACGACCACGAAAGTCGGCAGGAATGACAGCAGAAAAAGTACCACGTGGCTTCCGGAATAACTCCAGAACATGTACCTCTTGTACTTCATCGGCTTTAGTAGATCCAGAATGATCTTGCCGGACTGAATGGATCTGCTCATATCCCAGACGATGAACATCTCCAAAAAGTTGAAGAGCGCCGTCGCGAGGATCAGGTAGATCATGGTGTCCGTAAAGGACATTCCGTTTACGACTTCAACGCCTGACGACGCGTAGATCGACTTCCACAAAAAATACACGAGGACCAGGTAGATAAGGTTCCCGAACAGTGTCACGGCAGTGCCCAGACGGAACTGCAAGGATTCCGTTATACCTGCACGCGTCAAAGCAATGCATCTTCTTAAGGTCATGCCGCGCCTCCTTCGTAGATCTTCTTGATAACCTCTTCAGTCGAGATGTCCTGAAGTTCGATATCCTTGATCCTCTGTTCTTTCTGCTTCTTCGTGATGATCTCCATGATGTCTGTCTTGCTCTCGTCAATGACCATCTCTTCCCACGTGTCATCCGCGAGCTTAAGTCTTAATGTCCTATAAGAACCAAAGTACGACTTAAGGTGGGAAATATCATTGTCGTAGATCTTCTCGCCCTTATCGATTATGACTACTCTCTTACAGAGGGCATCAACGTCTCCCATGTCGTGGGTAGTAAGGATGACTGTCGTCTTCTTTTCTTTGTTAAGTCCCAGTATGAGCTCACGTATCTTCGCCTTCATCGATACATCCAGACCGATGGTCGGTTCGTCGAGAAAAACCGTTGCAGGATTATGTAAAAATGCTGCCAGGATATCACTTAACGTTCTCTGTCCGAGTGACATCTGTCGTACCGGTTTATTAAGGATCGGTTCGATATCAACAAGGCTTCTATAGAGCTCCATCATGTCGTCGTAATCCTTCTTGTCCACAAGGTAGATGTCTCTTAAAAGTTTGAAGGATTCAACCAAAGGCAGTGACCACCAAAGCTGACTTCTCTGTCCGAAAACAACACCGATGTTCTCACAGTTTCTGGTCCTGTCCTTATAAGGTACCGTTCCGTTTACGATGATCTCACCTGATGTCGGTTCCAATACTCCTGTCATCATCTTGATCGTTGTGGATTTACCTGCTCCGTTAGGTCCAAGGTATCCGATGATCTCACCTCTGTTGATGGAAAGAGAAACATCTTTTACGGCAGATACGACCTTATAGTCACGGGAGAAAAGATCTCTTATACTTCCCTTCAATCCTTCGTGACGATTCAAGACTTTGAAGTCCTTACAAACGTTATTCATTACTATGATCTGGTCTGACATTTCACTCATTCCTTTCGGTCTTGACTGTTTTATTGATCACAAGTATATTGTAAGAAAAACGCAGATTATAGGTTGTTTTTTCCAGTATTCCATAACAATCTTACAGACTTATGGAAGATTGTTATTGTTTTCGAGAGAAAGGAACAAAATCGTTATGAATCGTGATGTAATGGGTTTGATCGTAAAAAGAGAGGACGGATCCGAGATCGTCAACTACGACGACGCGTCATTTCCTTCCTATATTTTTGACGGCTGGGTCGCTCCGAAAGTCACCTGGGAGAGGGTCCCGCACTTCCACGAGGATGTCGAGATCGTAACTGTAACTTCAGGCAACATGGCCTATTCGGTCAACGGCAAGACGCTGATGCTTCACGCAGGTGACACCATCTTCGTCAACTCGAATCAGATCCACTACAGCATGGCATTGGACGGCGAGTGTGCCAAGTACGTGATCTTCATCGCGCACCCGGACATCCTGAATTCGTCCTTGCAGGTACAGCTGTCGGCCTTGCTTCCGATCATCAGCAACCCGGATCTGCCGTACCTCCGATTCAGGGACATCAACCGTGACACGGAAGAACTCTATAATCTCATGATCGGACTTCCAGCCATCAAACACGATCCGTTTCAGGTGACAAAGAATTTCTTCCTGATCTGGGAGATCATCATGAGGCAGAGCGCGACGATTGGAGCTCTTGAGAAGAATGAAAATTCCGACTCGCACATGCAGGTCTTTAAGACCATGATGTACTTTATCCAAAGAGAATACACGCACACCATTACACTGGACCAGATCGCACAAAGCGGCAACATCAGTAAGTCACTTTGCAACAATCTCTTCAAACAGTATGTCGAAGAATCTCCGATAAACTACCTACTCCATTTCCGCTGTCGCAAGGTAGCAGAATACTTAAGGATGGGAAATCACACCCTGACAGAGATCGCATCCCTTACCGGTTTTTGCGGAGTCAGCTATATGTCAGAGACATTCAAGAAATTCTTCGGAAGTTCTCCCCGCGAGTACAAAAAGAAGTGGACAAACATCGCTGCCGAAGAAGCAGCCGCCATGCTCGAGAGAGAAAAGAAAGAACAGGGCCTTAGTCTGCTTATTGCAGAAGAGTAATCAAGGGGTCATCTCACCTTCATTCATTATTGTGCTTTTGAAATCCAACCCTATGTTGGCTTCTTTTTCCCTTGAAAGATAGAAATGCAACCTTAGGTTGGAATAATAATTTTCCGATTTCAAAAATCCAACCTTAAGTCGGAAAAGGAAAAGAAGTCTTAAAAGAAATCCAACCTAAAGTTGTGGTTACCTCTGTTTTTCTGCCTGTCTGAAGTGGTAACGTAAAAGTAGACACCTTAGGGAAAAAAATATACACATCCATCAGTTTCAGTTACATAATTAAATAACAAGTGAACGGAGGTGTAAAAATGTACGGCACGGAAGAAGAAAGAATGGCCATTGGTAAAC
>JAILPW010000009.1:0-16747 GCA_024699245.1 Clostridia bacterium | reverse complement strand
AGTTTACCAATGGCCATTCTTTCTTCTTCCGTGCCGTACATTTTTACACCTCCGTTCACTTGTTATTTAATTATGTAACTGAAACTGATGGATGTGTATATTTTTTTCCCTAAGGTGTCTACTTTTACGTTACCACTTCATAATCATAACCTTAGGTTGGAAAAATATTTTTGCAGAAACTTAAATCCAACCTTAGGTTGGAAAAAAGATTGATGAAGGCAAAGGCAGAATGCAGAAATCCAACCCTTGGTTACTTAAAAAATTTCTGGGATCTTTTCCGGTCTTCAGAATGAAAAGAAAGTATAGCCTTAGGTTGGAAAAATAATTATCGACTTTCCTGATTGCAGCTTTAGGTTGGAAAAAGAAAGCGATGACCGTTTCGAAAAATCGGGCAAAAAAATGCAGAACCTTCGAAAAGGTTCTGCACTGTTGTTTGAACGATTATTGGTCCGATTAGTCTTGTGAGATGAAGTTCTCGGAGAGTGCATCGTTGAGTTCGTCACTGTTCTCCATATCTGTAGGGCATGTGAGCTTGAACTCTTCGCAGAAGTCCTCGATGTTGTCCGTGTCACCATCGATCGAGATGCAGACAACCGAGATAACGGAACTACCCTGGAGATATGTAGCCTGGTAGCAGTTCATGTTGCCGAGCTCATCTTCAATCATCTCGCGGATTTCTTTTCTTGTTTCCTTGTCATCGCTGTAGCCTCTTGCGGAAATGTAGTAGCTTACAAATGCTTCCAAGAGTACATCCTCATCTACATTTACGATGAAGTAGCCGTTGCTGCCGCTGTACTTGAACTCGTCTTTTGAGAGCTTGTCGAAGTCGACCTCAACGTCATCTTCGACGCGGTCCATCATGTTCTCGAAAGCGCTCTTTGCTGCCTTGGAATCTACAAAGTCCACAGCAACGATAGCTTCGGATGACATGCTCTTGTCTCCCTCTTCTTCCTTGAGGTAGTAGCTGAGCTCCTTGATGTCCTTTGCCTTGCAGTCCTCAAAATCCACGATGCAATTGTTCATCTGCTGTGATTTTTCGCTGTTTCTCTCATCAATGTAATCCATGAAATCGTCGATGTCATCGCCGTCTGTCAGGTAAAGAAGGATTCCTTTCTCCTTGGCCTCGTCGTAGTCGCCGCCCGTGCCGAGCTTATCGAGTTTCTTGACCGTGTACTCTTTGCAGTCAAAGTTTTCGTCGGCGAAGTTGTAGAATTTCTCTGCCTTCGGGCTGCTGAAGCATCCTGTCACTCCTGCCATCATTGTCAGCACGAGAGTTGCTGATGCGATCATCTTGCATTTTTTCATGTTGGTATTCCTCCCTAATCCATTTCATCGTGTTTTCGAAAACACGTAATGATTGTATCACAAATCGGACATTTTGTTATTCGTTCTTTATTCAGAGTTTGGCGGTTCTAATTCAGCACCGCATGAAACCGCAGCAGCCTATCTCCGAAAACTCCCGCAGGCCGAGGGACTTGTAGAATTCAACGGTCTTTGGCGTGTTGTCGGTCACAAGTTCCAGCTGGCGGACGCCGCTGAAGCGATCCATGACGGCGCGAAGGAGCGCGGTTCCGACGCCGAGCCTTTGCTTGGAAGGGTAGACGATAATGTCCTGGACCAGGACGACTGTGTGGCCGTCGCCTACGACACGGATGAGGCCCAGAAGCTCTCCGTCATCGTATGCGCCCAATACCAGAAGTGAATTCGAATAGCCATTTTTGAGGCTTTCCATGTCCTTTGTGTAGGCGACCCAGCCAACCTCGGAGTAGAGGCGGCGAACTTCGTCTTCGTTATAAACATATTCTTTTATTTCCATGATCTCCTCTTTCTTTGTGTTACGAACCGCCCGTTGTGTGCACGTGGAATTCGTAACCCATGATAGCTTCGGTATAGTCACTGTATACGAGGATACAGTAAAGTCCGTCCGGAAGGATCTCGTCCTGCGAATAAGTGAAGTGGATCTCCTCGGGGTTTTCCTCGGTGATGGTATCGGACATAAGAAGCGTCTGCCACTTAGGCTCGGTTTCACAGGCGACCTTATAGCGGTAAGGCCAATCGTACTGCTGGCCGAGCTCGCTTATCTTGAACACCATCTCAAAGGACGTGGTGTCAGTGTAGCTGTCGCTTTCCTGGTCCCAGTTGTCGCCAACCATATAGACTTCCTCGACCAGGTCGAAGAAATCGTCGATGTAGTTAAGGTCAGTCTGCTCATAGTCGTAAACTTCCGCGAGGTCGTTGGCGTTCGTCAGAAGGAACTCGTCGCCCTTCTTCTCGAACTCCAAAGTGACCTCCACCTCGACCTTGTCGGAGATGCCCTTGAGGTATGACTCAAATTCGTTGACGCTCAGGAATTGGTCCCTTGTCTTAAATATCTTCTGGTAATCCTTATACTCGAAAACAACATCAACGCTGCAACTCCTGCCGGATCTGTCCGCTTCAAAACTGTCTTCGTCGATCTCGCTCGTGATCGTTCCGGCGATCAGGTTCTCGACTTTCTTCTTCTTGTCATCTTTGTTCTCCTTCTTCTTTTTGGACGACTCGTCATCTTCCTTTTCTTCGATGACCGGCATAGCTTCCCTGAGGGTGTTCGCCTTGCCTTTGCAGTCTTCTTCTATGCCCTCCATGTCGCATTTTGCTAGCCTGTAGGTGATGTCATCGATCGTGCTGAAGATCTCATCTTTGTCGACCTCTTTGGATCTGTCGCATGCAACTGCCGACAGCAAAAAGGCAACCGCTAAAACCGCTGCCAAAAACTTTCTTTTCATTATGTATCCTCTCCTTAGTCCAAATCTCTTATTCCCTTATTCCGTTTTCGGACATGGACATTATAACACGTAAAATGACCCGCGGACACTCAAGTTCACGGGCCGTAAAAAATCAGACTGTTCCGTTATAGCCGCGGACGAAGAAGTAATCGTCGCCTTCCATGTACTTTGTCTTCGTGAAGCCGTTTTTCTCGTAGAATCTCATCGCGTCCTCGTTGTCCTCCTGGACCTCGAGAAGGATCGGGCGCTCGCCGTACTCTTCGTAAACGCGTCTGATCGTCTCTTCGATGATCCTGGAGCCGTAGCCTTTGCTGCGGTGATTTTTGTCCAGCACGAAGAACATGATCCTGTAGAACGGGATGTCCTCGAACTGCTCCGGGTCGGTGTCGCAGAAGATGCCCTCGCCCATCATGATCGTGCCGATATACTTGCCGTTCGTGCTGATCAGGAAAGCGTGGCCGATGAGGTCATATTCCGCGCCGAATTTCAGTGTGTTGATTAGTGTCGGAACATCCTCGACCGTGCTGTAGGGAATGTCCGATCTGTCGATCTCGTACGCATTCTCGGCGTTGTCAAAGGTCATCTTCTCGAAGACCAATTCGTCTTGTGTCATATATTGATTCCTCCGAACTCATACTGTTCCGATGTAAGCGACCGATCTGTTTGCCATGGTCACCACACCGTCTTTGGCGTACTTGTCAAAGCCGTAACTCGAGTAAAAACTGTCGATCAACTCTTTGGCGTAATCAGGTCTTCCGGAAGTGTAGTCATCTGCATATCCGTCAAATTTTATGGTATTGTCCATGGTTAAGATCTTCCTTTTTGCAAATACAATTGCTTCATTGTATCACAAGAAAAAGATCAGTATGCTATTCCCTTGTAACTCTTCGGAAGATCGTTGTAGATCTTGTCGATCAGTTTGTCGTAATGATCACATGCGGAAGGGAATATCTGACGGTTCACGTCGTAATCTCTTCCGAGCACGACGGTGTCAAAACTGTCCGCGAAAAACTCCGCTTGAACATTTGAACTCATGCTTCCGAAATAATACCAGTAATCGAACTTTTCGAGGCGTTTGATGATATCCTTTTCACTTTTTATGGACTTATCATAGATAGCGAACTTCTCATAGTGTCCGGAAGTATTTCCGCCAATCTGATTGTTGGTAATACCGCCTACACCGTCCGAAGAAGGAGCGTATTCAGCGCCTTTTCCGATCGGGCCATGTCCGTTGATCACCGGGATCACATTGATTTTCTTATTCGGATCTTCATCTCCGATATAATCATAGGACGTATAGCCGTAGTGCTGTCTTATGATATCGAACATGTACTTTTGCTCGTCATTCCAATTCGGAAGATACTTATCCCACGGATCTCCGGGCGCAGGTTGAACATTTACGTTTTTTGGACTGACGATAAAATTGATAACTTCATCTTTTTGATCCTGTGTAAGTTTCAGTCCGTATCCGTTTGCGACATTGTTCATGTTATCTATCAGATCTGCTTTCATGATCTCATTTAATCCCTCTGTGGAATCACCGAATCCGCCTGACAAGTCATCGATACAGTGTCCCATCTCATGGAAGAACGCAGCGCAGATTTCAGGATAAAAGTATTTACCGTTGAGCTTATAATCATAATCATCGGTCAACATTATCGAGATGCTGTTTGTCAGACAATTATACACGCCTGACTCGTCATACCTGTTTATATGCGTCTTCCCCAGGTAATAGATCAGGATATCCCTGTACTTCGGATCTGTCGTATACGTTATGAATCTGACCAGCGTGATATTGCGGTTGATCACATCTATATCCTCCATAGGATTCGGGTCAACCGGAGAGAAAAATCCGTCCATCCTTATCTTCGCCAGAGGATTCAGTATCTCGAAAACATCCACACAATTTTGTACTCTCTGCCTGTCAACCTCTCTTAAGTCATTCACTCCGTCCATCCTGTGAAGGACATAATGATCGTAGATCTTTTCCAGCCTGTCATAATCCTCCCGCAAAAGATCGTTGCCGCTTCCTTCCCACTCCTGGATATAATCGACGTAGTTCTTCACCGCGACCTCATTTACGTGATCATTCTCGATCTCAGTGTCGATAACGAACGTCCAGAATTTCGCAGCTTTTTCCTTGGCTTTTGCGGCATCGATCCCGGCTGATCTTATGTCGTCTTCTGTGATGGTCTTGCCGGAATATTCGCCCACGCCCTTGAGCATGCGGCTAAGCTTAATAAGCGCTGCCGTCGACTCGAAAACAGTGTCGTTTATCGTTTCCGTCATTTCGACGATCGACTCCGAGATCTCATCCGTCTCACCGTAAAAGGCGCAGAGGACTTCCTCGAGTCTTGTTAGTTTGCTCTTGATCTGCGCAACGTGGAAGGATGCTTTTCTCGCCACTTCGATATCGTGATTTTTGAGGCCGTATCTTTTCGGGCTGACCTCGATGTTGTTTATCGGTATGCAGTAGCTCGGCGAGTCGGCCGACTCGCGAACGGCATTGATCGATGCCTTTAATTCCTGCTTATAATCTTCTCCGTAGTATCTCATTTTAGTCCCTCATTTTTTCGAGTATTATCATCTTCGACCTGATCAAAAAGACCCGATGCCGAATGCATGTAGATACTCGTTGATGAATACAGCTCATTGATGCTGTCACAGTACTTGTCGAAAGCCATGATGCAGCTGTTGATCCTGCTTATTGCCTTTCCTCTCGATCTCGAAAACGTCGGTGTCTTGCCATCTAACCTGTTCGCGCTCATGGCAGTTTCAAAATCCGCGATGCCCTGTTTGAGTTCTGTTCTGTGAATATCTTTCATGGCGGTCAGTCCTCCAAAACAGATTCGGATATCCTGTTCTCTTTGAGCAGGATGTCGTTATTAATGATCTCGATAAGACTGTCGATCATCGAATCGACATCTTCCATTGTCGCGGAAATGGTTGAGACTTCTCTTATGAGAGAATCGATGACCTTGTGGGCCGAAGAATCGTCCTTGGCTCCAAAGCCCTCGGAACTTATCGTTCCCAGAGTCTCGAGATAAGAGTCCATTGCTTCTTTGGCCATGCGTCCTTTGCTCGGAGTAAGTTCGGTGTAATTGAAGATCTCGTCTTCATCAAGTCTTGTTATGTTACTCATTTCATTCTTCTCCTTTTTAGTAAACTATCCACCTTATGGTGTTCATTACCTGCTCGTAATCACTGTCATAAACAGGGTCTGAAACGAAGCCCTGTATCTTTTGTGCCGCAGCCGAGACAATAGGAGAAGAAGCGTCGATCGATGACATGTTGGATCTTAATGATGATATGTCGTCATCGTAATAACCCTTGCTTCGTTGTGTTGCCTGAAGCAAAGCTTTCAGTTGGTTTTTGTCTCTGATCTTTTCCAACTCCAGATCATTTTCTTCAGTAGTCATATCTATCCCTTCCCAATAAATGCGTACTCAAAGAATAACGGATGTTTTCGCGAAGAAAACAAAGCGTCATTTCAGAAAGAACGATGCATTTTAAAAATTCGATTGCAGTATGAAAAAAATCGGATACCTCTAAGGTAAAAACAACTCAAATCATACTCCCTTATCCGATACCTATTATGTCACCGGAAGGACAATATGTAAATAAACAAACTGTAAACGATTGAGGCGGAAATGTTAACTGCGGATCAAGTAACGACGCGGTTCTTGCCGTTGTTCTTGCCGAAGTAGAGCTTCTCGTCGGCGGCCACGATCCACTTGTCGAGGATCCTCGAGTAGAAGGTCACAAAGCCCAGGACGATCACGGAATTAATAACGTACGTCAGTTTTTTGATCTCGTCACGTATCATAGGCCCCTCCGTCCTATTCCGTTATACACCCCCCTCTTATGTTATAATGCGAAATCATAATTTACTGAGGGTGAAACAATGGGACGACTTAAAAAGACAATATCATTCACACTGATCATACTGATGCTCATCACCTGTCTTACAGGCTGCGACCTTAGCAAGATCATCGCCAAAAGGAGAGCCGTGAAAGTCATGGATGCTCTCGTCACCCTTAACTCGAAAAAGATCAAGG
Source organism: Clostridia bacterium (assembly GCA_024699245.1). Lineage (GTDB taxonomy): Bacteria > Bacillota > Clostridia > Saccharofermentanales > Saccharofermentanaceae > Saccharofermentans. The sequence goes on along the minus strand of JAILPW010000009.1, from coordinate 9,924 downwards.
TCACAGGCAACTACTCCGAAGAAGTTTTGGAAGTCTCGAAAACACTCAAGGACAACTCCTACATGAAAGTCCTTCTTCCGCGTCTTTCCTACGAAGTCGACGAAGAAAACATCACGACCGAAGACGGCGTCACCTACTGCGACGTCAATGTTAAGCTACCCGATTATGAGGACGCATACCTTCGCTGCGGCGCTGACGTTTTCATGTATGCAGAAGAGATAAAGAGCCAGGACGAATCCGACTACATCACGGTCCCTGTTACCCTGGCTTTCAAAGACAAAAAACTCGTCAACGCCGATGACGTTTTCTCCGACATGTACTCTTCCATGATCTTCATGTTCGAGCCGTCCTCAAGCTACACCGGCAAGCTCCCGATCATCTACGAAGACGACTACATCAAGCTCAAGTTCCTCCGCCTGGACTCTCTCGGCGCCCACTTCCTCATCAAGAACTACACTGACGACGAGCTCATCTTCATGCCTCAGGACATCTCCATCAACGGCCGCAGCTATTGCGACATCGACTGCTACTGCCACATCAAATCCGGCGAGGTCGGCGAAGCCACCTGCAAATTCGACATAGACTACACCCAGGATGTCGGCACCATCGCAGGTCACTTCCACATAAGCTCATCTGACTTCAAGTTTAAATACTATTTCACTCTCGAAAAAACTGTCATCGACGACAAAGTTAAGTTCGACGCTCCGTCCCTTGACGGTACTCTCATCTACGAGGACGAAAACGTAAAGCTCGCCTACAAAGAAACAACTACCGACCACATCATCTTCGACGCCGAAAACCTCACCGAAAACAACATACGTCTCGGCATCGATACTCTGGCTCTTAACGGCAAAAACATCGACGGTCTGTCGTTCCTCGACTTTCAACATGTTGCGCCTTTATCCGTCGGTGAGGTCAAGTTCGAGCTTCCGTACGGCGCCGTCTCCGACACAGGCATCGCCACGTTCGTCGGCAAGTTCAGGATGTACACTTTCGATAACCAAACACAAAAAGATGAATCATCAACTTTCAATGTCGACAGCGGCATCCTCGATGACAGCATCGTTGTCGAGACCGGATCTGACGGATTTGCAGTCTACGAAGACAGCAACGTAATGATCTACTACAAAGAGATCTCATCCGATGGTGTTGTCTTTGACATAGAAAACCTTACCGATTACGAGATGACTCTTGTTGCAGAAGCCGTGTCAATAAACAAACAGAGCTTTGCCCTGACACTGTGCGGAGACACCTACGCATCTCACAGTCTCGGAACCCTGGTCGCCGAATGTGATCTTGACCCTTCCACGCCTGTCGGCGAACTCTCCGCTTTCTTCCGTTACAGTTACAAGACCGATAGCGGAACCGAGAGCCAGCGTTTTCCACTCGATACTGTCATCATAGACAGCAATGTGGCAGTCGTTCCTCCGACACCTGAAGGACCTCTTGTCTACGAGGACAAGAATGTAAAGATCTACTATAACGGAGTCGCAGAAAAAGGCCTTGCTTTTGATGTCGAGAACCTCTCAAATCTCCCACACTCGATCAACAGCGAGCAGTTCTTTATCAACTTCAAAGAGTATACCGAGGAGGAGATCTTGATAAGCGGCATGGTCGCACCACACAGCACCGGCACACTTGTTCTCGTTCTCGAAGTTCCCGAAGATGATATCAAAGTCATCAGCGGAACACTCCATATCGTAGACAATACCAACTTCTCCTCATACAATGCTGAGATCACGGAAACTAAATTTGAATAAGGACGGTCACCTTTTTCCGGTCTTGATAAAGCGGATCAATTCTTCCACATCGTCGAAGTCATCATAATCACCGATTATGCCTTCGCGATGATAAACGACGCCGTTTTTCTCATTGCGCTCAAGGCAGTCCAGAAGTTCTGCCTCGCCGTATCTTTTTACAAATAAGGTGAAACCACAAGGCTTGATCTTGGAAAGCATACCTTTGGTGCATTCTTCTTTGCACTCATAGCAGTGACCTATTCCCTTCTCCATGGAACAAGGTCTGTTCTGACAAAAAGCCGTGCCCGGACAATCGCCGGAATTACATCCTCCGCAGTGGTCGTTTTCGCTGCAAAGGCAGCAGGCTAATCCGCAACGTGCAATACCAAGTTCTCTCTTCATTTTCTGTTCTCCTTATGGCTGTCCTGATACTCTGATTATAGCGGTTTTTTTCGAGAAGAAAAAAGGGATGTATGAGCATCCCTTAAGTATTATGCGGCTTTTGCGGCCTTCTTTTTCTTGATCATTGTGATGACGAATACAACGATGGTCACGAAGATGAATCCTGCTGTGTAGTTGATGAAAACGTCTCTGTAGGCGGATCTTGCGAGCTCGACCGTGAGGCCTCTTAAGAATACGTAAAGGAAAACCAAAAGAAGTGTCGGTACGTATACGGCTGCAACTTTGATCCAGAAGTTATTGATCTTGAGATATCTGATGAGCGCGAAGGCGATAACTGCGATAAGTACCAAGACTGCTCTGTCGAGTTCGTGCCAGTTTCCTGACGGATCTTCGAATGTGCCCTTGGCAAGGTAGATGATGCTGTTCGTGATCGTTGCGAGTGTGTAAAGCAGGCAGTACAAAAATACCGGTGTCTTTAAGTAGTTGTTCCAAATCTTTCTCATTTTCTTGTCCTCCAAGTGTCTGTCGTTTTTGTTCATGAGCAGACTATAGCCCTGCTTTCGGGGGGGATTCAACTGAACTCGTATCAAGTTGCACTTCGGGATGTTCAAGTTGCAATCGACGTGAGTTACCCAGGGGTGTTCTATGGGATTCCGAAGGGTTTAAGCATGTCGTCTGCAACCTTAGGTTGGAAAAATTTTATTCCAGAAAAAGAAATCCAACCTTAAGTTGTGAATAACAAAAGGGAAAGCAAGGGTACAGATCAGAAATCCAACCTTACGTTTCTTATGTTCATTCCGTGATCATTCCCTGTCTTCAAGATCGGGTGTAATCATGACCTAAGGTTGGAAAAATTTTTTCTGGTTTTTTTGTATGCATCTTAAGGTTGGAAAAATAAATCTGTCGAATAATAAATCCAACCTTATGTTGCACGTAAGTAGGTGAAATGCAAGATCAATAAGATAAAATCCAACCCCTAGTTGTCTAATAATCTTTTGGGTTCCATCATGGCTTTCAAAACAGGAAATAGATGTTACCTAGGGTTGGATTTATGAAAAAGTGTCTTCTTTGTTTAAAACGTAAGGTTGGATTAATCGACTATCTGATCATGAGCAAGATTTTTGTCTTGGTCTTGTATTTTTTTGAAAACTATCATCACATATTTGGATTTTGTTCCGAATCACTTTACTCCCTCCTCGTCATAAAACACGATAAACACATGGAATTATGAAGAACAATAAGTTATTTGCACTTATGTGCTTGTTCATTGCAATCTCTATGTTTGGTACATCACTTACCGGATGTAGCAGCAATTCAAAGAAAACAAGAAGAAAATCCAGAACGAGGTCTAAAGCCGATGTTGAACTAAGCAGCTTGGTATTCCTTCATAATCTTTTGTGTTTGCAATGCAAGTACAGTACCTTTAGTCATATCACCGCAGATATGTTCCCGAAAAATAATTTCCGGTAAGAAAAAAGCTGCTTTGCACATATTCGTGAAAGCAGCTTTTAATTTGCAATATAATTGAGTTTACCTTAATTCGAAATTGATGTAGGTAAGCTGTCCGTTTGTGATCTTGCAAGGCCACATATTAGCAGAAGCCTTTACCCATCCGTTAGCAGACTCCGCATCTCTTAAATAGTCGAAATATACGACCGAAGTAGAGAGCGGATCAGTAAATCCGTTTTCGGAGATGAAATTCTGAAGATCTTCTTCGTAACCTTCATACATACACATGTTCGCATAATAGCCATCTTCTATCTCACAATCAGATGAAACAGTTAACTCAGTAAAATAATATTTCTTAGCCACTGGAACATCATTCGAATAACCCAAGAGATAATCTGTGTCGTTTGCGGCATATTTACTGCCCTGCTCCGGATAAAAACTGATCGAACTTCCATTTTCGTCGTATTCAGAGAGCGTTACTCGTCCCGGACCCGTAATGGATTCATCGACAGATTCAACCGTAGCTACATCATCGAATACACCCTGGATCTTGTCCCCAGGCTTAAGGTTGTTATACTCTTCTTCTGTCAATACCAAAGGCTCTCCCAATAAAACAAGTACCTTGTTGGTATCTTCAGTGTTAATGGCAACAAGATATCCGATATAATGGCCGTCAGGCAACTCCTCGACATATGCATCATCATCGATAACTAAGTAAGTCATCAACGGAAATCTCATAAAGTTCTCATAAGAATCGAAGAAGCCAACCATTTCTTCAATATGTTCGTCATTATATTTGTATGAATTGACCTTCGTGAGCACACCGTTATCAGCATAGAATTCTGTTTCAATACCTGTTTCAGGATCGTAAGCAAAAAGAACATCCTCATTTGAACCTGACATATATTCTGAGTCAAAACGGAAACGATACTTATCGTTCGCTTCATAAAGCTTTGTTGCGCACTCTCTATAGGCCTCTAAACGATCGGTACTGAACTTCTCATCTAAAACAAAGTCGGCAGGATCGGGTTCAGATGTTTCCTCTGTAGTAGTTTCTTCAGTTGTTGTCTCCTCAGTAGTCGTTTCCTCAGCAACAGTTTCAGCTGCGGTTGTGGTTGTCTCTTCGGATGTTTCCTTTGTCTCGTTCGTCTCTTTTTTGTCGCAAGAAGCAAGCATAGAGAGCGTAAGAGCAATGCAAATGATTAATGCTAATTTCTTTTTCATGATAATTCCTTTTCCTTTATTAAATTGCAGGGTCATTATATCATCTAATCTCACATGCAGTGCACGACAGATGCTTATTTTTGCGAAAAAAAGACGCCGAAACCGGCTTAGTTTGTAAATTTGTTTTCAAGCGAGAATTTAATACAAGATTTTTTACATGGGAATTCGGATAATATTCTTTTCACGATAAAATTCGCCAATGATTTCCCCTCCGTTTTTCAGCAGTTCTTTGCGAATAAATCCGATCTTTGGTACAGAAGTAATACCAAGCTGTTTCCGTTCCGTTCTTGATATCTTCTGGTGATCATTTTATTATCCTCCGATTCCCAAAAGAGGGATATCATTTATCAGGCAAAAAGCCGCTTGCCTGATGTCTTCTTCATCTAATTCTTCTCCTTCGCGGGCCGCGCATTCGAACTCGTCCACAATGTTTTCGATAAGTGTCATGTCGATAAAAAGCTGCAGCTTATCGAGCATGTCTTCGGATACATCCGTCTCGCTCCTGTAGCCATCGAGAACTGTGTTAAGATAGTGCTCCATAAAGTCGATCCTTCTCTTCGGATCAGGCTCGAACTGACACCATCCTATACCGTGAGTCCATGTGTGCGCCAGATCGAACATATACCAGCAGTTGATGCAGTTATCGAAGTCGAATACGGTTATGTCTCCGGTACTCATGTCCACATGATAATTGCCGTCACAATAATCGAAATGCACCATGCCGAACACTTCTCTGTTGACAGGCAACTCAGAAAACTTTTCTGTCCTCTTTTCGATAGCTTTCTTAAGTTCACCGTAAGTGTCCGGGATAAGTTCATCTATATATTCCGTGTTGAACTTATCGAAGTACGACATGCGTTTGTGCGAAGGCTCGTATACCTTGGACAGCTTATGTATCCTGCCTATGGTCTTACCAATATTATAAAAGTATTCTTCGAGAGGAACGCCTTCTCTGTATCTGTAGCCGTTATCGCACATAAGCATCCCTTTCGCATATTCGAAAATGCTCACGGATGCATCCCCTATCCTCTCTACGAAAACTCCGTTCAAGGAAGGTATTACATCCGCAACAGATGCCCCGTTTTCTTTGAGAAAACGGATATATTCCGTCTCCGCCAGATAGTCGTTCAAGGTCCTGTCATTAAGTTCCGATATGCGAAGAACGTACTTCTTCTCTCCATCCTTGCTGCACACAAAGATCTTGTTACGTCCTCCTTTATGTTCAGTTATCTGCCTTAATTCGAAGCCGTCTAATCCGTATGATTTCTTTACTTGTTCTATGATCTCCATAAAATCCTCCTTAAGCTTGTGTATTTTACCAACGGTTTTTTTACAAAAACTCCGTTACCGGGACATAGTAATTCCCGACCAAATAAATGATTTTTTTAAAGTGGAAACTTTACTCCTAAATAACTGCGTCACAACAAATGTGATCGCAAAAAGGAATAATTCTGACGATTAAATATCTAAGAAGGATTTCACAAAGAGATTAAAACATACATCTGAAATAATCGCAAGGACACCTATGCTTCTTCAGATAACGAAATTGAAAACAATAAAAAACCGATAACCTGTGGGGGTTCACTTCATAAGTTACCGGGTTTTGTTTATATTCAGTTGCAATGGAATTAATTATCAAGAGTTCCTTACTTCCGTGATATAATACCTGTAACAGAGGAAGATCCTTTGTCGATAATATCTTTATTATCGCTACGGAATGTTCTTGAGAGAATGGCACACTTTACCAAATGGAGGTGAATGCTGTATGAAAAGATCAAGACGCGTTATTTCTGTTTTTCTTGCTACAATCATGACCATTACTGCGCTCTCGGCGTGCAATTTTCAAAAGAAAGAAGATGATGACGACGGCATCAACCGCGTAACTATCATTCTTCCGGAGGCTTCCGAAGAAGAAGAGATAGCCAATTTAACGGCTGGTGTGACGATTAATTCTTATCTGACTGCGAGGGCTTATCTCGACCTCATCCTCGAATATGACACCGAAAACATGAGTGAAGAGGAAGCAGAAGAGTTCGTCAAGCTCATTGACGATGCAACTATATTGTTCGATAACACGGAGTTACTCTCCTACGAACTAACGGATGCAGTGGACGCCTGGGAAGAATCAGGTGGAGACCGCGATGAAGCTGAGCTCAAAGAATTGTCGACATCTCCGATGAATACGTTTAGCTTCAGCCAGAATGTATACGCTGATGAGAAATCTTCTGCAAAAGAATGGGCAGAGGATATAGTTAAGACTTTCGATAATGCCCAACCGGGAAAAGGTCTCAGGACTTTGGCAGAACAGATGGGTACTGACGCCAAGCATGCTTATGCTCAACTGAAGCAGGCACAGGCAATATTGGAAGGTGCAGCATATACTGATGTTGCAGATAAGGCGGATACGATAGTCACAGGACTTAAGACACTCAAGGCAGCTGGCACGACAGCAAGCTTCGTGATAGCGGTTACTGCAGCTCCGGCTTCAGTGGGACTCATCGAGACAGGAGGAATACTCTGTACGGGTGTTAGTGCAGTAGCTCAGGTTGGATCTCTGGGTTCACAGATCATATGTGGAACAGAAAACAATTATGTATCCGCTACTTTAGACAAACTCGATGACGGTGCATCCAAGATCGGTACGGTATTCGGCTTCATCGGATTGGGCACCGCACTACCTGAGATCGGTAAAACGGGCACCCAGATCCTGTCGAAAGGTTGGAACTCTTTATCCGACAGTGCAAAAGAATCATTCGTAAACAATTCGTTGGGTGTGGTCTCGCTTGCATCTTCAGAGGTGACAAATTACCTCGATGACGGCTCGCTTCTCGGAGGCGCGATCAAGGTAACTGATAAAGGCACTGAGTTCACGCTGATGGATACTCTGACAGGTAAGAAAGATGCAGATACTGACAGGGCCAAGGATCTTCTGAACGAAATCGGACTGAATAAATCTGACATCAAGAAGATAATGAAAGAAGATGATTCCGACGGTCCTGATGATGCTCTTCCTAAGGAAGTTGCTAAGCAATTGATCGAAGACAACGAGCCACTGACTCCGAACGGCGGATTCGACCCGAACGGTTTTATCGAAGGCGTTGCGGAAGAGCTAGGAAAAGACCCTGCGACCGTGGAAACAGATGTAACCGATCCTGAAATCACGGAGACAGACGAAACTGAACCTGAGATTACGGAAACGGAACCTACAGAAAGCGAGACTGAACCTTCTGAGAGTGAGACCGAGCCGACGGAGACAGAAATTACGGAGACCAGTGCAACAGCAGGCGATACGGATTTCTTTGATACTTTAGAATTAAGCAGTGTAGATAATTGGATCATCTTCCTTGAAGGATCGTGGTATGGAGACGTTCCTTGGTATTCATATGACGAGGAGGGTAATGGAACTAAAGGAGGCACTATACCTACCGATATAGACGTGCAGACTCTGATCCTTTCTTATACTGTTTCTCAAGAGGTGCTTTCTGACGGAAGTTTCGTTGCATATTACATAGAGGGAAATAACATTAAAATTGAGAAGATAGACAAGAACACTATACTCGTAACCCAATCAGATTTCCCTGAAGATGCTTTTACACTTGTACGAGAGTAAAGGAGCAAAACCTGATCAGGTTTAAGTCAAATAATTAACTTAAATAATAGGGCGATCGGACTTTTCATCCGATCGTCTTTTTGTCTTCGTGTCTATCATCGATCCACAATACAAAAAAGATGATTTCCAAACATATGATAAAATGCTCTTTGAACAGCATAGAAATTGAGCTGTTCTTTGTCGACTAACTAGTCAGAAACGAGGAGATAAATCATATGAAAAAACAGATCAAATTGATTGCAATATATTTATCACTTTCATTACTTATGGCAGGATGCAACGAAGTTACTGAAAACACACAAGAAGATAAGCCTACTGATACATCGATTACAGAACAGGAAACGCAATCAATATCATCTTCCGAAACGGAAATTTCCGAAGAAACTGAAGAAACCATTACAGAAGAAACCGTGCATGAAAAAGAGAATAGCCTTGTAGTGCCGGAAGAAAATCCTTACCAGGAATATTACACCTTTATTCAGAACATTTATGATTATGAATGGGACGGAAGATACTACGAGATATATGTAAATCAAGGAATAGAATTCGGATGGGACAGTTTTCAGTTGATCGATCTTGACGGAGATAATTCAGATGAACTGATTGTCACAGACAGAAGTGAAGACCGACAGGATGCAGGTATGAATTATTTCTTAATCGTTGACTGGTATGACGGTGAGATCGTGATAACCGAACTCGCTGATGGAGTAGCTTCAGCAGGTGGATACAGAGGCACAAAGTATTATCTTCCGGGAATGGGGAAAATATATGATATCTCAATGAGTGCACCTTATGGATGCCCTGGTTTCAGTGCCTACGAATTTTCAAACGGAAGTTACGAATATAGTTTGGGCGGATATTTGGAGCCTAATCCTGAATTTGATTATCCTGACAACTGGGATAACGGAACCTGGCACTGGAACAATGAGGAAGTTTCAGAAGAAGAATACTACGAACTCGAAGCAGAATATACTGATAACTATTCTGGAATTGCCCTAGAAGATATCGATTATGTGGATGAGGAAAGTATGCTTAGTATCCTTGAAACAAAAGGAGCTTGATCAGGTTAGTTTTAACACAATACATGGTGTATTAGGTGTGGTACGAACGGTCACGCGCTAGCAATGAGTTGATTAATAATGCAGATGATTTGTCTTTAAAAGAGTGTTGCGCCGGATGGTATAATACAAAAACGGATGGAAGAGACCTCTTTGTCGAGTATATTTAAATTTTTCTTGCGGAATAATGTAGAACGACAAATCGGGATTTATAGGAGGGATTACTATGAAACAGTACATTGTAGATGCATTCTCAAGTGAGTTATTCCATGGAAATCAGGCAGCAGTATGCGTCCTTGATGAAGGAGTTATAAAATGAACAAACAAGATCTCATTGAAGCCGTGCTCGCTAACAAGGAAGCTGGCATTGAATCTAAGGCTGCTGCAGCTCGCGCTATCGACGCAGTTCTCGATGGCATTGCCGCTGGCATCAAGAAGGATG